>NZ_JAVTSU010000014.1:0-201783 GCF_032678605.1 Pedobacter miscanthi
AGGTGGGGCTAATATTAGCCCTACCTTTTTATATCTTTATATTATGGTAAACCCGACTGAAATCATTCCTGGTGTGATCTTTTATTCTTATTTTTCACATAAGAGAAAAGAAAAGGTTGCGTTTATGGCTCATAATACCTTAGTGCTCCAGGTTTCAGGTCGCTTTGAAATTGAAACGGCAAGTGAAAAATTTGCCATGGAAAAAGAGCAAATGTTACTGATTCGCAAGAATCAACTGGCCGAACTGACTAAAACACCGCTAAACGGAGAAGATTATCAAACGATCATTATCTGCCTGAAAGATGATTTACTCAGACAGATTGCATTAGAAGAGCAGATCGAAATAGATAAAAAATATGTTGGTGCAAATAATATCTTAATCCCTACAAATGATTTTTTGCGGGGCTTTTTTCAATCCATCATCCCCTATGTGCATCATCCTGACGAAAATATAACCAATGCTTTAGGCATGCTGAAGGTAAAGGAGGCAGTGCAATTACTATTGCATACCATGCCCGAGCTAAAGACTTTCTTATTTGATTTCTCGGAGCCTTATAAAATGGACCTGGAAAAATTTATGCTCAGCAATTTCCACTTTAATATTCCAGTTGAAAAATTCGCACAACTCACCGGCAGAAGCCTAGCAGGCTTTAAACGCGATTTTCAAAAAGTTTTCGATATGCCACCAAGGCATTGGCTACAAGATAAAAGACTTTTGGAGGCAAAACACCTGATAGAAAAGAAGAATAGAAAGCCATCTTCAATCTATCTTGAGTTAGGGTTTGAAAGCTTGTCACATTTTTCAAGATCGTTTAAAAAGAAATTTGGGAAGGCTCCCACCTGGCAACTCTGATAGAAAAAAGAAAAGCGATAACTTTCTTTGATGAAGTTTTAGTTATTGTACCAGCACAACAGGATTGATGATATGAAGATACTTACGTTATGCCCAATATTCTTCTTAACTGCGCTAAATGTGTTTGGTCAGCAACATTTTAAAGCCAATGCGCTAAAAAATGATCTGGACAGTATGGTTTATAATATAGAGGCTGCCCATCCCAATCCTTATTATCGTTATGCCCGGTTAAATTTCCACAATGATGTTGAAAATGCGAAGCAGCAGCTTACAGATGGCATGGATTACACCTCTTTTTACCTTGTTGCTCAAAAACTGATTGCCAAACTTTAGGATGGCCGTATTGACCTGGAAATGCCACTTAAACAATTTGAGAAAGATAAAGCCCAGGCCTTCCCTTTTAAAGTAACGTTGAGCATCAATAAGCCCTATATCTGTTTGCAGGAAAATGTAAAACTTAAATATGGTACCATTAAAAAAATGCGGAGATTATATCAATCAACGGCATAAACGGCAAAAAAATAGTTGATGATATTGTTGCTCTTGTTACAGGTGAAACCGTTGATTTTAGGGCAAGTTATGGCGCAAAATCTTTCAATTTCTATTTTGATGTACTTTATCCTAAAAAAGGCTTTTATGAAATAAACTATAATGATAAGGGCAAAAGGAAAATGTTAAGGTTTTTCCAAAGGATATAGTCCAAACTGATAAACAACAAACATCAACAGCAAAACTCCAAAAAACAATAGCCTCGTTTACATTGACATTTCCAGCTGTAAAAACTGCATTGCTGAAGCTAGATGATTTTCAGGATCTGGAAAAAATCAAGCTTTTTGCAGACAGCGCTTTCTCCGATCTCAAAAATAAAAAAACTTCAAACCTGATTATTGACCTTCGAAATAACCTTGGTGGCGATTCTGATGTTGGAGACTACCTACTGCAATATTTGCTCGATAGGCCTTTCCGCCAGGACGATCGCGTGTTGGAAAAGAGCAGCCAACTGCTTAAAAACCGATTGCTTACCCACAGGAAAGGTAAAATATTATCCGCAGAAGATTCTACACTGCTTTCAAGAGCTGATGGTGTTATTGATACAGTAAAAAATCAGGATGAAGAAATCCTGCAACTCCCTAACCGTTTCGGCGGAAAAGTATTTTTATTGGTAAGTAACCAAACTTTTTCTTCGACTGCAGATTTTGCCCAGGCATTTTCGCATTATAAACGGGGGAAAGTAATTTGCGAAGAAACCGGTGGATTGATTTTGAGCTTTGGCGACATTGTTCCTGCCACCTTGCCCGAAACCAAGCTTCCGCTGGTGGTATCGAGCAAATTATACCTAAATATTGGTGCCAACGAACATGATTGGCATGGCGTATTACCCGATTGCCTGTAACCGCGATGAGGCCTTGCAAAAAGCTTTAGCTTTAATCGGGCACTTTACCAAAAGCAAGCGCTAATTGTAAAGGGCTTTCACTTTTTCTAATCTTCCTCTTCCGTTTAAAATTTTACGCCTGGTAGCTTATTTTAGGCTAAAACTACAGCATTTGTATGCGCTTAAAGCACTTTTAGGCCAAAATCCCAGAAAATAACCAGTTCATCCCATAATTCTACCTATTCAAACCACACTTTTTTCAGTGGTGCTCAGCCTGTGTAAATTTATTTTCAACATGTAACACCTGTGCATGTAATAACAGGTAAAACATTAAAAGGAAGAGTATATGCTGCCAAAAATCATTCATCAGATTGGAAATAATCAGCCCTCGGCATTCATCTCAAGATGCCTCCAATCATGGAGCGCAGTAGATGAAATCGGTTTTGAAAGGGTATTCTGGACTGATGATGATATCCTTTCTTTTCTGGCTTCAGAATATCCTCATGTACTTGCAATGTTTAAAGAGGCAAGAACCATGCAGAGGCTGCAGATATTGCCAGGTATATTATTGTTTACCATTTTGGCGGCCACTATATAGATTGGGATGTAGAACTGCTTGATCTTGATGAATTTGAGACCCTGGCTTCAGAGGTATTTTCTGCTTCGAGGAAAGAACAGTACCTGATGGATATCATTTTGAACATGGTCAACATTTATGAGAACAATTTCCGCGACTGTTTGAGCACGCCTGAATTCTCTGGTCCATACAGGATGCGCGAAGCTTATTATTTCAGGCCCAGCCCAAGTAAACAACAATTGCTGGATGTGAAGGATGTGTTTTTATACGATTATGCCGAAATAAGGGAAATGGCACCCAAAAAAATAAGGAGAGCAATGGTTCACTATTGGATGCACTCCTGGTTTTAATTTTTTTAACGAATAGGCTGATGAGAATTACGGGTTTCAATATTATACTGACGATTTTGTTGCTACTGCTAATAAGTAGTGCGGGTTTTGCCCAACGCATGCTTAATGGCATGGTGGCATCAAAAAAAGATGGTCAGGCGATTCCCGGAGCTGCAGCATTTTTGACGAAAACGGGTGATTCTGCAATCTTAAGAACAGCTATCACCGATAATGATGGTAAATTCAGCGTTTTTATTTACACCACCAATAAGATTTCAGGAAACGCTTCTAAACTCAGCTTGGGTATTGGCCTGGAAAACCTTTCAGAAAGATTACAAAAAGCTTATGGGGAACGTGCCAAACTTAGCTGGACCAAAACAGACCTATCCAGTTTAAAACTTGACATTGATAATGCTGAACAGAGATATGGTTTAGGATGATCAACCGAAATTTTAAAGATCAGTAAACAAAAATGGCTTCTCTGTAATAGAAAAGCCATTTAGTGTGGAGATTTACCTCTCTAAGTGGTCCCGACGATAAAAAAATCACCCCTATAGCATGTTTAAAATGAATTATAGCTAATCATAAAAGGTCATTTTAAGTCAAATTAGTTTCCCTTTTATTTACCCTATTTAGTGAGCGCTTTGTCTCTTCAGGTTCCAGGATCTATTGCAATCGAGCATCCAAAACTTAGTGATAAGATAACAATATCTACTCCCGCTGTTAAGACCTGGGCAAAAATTGCCTCTCTTTACTTCACAGAAAAGAGAAAAACTATTCCGTTAGAAACCGTATTAAATTATTTCGTCGGCTAATGTAGTTGAAATAAAATCATAATTAAGTATTTGATAGACAGTCACTAGATTATAAATCTACAGGAAAGTAATAAATATAATTATTAAAAGATTCTAATTTCCATTATAAATTCTACTTTAGCGAACAAATAAATCTTTACTTAAACTTATGAAAAAAAAATCGACAATTAACCTCATCGTTCTAATTATAGGAGTTCTCTGCATTTTTTATGCCTGCAGAAAAGATGAATCACCAAACGTTATAAATTTCGACGTGAAAAAACGATCTGCGGAATATACGGAAGCAGATAAGAAGATGTATCTGGAAGCAAGGAGCAGAATGGATAAAAATATTGTCCTGAAAGATGGTCAATACTCCCTAAAAACAAATAATGCTATCGAAGTTGGGGTTTCAAATGAAGTTTTTGAATACTTTAAGGAAATAATGATCGGTACAAATAGCACCTTGAAAAATATAATAAAATCTTCTTCGGTAGTATTGGTACAAAAAGACAATTCATTGATTTTTCTTAAAAAAAGTGATAAACCTATACGCCCTACAAATCTTTTAATGATTACACCAGACCAACGCGATCCTAATCTTGTCGGTGGTGAAAATGAATTGAAAACATATTGGTGGGGATGGGATGTTTATTTATCAAATAGATCTCTTGCCAATATTTCAAATGGGGGATATGCGGCAGCTGGTATAGCAACTATAGTACCAGAGCCAATTTTTACTAAAGCAGAGGCAGGAATTGCATGTCTTGTCGGAGCTGGTTTTGGCTTTTTAGCAACTAATTATCCGAATGGAGTAATTATAACTGTCACTAACACCTACGTCGCTGGATGCATCCCAACAAATATTAAATCTCAATAAATAATGAAAAAAATCGACATCTATGATGGCTTAGCGATTTTAGTTATTGCCTCTTCAATTGGGTTAGCATTTTACACAAGAGATCTTAAAATAGTATTAACATCTTCTTTTGGATGTGGCATTGGAATAATTTTACTATTAAGAGGAAGAATTCCAAATCGAATTTTTACTCCTATAGCGATAATTTATACTGCAGTATTTTTTATAATATACATGTACTTAGTTTATTGGATGAAGTAATTGATTTTTAGAAAAAGAGTAGTTGGAAGCCTATAATTATGCCAATCACGATAGAATGAAAAAAATTAGTTTTGTAGATTGTCTGGCGATATTTTTATGTGCTTTTTGGGTAGTGATATTTTTTCATTACCCAAACCCTCTAGCAAGATTTGCAGCATGTGTCAATGTTGGTGCAATGATACTCTTGATGCTAAATAGAAGGATATCAAAAAACATTTTACTAGGTATAACCATAATTTATACTATAGCTGTTGTTTTCATTTACAGTTACTTTATTTATTAGTATGATTTAAACTAGGGTAATTATTTTTTGTGGCTATTCCAGTTTATATATTATACAGATGATAATAAATGAAAAGACATTTTGTTGATGCCGCAATAGTTATTGTAATTGCAGTTTGTGGGTTCATGGCCTTTTATTTATCCGATCAAAAGCCTAAACTATCACTTTGCATTACCAGTGGCGCTTTACTGATTGTATTTCTGAGAGGAAGAATTGCAAACCGTATTTTGACTCCTGTAGCCTCAATCTACTTTTTTACCTCAGTTTTGCTATATGGATATTTTTTCATTTGGAAATAAAAAAAATATCGCGTGGATCGGATACCTAACTTTTTTTTGTTTAATATATTGTTGTTCTGTTTTCTTTACTTCAAATTTATTTATTCAGCCACAAGAGCAGAAATGGAACTTTACTAAAATATTATTTTGCATTTTTTTAATCTTTTACTTCTCTAGGTTTTTGTTTATTAAACCAGTGAAAAAAGATATCCCGAATAATACTGCGATTTTTATTATTATCGCAGTATTTTCTTTTATTCTCGCACTTAAAGGTCTATTCCAGTTCTTTTATTTTGAGCCACGGTTTAGTGGCATAAATATGGTTGGCTGGTATGATAACTCCGCAGGCCTTGCCGCTACGCTATGTGCGGGTATCCCATTTTCTCTTTTTTTTCTTAAAGCAAAAGGAGAGCCGAAATATATTTCAATTTTGTTCATTACGGTAAGCTCGTTGGCCATCATTTTTTCATTTTCGAGGTCAGGCATTCTCAGTCTTAGTGTAGTATTTTTGTTTTACCTTTTTCATTATCACCTTCAAAAAAGAAAAAAAATGTTCTTTTTAACTGGTGTTGTTATCTCAGTAATTTTGATAGCAGGACTATATTTTATAAAAATCAAATCTGCTAACGGTCGAATTTTAATTTGGAAATGCAGCTTTTCGATGATCGCCGATAGACCTGTATTCGGATTTGGTACTGGTGGATTTAATTCTAAATATATGACCTATCAGTCAGAATATTTTAAAAACCATATAGGCAGTAAATATGAGATGTTAGCTGATAGTATTGATCATCCATATAATGAATATATTTTATTTATTGTTAACTATGGTATTGTTGGTTTTTTAGTTCTAATAGGACTTGTTTATTTTATTTGGAAATCCTATTCTAGATATCCTCAACACGAGAGCTTTATTGCTGGCCTATGCTTAATTTCTGTTGCAGTGTTTTCCCTTTTTTCTTACCCATTCGCATATCCTTTTATATGGGTCTTATGTGGTCTAAGTATCTATATCATAGTAGCAAACGCAAAATATTCCATTGTTGTTCCTTTGAAGTATCTTCGTATAGCGTCACTGTTTATTATGATATCTACCATTTTTATTGGATCGGGCATCATATCAAGAACGATTGCAGAAATGGAATGGTCAAAAATTGCACGTAATAGAGCACAGAACAATTACGGTAATATTATTCACCACTATTCCGAATTGTATCCTGTTTTGAAGAACAACCCTCAATTTCTCTATAATTACGCTGCAGTACTAAATCATAATAAAGACTATAAGAGAAGTCTTTTTATTGCAAATAAGTGCAACGAGTTGTTTTCAAATTACGACCTCGAAATGCTGATAGGAGACAATCTCTTTGGATTGAACAAATATCTTATGGCAGAGCATTATTATTTGATAGCCTCCCGTATGTGTCCGTCAAGATTTTTCCCACTTTATCAGCTAAACAAGGTTTATGAAGCAACAGAAAATAAGCCCAAATTATTAAACATTTGTAAGGAAATCATCAATAAACCCGTTAAGGTTGAGTCTGTAACGATATTAATGATGAAAAATGAAATGAAATCAAAATATGAAAGCATACGGCGGTTATAATAACGATAAAGGATAGGAATAAGGTTTTCCTGTCATTTAAAGTCTTTTCTGAATGCGCGCAAGATTTGTATTAAGGAAATTAAAGCAAAACACAGAATTAGTACCAAATTTGCTTTTGATTCTTATGCAAGAATGTTCGACTTAAGTGTTTATTGCTCATTTTATCTTCAAGCATGTAAAATGCATTAATTGGCACATTACTAAAGCTCAAGCTAGAATCCTTTTGACAAAGCTTGCTCCCCAAATCTTTCCAGTGATTATTTTTATCTAGATACTTTAATGTATAGGCTCTATTTTTTTTTACCCATGAATCTGCTCCGATATTAGTTTTTTCCAAAACAATACTTATTTTCTTTTGTAAGTTAGGTTCTGAATAAACTACGTGATCTAAAGAATCTATAATAAAAGGTTTGCCGATCAATTTATAACTACTGCCGTTTGGAACTGCAATATGATATGCCATATCTTTTGCCATTCCATTAAATTTAACGTATTTGCCCTTTGAATAAACCTTGCCATAAAAGATAGGCTTCCACTGGCCATAACTATAGACGCAGATGTAAGCTATAGGAATGGCTTGATGTTTTTCGAATTGATAAACAAAATTTAATGTTGATGTATATTCTGCTGTGACATCCAATAGACGGTCCGATTTTAGAAAGGCTGGTATGAAATAATTCCGATTCTTTATAATGGGTTTTATGGAGTCTGACCATAAATTTGTTCTCTTAAAGCTCATTCTGAAAACCTTAGGGGGAAATTTAAAAGGATCCCATGGCCTCAGTCCGTATTTTACAATGGTGTTGTTTTTTTTAATCGGTCCATAAAAAACCTCTGCGGCATGACTACCACTAGTTTTTCCCCACAACGGAACAAGATCAATTGTAGCAGGTATACCTGCTGACCTTGCTATAAATACAAATAGATGTGAAAGTTCATAGCATTGTCCCTTTCTGACAGCTACCAGTTCCTTATATGAAGGCGACCGTGTAAGCCTCGTAAAGTCACCAGTGTATTTTAGCCAAGACCAAGCTTCTGTTCTTAAACCTGAATATAACTTTTCACTGTCATTATCTCCGTTTGTTTCATGTCTTGTAATGCTGTCTTTATATTTTTGAAAGAAATTTGCCCTCCAATTATCCGGGTTTTCATTTAACACCTTATACGGAAGAAGATAATTTAAAAAAACATCTTTGGGCACATTCTTATTCCAGGGATATTTCTTCCAGTCAGATATCGCTTTGTCTATATTTTCTTCCAATAATTTTGAAGATAAACAGTCAGCATCCTTTGTAATAGAGAAAGAAAAGTTTATTTTTTTATTTTTCAAAATGGATCTTAGAGAACTGTCAGAGGTAATCGTGTCCAATTTAAAATCTTCATTTCCTCCCTTATCATTATAAAAATATGGTTCTTCCGAAGTCACACCCTCAATGTTATTTTTTAGAAAAATTAAACATTGCAATTTTAAACTGTCCTTTTCATTAGCCGAATACTGTTTTATCAATTGATCAAAATCAACATTATCTTTCCTAATATTATCTTTCCTTTTGCAGCATTGAAGAAAAATAATAGTGATTAAAGTCAACCATCTCAATTGACTAGTTTTAAAGATAATTTTCATTTTTAAAAATACTTTAATGTCTGTTTTTAAAGGTGCATGCATTAAATCGAATTCCGAAATCTTCATTAAGTAAATTATCTCTTTGGCATTATAGTAAACAAAATAATCGATTATAGGTGCCAACTATCAATCGTCTTTAAATAAAAAGTTTTTTCTTCACTGCGGATCTGAACCTACAGTAACCGTCCATTGCTTTTCCAACGAGCTGAGTTATATCCGCCTGGGCACTACTCTGACGTTCGTTGAAAGCATTCCAATCATTATCGCTTGGTCAGTCAGGGAACCGATAGCACTGGTCCTGATCAATATCAAACTGAATTGTTTCAGTAATCGTGATTCCTTATGCTTCATAATCGCTAGCATACATTTGTCCTGGTGTTTTCTCGGCGAACAGGTATTTTGCTGCAAATGTCCTTATATCCCCCATTAGGTCAGAGAACTTGATTATCGCATTCTGAATATTTTCATCTAAAAATTCATTCTCTAGAGCATCTGTAAAGATGCGCACTTTATCCCATATTTTATAGTAGTATTAATTCGTTCTCAAACTTGTAGCCAAGAACTCCATGCTTTCAAATAATTGTATCTGGCTTGCCATCCGGTTAAATTTATCAACAACTTTTTGTCATGACTCAGATTCTTATCCTTAAGAAAGCGATCAACTATATTTTCATAATCATCTAAGATGGCACTTATACTCCTTTCTAAAATAGCTACTAGAGCTGGGTATTTCATCGAAAATGCGAGAGGTTGTCCCACATGCTGGGGTGAATTCGTTTGCCGCTCGAGTAAACTAGCTTTTGACCATTGTATCTAATGATCACATTAATTGGTGTTTCTTTTTCTGTGTTAGGCTCTCTCAGGTTTAATTTAATCTCTGCCATATCAATGAGTTAAGCAACCATGACAACGGAAAATCGGTTGTCGTTTTGGTTGTCGGAAACACACTATATAAGAAGATCAGTAAAAACAAAAACGGCCTTCCTGTTGCAGAAAAGCCGTTTAGTGCGGAGATTTACCTCTCCAAGTGGTACCGACGAAGCCAGAACAAGTTTTATTTAAACAACCTCCTGACTAACAATTACTTGTAAAATACAATTACGACTCACTAACGATCCAAAATGACTGTTATTGGGCTCAAATGTTATCACTCAAATTTACGAAATGAATTCGTTTAACACAAGAAAAATCATCTAAACACAACCAGCTACAAAATATCAATAAATTAATAAATGATTTTCGCGAACATTTCAGTAAAAACAACACATACATTTACCCTAACCATCGAATAAGATAAATGGCCTAGAATATCAAAAAGCACAAGTAATCAATTTGAGTTGTATAATGCCACCTTCCATCGAAGAAGTGGCCAAATAGGAATAATCCCCACGCTATTAACCTGTGACAGAATTTTATTCTAAATCAATCAAATAGTATATATTAGAGCTTTAGATAAGAAGTTTTTGTATTGCTAAGAACATTTTCAACCTAAATAGATTCCGATGGAACCCTTATTATCAGGAAAGCCTTGTTAAACCTTGGTATTGCCTTTGGAAAAACTTAGGTTACTTAGAAAAACGTAGTTTTTTAATATGTTTTCACGAGAGTGAAGAAGAACGATTTTAGTTAAGACACAGATAGCTAAAGAATTAAATATATTAATTATATTTATTCCAAAGACCTGACAATCTAAAAAACAGGTTAACAAATCTAAACTCGCCCTCCATATGATTACCAAAACGCTCTCTGCCCATCGGATGGTGCAGCTTATACAATGTCAGTTTCCGACCAGACGATGGAACAACTGTGCCATAATAAAATCCAAAAATCTAAATTTTCAATCTCAAAATATGCTACTACGCAAACCCATTATCCTCGTATTTTTATTTTTTCTCTTTACAACAAGCGTTTTCGCTCAAAAAGATGCACCTGTTGTCGGCTATGCAGCAAAGTTGGTTGAACTTTTAAAGAAAGATTATAATGCTGTAGATCCGGATTTAAAAGACCAGGAACTGGCTGAGAATAGAACTGAGGCGATTGGTATTTTTAAATCTTTTTTAAGGGAGCAGGATAGAGAAAAGCTAATAATCAAAGGGTATGATAGCAGCCTCAGTATAGTTAATACGAGTTTTCAAACCTATACATCTTTAAAGAAGCAATTTACAGCTTATAGCTCGTCTCCACCTGTTTCAAGTAAAGAGACTGACCTGGACGATTATGCATACAACCTTAACATTCTGTCAGGTCAAGTAGAAAGCCAGAAGAACACCTATTATGAAGACAAATCCAGTTTGGACTTAAGCGAGATTGCTGCTTTACGAGATTTGTACAAAGCATTTGGAAACCATTATCTCGGGGACATCATAGATAAATTTCACAGAAAATATAATGCAATTGGATCGAAAAATGTAGATGGATTTTCATCAACTGGAAATAGCCTTTCGGTTCAGAAAAGTGTATTTAGTGTCCCGGGAGAACTCAGCGCCCAAATGTTCCTGACTGCACTTGCAGATATCTTAGCAAAACGGATTCAGGAGGAGCTTAGTTTATACGCAACGCAGCGTGTTCAGAAATGGTTATCAAATCCGGGGCCTTCAGACCCGATAGCTGAGTTTAAGGTTCTGCTTCCACAGACTACAAATTATTTTTTAAACCTTAGTTCAGATGGTTTAATCAACGCTAAACAGCTTAGAGAAAATATTGAAGCAGACCTGAATGACCTATTGAAAAATTCTGAAAACCTGCGGAATACGCCAAGAATGAGGCGGTTTTTAACAAAATACCCCGAAATGGATTTTGCCTTAGAGGGGGTAAAAATTATCTCAAGTATATCCGGAATTAAATCACCGATCGATTATTTCACCATTTTGGAGAATAGCAGTATTCTTCAAAAGTTACCAACATCAAATGAGTTTGCAAAATTTAACCTGGTTAATGCAGTAAACTTAAGCGCCATGCTGGCTAGAAGCCTGATTATCATTCAAGACGGGGAGGCCAGACTTGCAGGAATGGATTTTATTGCTAACTATTCCGCTGATATTGATTTTTATGTGCTTTATGTAGGCTTTTTAAACCAACAAAATCTAAAATATTATAATATTGCTTTTAAAACCACTTCAAGCTCGTTTGTTCTCGAAAATTATCTTAAACAAGTCAGTGGCACAGTCTTGACAGCTATTTCAACAATCGATTCTCATAAAGCGGTGTTTCAGAATGTCCTGAATACTGCTGCAAAGAGTACGGAAAAAGTATACAAGCTTTCTTCAGAAATTAGAAAAATCAATAAATCAGAAAAACCATTAAAGCCGGACACGCTCCATGCTTTTGTTGAGTCGATCATCAGTATGGCGGAAGACTTTCAAAGTTCGGGTGAAATATTAATTGCACAATGGAAAAACTCAGAGAACAAGCCGGTGATTACGAAGGGAGCTGCGCCATTAATTAAGTATTTTCAGATTGCACGTAGTGCGAATGATATTGCCAGGGACCTACAGAAAAAGAAATTCTCGGTTGCTGTTTTAAAGGCCCTGGAGTTTTCCCTATTCCTACAATCAGATCAAAATGCTGAGTACATAACAAATGTAAATAATTTTCTTTTAGACTTAAAAATAACCCCGAACATTTTGGCCTGGAATAAAGTGCTTAAAATCATTAGTGAAAAAGATAACATAAATGGACTATCAAGAGAAAATAAAGAAGCATTCCAAAACATATATACAGATCTGATCCGTCTTGATATATATGCAAAAAATGAGAACGAAAAACAGACCACATTGGACTTTATCGAGGAAATGAAAATGTTATGTGGCAAGGCAATCAGCTCGACGGATTACACAATCAGCTCCACCATTAAAGATTTTAGCAGTAATGAGGCTTTTGCCAGCTTAACCTTGAGCTACTATACCAACAACCGTATTTCCGAAGGCATAGAAAAAGTTAGAAATGCCCTAAAAGATTACACTGTTAAAAGTGGCTCAACTGAAGTTCCTATTTTCTCTGAAGCAGATATTAATGGATTCATAGATGCATTGAAAGCTTATCAAAAAGCCTATTTTGAAAATTATTTCGTTTCAGGAAAAGAAAGTGAGTCTAGAGCGTTGAGCGAAAAACGAGATCTGCTCCTTCAAAGAGTTGGAATTTTAGGTATAGCATTCAGTGATAATATATTAGCGCTAAATAATCCGGAGCTCGTAAAAATTATGCGTTTTATCATTGAGATCAGCACTGCCGAGAACGAGGAGGGCGTCGAATTGGCTTTAAATAATGTGATCAATAAAACAGGCAGTTATGTTGAAAAACGAAAATCAAGTTTTAATGTATCAATAAATGCTTATCCTGGAATACTTCCAGCTTACGAGCTATCCTGGAAGGAGTTTACTACGGCTAAGGCATTCAGTGTAGGGTTTACCGCTCCGGTAGGGCTGAGTTTCAGCTGGGGAAGCAAGAGTGGAAATACAGATGGATTTTTTATTCCGCTAATAGATATCGGTGCTTTAACCAGAGTGCGCTTAGATGGCTCAAAGAAAGATAAAGCATTGCCCGAGCTAAGTTTTAAAAATGTTTTTGCTCCAGGTTTATATTATAGCCATGGATTTAAAAATAGCCCTTTTGCTGTAAATATCGGAGTTCAATATGGACCTGACCTGAAAGAAATTTCTTATGACGCAGCAGGTGTTGCAGTTACCAAGTCATACGAATCTATGAGAGTTGGACTTGGCCTGGTCTTAGATATACCTTTGTATGGACTCTCTAATAAGCCCCGGAAATGAGGTGCGTTATAATATTTTTTTATCTCATCTTATTTTTAGCGCTTCACAACCTGGCTTATGCTCAGGATAAAAAAGTATTGGAAGATAAAAGGAGTTTGACTGAAAAACAATTAAAAACAAATCTTGAATATTATATTGACAAAAAAAGTAAAGTTGAAGCAAAAATAATAGACAATTATTTATATAAGCCGCTTTCACCTCAACCTTTGCAGGAAGCGGCGGCACTAATTCTACAAGAAAATGCACAAAAGGAGCAGCTAGCAGCCGAGGCTAAGGCTCTTGGGGTCGGGATTTCAGAGACGGAAAGCAAAAAAAATCGCCTATATGGCCCAAGCCCCTTTGACAGCCGAATAGAACTGCGTCAACTTAACCCGTTGATTCCTCAGCAGAATAATATACTCACCAATTCTGCATCGGTCGGACTCTTAGTCCGAAAAGAGGCTCTGCAAAGTATTAGTGATTCTATATTCGAAATTTCAACGATCACATTAAAAAAGAAATACAATCTCTGTTCATCAGAACCCTTTGGTGATCAACCCGTGGCGGGAGAGGCAACGGTATTCATCCTCAATGACTCGACAGTGATGACAGCCGCCCATGTGCTAACAGAGGCTATAGATAAATATGCCATCATTTTCGGATTCGAGATAAAGAACAAGCAGGGTGTTTTCAGTAGTTTTATCAACGCGTCAAATGTGTATTTTCCCGGTGAGCGTCAAACTATTGACAGAGAATTAGATGTTACCCTGCTCTCTCTTCAGCGAAAAACAGATCGAAAACCATTGGTACTTGCAACATCTGAGAAATATAATAATGCAGCCGAGGTTTATATGATTGGATACCCTTCGGGCCTCCCGGCAAAAGTGGCACTAAATGCGGAAATCCAGAAAGATTCAGGCATCTATTTTTACACCTCGTTAGATGCCTTCCAGGGAAATAGTGGGGCACCGGTCTTTAGTCAGCAAACAAACGAGGTGATTGGTATTCTAGTTTCAGGAAATATTGATTTTAGGGCAAAAGGCAATTGTTATATTAGTACACTGTGTAAATACCCATACTGTCTTGGGGAGAAGGTCTTAAAGTCCAACGTGATTTATCAGAACTTCAAGGATAAAATTCAGCGATGATTATGGCTGATCTTGACATCATTGGATTGTATCAACATCAGTTTATTACGCTAACAGTTGTAGCAAAAGAGATCAATATCAACACGTAGGAATATGCAAAGAACTCTGTATTTTTGAGAAAAAACGCTATGGTACCAAAACCGATTAAACAAAGCTTAAAGTATAATACTTTATTACTTCCAAAAGAGCATAGACTTGCGACACAGAATTTAAATTTCGAACTATGGAATGATCTGGGTATCATCAACAGGAACTTTCCAAATGTACAGATCAATGTTGACCACATCATAAAGGATTTTGGAAACTATTATGGTATTGATCTTAAGTTAACCTGTATGAACAAGGATGTCCAAAAAATGCTTGACATGACGTATGAAAGGAACATGCAAATGCCAAGATTTGAAAAACACGAGCACTTCGATGCAATGATATCCATCTCCTAAGATCATGCTGAGTTATGAAGAGGTTTGCACAGAACTTATCAGCAAAAGGGTGGTGCCATATGCCGATATATTTGATTTTAAGGACACTCCTTTGGAAGACCTTTTTGAGATGTTCTTCACTTTTTGTCAAACGAACCTCAGTGAACATTGCGCAGAGTTTGACATACAGCCGGCAAGGTTTGTCTATACCAATGATTTTGATGTGAATGCACGTGCGGGGTACGTAGATGGATATTATATTATCAAGGTCAATATGGGCACTATTATTGAAACCTTTAAAAGCTTTTTTGCCAATAAGAATATATTCAAGCAGCACAAACAGACGAATGAAAAATATGGCAGCCTTGAAAAACTGATAGAATTTCCCTTAGGAGTAGTGATGTATCAGGCAGCTATTCAGTTTACTTACTACCATGAACGCGCTCATTTAATACAAAAGCCTTTTCAGGAGTTCACTTCCTTAGAAGAACACAACCAGACTGGGCCAAGCAGCCATTATTCTGCCTTCAAGCATGCACTTGAATTCGATGCAGATGTACATGCTGCTAATCTAGTTCCAGTACATATCATAGATTTTTGGAAGAAATTGGCGAAACAAGATCAAACATCAGAAAACTTGAGCAAACTCCTGTCTATTGGTGTTTCGGGAATCCTAAACTATTTTATGTTTATGGAGAAAAATAATCAGAACCTCTATTACCGAGAATCTTCGCATCCTCATCCCCTGATCAGATCTGTGTACATTACAGATGTAATCATCCATGTTGCTGAAATCAATGTGGATTTTAAATTAGATTCGTCCGCGATTTTAAGGGAAGCATTCAACATAACAGAAAGCTTCTGTGAACATAACGGATTCCCGAACTTCGCTGCAAAATTTAAGTCTATGTTCCAGCAAAATTTTGATGGGATTAAGGAATATATTGATAATATGGCAAGTGAGGCAGATCATGTTTCCCAGTTGGTAAGAAATAGGTTTCCCGATAGTATTTAGGCCGAAGACCAGTCTGATAGTAGAGCGATTTTCGTCATTTAAAGCCACAGCATATTCGTGATTAAGATATCATAAGAAAATCTTATTTTTCGGCATGAATTACATATCTAAATTAAAGGCTCTTTTAAAAGAAAACAAAGTAGTCCCGGTTGTAGGGGCAGGGGTTTCATTTGCGACAGCTGGTCTTCCAAACTGGAAAGGTCTAATAGAAAGTGGATTGGAATACGCTAATAATCACAGAGCAGATGTAAAAATGATCCAGGAAGCAACCGACTTGCTTAGTAAAAATGAATTAATCAAGGCTGCAAGTATAGTAAAAAAACTATTAAATGGCCCAGGACATCCTTTTTCAAATTGGTTAAATGATACATTGGGCCGTCCTAAGGTGCAATCATTTGAATTAGTTGAAAGCATTCAAAATCTCTGTCAACCTATTATAGCTACAACAAATTATGATGATTTATTAAGAAATACAGGTAATATCCAGACAGATCTAGCTTTAGACTGGACACAGCATGGGGAAATTCAATCCTGTTTATCAAATTTTAAGCCTTTCATTTTTCACTTACATGGCATTTATAGCCGCCCTGACACGACAATCTTTGCTGCGGATGACTATGAAAATCTAAATACCCATGTTGGTTATAAAACAATCATGCAGAACTTGTGGATGAATAAAACCTTTCTTTTTATTGGCTGCAGTCGGGACGGTGTTATGGATGAGGATTTTACCACCCTGTTGAAGATGATGAAAGAATGGTTTCCTTCAAGTAGCTCTGAACATTATATATTAATGCGAAACTCCGAAATTGGATCCCCAGCTCACTGGGAACTAATGAAAGAGTGCAATGTTCATCTCATTCCCTTTGGTCAAGAGCATAATGAATTAGCGGGTTTCTTGAATGGGATAAATCCAAATGCAGAAGTAATTCTAGAACGCTTCGCGATCAAGAAAGACAACACTACACAGGCGCTCATGAAGATATTCAAGTCACAGCCTGATGCTGAGATAAGCCCAAAACTGGAAGATTTTCTTAAGAAGAATCTCGGAGCTACTGAATTTTGGAATCAAAACAACAATTTAAGTATAGTAAATGCAGCTTTACTCGCCTACAATGAACAGATTCTTGACAAGCAACAGAAATTCAGAAACCAACAAGCAATTGTACGGGCATTTGTCCGCGTCGCTGAGTTAGATCAAAAAATTAAGTTGTGGGAAGCATATAATGAGGATACAACAAAATTAAATAACCTTGATTTTATCAACATGGGAATCTTAGCTTTTGACCAGCTTAAGAGTTTCGGGCCAGAAGTTATCCAAGATATCAAATTGCGACATCCAAATGCGATCCACCAGAATTATTATAGTGGAGACTTGCTCCGTTTTTATCAAGAAGCGGTCACTTGGAAAAAAGCGGCACGTTCTTTAGAGGAATTTAGAGGGGATCAATATTTCTTTGAAAATTTGCGCCGGATTATGAGCTCCTTAAAAGGGGTTTTGAGTTTATCTCCTGAAACGTTATATGGCGAAAAACAACCGGCTATGTTAACCGGACAGCTTCCGGTGAAATATCTGTTATTCCAATCCGAAAAGGAGTTAAGTATCAGGGAAGCTTTTGCTCCGTATCAGATCGTTGCCAAACTGCCATGGGACGAAAATCTTTCTTTTTTTGGTGCTGATCTTATTTTATATAAAAGAGATTGGATTGTTATTGGTTTTAACGCCCGACACTGTTTTTATTGGAATCCGCTGAAAGATACTTTATCTACCAATTTTCATAGCACTGAAAAAGATGAGGAAATATTTGATATGCATATTATCAATCAGGGAGAAGATGTTGTCTTGAGAATCTTCACTAAGAAAACGGCATTCACTATAGTAAATTTCTCTGAAAAAGCAGAATCTAAGCTTCAATCTAGATACCTAGAATACATACGCCTAAAATCCAGTGAAAAAACTTATTGCCGTAAGTCGGTCTCTTTTGGAATGAAAGATGACTGTGTCTTTGAATATTCTCCAATGGGAGATTACGTCCCAAAAATATCGGCGATACAATTATGGGAGCAAATCCGCGAAATAGAAGGGGTACATAACCCAGAGGAAGATTCAATTGGAAACTTTGCATATCCCTATATTCAAGATCTAACAATACACGCAACTGACTGGACAGAAAAGGATATATTGGTGCTAAGGTGCCGGATAAGTGAGCAAAATGGATCTGATTCAATTGTTCTTCTTTTTGTAGACCCTGACGTTGGCTTCGATAAACCGTTACTTAAAATTTTATTTCCAAACAAAAACTGTTTCTCATTTGATACATTCGCTGAAGGTGGAAAAGTAGATCTGTTGGTTGGCTACCTAGATTACAATGAAGTTGATAATCTTATACAATTTTTTGAAAACATAAATGATCAAAAGATAATAACCGCAGTTAATCAGCCGGGCATCATTCCTCAAGAACGAATTGTACGTACCCAGGTCAGGGATATGTTTAGAGTAAATTTTGCGACCAAGCGCCGTGGTTTTGTAATTGAAGAGGGGCGCGTCCTCCATGATATCATATTGCCAACTCTTGCTGATACAGCAACAGAAATCCAAGAAAAACTTAGTGCAATATTATATCATCAAGATTAACGTTTATGCTTAACCATCTTTCCACGACTTTAAAAGCATTTAATTATAATTAAGGCACTATAACCCATTGCACCAAGTTTTGCCAACTTAATTATTTATCGTTATATTGGAATTAAATTCTAAGTTGTAAAATATGGAAAAAGAAATAAAGCCTGGTGATGTAGTAACCCTAAAGTCTGGTGGAGCTGCAATGACTGTTAATGCTATTAACAATGGTAAACTTAGCTGTGTATGGACGCTTGATGATGGTAAATTGGAAACTGCTACATTAAGTGTGGAAGCAGTTAAATTAAAACCAGCTACCGTACGTGTACCAATCGTCTAAATATTTTTAGTAATAGTTTAACAACAAAGGCTTTTAAAATAGAAGCCTTTGTTGTTTCATATACATATCAAAAACAAATAATGCCAAGAAGTCGACATTAGAAGAAAGACATGTAAAGAATTTATAGAAGACTTATATTCTTTTGATTAAAACATTAAGCTCCTTATAATGATAGGTTATTCACTTTCTATTTGATAAATGGTTTATAAGCCTGTTTCGCATCTGCTACCAAGATTACAAAATACTGGTTAAATTCACAGTGGTAATCGTAAGCGCTTAATTGCCCTTTCTCATCATAACTAGCCCGTACAAAAGCCTTCAACACCAGTTTCTTATTATCCTCAGAGAATTCAAAGGAATTTTCCGTTACAATGCCTCCTTTTTCAGTCGGAGTAATGCCGGTTTTAATGGTGATCTCATTCAGTCCGTCAACATGGTTAAATTCCCTGTATAAGATGTTCCTTGCATCTTTGGAAAAGCGTGCTAATTCTTTGGGTGCATCTTCCGTCAGCTTGATATTAACATTTATTATATCAATGGCGGTTTCTACGCCTGTAGCAATGGAATCAAAAGTGCCCACGACCTTAAGCCCGGAAATCTTTGAAAGCTGCTTTTCGTTGAGATTCAGGTTTTCCTTACAGCACAGTAATGCGTTGTTAACAAAGCGGGCAGTTTCCAACGCTAATCGGTTATATTCGTAAAACTCTCTGAAGCCTTCTAATTCCTTATCCTGAACCAATTTGATTTCGTCCAGAGTCTCAGGCATTACATTAAAAGCACCTAGCAATTCCCTGTATGTATCCACATGGGCGCCATTTTGATGGTTTCTTCCACAATTCAGCGCCTTACGCATGAAATCTTCATATTCTCTATCTTGATAGCATATTATTTTTTCGGCAAAAATAACTTGTTTTTTCGTTCGTTATGCGAATTGCAAAAAAACTTTTAGTATAGCATTTCTTCTGCACTAAAACTTCTAGCAATAGTAAAACAAGCTGTTTTCAGTAAAATGCCCATTCTCATTGGGCGAAACCAACAGACCGGTTCGCGGGGACCACGCACGGATCTCTCCCCACAACTTTTTAACATTCTGAAAAAATTTCACAAGGTTATTGGTTTATTTATCATATTGCATTTTAACGCAATCTCAGATGTTTAGTATAAGCAAATTTATAAGCCACGAACTCGAAAACCGAATTTTACTGATTATTCGAAATCCCCTAATTATATCTTAGAGCATTATGAGGCTGAAAAACAGAACATAGCTTCCTATAACGGACGTCAGCTACTCGAAATGCTGGCAGAATTTTCGCGAACATTTCAGTAACAACAACACATACATTTACCCTAATTCTATTACAATTATTAATTATACTTACCCTAATTCTGTGACAGAAAAGCAATTAATTAACCCTAATTCTGTGACGAAATATTCAATAATTAACCCTAATTTTGTAACAACAAGTAGTTTTGAAATTAAGTTTGTCAAATGTTCGATAGGATAATATTTACAGAGTTAGAAAAATGGCTTACTAAATCAAATCGTAAGCCACTAGTGATACGAGGTGCTAGACAGGTAGGTAAGACGACCGTTGTTGGGCAATTTTCAAAAAAATTTAAGCAGTATATCTATCTCAATCTGGAGCTTGCTGCTGACAGAAAGCCTTTTGAAGAGTTCACAACGATCGAATTACTTGTTCAGTCTTTGTTTTTTATTAAAAACCAGTCACTTACCAAAAGAAACGATACACTTTTGTTTATTGATGAAATACAGGAAGTGCCTGAGGCCTTAAACATTCTACGTTATTTTTATGAAGACCAACCAGGGATTGCGGTAATAGCCGCGGGCAGTATGCTCGAAACTTTATTTGATAAAAACATTAGCTTTCCCGTCGGAAGAGTGGAATATATGGTTTTAAGACCTGTTTCTTTTCCAGAGTTTTTGAGTGCTATGGATGAACGGGAAGCGATAAATTATTTACAACAGGTACCCGCACCAACCTTTACACATGATAAACTCATGCAGCTATTTCATACCTATGCACTTATAGGGGGAATGCCGGAAGTTATTGCAGCGTATAGTAAAAACAAAGATCTACTGGAGTTGTCAGCAATCTTCGATTCGTTGATTACGGCATATATGGATGATGTTGAGAAATATGCCGGTACAAATGCACAGGCCTTACATATAGGTCATGCGATAAGGGCATCATTTGGACAGGCCGGTCAGCGTATTAAATTTGAAGGTTTCGGAAATTCGCCCTACCGGTCCAGGGATATGGGAGAAGCATTAAGAACGCTGGAAAAGGCCCTGTTAATTGAGCTCATTTACCCGTCAAGTGATGTAAAACTGCCTTTGCTGCCAGACTATCGGAAATCTCCAAGGCTTCAGGTGCTGGATACTGGAATGCTTAATTATTTTGCTGGTATTCAGACGGAGATTTTAGGAACCGATGATTTAAATAAAGTTTATCAAGGGACCTTAATTGAGCACTTGGTTGGTCAAGAGTTATTAGCCACACAATTTAAATCCTTAAGTGCACTCCATTTTTGGGTACGGGAGAAGACTACTTCAAGTGCGGAGGTGGACTACGTTGTACCTTTTGAGGGGCAACTAATTCCGGTAGAAGTGAAATCAGGAGCTGAAGGTAAATTAAAATCTTTGCATATGTTTATGGATCTGTCCCCACATAATATGGCCATCCGATTTTATGCAGGCTCGCTGCACATTACTGATGCCGTTACCCCCGGTGGCAAGAAATACAAACTATTGAATCTCCCTTATTATCTGGTATCTCAAATCGAGAATTACCTAACTTGGTTCAAAACACAAATCTAGATTAGCAAGTTTACACGAATTTTTCAAAGATTAAAATTGACTAAATTTTAGGCTTAATCTCTAAAACATTCGGAAAGGCTTGTAATCAGGAAAGACAATCTTGAAGAACAATTATCTGATTAACTCGGGACAATAGTTCATACACTAAATACAAGTATTTCCTGCCCCATAATCAAGCAGATCTTTAAAATCTAGTCTAGAATATCGAGTAATTTAGCTGAATCAAACTTTGTATGCTCTCCTGATCTTACGTAACCAAGCTGGTTGGTAAGCATTATTGTTTCACCGATTTTAAAAGGTGAGGTGTTTTGGTGATGGTGACCATATATCCAATAAAGAGGATTATATTTTTCTATCATCTCAGTTAATTCTACAGCAAATGCTTCATTCAGTATACTTCCCAAAAACCTGGAAGGATAGTTCATTAAAGTTGGTACATGATGAGTAACTACAATCTTTTGCTGTCCATTTTCATTTGATATTTCTCTCTGAATAAAGTCTAAACTTTCCTGATGTAGTCTATTGTAATCAGTTGGCCTGAAAACTTGCCCGTTATTCCGGATCACGTAAAAATCAGACATCCCATCAAATATCTGTCTCTCATTTGGAGGACTAATGTGAGACCACATTGTTGAAAAGATTAAATCGTAATCTGTAGCCTTGATCGTAATGTTGTTGACCAATTCAACATTATTTTTGATCTGCTCTTGATGGGGGCCAGCACATCTGGCGATATCACCGTAATAGTATTCATGATTACCTGGGATCCAATATACCTGCTCAAAATTATCTGAAACATAATTGAAGAAATCCATGCGTTTTTCAAGCTGGCTAAAAGTTACAATATCGCCAGCCAAAATCAATACATCAGCCTTAGGTTGAATTGGGAATTTATTCAGATAATCATAATTTTCAGGGAATTCTAAATGTAAATCAGATGCGTATTGAAAGGTCATGTTTATTAAATGTTTTACAATTGAAAATAGGCCATCTATAATCTTACTAATAACTATAGAAATAATTTATAGCTAAATGTAGCAATTGGAGAGTTTGCCATTATACCAAAACAAATGACATCATCTTTTTGTTTAGATAAAGACATCAATTAACTGAAAATCAATAATTTATGGAAAAGTCCGACGAGAATCGAACTCATATCTAAAGTTTAGGAAACTTCTATTCTATCCGTTGAACTACGGGACCATTTTATTTGAGCAGCGCAAATATAACAAAAGTTTTCACGCAAGTGAAGTCATTTTAAAAAGCATTTTTCTAAAAAAATTATCCTAAAAACCTGTAAAAATCATAATCAATTTCCCCTTAACTACCAGAAATAAATGTTGTTAGATTGAGCGTCTCCTTTTCAATCAATAATTTATCCCCATAAAAAACTGTACTACTCACCATAATAAATCTTTTTAATAGCTTCACCTTTGTCTTATCAAATTTATTAAAATCATGAAATTAGCAAATAACAAAATACTGATCACAGGTGGTGCAACCGGCATAGGCCTAGGCCTAGCTGAAAGGTTTATACAAGAAAATAATACAGTGATTATCTGTGGCCGACGTGAATCGGCATTGCAGGAAGCAGCAGAAAAATTACCTTCAGTGATTACCAAAGTATGCGATCTATCGGATCAAGAAGGCAGAATTGAATTATACAATTGGATTGCAGAGAACCACAGTGATTTAAATGTACTAATAAACAATGCTGGTATACAAAACTGGATGAACATTGGTGATGATGACTTTTACGAAGAAGCAAGTAACGAAATCACCACCAATGTTTTGGCTCCGCTTCATTTAACCAAACTGTTCACTAAGCTGAATTCCTTAAACACGATCATTAACGTAACCTCGGGTTTGGCGTTTGTACCCTTTTCTCAAATACCGGTTTACTGTGGAACGAAAGCTTTTATGCGCTCTTTTACACTCTCTTTGCGCCATAGTCTTAAAGATTCGAAAATAGAAGTAATTGAAATGATTCCACCTGCCCTGAACACTGACTTAGGTGGAAAAGGTATTCACAATGCACATCCAGCAGTAAGCGATTTTGTTGAATCGGTATTTGAGCAGATGAAGGAAGGAAAAACCGAATTAACCTTCGGTACAAGTGGAGACAGGGCTAAAGCCAATAACGATGCTATAAGCGAGTATTTTAACCGAATGAATCCATAAGGTTTTTTTAGCAAAAAAAGCCATTTGAAACTAATCAAATGGCTTGACATTTTATTGAGTGATCGGATTATCTGATTACACTACCTTCTTGAAACTTTTCTGCAGGAGCCACAAAAGTAAGTTTTCCTTCAGCATTTTCAGCCATTAGGATCATACCCTGTGATAAAATTCCTTTGATTTCTCTCGGAGCAAGGTTTACGATCATACTTACCTGTTTGCCAACAATATCTTCCGGTTTATAATATTCGGCGATGCCAGAAACTACTGTCCTTTCGTCAATACCTGTATTTACGGTTAATTTTAACAGTTTTTTTGTTTTCTCTACCTTTTCGGCAGCAACAATAGTCGCTACACGGATATCCATGGCAGAAAAATCATCAAACTGGATATTTTCTTTTGCCGGAACAGCCACAGCCGTACTCGCAGCGTTACTGGCCTTGCTTTGATTTAATTTTTCAATTTGGAAATCAATTTCGGCATCTTCTATTTTTTCGAATAAAAGAACAGCCTCACCAATCTCATGACCGCGTTTTAATAAGCTCACTGTACCTGCGTTTTCCCAGTCATGACCACCATTTTTTAGCATTTTCATTAATTTTTCTGCTGTAAATGGCAAGAAAGGTTCGATCAAAATCTGAATATTAGCAGCTATTTGAAGTGCAATGTGCAATATCGTCCGAACGCGGTCTTCATCGGTTTTGATAAGTTTCCATGGTTCGGTTTCTGCCAGGTACTTATTACCTAAACGAGCAACATTCATCACTTCTGATAACGCCTCTCTAAAACGGTAATTTTCTATTGAAGCAGAAATTCTAGCTGGATAGCCTGCCAGTTCATCAATAACTGCCTGGTCAACTTCGGTAATTTCCATGCAAGTAGGCACTGAACCACCAAAATATTTATGAGTAAGTACCATTACGCGGTTCACAAAGTTGCCCAAGATGGCCACCAGCTCGTTATTATTTCTTGCCTGAAAATCTTTCCAGGTAAAATCGTTATCCTTGGTTTCTGGTGCGGTAGCAGTTAATACGTAACGTAATACGTCTTGTTTGCCTTCAAATTCCCTTAAATATTCATTGAGCCAAACTGCCCAGTTTTTGGAAGTCGATATTTTTTGACCTTCAAGGTTTAAAAACTCATTTGCCGGAACATTATCAGCCAAAGTATATTCGCCATGCGCCATTAACATGGCTGGAAAAATAATGCAATGGAAAACGATATTATCTTTCCCAATAAAGTGAACCAATTTGGTTTCATCACTTTTCCAGTATTCTTCCCAACCACATTTATCGTTTTCGTAGCTACTGATGTAATATTCTTCTGCTTTCGGATTCCAAACGTCTAATTTTGCATAGTTACAAAGCTCTTTCGTAGCAGAAATGTAACCGATTGGTGCATCAAACCATACATAAAGCACTTTACCTTCTGCATCGCGAAGTGGAACGCGTACACCCCAGTCTAAATCCCTAGTCATCGCCCTTGGCTGCAAACCGGCATTTAACCAGCTTTGACATTGTCCGTAAACATTCGGGCGCCATTCTTTATGACTTTCAATATAAGTCCTTAAACGATCCTCGTATTTATCAAGTGGTAAAAACCAGTTTTTAGTTTCTTTCAAAATTGGTTTATCGCCCGAAAGGGTAGATTTTGGATTAATTAAATCGGTAGCATTCAGCGTAGAGCCACAGTTTTCGCACTGATCGCCATAAGCATTTTCATTGCCACATTTAGGGCAGGTACCGGTGATGTAACGATCAGCCAAAAATTGTTTCGCTGTCGCATCATAATATTGTTCGGTAATTTCTTCAGTAAAAACACCTTTATCATAAAGCGTTTCAAAGAAATCAGCTGCTGTTTGATGATGGGTTTGTGAAGAGGTACGGTGATAGATATCAAAAGAAACGCCAAATTCCTTAAAAGAATCGCCAATAATTTTATGGTATTTATCTACCACTTCCTGAGGAGTAATTCCTTCTCTCTTGGCCTTTAAAGTAATTGGAACGCCATTTTCGTCAGATCCGCAAATGAATTTTACATCACGTTTATTTGATCTTAGGTAACGGGCATAAATATCTGCAGGAATGTAAACACCCGCAAGGTGCCCAATATGAACCGGTCCATTGGTATATGGAAGGGCTGCAGTTACGGTATATCTTTTTATTTTACTATTATCCAAAACAATTTTTATTAATTTGGCAAAGATAAGTGTTTTGAAGATGATTAAGCAGCCCCCGTATTTAAAAAAAGGAGATAAAATTGCCCTCGTTTGTCCGGCAAAAAAATTACCGAAACCTATAGACCATGCCATTGAAATATTAAAAAGCTGGGATTTGGAAGTTATTATCGGTGAGAGCGTGTATGCCAGCCACCACCAGTTTGCAGGAAGCGACCATTTAAGGACAAAAGATATCCAACGTTTTTTGGACGATCCTTCTATAAAAGCTATTATTGCTGGCAGGGGAGGTTACGGTGCTATCCGAATTATTGATGATCTTGATTTTACCGAATTCGACAAAAATCCTAAATGGTTTGTGGGTTTCAGCGACATTACCGTATTGCTTTCGCACCTCATTGCACAGCACCATACACAATGTCTGCACGCACAAATGCCATATACTTTTGATGAATCAACTAAAGAGGCTTTAACCTCTTTAAAAAAGGCTTTATTTGGCGAAAAACAGGAGTACAATTATCAAAGTACATTTAAAAACAGGTCAGGAGAAGCTTTTGGAATTTTAATTGGAGGCAACCTCACTTTGCTGGCTATGATGCAGGGTTCGGTTTCGGAGATGGATTTTACAGACAAAATTCTTTTCCTGGAAGATGTTGGTGAACACGAATACAGTATCGACCGCATGTTACGAATGCTAAAAAGAGCAGGAAAACTCTCAAAACTAAAAGCATTGGTTGTTGGGGCTTTTAATGAAATAGCAGATGAAAAAATTTCTTTCGGACAAACGGCTGATGAAGTAATTTGGGATGTTGTTAGGGAATATGATTACCCGGTTTGCTTTAATTTCCCGACAGGACACATCGATAATAACCTCTGCATGGCATTAGGCGCTGAGGTAGCATTAAATGTAGAAACAAATAACGTTCAATTTAAATATTTATAAATGGCAATTTTAGATAATTTAGGAAAATACCGTAATACCGGACTATTGCTTTTGCGCTTAGGCATAGGTGTAATGTTTATTATCCATGGTTTTCCAAAGCTAGCCGGTGGACCAAACGGCTGGACCGATTTAGGCGGAAGTATGAAAGTAATAGGTATAAATTTTCTACCGATATTTTGGGGATTTATGGCGGCTGCCACTGAAACCTTTGGCGGTTTTCTCTTAATTGTAGGCTTGTTCTTCAGGCCTGCCTTAATTTTATTAATTTTTACAATGGTGATAGCCGCGTTAGTGCATTTCGGCAAGGGCGATGGCTTAGGCGGAGCAAGCCATGCGATTGAATTGGGTATTGTATTTTTTGGATTGATTTTTATTGGACCCGGAAAGTACAGTGTGGATAAGAAATAAGTTTAATTATTCGTTCAATTATAAGAAAGGCCTGGAAAATTCCCAGGCCTTTTTTTTTACATTTTTTTAAATATTAATAAGAAGGATTTTGTTGTCCGGCCAGCACTGGGTTTGCTTGTGTTTCTACAGTTGGAATAGGCCAGATAAACCTAAAACTTGTAACTGCACCATCATAAGGAATAGCTGCAACAGATCTTGCTCCAGTGTAACCAGCAGCAGCGTTATATGCTGAAAAGGCAACAGTAGAGCTTGTTTTTGCAGGAATTCCATTTGGTCCATAAAGATTTTCTTTTGCAAGGCGATGAATATCCATCCAACGTTTACCTTCACCCAAAAATTCGATTCTACGCTCATTAATAATAGCCTGTATTAGGCTTGCATCTGTTAAGAAATTTGCGGCAGTGTATCTATCAGCTAATGCAACAGATCTATTTCTAACTGCATTTAACAAAGCTAAGGCCTGAGTTGCATTTCCCGATCTTGCATAGGCTTCAGAAACATTTAATAAAACTTCTGCATATCTGATAATTGGGTTTGCATCTGTCCAGGTTGCCGGATCTTTATATTTGGTAGTAAAATAATATTTAGCAGCCACACCAGTTACCGCATCAGTAGTGGCCAATAAAGTTCTGCGCAAATCTGTTGCTTTCCAGGATGGATCATTCCAAATAATTGGCGAGATAACTGCGAGTGCTCTTCCCGGTGCTTTTGAATACATTGTACTCAACGATCCATTGGTTCCTGCGTTACGAATAGTTGAATTTTCTATTGAGAAGATCGACTCAGTATTACCATAATTGGCACCAACACTTGCAAACGGTCCGTCAGGAGTAGCAGTCAATGCATAAGCACCAAGTGCTGCAGGTGCCGTGAATGTTGGCCCTGTAGCTGCAGTTCCTAATTTCGCTCCTTCTGTAATTACACCTGCATAATCGCCCATATGTAATTTAACACGGGTTTTTAGGGCAACAGCTGCTCCTTTTGTACCTCTTGTTATTTTTAAAGATGCTGTTGTTTGGGTAGGAAGATTAGTTTCAGCAAAATCAAGATCAGATAAAATTAAATCATATCCTTGTTTCACGGTACTACGTCCTTCATTTTTATACTGATCTACTAATTCTGGGGTATTAATTCCTACTGTTCTTAATACTACGCCCTGGTGGGTAGCCCCAGCAGTATGATTGTAAGGACGCGCAAAATGAATAAGTAATTCATGATAACTTAAGGCCCTAACAAAACGGCATTCTGCTTCTCCACCCGTAGCCACATCTGCGGTGATGGTACCCGCTGCAGCGGCTTCTTTTAATTTTGCAATTACAATATTTGCACGATTAATGGTAGCATACAAGCTGGTCCACAGTGCAGTATTGTTTGCTGTTGTAGCATCATAGCTATTTTCGTAAGTAACAAGAAAGAATGACGGAATAGCCATCATGTCTTCTCCTCTCATGTCGCCTTGAATGGTATTTGCTGCACCAAAAGGATAGCCACGATTTGAATTATCGGTATAAGGACTAGATTGGGCAGCGCTATACACACCAGTGATGGCTAAGGCTGCACGTTGAGGGTTCGAATAAGCATCATTTTCGGCAAAGGTATTATCAGGTACAATATCAGTATATTTTTTGCAGGATCCTGCGAATAACATCAAGCCCATTAAGGGAAGTACCCAAGCTTTTTTATTGTTAAAATATCTATTTTTCATCTTTAAAATCTTTATCAGTTAAAATCTCACGTTTGCTCCAAATGTAAACGTACGTTGTTGCGGGTTGCCATTAAAATCGGTACCGTATCCAGTTGTTGCAGATGCAGCGGTATTTGTTTCAGGATCAAGCCCTTTGTAACCTGTAAGTACGAATAAGTTTTGTGCAGAGGCATAAAATCTGATACCACTTACTTTTAATTTTTTAACAATGTTTGCCGGAACTTTATAACCCAATGCTACGTTATCTAAACGGAAGAATTTACCATCTTCAAGAAAACGCGTAGTGGCGTCACCATCTCTGTTGATAAATGTAGACCTACCAAAGTATTGTCTTGGCGTTACGCCATCACCTGGGTTTGCAACACTTTGCCATCTACCTAAAATCTCGGTGCCGTTATTTACAAAGTTTTGATTTAATTGATCAACACGTGTTCTATTGTAGATTTTATTTCCGCCTTGAAATCTGAAGAATACATTCAGATCAAAATCTTTATAAGTTAAAGTATTATTAAAGCCTCCAAACCATTTTGGTAATGAACTACCTAATACTTTCTTATCTGTTGATGCCGACAACACTGCTGTTGCTCCTGTTGCACTAGGGTTTGCAGGATCATAAACGTTGTAAGTTTGGTTAGTTACATTACCCTGAATAATCTGACCGTTACCTTTAACGTAAAGCGGGTTACCATTTGCCGCATTAACACCGGCATACTCATAACCATAAAATGAATTTAACGATTCACCAACGCGGATAATGTTATAGGTACTAATCTGATCCTGACCTTCTCTCAATGATTCAACAATATTTTTTTGAGTGGTTAAAGTTAGGTTTACATTATAGGTAAAATCCTGGCTTTTAACCACATCGCCACCTATTGAGAATTCAAAGCCTGAGTTAACAATGTTACCAACATTTTGTGTAATCGTATTAGTCGGAACTCCCAATGAAGGAGCTGTTGGCGCATTTTGAACCAGCGCATTGGTATTTTGTCTGAAATAATCAGCAGTAAAATTAACCCTACTGTTAAATAAACTAAGTTCCAATCCGAAATCAGTTTTCTTTTGCGATTCCCATTGTAGATTATAGTTACCAATGTTACTAAAGCCGATACCTGGCTGCGCGCCATAAACCGCAGCATTATATTGACCAAGGTATTTGAAATTACCAATATTTACGTTACCTACTTCAGCAAATGACCCACGGATACGGAAATCGGACACAAAAGCTAAAGCTGTAGAATTTTTAAAGAATGGCTCTTCAGAAACGCGATAGGCTGCTGATACACCTGGGAAATAACCAATACGGTTTGCTTCAGGAAGATTAGAGTTCTTATCAGAACGGATAGATCCTCCAATGTAATACCTATTTTTATAGTTGTAGTTAACACGTGCAAGATAAGATTCTAATGCTGTTCTAGCTAAACCACCTGCAGCTGTTGGTGTTACAAAAGTTCCGCTAACAATATTTTGATTCCAATAAATATCTGTTAAATTAGAAATGGCTGCCTGATAAAAAGATGATCTATCGTTCTGAAATTCCTGAACTAACGTTACACTTAAATTATGGCTATCCGCAATTGATTTATTATACGATAACACATTTTGAAGATCTAACCTAATACTTGGGCTATAGGCTTGAGTCATGCTGCCATTACTGCTCACACCATCGCCGGCACGAGGGTCAGTATAACTAAAATCATCTACATTCTGATTATCGATACCAACTTGGGTTTTGAATTTTAACCCGTCGTAAATATTAACTTCTGCATATGCTGTAGCCAGTAACCGATAAGTCTGAGATCTTCTGATGTTATTATCTAATACGAACCGTTGGTTACCAATATTATCAGAAATAGTAATCAAGTTAGCGCCACGGCCTAAAGCAGTTTTATTAGGCGCGATATTATACCCGGTTACATTAGTTGCATCATAAACAGGTACGTTAGGCAACATACGTAAACCACCAAAAATATTTCCTGATAAAGTATTGCTACCTGTTTGCGGCCCTCTATTATCCTGATAGGTAAATCCAGAGGTTAATCCAAAGCTTAGCACCTTATTAACTTTTTGATCAAAATTAGCCTTTAATGAATATCTGGTTAGTGAGTTTGAAATAATTACCCCCTCTTGATTGCTATAACCCAATGAGAAATAATATTTTGCCTTTTCATTACCACCTGATGCAGAAACGTTATGATTTTGCTGACTTGCTGTTCTGAATAAATAATCTTGCCAATCTGTATCTACAAAACCTCCGTTACCATCTGATAACGGGAAAGCTTGTGGAGCCACACCTTGAGCCGCATAACGCTCATTTGCAATTTCAATGAATTGCTCTGCGTTAAGTTGATCGTATCTTTTAGAAACTTTACCAACGGCATAATAGCCATCATAAGTGAAGTTGGCCTGGCCTGCTTTACCTTTTTTAGTGGTAATTAAAATTACACCACCAGCTGCTCTCGAACCATAAATCGCTGTTGAAGCTCCATCTTTTAAAACCTCGAAAGATTCAATATCTCCAGGGTTGATATCGGCTAAAGCATTTGAAGAAGTAAATCCACCAACATCACCAGAGAAAATTGGAACACCATCAACTACGTATAAAGGACCTTGTCCAGAGGTAATGGTGTTGGTTCCACGAATACGGATTTGGGCAGGTTGTCCCAGCAAGCCATTTGCTGTGATCACCTGTACACCAGGTGCTTTACCAGCCAAAGCTTTATCAAATGAAGGAATAGAACGATTAGCAAATTCATCAGGAGAAACACTCGACTGAGATCCGGTAACATCTTTTCTGTTCACAGTACCATAACCAACCACAACAACATCCGATAGCGAACGGGAATCACTTATAAGCACAACATTAAGTGTATTAGAACTGGTAACCACTCTCGACTGAGAGGCATAACCAATAAAAGAGAATTCGATTGAGGTACCTGGATTGGCCCTGATGGAAAACTTACCGTCTGCACCGGTTGTGGTTCCACCTGTTGCGCCTTTAATTTTAACACTTACGCCAGGAAGCGGCAATCCGTCTTCCTTGCCCGTAACCGTTCCAGTGATTGTTCTTTCTTGCGCTATTGCTGAGGAAGCAATAAATAGCAATATGAACAAACTTTGTAGAAGTTTTTTCATAAAAAAAATAGTTTAGTTTAGTTAATAATAGTACAATATAGAGTTTAGTATTTTGTAATACAAATTTTACAATAAAAATTATACAGATTTTATTGCGGGATAATAAAAGGTTAAAAAATGAAAGATGATGACTTGTTTTTAAGTTAAATTTTCAATTGCGCTTATGGTGGTTCTAACTCGCATTTTTAATTTTAACAATTGGTTCTGGGAATTCTTGTGAGGCCTAATGGCGCTCGTGGTTGTTCATTTGTACAATCGCTTCTTTTGCAATAGACAATGAGAACAAACTTTGTGTAAGTTGTTTCATAAATAATTAGTTTAGTTTCGGTTTAATAACCCAATATAACACTTAGAAAAACGTCAAGCAAATTTTACAAAATAAAAATTGAATTATATTTAGGGGGATATTGAAAAAGAAAGAGAAAAATTCATCTAAATATGTCGAAAAAGCCCTAAAAAAAGCAAAAACACGACAAAGTATCATTTAAATCACGATAAAATCTATTAAAAAAAATACAATTACATTAAAATGGGGTTAGAAAAAAAATGAGTAAGAAGAGTGACCTAATCTGGTTAATGTATATTTTTTTTACAGAAACTACTTTAATCTAAACAAATTAACAAAAACCATCTCCATGAATTAAGGAAAATAAAATACATAATAACAAACCAGCATCAGGTTATATGATGGAAACAATTAAGATTATTCATAAATTTATACAAATAATCCTATTAACATGAAAAAACTCATTCAACGAACAATTGTGTTCTCTTCAATTCTCACATCATCATATCTAACCGGATATGCACAGATTGGCACTGAAATTACCCTGGCGAATAACGATGTTAACTATTCTGGAAAAATAAGCACTGATAAAACAAATCAGGATTGGTTAGCTCCAAGCTGGAACAAGGGTGCGGTTAAGCTAAGTAATGATTCTATATATAGGAACTTAGATTTAATTTATGATATCGCGAATAACAGGCCCATATTTAAATCCGAAAGCGATAAACCACAGATGTTTAAACTAGGCGTAAAAGAATTTTCTATTAATGTTCCCAGTGAAACGGGAAGATCAACTGTAAAAAGATTTAAAAACGGATTCCCGTCAATAGATGGAGGAAACGCATCTACATTTTATGAAGTGCTTTCAGAAGGGGATGCAACTCTTTTAAAAAAGATTCAAATTAAAGTGATTGATGAAAGGCCTGCAGGTTCTATCTATAGCGTAAAACAAAAACAAAAATTTTATACCTACTTTATCTTTTTGGAGAGTGATAAAAAGATTATTGAAGTAAAGAAAGACAAGAAACAACTGCTGTCAACTTTAGATCAATCGAAAAAACAAAAGTTAAATGACTTTATAGGAGAGCACAAGCTTAACCTTAAAAAAGATGATGAGTTATCGAAGTTGTTTGATTACTATAATACGTTATAATCTAATTGAACAACATCTAAAATAAAGAAATACGCATTATTTCCTGAAAATAATCAATCGTAATTAAAACCAGAATAAAAACATGCCCCCAAACAGCATTCAAGCTCTTTGGGGGCATTTTATTTTAATCTAGTTTACTAAATTATCTACTCTTTTTATATTTAATCACTAAAGAAACCTCCCTAGGAGCTGCAGTTTGATTCCAATCAAAGTTCAATGTGAACGTTTTGGTTGCCGGATCATATTTGTTAACCTTACCTGCAATGTTTTTAAGCGTTGTATTTCCTAATGCCTTCATTGTAACCAAATTTGTTGCTGGATCAACTACCGCCCTCAAATTATCGATACCACCTATGTTCGACGTACCACCGGCCCATTTTAAGTTAGTAATTTCAACAGTAGTAGCATCAATTGTACTTAAAGTTACATCTGGATTAGTTGAAATATTGCCATTTAAAGCATCCCCAACTGTTGGAACACCTGGAGCCGAATATCTTTGTACTAAACTACCAGCATTCATTGCATAAATACCATCCCAACTATTTTTAGCAGATAGTGTTACTAAAGTCGTATTATAATTTCCACTAATTACATATTCGGGTTTGTTAACACCTACAATCCTAAATGCCAATACATATGGTAATGCTGGATTTAGATCTTGAGGATTAAGCGTTAGCCTAAGATAAGCAGATCTAGAACCTTTTGGTATTGTAACATTTAGTCCACTTGGCAAAGTATATTTATCAGATGGGAATGTTGCAATTTTACTCTTCGTAGGATCATCATTATTTGCTTTAACCTTAGCATCGGTTTGATCCATGCTCAAAGTTACCACAACATCTTCTGCTGCCGGCTCACTTTGTGCTAAACTAACCTGTACAAGATCTAATGTGGTAGCTTTGTTTTCCAGAAGCAAAGCGAATGGCTTGGCAGCGGTTGGTAGCTGAGCAACCTTAGCAGCATCAACATTGATCATGCCATATGTTTGATCACTTACAAGATCATCTTTAAGGCAAGATGACAATCCCATGGTCAATAATGCCAGAGATAATATGATTGAATATTTTTTCATTTCAGTTTGATTAATTATTTATCCCAAAAAATCTTTGAAGTTTGAGCATTAATTGTTCCTTGTGCAGCTACATTCGCACCATTGGTATTGTACTCAGATTGAGGGTATAATAAACGTGATGGTACAATATTGCTCCCACGACTAGGAGACAATGAAAGTGGCAGATCTGCTGGAACACTAAGCCTTCTATAATCAACATAAGCTTCAAAATTGTTGATACCGGCTAATGCTAGATACTTTTGCATATCAATTAATCTAATCTTATCTGTTGCCGTAGCCCAATTTACAATAGGAGCCGCTTGAGCCAAATAAGCTGTTGCTGTGTTTGTAGCATCTGTAACACCTAACCAAACAAAGGATTCTGTAACGGCAGCCCTATATGCGCTTTGGCCATCACCAGTTATCCAACCTCTCTGAATAGCCTCTGCTTGTAAGAAAAGACTTTCTACAGAAGTAAATACCCATTGATCCTGAGTAGGACTTTTAGCTAAACCTGGTCCTGCAACATCAGAAGAGTTAATTGCTTTTGGATCACTATTCGGAATACTTTCACCATAATTATATCCATAATAGGTATTATTATTTAATGGAGTTGCCGCTTTGCTGAATACATATTGATAACGGATATCGTCATTATTTCTAAATTTACCCAAAATATAGTTATTAGCTCTGTTATAATCATCCACTATAGCACCCAATTCTGTAGTTTTATAAGCCGCCCAGTATGGATTCTGTTGATTTGCAGCAACAGCATATCCCGGATTTACACCTGCGCTCGCACCTGCTGTAATAAAACCGCTACCATCTGCTGTAATTTTAGCAATTTCCGTACTAACCGCAGCCGCACTTAAATACTCTGACTGGTGTATTATCAACTTTAAACGTTGGGTATTAATTAGCTTTCTCCATTTGGTTACATCGCCCTTAAACATAATATCCGCTGCTTTTATTTCAGCACTTGTGCTTGTAATGGCTGCAAATGTTTTTGCTGCCTCATCAAGTTTAACCAATAAGTTTGCATAAATATCTTCTCCTTTATCATACGTAGGAAGAATATTACCTTGAAAATCAAAAGCTTTCGAATAAGGAACATTACCAAATTGATCAACTAGGTACATAAAACCGATTGATTTTATCACCTTAGCTGCTCCAACATAAAAGGGCTGACCTAAAGTAGTTCCTTTTTTTTCCATTAAATCGGCATCAAATAAGATATCGTACCAACCAGTATTGGTATTGGTCCATTGAGTAGCCCCAAAGGTAGTGGTTATCGCATACGATTCTTGTTCTGTACTTGGCCCATAAGTACCAGAACGCGCCCAATAACCCATCCATAAAGCCGCGTAGTTATAAGAAGTTGCCATCTTTGCTGCAGTACGTGAAAGTGCTGATGGCAATAATAACTGTGGTGTAATTGACCCCTCTACCGGAGAATTGGGATTTTGATTGATATCAAAGAAACTTTTTTTACAACCAGCCATTACCAGTAACGACAGGATGGAAGCATATATAATCTTTTTCATTTTTCTTATCTCTTTATTTACTCTATTAAAAAGTTATCGTGATGTTACCACCAAAAGTACGAGTAGGAGGATTAATACTTGAATCGCTGATACCATTACGGTTACTAGTTGCGGTTCCTGAAGATCCAACACCAAATGATGTATTTGAATCAGTATAAGTAAAATCCGGATCTGTATAAATATTCGATTTTGGCAACCATAGCGCTAGATTTCTGCCTGTAAGCGCTACTGACAAACCTTTAATTACATTCTGATTTCCTAAGATTTTAACAGGAATGTCATAACCAATTGAAACTTCACGTAATCTCCATGATGCAGCACTGGTTAAAAAGTTTGTACCAACGGTTCTGTAAACACCTGTATAGAAGTTTTCGTTATTATTAATCGTCACGTTGGTATTTGGAGAGTAACTTCCATCAGTATTTCTTATAGATGAATTTGGGAACACAAATGGCTGACGGTTATTGCTAGCTGTTTCGTAACCTACACCAGTCCAAGCCATTGCCTGACCTATATCGTGGTAAGCGTAATGTCCACCTTTATATTCAAACAAAGCTGAAACATTTAAACCTTTCCAGCTAACAGATGGATTTAAACCTAAAATCCATTTTGGCATGGTCTGTCCGAAAATTTGAGTAACTGGGTTTTGTGTTGGTAAACCAGTGGTACCATCTACAACCACTCTTCCTTGCGGATCCCTCACATAATCAGTAGCCTTAATTACAAAAGCAGGATAACCATTAACAACATAATTTGATGCATTAGTATAACCACCAATTAATACTTCGGGTAAGCCTTCGTAAACTTTAGTGATTTCTGTTGTATTGTAAGTAGCATTCGCTCTGAAATTAACCCTAACCTCACCTAGGTCTACTAATGGAGTAAGTTTCAAATCTAACTCAACACCTTTGTTATCAAATGAAGCAGCATTTACATACGCATTTGTGTAACCGGTTGATGCAGATACGTTGATCGGAATAATCTGATCAGTCATTTTCTGGTTAAAGTAAGTTGCCTCTACTCCAATTCTTCCGTTTAAGAAACCAAGCTCAGCACCAGCCTCAAAACTTTTGATAAACTCAGGTTTCAACAACGGGTCATAAGTTGTATTATTCGCGGTATACCCTGGCAAAGTACCATAAGGGAAGCCTGCTGTCTGACCAAAAGTTGCCGCCAATAAGTATGGAGCAATATCAGCATTAGCCGTTTTGTTGTAAGCAGCTCTTAGTTTTAAATAAGAGAGAACTTTATTATTTTTTAAGGCTTCAATGGCATCGGTTAATACAACAGCTCCACTTACACCTGGATAGAAGAACGAGTTGTTTTGCAATGACAAAACTGAAGTTTGGTCATTACGTCCGGTAAATTCAATATTTGCCCAACCTTTATAGCTTAAGCCAGCACTACCATAAAAACCTAACAATCTTGATTTTTGATATGGAGAAGATCCGGTTAACAAACCTACACGGTTTGCAACGTTAAATAACTCAGGAACAACTAAACTTGATGCACCAATTCTAGTGTCACGCGCCTCATCCTGACGAAGGTAAGTACCTACAACAGCTGTTAATTTAAAATCGCTTCCTAGTTGCTTGTTAACAGATGCAAATGCTTCTGAAGATAAACGTGTATTTTGGAAAGATCTTTCTTCAATCGCACCTGGAATTAATTTGAATGATCTTCCTAATCCATATGCATCAGGAACTTCACCTTTTGAGCTTCTTCTCTCATTAATCGTTTGTGAAGTGATTGCAGCACGATAAGTAATGTTTAACCAATCTGTTGCTTTGAAGTTCAAATCAAGATTCGAGATTAAATCTGCTCTTTTTCCTTCTTTTCTCCAGTTATCGATAGCAAAATATGGGTTTAAACCATAATCAGTAAAATAATTGTTATAGGTAGCGTATTTATTACCTGTAAAATCTTTGTATGATGTTAACGGAACAAATGCCGGAGTATTGAAGATCAAGTTCATTAATCCACCATTCAATCCTACGTTATTATTTGAATTATAGGTAGACATCGCTGCATCATCGAAAACATTATAGTTTTGTTGGCTATAATTTGTTTTAAATGCTACTTTGAATTTTCCATACTCTTTAGATACGTTAAGACGAACACCGGTTCTTCTGTTTTTATCGTCAGGAACGATACCTTTAATGTTAGCATCCTGAAAACTCAAATAAAATTCTTTAGTTGCAAATGAAACATCATTTTGCATGGTAACACCAGTATCAAAAAACTTTTTGCGCTCATCTGTAGGGCTATAAGTTACGCGTTGAATACTGCCATCTGGTAAAGTGTGTCCAACATCTACTGTAGAACCGTCAAAGGCAGGTCCCCAAGACCAGTTTTCGTAAGGAATATATTCACCAGCACCACCTAAACCAAATTTTTCCTGAAATTTAGGAAAAAAGGAAATCTGAGTAAACTGTGTAGAGTTACTTAATGTAATAACAGGTTTCTCATCTTTTGATCCTTGTTTAGTAGTCACAACAATTACACCGTTTCTAGCATCTGGTCCATAAAGCGCTGCACCAGCAGAACCTTTCAAAACGTTTACAGACTCAATATCATTTGGGTTGATTGTAGAAAGGTAATTGATATCAGACTGAACACCGTCTAATAACAATAACGGATTATTATTACCTGTTAATGAACGGATACCACGAAGGTTGATTTTTACGTTTTCGAAAACCCCACTATTCGTTGAAGTAACATTCATACCAGAAACTTTACCTTGTAAACCGTTAACTGCGTTAACCGCTTTAGCTTGAGTAATCTCTTTGCTGGTAACAGTTGTTGCAGCGTATCCAAGGTCTTTCTTTTGTCTTGTAATACCCAAAGCTGTTACAACTACCTCAGTTAAAACTTTTGAATCAGATGTTAATGTTACATTAATTGAGGCAGCCCCACCAATTGCTTTACTTTGATTAGTATAACCAATGTAAGAAAAGTCTAATGTTGTTGCTCCTGATGCAACTTTGATGGAATACTTTCCATTTGCATCTGTTACGGTACCTGTTTGTGTACCTTTTACTCTTACACTTACACCTGGGATCGGCAATCTGTCGTCTGATGATGTAACTGTACCAGTGATTGTTCTTTCTTGTGCCATTGCTGTTACAGCAACGAACATAAGTATGAACAAACTTTGTAGAAGTTTTTTCATAATTTGAAAATAGGTTAGTTAATGATTATTTTAAACGCTAAATATAGTGGAGATGACCAACATTTTAACAAACTTTAACAAAGCAAAGAAATATAATGACTTTTAATTGACAAACTACCTGTAATTAAAACGGTTTAAGTGTTGCTTTTTCACACACCGAGGCTACTTAATTGCCCACATTTTACCATAATGTTTACAAAAAGAAAGATAATACCATTAATTTAATATTAAAGAAGCTTAGAACGGAAGATGATTTAATAAAAAAATTGTGCCAAAATTTTCGACAACTGCAAAATATAATTAAAAGTTAAACCGATGTTTCAGGGGTAAGTTTAATAACTGTCGAGAGTTTTGAGCCTTAATTTTGCCATTGGGAATGAAGAATGGGCTTTTCAGAGGTGTGGAGAAATCTATATATTAGTACCAAACAAGAGACATTGCTTCGGCTCGCACATATTCAGCCTAGCAATAACGGAATACCTACACGACTTGCTATTAACTCTTTAGCAATCAGATTAAAAATTCAGGTTAGTATAATGGAACTCCAAAAATGCTGATCTAAAAAAGCACGTAAATGAAAAAACCCCCATAAGCACCGATAAATCGGGTACCAATAGGGAGGCGTAATTAAAAAATGTTTTAAAATTTATCCCAAAATAATTTGGTGGTTACCACATCGCCACCAATTGCTGCAGCAGCTGTATAATTGGCACCATTTAGTTGTTGTTCATTAGTTGGATAGTTTAGCCTAACAGGAAAACCTGATTTTGCACCAACAGGAGGTGTAATTTTCGGATAATCAAATCTTCTCAGCGCTGTCCAGCTATTAAAGGTCTATTATAGTGTATTATTTTCCTCACCTGACCCAAAGCCGCAACCACCACTTCATACAGCGCTATGGCATCGGGTGTTAAAACCACATTAACGGTATTAGCTGTAATGGTTTTAGTTTGCTTTGCATAGCCGATGTACGAGAATTCTAACGCGGTTGCTGCAGAAGAAGCTTTGATGGAAAATTTACCTTCAGCATCTGTAAAGATACCTCCCGGGGCACCAATAGTTTTCACGCTTACTCCGGGTATAGCTTGTTTGTCATCCCCAGATGTAACTGTACCAGTAATTGTTCGCTCCTGGGCCATAACACTGTATGCAAACAGCACAAGAATGAACAAACTTTGTATAAGTTTTTTCATTTTATATAAATTAGTTAAAAGATTAATTAAATGCGTTGCGCACTTCTGAGGATGTGATCTTTATGGAGTATGATCTCCAAAGTTTATTTTAATTCAAGGGTGAATCGTTACGAACGATACATTATTTTCTTACGTTCAAAAATTTATTGAAAATTTTTACCGCTTAAGAAATTCAATTAAAAAAGAAAACGGCCTTACAATTTAGTTTGCAAGGCCGTTTATTTTCTGGAGATTGAGTTTAGTAACTACAGAATAAGATATTGCCATAAAGTGTTTTTCCACCTTCCCAGAAATTCCTGAACAGAGGATCGTTGGCCAGGTAAACCACCTGTCCGCGGCCAAAATCCTGCACACCAATCAGCAATCCGGTTTTAAGTTCCTCACGAGCTTTTTTACCCACTACACCAGCCATTAAACTTTTATCGTTGATTAAACCCACATTCCAGCCTTTAGTAAAAGGTTCATAAATCTTGCGGTCTGTTTTTAAGCTGTAATAAAATTTACCTAAACCATAGGAGAATGGGTGGGTGGCATCGAGGTTAATTTTATAAATTGCACCAGGAATGGTGGTTTCAAAATCATCTCTGTCTTTATCTTTAAAAAGCAATTTATTTACCTCGGGTTTTTCGTCTTTTTTTACAACAGCTTCTTTCTTTTTAATATCGAATCCTTTTTTCTCGAACACGCTTTCAATGGCATCTTCCATCAAAATCAATTTACCGCCTTTATTTAGCCAGGAGGTTAAACCATCTCCAATAAAGGGACTATAACTTCCATCGGGCAGGATAAGTGTATTGATCTTGTTGATGTCTAAATTGTTAATATCTTTAGCGTTGATGATACTAGGCGAAAGGTTTAAATCATGCTCCAGGTAAAACCAGGCCTCGCCGAAAGCTAAAGATGAAACTTCCATTCCTGATACAACAGCAATTTTCGGCTGTTTTAGTAAAGGATAAACGTTAGAACCAAAATCTTTTCCTTTTTCTACAAAACCACTGCTCACCGCCTGAATTGGTTTATCGAGCATTTTGGCAATAAAGGCAACTTTATCTTTTACACCTTTAATCGACCGTTCATTTTCAGCACGCAAAACAATTAATGTTCCGGCAGGGTAATCTTTACCACCAACCGAAAAAGGCTGGTCGGACTGCCTTACTTTTATATTTTCTTTTTGCAAGGCAATTAAAACATGGGCATCTTCTGTTGTTCCCCAGCTAAATAACCAGGCCAAAGGTTTATCCACCTCATTACCCGTCAATTTAGGCTCATCTAATGAAGTAAATTTTCCTTTTATACTTTCTTTACTGGCATAACTTTTTAATCCATATACATACGGCAAAGCCCAGGCCGTAATATCATAGGTATTAGAATCGGTTACAAAGGTTTGCGGCTCTAACAAAACATTAGCTAAAACCGCCCTAGATTGTTGAACATTCACAATTAAATCGTTACGGCCAATGGTAAAGTTTTCTTCTTTTTGGGTATCATAATCGTAAGCCCTGCCGGTTTTATCGCCACCATAAGCAAATTCGATTTTATTTTTGGTTAAGAGTTCTGCCAGTTTTTTTAAACGCGACAGATTGGTTGGTTTGATGATATAACTTTTGTAAATGCCCGGGGTATTGGCCAGTTCCTGCTGGAAATATTTTTTATACTCTTCTAAAAGTTTATTATGACTAATTGAAGTTACCTCTAATGTCGACATACCTGTGGTAAAGTGGTGTGCAATACGGTCTTTTAGGGTTAAGGTATCGCCATCGTTGGTTACCACAGAAAGCCCTGCTCTGATTCCGCCCTGCTCATAAGTCATACCGATTGAGCCGTTATATAAAGGATAGGTATCTCCATAAGAAGGATAAAGCAGATCGAAACGCTCTTTAGTAAAATATTGCCAGCCTTCGGCATCAAAATATTTAGCATTGTTTTTACCTACCACCACCTGAAAACTTTTTTGCCATGGCGTAATGTCCTGATGCACGGGTTCAGCGGCAGGTGCAAAATAATAGGGTTCGTTATAACCCTGCTCATGGAAATCAACATGTACTTGTGGCATCCATTGGTTATAAAGGGCCAGCCTTTGCACGCTTTCTATTTGTGTTTGCCAGGCCCAATCGCGGTTTAAATCAAAATAGTAATGATTTGGTCTGCCACCTGGCCAGGGCTCGATATGCTCTCTTGAAGATGGATCGGAATTGGGCGTTTTACCCACCACACTATTAAAATAATTTACATAACGGTCTCTTCCATCAGGATTTAAACAAGGATCTATAACTACAACGGTATTTTTTAGCCATTCAGTAGCGGGTTTATTGGTGCCCGATGCTAAGGTATAAAGCATTTTCATCGAAGTTTCAGTAGAATTTGCCTCATTGCCATGCACATTATAACTCAGCCAAAGTATGGTTGGCTGTTTGGTTAAATCTACACTGGTATTTGTTCCTGTTGTTAAAGCCAGGTTATTATTTCTAATCTGTTCAAGCTTGCTTATATTTTCTTCAGAAGAAATCACGGCCACCATCAGCGGCCTGCCTTCGTTCGTTTTTCCATATTCTATCAGTTTTATATTTTTAGGGGCAGCCGCAGCTGTTTGCCTAAAATACTCGGCTACTTTATGGTGCGGAGTAAAGTGCGAGCCAAGGGCATAGCCTAAAAAATCATCAGGAGATTTTAATTGGGCCTGTACGAAAAAAATAGAACCAAGGGAGATTAGGCAGAACGTTAACAGTCTCTTCATGTTAAAATAATTTTACCTAATGTACTAATTTTGTTTTTTGTTGTTGCTAAAGCTTAATTTTACATCACATTTTTTACGATCAGCATGATTACAACCGAAAAATTATACAATTACTACTTAGGAAATCCTGTTATTTCTACCGATACAAGAAATATTATACCGGGTTGTATCTTTTTTGCCCTTAAAGGAGATCTTTTTAATGCCAACGAATTTGCTGTTCAGGCGATCGAAAAAGGAGCCGCTTATGCTGTAATCGACGAAGAAAAATATGCCTTGCATGATAATTGTTTATTGGTAAGGGATGTATTAAACACTTTACAGGATCTGGCCCGTCATCATCGCAAACAATTAAATATCCCGGTTATTGGTTTAACAGGCAGTAATGGAAAAACCACCAGCAAAGAATTAGTAAATGCTGTTTTGGCGGAACGTTATAAAACTTTTGCCACTTCTGGCAACCTGAATAACCACATTGGTGTGCCACTTTCGATCCTGTCCATTGCCGCAGATGTTCAGATTGCAGTAATTGAAATGGGCGCCAACCACCAAAAGGAAATAGAATTGCTGTGCACCATTGCACAACCTACACATGGCATTATTACCAATGTAGGTATGGCACATTTAGATGGTTTTGGGGGCTTTGAAGGCGTAAAAAAGGGTAAAGCAGAGTTGTTTGCTTATTTAAAAGCAACAAATGGTTATACTTTTATTAACCGAGACAATGCAAATTTGCTGGAAATGAGTGCAGTTGCGGGATTAAATAAACTGATTTATTACGGCACCGAAAACGGTAACACCATTAAAGGGGCTTTAAAAAGTAGCGATCCGTTTATTGAGGTAGAGTGGACCAATCACGATGTCTCCTCATCGGTAAAAACAAATTTAACCGGCAGCTATAATTTCGAGAACATTCTTGCGGCCATTTGTATAGGTGATTTTTTTGATATGGCTCCCGAAGAAATTAATACTGGCTTATCAAACTATCAACCCAAAAATAACCGCTCGCAATTAACCAAAACAGAAAACAATACCGTAATCTGCGATTTTTACAATGCCAATCCAAGCAGTATGACGGCCGCACTGAAGAATATTTCAGTATTATCAGCGGATAAAAAAACGGCTATTTTAGGCGATATGTTCGAGTTGGGTCCTGAATCGCTTGGCCAGCACGAATTAATTGCAAAACAGGCAGCAAAAAGCGGATTAGATCAAATCATTTTTATTGGAAAAGACTTTTACCAATACAAAAACGATATAAAGGGTATATTTTTCGAAACGCCAACCGAAGCGGCAACATATCTGGATAAAAACCCGGTTAAAAACCACCTGGTATTATTGAAAGGATCGAGAGGGATGAAACTGGAAAGTTTGTTGCAATATTTATAGTTTAAATTTCTTAGGCCAAATACATTTAACTTTATAAAGGGTAACCTTAATTAACCACAGATAAAAAGAATGCACACAGATAAAATACGTGTTTATCTGTGTGCATCTGTGGTTAAAGCATTAGAATTGAAGGCATTCCCTTAAAATGTACAGGCAATTTTACCATAAACATACCTGCCATTAAAACCAAACTGGCTTACAGCTCTTGGGTACAGAAACCTGCCATTAGAAGTATTATCTAAACCTCCTGAATAATTGCTCGCGGCATTACCACTGAGGTTATTTTGGTTATCACGCGGATCGATGTATAATTTATCGGGATACACATCAAAAATATTATTGGCGCCAACCGTAACCGACCATGTTTTACTTGCTGCATAACTTACCGAGAAATCAGTTACCCATTTCGGGGCAAAAGTTTGATCCAGCTGGGTGGGCAAACCATTAGCAGCAATATTCGGATCGATGGCATTTAAATAGGTAACCTCTCCAAAACGTACTGTTCTGGCCACGAACGACAATTTATTTAGGTTATAAGTTGCAGTAATGTTCAACTTATTTTTAGGCACAGAACTTTCGAAACGCGAACGTTCTAACCGATCGAATAATTTTGCTTTTAAGGTTGGGTCACTTTCAATTTTATCAGAACCCTGAATACTTCTCACTACCGTTTTATTTACGTTACCGGCAACACTTAAAATTAAGCTGCTTTTTGCACCTAAATTAAATCTGTTTGTTAAAACTACATCAATCCCGGCTGTATTTGTAGTAATGGCATTGGTAAAAAACTGTACACTATTAATCTGTGCGGTAGGATCTACCGTATTTAAAATCTGGTTCACCACGCCTGTTGGCACTAAAACATTACCAGAACGTTCGCGGGCATATTGGCTGGAGAAAACAATCCGATCACTGATATCGATATTATATGCATCAATGGTGAAAGTAAAGGTTTTAGCAATTTTACCCGCCAAACCTAAACTACCAGATTTAGAGATTTCTGGTTTTAAAGCGCCAACCCCAAACTGTGCAACAATTGGGTTTGCATTATTTACGGTTAAAACCTGGGTTGCGTTTGTGCCCACAAATTGTGTACTCTCATTATTAAAATATTGCTGATGTAAAGATGGCGCCCTAAACCCTGTGGCATAAGCCCCACGGATAGAAACATCGCCAAAAAGTTTCACCTTGCCCGTAAATTTGTAAGAAAAGTTCGAACCAAAATCGCTGTAATTCTCGTATCGACCTGCAGCTTCTAAGGTTACCCTTGGTCCAAATTCGGCTTCGAAATCTGCATAAGCACCTACGTTGTGTCTCGATTTATCCAACGCATTGCTCGGTTTAAAGCCCGGAAAAACCTGTGCGCCTGAAGCGGTAGGAGACGTTCCTATCAGTCGGCCACCGTTAGAATAAGACAATAATTCACCTTCTTTGATTTGATAATTATCTATCCTGAACTCAGCTCCAAACGCGGTATTTAATGAAGTTAAAAACCCACCATCAAAAAGGTGTTTTTTGCTTAAATCAAGATTGCTGGTATTTTGCCTAAACAACAATTCGCCGGCATAAAATGAAGTTGGGCTTGTTCCTGTGGGCAAAGAGGCATTTACTGTATTATTGATATTAAATGCTATTGTATTTTCTCCACTGGTATTGCTGATGTCCAAATCCCAATCATGCAAGAGTTTTGCCCTCATGCCAACCGAGAATGAATAATCATTGATCTTGGTATCAATAAAAGGCAAAAAGCCGTTAGGGTAAATGGATAAATCTATCTGGCTAGTTTGCGTTGGCAAACGATAAAAACCTGCTGCGCTACCTGTTTTATGAGTAAAGCCTGCGGCATAATATAATTGGGTAGTTTTACCAAAATTAAACTGCCCGTTTAAAAAACCGCCACCATTTTTAGCGTCAGAGTTACCCACACGCATGTTGTTCCTATCCAAACCATTTGCCGCAGCCCTTGCGTCATCTGCAGCTTTTAAACTGGCAAAACGAGCCTGAAAAGCGGCTTCTGTTTCAGCCGGACCTTTAGTTGGGTTTGCCGAATACATTAACGGACGGGTATCCAAGCCACCGCGGTTGGTATAACCACGTTGCAGGTATTGCGCAGCAAAATTGATAAAACCTTTATCATTTTTAAATGCCCATCCTTTACTAAAATCAACCTGAAAAGTTCTGCCGTCGCTAAAATCGCGGCCAAGGGCATTGGAAGATGATTGCCCAAAAGAGGTGGAAAAACTATAAGGTGTTACCTTTTTTAACACAATATTGATCACTCCTGCAATGGCATCCGAACCATATTGTGCCGCAGCACCATCACGCAATACTTCAATTCGCTCAATTGCGGAAACCGGAATGGAGTTTAAATCTGTTCCAACAGAACCACGCCCAAACGTACCGTTAATGTTTACTAATGCTGTGGTGTGCCTGCGTTTTCCATTTACCAGTACCAAAACCTGATCGGGTCCCAGGCCCCTTAAAGATGCCGGATCGATATGATCGGTTCCGTCAGAAACCGTTTGCCGGTTAGAACTAAAAGATGGTGCCACAAAATTTAAAATCTGTGTTAAATCGGTTTGGGCAAACACCTTGACGTCTTTTGTAGAAATCAAATCGACGGGGACGACACTTTCAATATTCGTTCTCGGTGTGGATCTTGATCCTATTACCACCACATCACTTAACAGTTCTTTTGCATCCTGCAGCGCAAAATCCATCGTTTTAATAGTGTTATCAATCTGAACAGCTACTTCGGCTATTTGATAACCAGTAAACGAAATCCGGATTTTGTAGGCTCCTGCGGCCGGGAATTTTAAAGCGTAAAGTCCATTTCCATCAGATGATGTACCAATTTTAGCACCAACCACCTGAACAGTAGCCCCCGGGATAGCCATGCCCGTTGAATCAGTGACCTTACCTTTTAAGCCCTGGGCAAATAGCTGGGTTGAAATTAAAAGAAGAAGAATAGGGAGGGAGTTTTTGAGTAATATTCTTATCATAGTTCATAGGTTTATAAACAATAATAACAAAATTATTACACATCTCCATACAATAACTATCTGATACAGAATAAAATACTAAATAAGCTGCTTTTTCTGTAGATAATTAAAGACAAACAAAGGAAAAATTGCGAAAATTAAATTTCAGACAAGAAAACAACTAATTATTGGGCTAAGCCAACCAAAACACCCACATCACTTACTTCCAGAAGCGGATTATCGCGCATATTCTGTTCAATTTCGATCTCAAACTTGCCATTTCGGGGAAAATGATAGTTGGTGAGCATGGGTAAAGTGTAACTAAATACATTGCCGGAGCCACTTCCCAACCATTCTCCATCATTTTTAGCCAATTTATACTGATAACGTCTGGTTACCATCTTTTTGCCATCTTTAAAATGGGCAAGAATAAAAATATTGGCATATTTATAATCGGCAGTATGCCTTAACTTAAAATAGATATTATAAGCCTTACTATTATCTTTAATTTCAAACGGTGTTGTAATATGGTTACGGTAAGTCCACCTGCGATTGGCAATTTCAACGTTACTGTCAATTACGCTTGAGGTACAACCAACAAAAAGCAAGGTCATTAATAAAAAGCCGAGTAAAAATACTGGCTTTCTATTCAGCAGCAGGTTTATTTTCTGAGCCATTATTATTGTTTCGGCGGTTATTGTTTTTCCTACGGTTATTTCTGTTCTTGTTTTTGCTCTGTTCCGGTTTTGCGCCTTCTGCCTCAACACTTCCTTCAACTTTAGCTACAACAGGTTTTGGGGCTTGCGGTTGTTGTTTAGGTTTATTATTCTGAGGTTTTGGTCCGGTAACATGTTGTGGTTTTGGCACTACCTGTTGCGGTTTCTGAACTGCATTTTGTTGCGGTTTTGGCCCTTGGGGTTGTGTTTTTAATCCCTGTTGAGGTTTCTGACTACCTTGCTGGGGTTTATGATTTGGCCCTGCGTTTTTCTCTCCTACAGGTACTCTTTCTCTTCTATTTTGGTTATTGCTGCGGTTGCCTTTCTGGTTCTTGTTCTGGTTGCCTTTACCACGCGAGCGTTCATCCAAACGGGTTAAACTATCCTGACCAACCACATTTTCATAATCGAAAGATTTTTCTACTATAACAGGAGCAGCAATCTGTACAGCCTCTTCTTTAAGGTTTGGCGCTTTTTTGCCAGCCTTATTCATCGCCATGATCTCTTTAACACGGGCAGCTTTAACCGGAATCCAGTTTTCGTCACCCTGGTAACTGAACCACATAATTTTTTTGAAAATATCGGTTTTCTGGTGACGGGCATAACCGGCTTCAGTATCCAGGTTTTCAATCCGATCCGGAATATCTTTTAAAGCATCCAGATAGGTATCCAGCTCGTAGTTTAAGCAGCATTTTAATTTGCCACACTGGCCTGCGAGCTTTAAGGTATTTAATGATAAATTTTGATAACGTGCCGCTGCTGTAGAAACCGTTTTAAAATTGGTTAACCAGGTAGAACAGCATAATTCGCGACCGCAAGAGCCAATTCCGCCCAAACGACCAGCTTCCTGGCGCATCCCGATCTGGCGCATTTCGATCCGGATACGGAAACTCTCGGCCATTTTTTTAATCAGCTCGCGGAAATCCACACGACCATCAGCGGTATAAAAGAAAGTGGCTTTGGTTTTATCTGCCTGGTAATCCACATCGCTGATTTTCATCTGCAAACGGAGATCAAGTGCCAGTTTACGGGCTTTATGCATGGTTTCCCATTCCATCCCTTTGGCTGCATTCCATTTTTCTACATCAGCTTCTGTAGCCTTACGATAGATTTTTTTGGTTACCTGATCAAGCGCGGTTTTCCGGCGTTTCATCTGGATCCGAACCAGTTCACCCGTAAGCGAAACATGTCCTACATCAAAACCACCAGTTGGTCCTTCAACGGCAACAAGCTCTCCAATTTCGAGGTAAATGTTGTCGTTATTGAGGAAAAACTCCTTGCGTGAGCCTTTAAATTTAATTTCTGTAACCTGAAAAGGTTTATAATTAGAAGGCATATCCAAATTAGACAGCCAATCATGAACTTCCATCGTTTGGCAACCACCGGTGCCACATGAGCCATTACTTTTGCATCCGTTAGGGGTGCAACCACCACCTGTAGAACAACTTCCACATCCCATATTAATTGTATATATATTGAGTCCCCGCAGGGAGCGTTTTAAACTTGATAATTTTTACCAATTGTAAAGATACATCTAAAAACAGAATTTTCGGGTTTGCGTTTCTTTCAATGTGGTAATGTGCCCTCTCCAGCTCGCCAATTATGGCCTCTGCCATAGGTAGGGTAAGTACGTGTGTGCTGAGTTTTTTAGCCGTTTCGAAGGTAAGGGGCGGCAATTTCACCAATTCTTCGGCGCCACTTATAATCAAACAGCATTCGCGTAAATAATTTACACCATACTTTAAAAAATTCTTCTGGTTTTCTCTTCCCCACTTCGCCGCCTCATCGGTAAACTCGATCAGATCAGGAACTTTGTTGCCAAAACCCATCCTTAACCAGGCGGTAAAGGTGCCCGAACTGTCGCTCTGGGTATCGGCAGCCAAAGCTTTTGCTTCAATTAAATTTCCATCAGCCAAAAAGGAATAATCAATGGCCTGGTTTTCGTTTAACTCACTGCTATTTAATAAAAATCCGGTCACTTCGTCTGATGACAATTTCGGAATTTTAACAATCTGCGTTCTTGATAAAATAGTCGTTAAAATCTGGTCCTGACTTTGCGCAATTAAAATAAACAGGGTATTTGCAGGTGGTTCTTCTATTAATTTTAATAAAGCGTTCCCGGCTTTATCCAAATATTCAGGCAGCCACATAATTAAAACCTTAGTTTCGGCCTCGAAGGCTTTATAACTTAGTTTTTTAATGATGTCGTGGCACTCTGCAATGTTAATATTGGCTTGTTTATTGGCTGCATCGAGTTTTGATCGCCAGATATCTATATCAAAATAAGGATCGTGCATTAACATTCCACGCCATTCTTCCAACACATCTACAGCAGTTTTTACACTCGCAGAAGCAAAAAAAGGATAAGAAAAATGCAGATCGGGATGGATCAACCGTTCGTATTTTCTGCAGCTCGAACATGCGCCACAGCTATCATTTTCGCCTTTATTAAGGCAATTAATGTATTGTGCATAGGCAATGGCCAGCGGCACCGCACCCGAGCCAGCAGGCGACAAAAAAAGCTGCGCATGGCTAATGCGGTTTTCTTTAACCGTTTGCACCAATTGTTGCTTCACTCTTTCCTGTCCTATGATTTCTTTAAACTGCATTTGGTGCAAAATAAGAAATAGATATGATATTCACACATTCGTGACCATGATCTTACGTTTTGGGTACAAAAACTTGTGAGGTTTAGATGTATCGTTATTTTTTTAAAATGAAAGGTTCCGTTTTAATGGCGGTTGCAGCCCTGCTATCTCTCCAAGTCCTCACTCATGCTTCGCTCCGGGCTTTCCGCTCTATCAGGTTTATTTAACAAAGCGGGTGGTTTTTAGGAAAGAAAAAATTAAAATAGTCTGCCCAGCAGCCCCACCCAAGCTGTAGCAGCCTATATTAACTAAACCTGATGGAAGCGGTCCCGATTTTTCATCGGGATAAAGCGTACAGCAAGACTATCCTTACCCAGGCACTACAGGTTTTGCTTTCCAAAAAATGCAAAAAAACCGATTATTAAGTTTTCGGCGCATATATTATAAGTAAACCTTGCAGGTTTATACCGATTATTTCAAAAAGCTTACCTTTGGGCTTTTATTTTTTTAAACGGTGATAAACGCTTTACGCCAAACACCCAGCGCTTAACTTATGGCACGGATCCTTGCATTTGATTACGGAACAAAACGCATCGGTATGGCGGTAACCGATCCTTTGCAAATTATTGCAACAGGCCTGGATACGGTGCATCCGAAAGATGTGATCGAATACGTTAAAAAATATATGCTTACCGAGCAGATAGAGGCTTTTGTACTGGGCGATCCTAAACAAATGGATGGTTCTCCATCTGATTCGGCACAACATGTAAAAGGTTTTGCCACGCTGTTAAAAAAATCCTTTCCGGATATCCCCAGGCACTGGGTTGATGAACGTTTTACCTCTAAAATGGCGCACCAGGCCATTATGCAAAGTGGCCTAAAAAAAATGGACAGAAGGGATAAAGACCGGGTGGATACCATCGCGGCAACCATCATTTTACAATATTTTATGGAAAGTAACCGTTTATAACCAACAAATGAGCCTGATAAACGACGATTTACAAGATTTATTAATTGCCTACTGCGAACCTGAAAGCGAATTGCTGCAACAGATAGACCGCGAAACCAACCTTAAAGTTTTAATGCCAAGGATGCTTTCTGGTCATTACCAGGGCAGGGTTTTAAGCATGCTCAGCAAAATGGTTTCTCCCAAAAGGATTTTAGAAATTGGCACTTTTACCGGTTATGCTACTTTATGCCTGGCAGAGGGTTTAACCAAAGACGGTCAGCTTTTTACCTTAGATATTAATGAAGAACTTGAGGATATGGTGCGGAATAACTTCGCCAAATCAGTATATAACGATCAGATCAATTACATCCTGGGTGATGCAACCACAACAATAGCGGGTTTAGACGAAGTGTTCGACATCGTTTTTATTGATGCAGACAAGAAAAACAACGGTACTTACTACGATCTGATTTTCGACCGTGTACGCCCGGGCGGGATCATCATTGTGGATAATGTACTATGGAGTGGAAAAGTACTCCAGGAGAAACAAGACAAAGACACCAGAAATATCACTAGTTTTAATGATAAAATAGCTGCAGATGAACGGGTTGAGAAATTAATTTTACCTGTTAGGGATGGCTTGTTTGTGATTAGGAAAATATAAAAATCGTCTTTGCGGGGAACGAAGCAATCTTAAAGCACCGGGTTGACCAGCGATCGTTGTAGGATTGCTTCGTTCCCCGCAATGACGAAAATATAAAAACCATGACAATGAAGATTTTTACTTTTTGCCTGTTCCTACTATCGGGAATTATTGCCAAAGCACAAGATACCGACGATTATATAGCAGAGCATGTAGAATACGCACAAGGCCTGATGCGGGATCATAAAATTCCGGCAAGTGTTATTTTAGCTGTTGCGATACACGAATCGGCAGCAGGAAACAGCAAAATTGCACAGCACCTTAATAACCACTTTGGTGTAAAAGGTCCTAATAATAATGCAGAAATCCGCTCTTCTTACCGCGATTATTTAAATGCGGATGAATCTTACAGCCATTTTGTAGAGATTATGGAAACGCGTGAGCCTTTCAACAATCTTTTCGCAAAATATGATCAATACGATTATAAGGGCTGGGCTTATGGCATCCGCCGTTGCGGCTATGCACGCAGCAGAAGCTGGGCGAGCCAGGTAATAGGCCTGATCAAAAAATATGAGCTATACCAGTACGACGAGAGGCCCGAAGGATATGAAGAACCAGTTTATGCTGTACCTGTACGCCATCGCAGCAGAAGCAGAAAAACGACGAAAACTTATACCGTAAAATCTGGCGATAACTTAAGTATCATTGCAAAGAAAAAAGGTACAACAGTTAAAAAACTAATGCAGAAAAACGGCATTAAAAAAGCAAATTTAAAACCCGGACAGAAGATTAAGTTTTGAGTTGGGAGTCATCAGTCTAAAGTCTTGAGTTCAAAGTCGAATTTCACAATTAACCCATTTCAGTTTACAATTTTCAGTTCACAGTTAACCGATTTAAACAATTAACCATATAGCTACCAATGCGTTCATTCAACCATTTTATTTTATTAGCGGCAATCCTTGTTTTTTTAAGCTCTTGCGGTTCACGGAAATTTTCTAAAAACAACAAGCAGATCGAAAAGGCCGCCAATAAAGCCAATAACAATTCGTACAAAAGTTATAATACCTTAAGTTATATCGACGAATTTAAAGGTGTAGCAATAGAGGAAATGAACTCAGCCGGTATCCCCGCGAGTATTACTTTGGCACAGGGGATTCTAGAATCGGGTAGCGGGAACAGCGATTTAGCTAAATATGCCAACAACCACTTCGGTATTAAATGTACATCTGAATGGAAAGGAAAAAACTATTTCCGTGATGATGACCAGAAAAACGATTGTTTCAGGGTGTATAAGGATGCCCGTGAATCGTTTAGGGACCATTCTGAATTTTTAAAACGTAAACGTTACAGTTTCCTGTTCCAATTAGATAAAAACGACTATAAAAGCTGGGCGCAGGGACTAAAAACAGCAGGTTATGCGACCAATCCAAAATACCCTGATTTATTGATCAATACTATTGAGAAATACCAGCTTTACCAGTATGATCAATCGGAAAGCGAAAAACAGAAAATTGCCCGAGAAGACAGGGTTTTTTCAGAAATCAACCAGAATATCCCGCAGGAAAAAGCTAAATTTACCCCGGTTGAAACCCCTCCTCCGGGTGCAAAGCCAATTCTTGCAGATGGCACCTATACCGTTATAAAGGGCGATACGTTGTACAATATCTCTAAACGTTTTAATTTAACCGTAGATGAATTAAAAATGCTGAACGGAATAACTACAGATGGAATTAAATTGGGCCAGGTACTTAAGGTTAAATAATGTTAAGGACAAACATTGCCTGCCAGATATTTGTAGTTTTGTAAACTAATGAAACTTTTTTTCACCCTTATTCTCTTTATAGGCTTCTCTACGCTGCTTTTTGCACAAACAAAACCTGTGCAGGGGATTGTTATTGACAAAGAAACGAAACAGCGCCTGGCCAAGGTATATATTTACAACATCCGCACCGGCGATGGTTTATACAACAATACAAAAGGAGAATTTAGCACTTTCGCTAATCCAGGCGATACTTTAGTGGCCGCACTATCGGGCTATGGGGTAGATACCATGGTGTTTAAAGGGCAAACGGCGATGTATTTTCAGCTTAAAACCCTGGGGATCAGGCTGCGTGATGTAGTCATCCAGCAAAAGCGGTTAACACCGCAGCAGCTTTACGAAAAAAACGTGCAGGAATACCGCTATCAAACCATGAAAGGCAGCAGTAAAGATTTGTTAAACCTGGGCAATGGGGGAGTAGGATTGGGTATCGATGCCATTTATAACCTCTTGAGCAGGCAGGGAAGAAATGCCCGCCACCTGCAAAAAATCCTGGAGAAAGATTACCGCGAAGATTTGATTGATTACCGGTTTAACGCCAACCTGGTACGGCAGGTTTTGGGCATACAGGGTGATGAGCTGACTGATTTTATGCAGCAGTATCGACCAACTTATCAATTTGTACTCGATGCGACAGATTATTCTTTTAATCAGTTTATCAGAAATGCCTATAAAAGCTACCGGTTAAATCCGAAAGCGCTTCAATTGCCTCCATTACCCAAAATAACCATCGATAAGCTGTGAGGACGCCAATTATCATCGTTAAAAAACTTCCGGCCGCTGGCATGGCTATATTTCCTTTTATCCTGTTAAAATCAGAAAGGCTTAAAAACGATCAGGAAATTATAAACCACGAGAAAATTCATTTACGCCAGCAGTTAGAATTGCTTGTTTTTCCTTTCTATCTCCTGTATTTTCTAAACTACCTGATTAACCTTTTTAAATATCAAAACCACCACCTGGCTTACCGGAACATCATTTTCGAGCAGGAAGCCTATGATCATGAAAACGATCTGAATTATTTAAAAAACGGCAATTGGTATGGCTGGATCAAATCGATCTGACAGGCCTGTTTTTGTTTCAAATTCAATTGTCAATCTGACAATCATTTCGTTAAATGCTTTTTATCTCTAAAATTTTTCTTTTTCTTTGTAATAATGAAGAACTGTTTAGCTGCCATCATCCTGATTCTAAGTTTCTGCTCTACTCAATTACATGCACAGGAAATTGATACCATTCCCATCAATACAAAAGACCTGAATATAAAATTGAAACGCAGTCCGTTGCCAAGCAGACAGGGCCCGTTAAATTTTGAGCCGGTAAAAATTAAACCTCTGGTGGTTAACGCAAAAATTAATTACTGGAAAACCAAAACCAGTATCGGTATTAATGTAAACCAGGCACAGTTTAGCAATAACTGGAAAGGTGGTGGTACCAACTCTGTAGCCGTTGGCGGTTTGGTAAACTGGAAAGCAGAATATAACAAAAACAGTTATAGCTATGTAAGTGAGTTGGTTTTGCAATACGGTAAGATCAAAAATAAAGATCAGCTGCAAAAGAAAACCAACGACCGTATTTTTTGGGATAACAAGGCTTCTTTTCAATTATCTAAAAGCTGGTTCTTTTTTGGGTCGGTAAGTTTCGAATCCCAGTTTGATAAAGGTTTCAGGTATTACAGAGATGGAAACGGCGACGAGCAGGCGGTTTTAATTTCGAAATTTATGGCTCCGGGTTACTTAACAGAATCGATCGGTTTTGAGTATAAACCTGTTAAATATTTCTCTACCCGTATTGGTACAGGTACTGCCCGCCAAACTTTTGTACTCGATACCGCGGTATACGATAGTAAAAACGAAGTTTACGCGGTAGAAAAAGGCAAAAAATTTAAAAACGAACTGGCTTTCCAGATTGTAAGTGCTTTTGATAAAGACATTTTCACCAATACAAACTTAAAAGCCAGGTACGCCATGTTTATCCCGTACAAGGATTTTAAGGCAAGTAAAATCGATCACAGGTTAGATATTGCTTTAACGGCAAAAATCAACCGGTTTATGAATACCAGTTTAACTGGGGTGCTTTTATTTGATGATGATACCGGTACAAATAAAATCCAGGCCAACCAAACGCTGGCACTGGGTTTTGGGTTCACCTTCCCGAGGTAGCGTAATTATCCGCCACCAATTTTTCCAATTTCCCAATAAGGCATGGTAATAATCTGTTTAAAGCTTACGCCTCTATGTTTGAGGTATTTTTTAAACTCCTGTACCGATTTGGCCCTGCCTGTTAAATAAAATGTGGCATTTTGCCACATTTCCCAGCATATGGGGTGCATGTTTTCCATCCAGTTAATGGCATTTTTTGCAGGGGCATTAACATCGGCTGGTACAGTATCAATTAATAACGTAAGCTGATCGACAGAACTGAGGTTTTCTTCCTGAAGCTCCAAAATGCCAAAGTATTCCACATTCTCATCAATTACTTTTTTTCCAAGTGATTCGTAAAGGCCTAAACTGGTTTCGTCGCCAAAAAAGAAATGCTGATTCGCTTCTTCATTGTATTTTACTTTTGCACGATCTACAATAAGCCTCAAAAGATCTCCTTTTTGGATATTTACGGCTAAACTATGGCCAGGCCCCTGTCTGTTCAGGTAAAAAATCACCTCACAGGTTTCGTGTGCTTCGTCGAAAGCTGATAAAGTATAATGCCTGTATTCGTTGGCATTAACCCTCAAAAGCACTTCATTTCCGGGTATAAATCTGGCATCAAAAAAATCGCCTTTAAAGGTAACAGACTTTAAGTTGCTGCTTAACATTTTGATTTCTACAACTTCTACTTGATATATTTTATTGCTGATCACTTTTTCCATTGTGTTGGCCAGCCATGAAGGTATTTTAGGCATCGTATTCTTTTGTTTAGTAACTTTGAGCAAAAGTAGTTGTCTAAAAAACGGATCTTTTTATACCAAAAGGATTAAAGTTTATATCAAAAGGATTTTATGGCCTTAAACATTTACGATGGTGACGATAAATATTATGTGGTAGGAAATAAGTTTGATATTTCTAACTATAACCAGGCGCTGGTAACCGAAAGGAGGGATAAATATAGCTTTCCTTTTGGTGATGCGGAGATTGTGCAGATAGCTTTTTCGGGTATTTACATTGTTTACGGCGATATGGTGGTAAAAAAAAGCCGCCTTCGCATTAAATCTTTTGATGAACCTGATTTGGTAGAACTGCATTTTGCACTTACCGGTGGCGGGATTATGGAAAATTACCTCACCAACAAACGTTTGGATATTAAAGCAAACCAACATAATATCATTTACAGTCCTGATTTTGACGGGATGGCAGAATTTACAGGAGGAGGTGCCCATAAATTTTTTGAAGTCAATTTCGAACGGTCACGTTTTATTGATTTAACCAGCGAAAGCAGTGTTCTGTTAAAGAATTTTGCCGAAAATATCATGAATAACCGTTCAGTAGAAATTTCATCAGAAAATCTGCCTATTACGTTAGCCATGCATAGTTGCATCAACGATATCATGAACTGCCATTTTACAGGCGGATTAAAATTATTGTTCCTTCAATCTAAATGTTTAGAGCTTCTGGCCCTGCAGGCACAAGCTTTTGAAGAAGCCGCAAAAAAAACAGAGCGCCCGGCGCTTAAATCGGCTTACGATAAAGAACGGATTTATTACGCAAGGGAATATTTGTTGGCCAATGCCAACCATCCGCCATGTTTAACCGAACTGGCCAAAATTGCAGGAATAAACGAGTTTAAACTTAAACACGGCTTTAAAGAAGTGTTTAAAAATACCGTTTTTGGCTATTTAAGCGATTATAAACTGATGAAAGCCAAAGAACTCCTGGCCGACAACAGCAAAGACATCAAAAATATTTCTGACGAATTGGGTTATTCTTCGGTACAACACTTTAGCAATGCCTTTAGCAAGAAGTTTGGAATAAGCCCGGGGAAAGCACGTTAGTTTAGTCCCAAGTCTTTAGTCTTCGAACGCTTCCAACAAGCTAAGGTTTAAGCCTTTTTTCTTTTTTTCTTCAGATCAAGATAATCTACATAATATAAAACCTTTACCGAAAGGCTGTTATTCTGCGGCGCATTTAAAATCCCGCTCAGGTTTTTGTTGTACCGCTGTGTATAATAAGTCTCGTAAGTTTCTGCCGCGTCTTTATAAGAAACTGAAAGTGTACTGCCCGGAGCAAACTGCCAGGTATAAATTAAATCGATATTGAACACGTTATAATTTCTATCCAATCCATTTAGCGGCGTTCCGGTATAATCAGTTAAATTGCCATCTGGTTTAAGCAGAAAATATTCTTTATTCCTTCTATCGCTCCAATAATGTCTCAATACCACCGTAAAACCCATTAAATTGGTAAAAGTATATTTCGCATCGAAGGAGTTTTCTACCGTTCGGCGGTCGTATTTGGAGAAAATGGCTTTATCGCCCTGGGCCGTAACCCAGTTTACATAATTGTAGTTCGGGTTAAAATTAAGGTCTAAACCAAAGGCGATTTTATCATTTATCCGCAGGTTCTGAAAAAAGTAAAAATTATATTCTTTCCCTTTAAAAAGCTCCTGTTCTCTGTAGCGGATGTTTCCACCAAAATTATACGCTTTTGCACGGTTAGGGTTAATGTATAAAACGAAGCTGTAGCTTTCGGGTGCTTTATATACCTGCCCGTTTCTCGATTCGTAGAAATCGTTTTTTGCTCCGGTATAAATACCATTTACTTCTGCCGACCAAAGGTTTTTGAATTGAACGTAAGGTCCACCTTCTACAGAAAAAGTTTGAAAGCTGCCAGGCGTAGCTCTCCGCGAGTATAAAATATTAAAGTAGCTTAGTAACTGATTGTACCAGCCGCTAGGCTTATAAACGTTATAATGGAAATCCGCCACCTGATCTAAAAAATTGTTATTGGTAAAAAAGCCCAAATCAGAGGGATCGAATTTATCATCGGCGTATTGCTGCGAATAACTCCAGAGGAAATTACCGCTCTGTTTACCAAACTTAAACCCGTAACTATATCCGGTACCGGGTTCTTTACCCCGTAAATAACTCATTTTGCCTGCACCATTAACAAAATATTTGTTGCCTTTATTATTCAGGTTAAACAGTAAAGCTGTTACGTTTGCATCGTAAGCCGAACCTTGCCTTAAAACATTGGTATTGATAAATGTTGCCGAGCTGTTGTTTTTTAACGACTGATCGAAAACCAGGATATTATAATTGGTAAGTGGCTGGGTTTCTACCATACGGACATTGCCCTGCGCATCTTCCACCTCGGTTTCCATACTATTGGTTATCGCATTAAAAATTCCGATACCAAGGCCTTTTGCCGTCCGGCCTGAAATTTTTGTAGCATTTAAAACCTTGGCTTCTGTTTGGTCTTTTACAATTTTATCGCTGCCCAGCCCACTGTAATCGTAATAGGATGGGATAGAGCCAATACGTTTCGAATAAAACAGATCGCCTTTGTTAAAAAGCTCCGTTCCTTCGGTAAAAAACTGCCGGTTTTCGTTAAATTTTACTTCAAAAGGAGTGAGGTTTAGGATCCGGTTATCGGATTGAACCTGACCGAAATCGGGCACCAATGTCATATCCAGCGTAAAACTGTTGTTGATTCCGTATTTTACATCCATTCCCCCATTAAAACGCGATGTTGTATTTTTTACGCCTGGCAAATTAGCCGGATAATGATTTACATACGCCGAAATATAGGGCGAAAAAGATAACCTTAAAGGTGGTTTAATGTCTTTTATCCCCATCCAAAGACCTTCCTGGTTGATAAAACCATTTACTTTCGGATCAACAAAGTTCCAAAAGGTTTGAAGGTTTTTCCGTTGGATCCTCCGGCTAAAATTCAGTCCCCAATTCTGAATATCCTTACCCGAAAAACGAAGGGCCGAATAAGGAATTTTCATCTCGCAAGTCCAGCCCTTATCATCTATTTTAACCGCGCTTTCCCACACGGCATTCCAGTTCGAATCTTCATCGCCCACCTGCGAGTATTTGGCATCAAACTGCACACCAGCAGCGGTAACAAAAAATCCGTTTCCATTCATTTTATCATAGAAGGGATCTACAATAATGGAAATAAAATCCGCGTTACCAATATTATCCCTTGAAACCAGTTCGTGCGAAACACTATCAGGATGATCGTACATGCGGGCATAAACATAAATCGCAACGTCATCATAAATTACCTTCATTTCGGTACGTTTATCCTGAGTTTCAATTTTTCCAGGGTTAGGCTTATTTTCAATAAAATCAGTAGCAATAGGCACATTGTTCCAACAGTTGTCATCTAAAACACCATCAATTTTAGGAATCTGAATGGTTCTTTTAGCATCTAAATGCTTCTGTTTAGAAACATCCTGCGCCTTACAGAAAGTACAAATAAATATTAAAATAGGGAGGATACAGCTTTTCATTCGTTTAGGTTAGTTGGATATAAGACTGTTTACAAAACAAAATGTTGCACCAAAAGAAAAAAACACCAAATTTAACCCATTCATTAATCCTCTTTTGTTTAGGGAGCAAACCGCAGTGCCTAAACCCGACAGAAACGGAAATACTTTTTGTTGCATGGCTTCCAAACTTAGCACAACAGTAGCACAAAAAGATTTTAGTGTATGCGGGGCTGCAGGCCGCCAAATGCCTTAGAACGCCCGTTTTCAAAAAAAGATTTTTGACTTTGAGGTGCAGCGATTTACAAGCAAAATTTGATACATTTGCTTTTTATTAAAAACACCTAGCTTTTTGCCACGCGGCATAAGGCTTTAGCTTAAAAAAAGATGTTTGATAATTTACAGGACAAGCTAGACAGAGCATTTAAAGTATTAAAAGGACAAGGCAGCATTACGGAAATAAACGTGGCAGAAACCATGAAAGAGATCCGCAAAGCATTATTGGATGCCGATGTTAACTATAAAACAGCAAAAGCATTTACCGATGATGTGAGGCAGAAAGCGTTAGGACAAAACGTACTAACAGCCGTTTCTCCAGGCCAATTGCTTACCAAAATAATGAACGATGAACTTGCGGCCTTAATGGGTGGTGAAGTTACAGAGTTAGATACCAAAGCAAATCCTACCATTATATTAATTGCAGGTTTAAACGGTGCGGGTAAAACTACCTTCGCTGGTAAACTGGCATTACACTTAAAAGGTAAAGGCAAAAAACCTTTATTGGTTGCGGGTGATATGTACCGCCCGGCGGCTGTAGATCAGTTAGAGGTTTTAGGAACTTCTGTTGGTGTATCGGTTTATGCCAACCGCGATTCGAAAGATCCAGTTGCTATTGCTTTAGAAGGTATTGCACATGGTAAACAAAACGGAAATAATGTAATCATTATTGATACCGCCGGTCGTTTAGCTATTGATGAATCGTTAATGAACGAGATTTCAGAGGTGAAGGCCAAAACCCAGCCGCACGAAATTTTGTTTGTAGTAGATTCGATGACCGGTCAGGATGCGGTGAATACAGCCAAAGTATTTAACGATCGTTTAGATTTTACCGGTGTTGTTTTAACCAAATTAGATGGTGATACCCGCGGTGGTGCAGCCCTATCGATTAAATCGGTGGTTAACAAACCCATTAAATTTATCGGTACCGGCGAGAAAATGGAAGCATTGGATGTTTTCTATCCAGATCGTATGGCATCGCGTATTTTGGGTATGGGTGATGTGGTTTCACTTGTTGAGCGTGCACAAATGCAGTTCGACGAGAAAGAGGCAGCAGAATTACAAAAGAAAATCCGCAAGAATAAATTCGACTTCAACGATTTCTACAACCAGATCCAGCAGATCAAAAAAATGGGTAACATGAAAGATTTGATGGGTATGATACCGGGTGTAGGTAAAATGATGAAGAATGTAGATATTCAGGATGATGCCTTTAAATCAATCGAAGCAATTATCAATTCAATGACTCCATTTGAGAAAGAAAACCCAGATAGCATTCAACAAAGCCGCCGTTTGCGTATTGCAAAAGGATCGGGCAGCAAGGTAGAAGAAGTAACTAAGCTGATTAAACAGTTTGAAGATATGCGTAAAATGATGAAACAGTTTTCTAACCCGGCAGCCGCAGCAGCAATGATGAAAGGTATGCCTAAAATGCCATTTGGAAGATAAAAAAGGTTTAAGGTAGAAGGTTTAGGGCGTAAGGCTGGTAAACCGAAAATATAATCCCGATCAGCAATGATTGGGATTTTTTGTTTACGATGAATCGTCATTGCGAGGAGGCTTTTTCGGCCGACGAAGCAATCTTTTAGTAGATTTCACAATAGAGATTGCCTCATCCAATGAAAAATTGGCTCGCAATGACGATCCTTCGAAATGTGAAATAATCAAAAATTTACTATATTAGCTTAAATCACTATTCATCCCCGAATAATTTACATCCTGCTTTTATTTAATAAAAAATTTAATGCTTGTAAAAACATACGGGAGCGCTGTTTATGGCGTAAATGCACTCACGATAACCATCGAAGTGAATATCAGTGCAGGCACCAAATATTATATGGTGGGTTTGCCAGATAATGCAGTAAAAGAAAGCCTGCAACGCGTGGCCAGCGCCATTAATATTTCTGGCTTGCGCATGCCAAAGCAAAAAATCGTGGTCAATCTTGCTCCTGCAGATATCAAAAAAGAAGGCTCATCGTACGATTTGCCCATTGCCATCGGTATTTTAGCAGCTTCAGGGCAAATCCCCAATGAGGAACTGGAAAACTACTTTATTATGGGCGAACTTTCCTTAGACGGAAGCATTCAGTTTATTTATATTTATTACCTTAATAAGCATTATGTTTATTGATCTACAATTCTCCCTTTATGAAAAAATCAATTTTTGCGTTTTTCTATTTATTAATGATCACTTTAAGCAGCAACGGTCAAACTCTGCCTGATTTCACCCAACCAAAAAACTACAAATTGGTGCTCGAAACCAAGGGTGATTTAGATAAAGATGGGATAGACGAAGTGGTATATGCTTTTGATACCGATAAACCCGACGGAAAAAACGGGCTAAAAAGAATCCTCTACATCTGCAAACAGCTTGACGGCAAAATTAAATTATGGAAAAGCAACAACAGCATTTTATGGAGCAATAAAGATTGCGGTTTTTGCTTGGATGCAGGTGTAAATCTCTCAATCAAGATTAACAATAATACGTTACTTACCGAACAAACCTTTAACCACAATAGCAGGCATTATAGTACCTGGAAAAACATTTACCGTTATCAAAATAACGATTGGTTTCTGATCGGTTCTACTATGAACGACTATGATACCTGTGATTTTGATTATGAATACGACATAAATTTCTCTACCAAACAAGTGAACGTTGCCTATACTTATGGCAGTTGTGATGAAGGCAAAAAAATACCAAAAGATCATTTTTACAATTTTAAGTATCCATTTAAAACTATACCCAAAATGGAAGGTTTTACACCTGGTAAAGCTGAATTAAAAATTCCTGCAAACGGCAAATACTTCTATTATTAATCTCCGATTCAATCATCCATGAAAAACATTACACTCATCCTGTTTTCGCTGATATCAATTCATCTATATGCCCAAAGCGATCACCCTCAAATCCCTAAAACAGGTGCAAATACAAGTGCTTTTATCCCAAAAGGATGGAAAACAATTTATCAGGCCAAAGGCGATTTAAATAAAGATAATTTTCCTGATGAAGCGATCATTATCCAGAATACAAACCCGAAAAATATCATCAAAAACGACGGTATGGGCGGAGATAAACTGAATGTTAATCCACGTATGCTTTTGGTTCTTTTTAAAACAGCAAGCCAATACCAGTTACAGGTTCAGAATAGTAGATTTATACCCACCGAAAACGATACAGCAACCACTTGTCTGGCCGATCCGCTACAAGAAACAGGTGCCATTATGATCAAGAACGGCGCGCTCATTTTAAGTTATCAGTACTGGCTAAGCTGTGGCTCTTATGATGTGAGCAATCTTGATTATACATTCAGGTTCCAGAATCAAAAAATGGAACTGATTGGCTTTGACATCGAAAGTTACAGCCGCTCTTCGGGTGAAGAAACCATTACCAGCATTAATTTTTCTACACGCAAAAAAAGTGAAACATCCGGGGGAAACATGTTTAGCGACAAAACCAATAAACCAAAAACGGTTTGGAAGAAAATTAATTGGGGGCGACTACTTACACTTGATGAAATGACGGAAGAGCTTGCCCAAAAACTTTCAGAAATGTAACATAAATTCATGCTTATAACCAATTGTAAAATACCAAACATGAACAGGATATTTTTTCTATGTTTTCTATTTATCTCCAGCCATTCATTTGCCCAAAAAATATTTCATCAGCCTAATGCAAAAGGATCCTGGCAATACATTTATCCGTTTCAGGATAAAAACTATGTGCTGGCCATACAACATGATGTAGACGAGAAAGAGCCAGTGGGAGAGGATATAAATGCCAATATTTATTTCGGTAAAATTGGTTTAAAAACCGATCAGGTATTTTGGAAAGAAAAAATTTATGCAAAGCTGATCAATGAAAATATCGCTTACGAAGACTACAATGGTGATGGGATTAAAGATGTGCTGATCTTTTCAGAAACTGGCGCAAGAGGTGGCAATGCATTTTATTATTTGTTTCTGATAGATCCTAAAAACAAAAAGATCCATAAGGTTAAAAATTTCGAAACCATTGTAAATCCTGAGTACAACCATAAACACCATGTAGTTGTATCCTATGGTTTATCAGGTACAAATAATTATAGCATTTATAAAATTTCCAAGGAGTATAATGCCTATGAGATTGGAAAAAGTTTTGAAGATACATTTGAAAGCGATCCTACCGAATTAGATAAAAGAATTAGAAAAGTTTTAAAAAAATCTGTCCATTAACAACGATTATTCTAAAAAAGAATACGCTTCTTCGCTACCTCTTGTTGCTATCTTAAAAAAATTTAACTGTAAAAATTTAAAAGCACAATAACTAACTAATTTTCAATAAATTAAATTTCAAATCAATCACCTAAATCACCTTCATTTCAGCAGTATGCAATCTGCTTTGGCATAGTCATTGTCATAGGGCTGTTACATTTATTACCCTATTTTAAAACAAAAAGTGAAAGAGATGAAAAAGACAGTCCAAATTTTTAGCATGCTTTTAATAGCATTAACAGTAATGGTATCGTGTAAAAAAGATACTGATCCGGCAGATAAAGATTTCTTTGTTGGCACTTATAACGGCACAGTTTCTTACCGCAATGGCGAAACCACCATTAACAGTTCTGACGGTAAGGTAACCGTAAGTAAAGTTGGCGAAACGTATAATTTTTACTTTGGCAACAACATTCCTGACATTACAGGCGTAAAGTTTGAAAAAACCGGCGACAACAGTTATGTGAGTATAGGTTCGGGCTTAACAGGGATCAGTATTGATGCCAGTAACCTTAAAATCCTGGTTGTAAAAGATGGCCAAACCTGGACGGCAAATTGTACAAGGTAAACATTGAATAAGCAAAAGGCCCGATCAATAAAAATCGGGCCTTTTTATGTAAAGATTATAGTTCTTCTTCCTCGTCGCCTTCTTCAGGCACATATTTTTCAATAGCCTGTCCGATTGCATTCACTTCTTCATCTTCTTCAAAAATCGGAAGTTCTGTTTTGTAATCCATTTTTAGCCAGATTGATGAAGTATCTTTCTGAATCTGAATATATTCCCGTCCATCTTTAAAAATGGTGTATGAATCATTTCCTTCAGGAAAAACTGAATAATTAACTGGTCCGATTTCGATGTCGAAAGGTTCTTGCATAACTGATATTTTCTTACAAAGATAAAAATCTTTTGGCAGAGGTTAAACTAGCTCCATGCAGACTTGTTATCTTTATTTCATAATTTTAGCCTGTGGATTTTTCAAAAGCAGATAACAAAGTTGCCCGAAAATTATTCGAGTTGGCTTTACAACGCGAACTAAAAAAAGAAATGCAGGTATTTTCCGAAATTTTAGAGCAATGGAAAACGCAACAGCCTGAAGACAACAGAGACGATTATTATAAAATTTTTACCACCATAAAAGATTTTGATAAACACATCGCCAGAAGGTACGACGGGCTTAAAAATTCATGGTTTTTCGATACTGTAATAGCTTTGCTTACAGATAAAACCATTACTACTGCCGATTTAGAAGATTTTTCGGAAGAAGCAAAAAGCGAAGTATTGAAGAGCCTTAAATTCAGAGAAATCAATCAACTATAGATAAGCCCAAATCTATAATAATTAGAGATACGAACTTATATCGTAAAAGAATGACCATTAATTCTGTGTGGCCCTGTGATCTTTTCTCTGTGAACTTAGGGGTTAATGAATAATTAAAAAATTTACGCCTGATTGTTTAAAAATCCCTTCAATTATATTACTTTACGGCTAAAGATTTTACGCGATAGAAAAGAAGATGAAGTTAACGTTTTGGGGCGCAGCGCAACAGGTAACCGGGAGTATGCACTTACTCGAAATTGGGCATTATAAAATACTCATAGATTGCGGGTTAGATTATGAAAAGGAAACCTACCAGGAAGAAAACCAGCAATTCCCCTTCGATCCGGCCAGTATTAACCTGGTAATTTTAACCCACGCACATATCGATCACTCAGGCAATCTGCCAACACTCGTACGTATGGGTTTTAATGGTCAGGTGCTTTGTACGCCACCTACTGCCGATTTAACTTCGATATTGTTATTCGATTCTGTTGAACTGTTTTTGAGAAAAGCAGGGCGAAAACCCCGTACCAAACGCGGTAATTTCAGCGGACCAAAACCTTTATACCTGCACAAACATGTGATGGATACAATCGATCGTTTTGTAACCATCGCCTTTAACAAGCCCTTCAAGATTAATGGAGATATCAGCCTTACTTTTGTACCTGTAGGCCATCTGCTGGGTGCTGCTGCGGCTATTTTAACCATAAATGATAATGGTATAGAGAAAAAAATTGCTTTTTCGGGTGATATTGGCAGGGAAAATTATCCTGTTTTGGTTAACCCGGAGCCATTACCTGAAGTAGATTATGTGGTAAGCGAAGCAACCTATGGTGGCAGGATGCATACCAAAGATCAAACCTTAGAAGAAAGATTGGTTCAGGAAATTACCGAAGCCTGTATTAAAAGCCCGGGGCGACTGATTATTCCAGCATTTAGTATCGGCAGAACACAATCACTGGTATTTGCCTTAAACCAGATTTTTACCAAAAAACTATTACCTCCTGTCCAGATTTTTGTAGATAGTCCGATGGCTATTCAGGCTACTGAAGTGTATCGCAAACACCATAACCTGGTAAACCAGGAAGCGAAAGATTTTTACCAAACCATGGGTGATGAATTTGAATTTGAGCATTTGGCTTACGTGCAAACCATGAAAGAAAGTAAAGATGTTTCCAATTACTTCGATCCCTGCATCATCATTTCATCTGCAGGCATGTTAGAGGGAGGCAGGATTCAGGATCATTTATATTACAATATTCAGAATTATTATTGTACCATCCTTTTTATCGGATATTGTGCAAAAGGCACACTTGGATATAAGTTATTAAGCGGCGCGCCTATTGTCCGTATCAAAGACCGTGAAATGATGGTTTACGCAACAATACATCAAACTGACCTGTTAAGCGGCCACGGCGATCATAACGACCTGATCAAAACCATCAAACAAACCGGACAGCCCAAAAAGGTTTTTCTGGTGCATGGCGAAGATAAAAGTCTGAAAAGTTTATCATTGGCCCTACAGGAAGATGGCTTTAGTATTGAAATACCTGAAAGGGGAGAGGTTTTTGAACTTTAATACCGCGCTGTCATTCTGAGGGATAATTTATGGTATAAAAAATCAATATTAATGACAGATGGGTAAAAAGGTAAATGGCTTCGTGGTATCGTCATTTCGACCGCAGCGGAGAAATCTTTTAAACTTGATTTGATAACTTGTTACAAAGATTTCTCTCCCGAATGTGCAGATTTAAAGGTAATTTTTCATCGCCTGCAGATTCTTCATTGGATTCAGAATGACCCCATTTATTTTTATGAACCTAACCATTTTCCATCATCCCTGTCACATTTTCCATCTCACATTATTCCCTCACTTGCCCATCACCACGTACCACCCATTTGTAACTCGTTAATTCCTCTAAACCCATCGGTCCGCGGGCATGAAGTTTTTGTGTACTAATGCCTATTTCGGCACCAAGCCCAAATTGTGCGCCATCGGTAAACCCTGTAGAGGCATTGGCATAAACCGCAGCAGCATCTACTTCGTTTAAAAATTGGGTTATGTTAGCTCCATCTTCAGAAATAATGGCTTCGCTATGTTTTGAGCTATGATCGGCGATATGGTTTAATGCAGCAGTTAAATCGGCTACAACTTTTACTGCCAATTTTAATGATAAAAATTCTGTTCCAAAATGTTCAGGTGTTGCTTGATTTAATAATTCTGCAGGATAAGAATCTTTTAACAATTCATAACTTTTTTCATCTGCATATAGTTCCACATTTCCATCGGCCAATGGAGATAAAAGCGCGGGCAGATCGTTAAGTCGATTTTGATTAATCAGCACACAGTCCAAAGAATTGCATACACTAACCCTTCTGGTTTTGGCGTTAAAAATAATCGCCTTACCTTTCTCTAAATCACCTGATTCATCAAAATAGGTATGTACAATTCCCGCTCCGGTTTCAATAACTGGGATTTTACTATTTTCACGGACATAATTAATCAACGATTGGCTTCCTCTTGGAATCAGCACATCAACAAATCCCCTGGCATTTAATAATGCATCGGTTGCAGCCCTTTCTGCTGGCAATAAGGTTAAAACATCGCGGTTGATTTTATGCTTATCCAACACGCTGTGTATCACCTTTGCAATGGCCAGGTTAGAAAATTCAGCATCACTGCCGCCTTTTAGCACAGCAACATTTCCGGTTTTGAAACAAAGCGAAAATACATCGGCAGTAACATTCGGACGGGCTTCATAAATTACCCCCACTACACCCAATGGCACACTCACTTTTTGGATATGCAAATGGTTTTCCAATGTTTTATCAGAAAGGATTTTACCCAGTGGACCATTTAAATCAGCAACATTTTTAAGATCATTAGCAATATCTCCGATACGTGCTTCGCTTAGCTTTAATCTGTCATATTTGGGGTCTTCGATCGGCATTTTAGCTAAATCCTTAGCATTTTCAGTAAGAATCTCACCGGTATTGGCTACCAAAGCCATAGCTAAATCCCTTAAAACAGCATCAGTTGTTTCTTTAGTCAGGCTAATCAAAGTACGACCAGCTTGTTTTGCTTTTTCGAAGTATTGTTTGTAATCCATTATAATAGTATCAAGTAGTGAGTACCAAGACCTGAGTGCACCTTAATATTAAAGTAATCACTTTGGTCTTTCTGCTTTCACCTTTAAGTTTAAATAGCCGAGTAAAAATAATCGTAATGCACCAAAGCTTTCTGTTTCTTCTGGCCAATACGCTCCCTGGCTTTATCCGATCCGTATTCTGCTATGCCCAATCCGATCAGGTTATTTTTCTCGTCAATTATTTTAATAATATCTCCCTTCAAAAAGTCTGTTTGGATTTCGATAATTCCTACAGGCAATAAACTGGTTGCTTTACCAGAGGTTAATACCATTTTAGCCCCATCGTTCAGTTTAACAACGCCCGTTGCAGCAGTCTCAGAATGGGCAATCCATTTTTTCTTGCCTGATTTACTTTTTTCAGGCACAAAGCGCGTATGCACTAATTCATTGTTCAATAAAGAAATCAGCACATCATCTTTTGTTCCGTTAGCGATATGAACTGTAATCCCCAGTTTTGCCACTTTTTGTGCCATGGTCGATTTCGTAATCATCCCGCCACGACCAAATTGCGATTTGCCAGTCTGTATAAAAGAGGCCAGGTTAGCAAGAGAACCATTAATTTCCTGAATCACTTCCGAACCTTCAATTTTCGGGTCGCCGTTATAAATCCCATTTACATTCGATAAAATAATCAGCGCATCGGCATTCAGCATCGAAGCAATTAATCCGGCCAGCTCATCATTATCGGTAAACATCAGCTCGGTAACCGAAACCACGTCATTTTCATTCACCACCGGGATTACCTCGTTCTGAAGTAAAATCTGCAGGCAGTTTTTCATGTTTAAATAATGTGCCCGGTCGCGAAAATCTTCTTTAGTAACCAAAACCTGTGCACATTGTATGTTATGGGCAGCAAAGAAACTGGAATAAGTGTTAATCAGTTTTACCTGTCCAATGGCCGCCAATAGCTGTCTGGTAGTTACCGCATCCTGCTTTTCGGATACTTTGATCAAACTCCTGCCAGATGCCACCGCACCCGAAGAAACTAAAATCACCTCAATGCCCTGCTTTTTAATGTCGGCCAGTTGATTTACCAGGTGTTTAATCCTTGCTTCATCCGGCAAACCATTCGCTTGCGTAATTACATTTGAACCAACTTTAACAACTATTTTTTTGTAACCTAATTTCATTATAATCTTCAAACCGTTTGGATGTGGCAATTTAACATCAATTTTTCTAAATCAGAGGATTATCTATAGGCTTAATGGATTTTTACGAAAATGATAATAATTAATTTGGAGCTGGGAGTTTGGCCCTTGGAGTCGATTTTATGATAAGAGCAACTAACCGATTTTAGCCGTGAGTCTACATCTACGATTTAATAATCAACTGCTTTCTTATACAACATGATAACCAGTGAATAAATGACAAATGAACTACTTTATAAGTAAGAAGACCGAGGTAGGGAAGTGTGAGTTGCCTACAACAGTTAACCGATTTAAATAATTAACCACCACGCCACTAATGAACCAATAGCTATTGAACTAATGAACTATTTCCTTAAATTGCAATTGAACCTAAATCAAAGCACTATGAAACGTATCTTACCTGGCCTTATTTTGCTTTGTGCAATTACGGCCTGTAACCACCCACAAAAGAAAGAAATGAAAGCAATAAAGTGGCCTGATGCAAAGGCACCCATAGCAGAGATTATTCCGCACCAAAGAGTTATACATGGCGATACCGTAGTAGATAATTACTATTGGATGATCGATTATTTTAAAAAAGGACCCGATAGCACCAAGGTTGTGAATTACCTGAAGTCCGAAAATGCTTATCTGGATACGATGCTGAAAAGTACCGATAAGTTTCAGGCCGATTTGTTTAAGGAAATGAAAAGCCGGATCAAGGAAAAAGATGAATCGGTTCCGGTTTTTAAAAATGGATACTTCTACTATAGCCGTACCGAAGATGGACAACAATATTTTAAATACTGCCGCAAAAAAGGAAGTTTATCTGCTGCTGAAGAGATATTGCTGGATGTAGATCAATTGGCTAAAGGGCATTCCTATTACAGCGCTACCGGATTTAGCATCAGCCCAGACAATAAACTGCTTGCCTTTGGGGTAGATCAGGTTTCGCGCCGCCAGTATACCCTCAACATTAAAAATTTAGAAACGGGCGAAATCCTAAAAGATGTAATTACCAATACGGAAGGCGGAGTGGCATGGGCCAATGATAACAGAACATTCTTTTATACATCGAAAAATCCAGTTACGCTTCTGAGTGAAAAAATCAAAAAACATGTGCTCGGCGCTGACGCAAAAAGCGATGCCGTGGTTTATGACGAGAAAGACAACACAAACTATATCGGCGTAGGTAAATCGAAAAATGGCAGATATATTTCTATTGTCTCGCAGGGCACACTCACATCAGAATATAAAATAATTGATGCCGATCATCCTGAAACGCCGTTTAAAGTTTTTGCAGCCCGAACCAAAGATGTGCTTTATGATGTAATACCTGTTGATGGCAAATTCCTGATCTTAACCAACTGGAACGCGAAAAATTTCCGTTTGATGGAATGCCCGCTGGATAAAACCGAAAAAGAAAACTGGAAAGAAGTAATTTCGCACCGTGCTGATGTTTTATTGGAAGGTGTAGATGAGTTTAAGGATTATACCGTTTTATCAGAACGTAAAAACGGCTTGACTGAATTACGTGTAATCAAAAAAGACAAAAGTGATTATTATATCAAATTTGATGAACCTGTTTATGATGCTGGTGTTGGTGCAAATCCCGATTACAACAGCACAACATTGCGTTATGTATACACCTCATTAACTACCCCGAGCTCTATCTATGATTACGATCTTGCAAAAAAAGATCAGAAATTAATGAAACAACAGGAAGTTTTGGGCGGTTACAATCCTAAAGATTATGTAACCGAACGCGTTTTTGCAACGGCTAAAGATGGCACCAAAGTGCCCATTGCGCTGGTTTATAAAAAAGGATTTGAAAAGAACGGCGATTCGCCATTGTTGCTGTACGGCTATGGCTCTTACGGTGCAAATTCTGACGTTTATTTCTCTTCTCCTCGTTTAAGCCTGCTGGATAGGGGCTTTGTATTTGCCATTGCCAATATCCGCGGTGGACAAGAAATGGGTCGCCAGTGGTATGAAGATGGCAAACTGATGAAAAAGAAAAATACCTTCACCGATTTTATTGCAGCAGGAGAGTATTTAATTGATCAGAAATACACCTCAAAAGGTCATTTATATGCGCATGGAGGCAGCGCCGGAGGTTTATTAATGGGTGCCGTGGTAAATATTGCACCCAATTTATGGAATGGTGTAATTGCCGATGTTCCTTTTGTAGATGTAATTAATACCATGCTGGATGAAAGCATCCCTTTAACCACAAATGAATTTGATGAGTGGGGAAATCCGAAACAAAAAGCAGCTTACGACTACATGAAGAGTTACTCTCCTTACGAAAACGTAGAGAAAAAGGCTTATCCCAATATACTGGTTACCACAGGCTTACATGATAGCCAGGTGCAATATTTCGAGCCAGCCAAATGGGTAGCCAAATTGCGGGCCACCAAAACCGATAAAAATGTACTCTTGCTTAAAACCAATATGGAATTCGGTCATGGTGGTGCCTCCGGCCGTTTCGATTATTTAAAAGATGTGGCCTTACGCTGGGCCTTTTTATTCTCACTGGAGGGGATAACCAAATAAAATTCTACTCGGCTCGTCATTCCCAACCTGATTGCGAATCCTAAAGCGTTTATGCATTAAGATTCCAGCCTGCGCAGGAATGACGACCTTCTTTTTTAAAATTTAAATCAAAATCTATATCACCCCACAATGAACACCAAACTAAAAACACTCCAGATCATCCACCTTGCTTTATGCACCGGGGTTTTCCTTTTTGCCCTGATAACCATCTTTCTTAACCGCGAAATCATGTTTTTTGATGCCAATCCTAAAACTACCTCGCCTTTTAACCCAATATTCCCAATTATGGGCTTGATCACCATTTCGGGAAGTATCTTTTTTTATAGAAACTTAATGGCAAAAATTAACAAAAATGCTACTGCAGATACCAAGATCAATATGTATCAAAGTGCGTTTATCATTAGCTCGGCCATGTTAGAAGGGGGTGCACTCTTCAACATCGTTGGCTTTTTTATGACGCATAATTCGTTTTTTTTGATTTTCGGCTTGGCTAATTTTATTTTTCTAGTACTTAAAAGGCCAACTAAGGATAAATTGATTTCCGCTTTACAATTGCAATACCCCGATACAGAGGCTTTGTAATCAATTAGCCTTATCTTTGCCCCTCAATGGAATATAATGTTCACACCCTGCCAAACGGCATACGCCTATTGCATGTGCCTTCGGCTTCTGCCATATCTCATGCCTGCATCATCATCAATACAGGATCTCGTGATGAACCTGAAAATAAAGCAGGTTTAGCACATTTTATTGAACATTTAATTTTTAAGCGTACCGAAAAACGAAGTACAAACCAGATTCTAAATCGCTTAGAAAGTGTTGGCGCAGATTTAAATGCTTATACCACAAAAGAATATACTTGTGTACATGCTTCCTTTTTAAACCCTTACCTCGATCGCACATTAGATCTTTTTAACGATATCATGTTCCATTCTACTTTCCCCGAAGAGGAAATGGATAAGGAAAAAAGTGTGATTCTGGATGAAATTTCATCTTATTTAGATCAACCGGAAGAAGCCATTAATGATGATTTTGAAGATATGCTTTTCGCTGGTCATGCGCTTGGAAACAATATTTTAGGCACAACAGCATCTGTTCAGAATTTTACCCGTGAAGATGTTATTAATTTCAGAAAGGCCAATTACCGTACAAACGAAATTGTAGTGGCTGTGTTAGGCAACTACACCTTAAACAGCGTTGTAAATAAAGGAACTAAACACTTTGCGGATGTTGAAGAGAACAATCCTGTTAAAGAAAGAATTAAACCAGGCATTCGCCCCCAAAGCAATACCACCATTTACAAGCCTATTATGCAGGCGCACTGTATTTTAGGTACACAGGCCTATTCTACCTATCAATCGGAAAAAGTTCCTTTAATGTTGCTCAATAATTACTTTGGCGGTAACGGGATGAGTTCGGTTTTAAACTTGCAGATCAGAGAGAAATACGGCATTGCCTATACCATCGAGTCGAACTTCTCGCCATTAAATGATACTGGTATTTTTTCCATTTACTTTGGTACGGATAAAGAAAAACAGATAAAAGCACTTTCTCTAATTTTTAAAGAGATCAAAAAACTGAAAGAACATCCTTTAAATGAGTTACAGCTGCAAAAAGCCAAGAATAAATTTATCGGACAAATTGCCTTAGGTGAAGAAAACAGGATCGGTTTAATCATTTCAATGGCCAAAAGCCTCATCGACCATGATAAAATAGATTCTTTGGAAACTGTTTTTGAGAAAATTAATACCGTTACTACCACACAAATGGCTGATGTGGTGCATGAAGTTTTAGACATTGATCAACTGAATATCTTTACTTTCTGTCCAATAGAGGAATAATTCTTATTTTTGTAAAAAATGCGATTGCATTGCCCGACTTTTTCGTCATTGCAAGGCACGAAGTAATCCTACAACAATAGCCAGGTAAACCAGTGCATTAAGATTGCTTCGTGCCTCGCAATGACGGACTACATAAATTATGATACAATGAAATTACCAATAGTAGCTTACGGAGATCCTGTTTTAAAAAAGATAGGAACCGATATCGATAAAGATTATCCGGAATTAAAACAATTGATCAGTGACATGTTCGATACCATGTATTATGCAAATGGTGTTGGCCTTGCGGCGCCTCAAATTGGCTTACCAATCCGTTTGTTTATTGTAGATACCGGCGAAGACGAAGATGGCAAACCAGGTTATAAAAAAGTATTTATCAATGCTGAAATTGTGGAAGAAACGGGCGAAGCCTGGAGCTTTAACGAAGGCTGCTTAAGTATTCCTGATATCCGCGAAAACATCATGCGTAAACCGAACATCAAGATAACTTATTTCGATGAAAACTGGGTTGAGCATACGGATGATGTGGATGGAATGGCCGCACGCGTAATCCAGCACGAGTACGATCATATCGAAGGCAAGTTATTTACCGATAAAGTAAGTGTGTTGCGTAAAACGATGCTAAAAAGTAAACTGGATGCGATTTCGAAAGGAAATATCAAAACAGATTACAAAATGAAGTTTCCGAACAAGAGTAAGAAAAGATAGGCTTAAATGGAAGATGTAAGAGGGAAGATGGAAACGTTTTCCCTTTCTTATTGCTACAATCCGGATCAATTTCTCATGAGATTCGTCATCCTGATCCAATAGCTATCAGATTTGTTTCAGGATCTTTTTTTGCTTTAATTATTAAACCCAACACGCGCCTTCGTTCGTGTCTCCACGAACCACTCTTTAGTACACAAACTATTTATCATCCCTCCAGTCTTTTCCTTTAAAGATCGGTTGCGGCTCAACCTTAAAAACAGCATTTAGCGTTTTCCTGCATTCTTCACAATCAGATTTGAAACCAACAGATACAATTAAATAACAAAACCCAAGCATACCCAATGCGATTAATGAACCAAATGCGAGATTTGGCTCTTGCTCCTTTATTGCCCCAAAAAGAAATATGAGGCAAAAAATTCCTGCGAATGAACACCAAAGCATTAAAAAACCTTTTACAAGCGGCATTAAACTTAGCCTAACATCTATTTTACAACCACTGCCCTCTGCAAATATTTCTCCTGAAATATCTGCCTGAAAAGAGTTTCTATACAATAAATTTCTCTTGATATTAAATGTCGAACCGTAGATATATCCTTTGAATGATATATTGTCAGGATTTCTGGGAATGAAACCTAGAGAAAGTTTTTGATCTTTTGGTAAAGCGCCCGATAAATTATCCAAGGCCTCGTTGGCTGAAATATCCGAATGTAATTCGAATGATTGAGAGGGAAAAATTTTCATTCCGGATACGTTAAAATCTGAATGATGATAAATATAATTGCTAATTAAAACTGTACGCTACACCCAAGACTAAGGGCTCAAGACTCCCGACTAATTCGTCCTGCTTTTATCTCCGTCAAAAATCTGCTGCATCAGCTTGCCCCATGCAAAAGGATTAAGCAGGGGATTGGTTTGAACCATATTTTTATTCACCATCCTGTCAAAATTATACCGGTAATTCTGACTGCCGATTTCCTGTCCATCACGCGGCAACGTTTGGATCAAACCATCTATTGATGAACGCGAAAGGTTCTTTTTGGCAATGGCCATATCATCATCCGCCAGTTTCATCGATAAAAACTCGCGGGTAAATTCTTCTGTTGTAGCCCATGGAAAAACCCGCACCGATGGTAAATCGATTACATTTGCTTTCAATTTAACCATAATGGTGTACTTGCTATCCGGTGTACTTTGTGGTATTACGGTAGAAAACTTTTTGTAACCGATGGCGGTAAATAAAATGGTATCGCCCGGGTTAACAATAAAAGTAAAATATCCCCTGTAATCGGCACCAACCCTTTTACTTTTCGATGAAAGATTGGTGATGGTTACGTAAGGTATTACGTTTGAGCTATCGATATCGGTAATAATCCCTGAAAACTGGATGAGTTTATCCTGCGCCGGCTTCTGTTGTGCAAAAGCGGTTATGGAAAAAATTAGGCAAATCAGGGTAATACAATATCTCATTAAGACAAAAGTAATTTTTAAAATAAAACTTTCTAGTTAAATAGTGTTAAAGCTTACTCTTGCTCTGCCATATTTACGGCAACTACCGAAGTGATCTGTGGAACAGCTTTCATAATTGCCTGTTCTATACCAGATTTCATGGTCATGAAACTCATTGGGCAAGAGCCGCAGTTACCTAAAAGCTTAAGTTTTACCGTTCCTTCAGCTGTAATTTCTTCAACAGAAACATCACCTCCGTCGGCCTTTAAATATGGCCTGATGGTTTCCAATGCCTGTTCTACTTGTTCTGTTAAATTCATTATATGTTTTTTAAGGTTATAAAAATAGTAATTTTTTAACAATTCACCATTTGTGCATTGTTAATGGAAATTTGCTGTGCAATCTTACTTGCAATATCACCAAATATTTTATCCAGCAAAGGATTTTGGTTCAGGGCCACTGGTTTTCCTTTGTCTCCGGCTTCCGAAATGCTTTGAATAATCGGAATTTCGCCCAAAAATGGCACATCAAAGCGCGTTGCCAGCTCGGTGCCCCCACCTTTTCCAAAAATATAATATTTATTTTCCGGCAATTCTGCTGGTGTAAAATACGACATGTTTTCAATAACACCTAAAATCGGAATATTAATTCCCGGCATCCTGAACATCGCCAAACCTTTATGCGTATCGGCTAAAGCAACCTGCTGAGGGGTGGTTACCACAACTGCTCCCGAAATCGGGAAACTTTGCGTAATGGTAATGTGGATATCACCTGTGCCCGGAGGAAGATCAACGATTAAATAATCCAGTTCGCCCCAGCTCGTATCGTTAAACAATTGTTTTACTGCATTTGAAGCCATTGGACCACGCCATGGCACCGGTTGACCCGGATCAGCAAAAAAGCCTAATGATAAGATTTTGATCCCGTATTTCTCGATCGGTAAAATTTTAGTTTTGCCATCAGCGGTTTCTTCAGCACCAGGTTTTGCATCAACTAAATCAAACATCGTAGGTACCGATGGACCGTAAATATCGGCGTCGATCAGGCCAACTTTGGCACCATCCTTGGCCAAAACAACAGCCAGATTGCTCGATACGGTAGATTTACCCACACCACCTTTTCCTGATGAAACCAAAATGATGTTTTTGATGTTATCTAGTGAAGATGAATTGGTTGGCTGGGTAACCCTCGATGTTACATTGATGACTACTTCTGCCGTTGGTGATACAAAATGCCTAATGGCATTTGTACATGCGTTTTTTAGCATTTCCTTCATCGGGCATGCCGGCGTGGTAAGCTCTAATGTAAAATTGACTTGGTTATCTGCTATCTGTAAATCCTTAATCATGTTTAAGGTTACCAGGTCTTTTTTAAGATCGGGATCTTCCACATTTTTAAGCGCATCTAAAACTTGTTGCGGGCTAATCTGCATTGTATTAATTTAAATTCAAAATTAACAAAACATAGCCATAAATACTTTTATTTAGGCTTTTAAACTGTAATTTTAACACGAAATAAACATTTAATTGTTACGTTTAAGCAATTAACCATTTTAACGACTATATGCGAATACCAAAAATTAAGATCCCCAAAAAATATTTAAAAATCGGAGCCTGGGTTTTAGGTGTTTTTTTAGTCGTTTGTTTTGCTTTGGGTGCCGTAGCCTATAGCAAAAGGGAAGCTCTTCTTAAAAAAATGGTTGCTAGGGCGATTGCCAAAGCCGATAAGGATTATGGTTTGGATATTAAAATCGGATCTGCCGGATTTACCGGTCTGAGCACCGTAAAAATGACCAACATTTCTGTTGTTCCAAAAGAACGGGATACCCTTTCAAGCATTAGTGAACTAAGTGTAGGCGTAAAGCTTTTTCCGCTAATTTTTGGCAACGTAAAACTTTCGGAAGTAAAACTGAAAGAAGGTTTTGTAAGCGTGGTGCTTAAAGATTCGACCACCAACATCGATTTTATTTTAAAAAGAAAGAAAAAAGACAGCACTGAAACCAAGGGGAAAGTTAATTTATCAGAAATAGCCAGTAATATTTTAAATCAGGTTTTGTACAAAATACCTGATGATATGGACATGCAGAATATGGTTTTTAAACTGAATGATCATGATACTGCCAAACTGAGCTTTTCTACTATGGCCACCATTAATGGAGGCGACTTAAAATCGGCCATCAATGTAAATAACGGCGAAGCTACCTGGCATATAGATGGTTACGTAAACCCCGGAAGCAAAGAATTGCGTTTTACCGCTTATGCTGATGGTAAAAAACTTGAATTGCCTTACCTGAATAATAAACTCCACGCAAAAATCAGTTTCGACACCTTACAAACGGAGCTTAAAAATGCGAAATACAGTGGCGATGATTATAAAATTTCAGGTTCGTGGTCAGTAAAAAACATGCTGATTAACCAGCCGCGTATTGCCTCAAATGATATTATTGTACAAAGTGCCAAACTGGATGCCAATATCCTGGTTGGTCAAAATTATATTGCTTTAGATAGCTCATCAACGGCTTACCTTAAAAATGCACAGATTCACCCTTTTGTTAAATATACCTTAGGAAAAAACAAGATCTATGAGTTAAAGCTAAATGCAGAAGAACAAGATGCCCAAAGTATCCTTGATGCTTTCCCACAAGGTTTGTTCGAATCGTTGGAAGGATTAAAAGTGCAGGGTAAGGTTAAATATAGCCTCAACTTTTATTTAGACACAAAAATACCCGATAGCGTGCGTTTCAATTCTACGCTTACACCGGTTGGTTTTAAAATTATACAGTGGGGGAAAACCAACCTGCAAAAAATCAACACGCCTTTTGTGTACACGCCTTACGAGTATGGCAAACCGATGCGCGATATTACCATCGGGCCATCAAATCCGAATTTTACGCCATTATCCGCCATTTCCAAAAACTTTATCAATGCCGTTTTAACCGCCGAAGATCCTTCGTTTTTTACGCACAATGGTTTTGTTGAAGAATCGATCCGGAAATCGATTGCTGTAAACTTTAAAGAAAAGAAATTTAAACGGGGTGGCAGTACCATCAGCATGCAGCTGGTTAAAAACGTCTATTTAAGTCGCCAGAAAACTTTGGCGCGTAAAGCTGAAGAAATTTTAATTGTTTGGCTGATCGAACATAACCACTTAATCAGCAAACAACGGATGCTGGAGGTATATTTCAACATTATTGAACTGGGGCAAAATATTTACGGGATAGGAGAGGCATCAAGGTATTATTTCGGAAAACAACCTGCTGATTTAACCATTGGCGATGGTTTGTTTCTGGCCAGTATTGTACCTAAACCAAAGGCATCGATGTATAAATTTATGGCCGATGGTAGTTTGAAACCCTACATGTTCAACTACTTCAGGTTTATGGGAAATATTATGGCCAGAAAAGGCCTGATATCTAGCGATACTTCTGGCTACGGATTTTATAATGTACGATTAAGGGAAGGTTTACGTCAATATTTAGCTCCCGACACTGCTGTAATTGATACAGCAGCCTTTGATGATGATGGCGATGGTTTGCCGGTTGTAATTGTTCACGATAAAAATAAAAGTTTCTTCGAACGTCTTTTTGGTGGCGGATCTAAAAAAGATACAACCACAAACAAACAGACCACCACACCGGCCGACACCACTAAAACCAAAAAACAATTAAGGCAGGAGCGAAGGGAGGAGCGGAGACGCCAAAAGGAATTGGAGAACAGTCAACAATAGTTGGGAGTTTGAAGTTGGGAGACGATGAACCGAGAACAGTTTTTAGTTAAATCCAACAATTAAACAGTTAACCTATTTATACCATTAACCATTTTAAAACCGGCATGCACAAAATAAAAGTAGAGGATAAAGAGTTTGAGATATTTTTAGAAAACGACACTTTAAATAAACGGATCCGTTTGATGGGTATCCAGATGAACGTTGATTATGAAGGCAAATGCCCGTTATTTATTGGCGTATTAAATGGCAGCTTTTTATTTATGGCCGATTTGATTAAAGAAATCAATGTGCCCTGCGAAGTTGCTTTTATGCGTGTAGCCTCTTACGAGGGCACCTCAAGTTCGGGAAATGTAAAAGAACTGATCGGCTTGCCTGAAAATATTGAGGGAAGGGATATCATCATTGTTGAAGACATTGTTGATACCGGCCTTACCTTAACCCATATTTTAAAAACGATTAAAGAAAAAAATCCAGCTTCTGTAAAAGTAAGCTCACTTTTGCTAAAACCAAGCGCCCTGAAGTACGAAATTGAAGAACTGGAATATGTTGGTTTTGAAATACCTAACGAATTTGTGGTGGGCTATGGCTTAGATTATAATGGCCTTGGCAGAAACTTAACAGACATTTATAGAGCAACAGGAGCATAATTTTTAGATTGGATTAATTTATTTTTCGCACCTTTGCCCAATAATTTTTAACACAATGACCATACATAAAGAAGGTTACACCACCATTGCCCTGAGCGTATTGTTTATTTTCGTAATCAATGCAGTTGTTGATTATAAATATCACGACATTACCTGGTTGCGCTGGTTTATTTATATTTTTTCAGCTGCATTATTTATCATTGTGCTGCAGTTTTTCCGCAACCCGAGCCGCAGTTTCTCTTCAGGAGAAAACCTGGTAATCTGCCCTGCAGATGGTAAAGTGGTCGTAATTGAAGAAACTGAAGAAGGCGAATACTTTAAAGATAAACGTTTACAGGTTTCTATTTTTATGTCGCCCGTAAATGTGCACATTAACCGTAACCCAATTTCGGGCGTGGTTAAATTCTTTAAATACCATCCGGGTAAATACCTTGCAGCATGGAATCCTAAATCTTCAACCGAAAACGAGCGCACCACAACTGTTGTTGAGCATAAAAACGGTACCCCGGTATTATTCCGTCAAATTGCAGGCGCATTGGCCCGCAGGATTGTATGGTACGTAAAAGAAGGTGATCAGGTGGTGCAGACAGAACAGTTCGGTTTTATCAAATTCGGATCGAGGGTGGATGTTTTTTTACCTGTTGGTACAAAGGTTAACGTAGAACTTAACCAGGTGGTAAAAGGCGGAATAACTACTCTGGCTACTTTAAGCTAAAGATATTAAACTCATTAAAAAAGCCGTTCCGATGGAAAATCGGAACGGCTTTTCTGTTATAGCACACTTTTTTCAGGTATTTTGGTTGTCAGCGAAAACACCAGCCATAGTAGTTGAGTGTTCTGAAAAACAAAAGTTGCTAAATAAACCTGATCGAAGCGAGATGCCGGTATTTCAATCGGCAGAAGCGGGAGCAGGAACAAACTTCAATAGTATCGCTACACTTGCTTTCCAAAAAAGAAAAATTTTCTTTCCATTATCTAAAACGTCTAACACCATCAACTTTTAATAATATAAGCTTGTGGTTTGTGAGGACACAAACCACGGGGGCATAACTGGTAGATTTTAATCCGTAGCATCATTACCCACCTCTTCCTTATCACCTGCCGGAGCTGGCCTGTCGCTGATTAAACGCTGTGTCGGATAGGCAAAATCAGATTTATTCCGGATCACAATATCCATAATCTCCAGGTTGATTTCCTGTCTGATTTTAAGAAATTCTGTACCATTAAGCTCCGTTACAAAATAATTAACCTCTACATTCAATCCCGAATCACCAAAACTCTTAAACGATGCATTTCCATCATCGCTGGTACCCTGGTGGTGGTTGATATAATCTTGTATTTCTGATATAATTTTTCTTAAAGAATCAGAACTGGTTTCATAAGTAAGTCCGATAACAAATGATACTTTACGGGAGTTTCTTAACGAAAGATTTTCCAAAACCCCATCTATCATACCCCTGTTGGGTAGGGTAGCCATTGTTTTTTCGGAAGTTCTAATCCTGGTACTCCGAAAACCAACTTTTTCAACCGTTCCTTCCACACCATCAACCTTTACCAGATCGCCAACCGTAAAAGGCTTATCTAAAAAGATGGTGAACGAACCGATCAGGTTTTCTAAACTCTCTTTTGCAGCCAAAGCAATCGCAATACCACCAATCCCTAGTCCGGTAATCAGGGTGAGCACATTTACCTCGAAAACAAAGCCTAAAAGTGTAAAAAAGCCTATAAAGATGACAATGGTTTTAAATAATTCCTTTAAAAAAGGGACCAATTGGTCGTCGGCCTTATTTTCGGTAAGGGAAGCTTTATATAAGAGCACATGGCTAATGAAATCGATTATCCTTAAAATGATCCAGAAGAACGACAGGATAATCATAAACAGGAAAATCCGGTCTATACAATCGCCAATGGTTACCGGAATTAACTCTTTCGTTTTACCAATTAATTTACTGTAATGGAATACTGCAACCTCTAAAGGATGTTTTAACTGGTTAATAGACAGATAAAGGGTAGATAGCAGGATAAAAATTTCAATCGGTTTTACCAACAGTGCCACAAAGGCATCGTTATGCGATTGATTGGAGAAACTTCTGAAAAGCTTAAACAGCAACCTGCTTAACAGCTTAGAAAAAATATTTTTAAATACCAGGCCCAAAAACAATATTCCCCCGAAAAGGAAATAGGCCTTTACAGTGTTACCCCAAAAAACCTGGTCGAAAAAAGCAGAATCTAACATATAACAAAGGTATAAACAAAAAAACCTCCACGAAATTAATCGTGAAGGCTATATCTTATAATAAAGAATATTATTTTCTCAATGATTTGATACGGGCAGCTTTACCAGTTAAAGCACGTAAATAGAACAATTTTGCTCTACGAACTTTACCGTAGCTATTCACTTCTACTTTCTCAATGTTAGGAGAATTGATAGGGAAAATACGCTCAACACCAATACTGTTGCTTATTTTACGAACTGTGAAAGTTTCGTTAGCACCAGCACTGTTACGTTGTATTACAACACCTTGGTAAATTTGGATACGTTCCTTATTACCTTCGCGAATTTTATAGTGCACGCTCACTGTATCGCCAGACTTGAACGCAGGAAAATCTTTTTTCGCGATGGCCTGCTCTTCAACAAATTTTACTAAATCCATGATTTTAAGCTATTAAATCGATATTTCATCCCGTGAAAATCGGATTGCAATATTAGGGATTATTTTCGAGAAAAAAAAACCTATTTTAATTTTTTCCACATTCTTTATGAATTCCACATTTGATTGTGTTAAATGCTTCTATTCCAAAAGGTCAGGAGGGCACTTATTCATCAATTAATGATAAAATTTATCTTCAAAATTTTATTGCAGAATTGTTAGCCAAACTACGTTTACGAAATCGCCAGCTAAATTTTAGCTGTTTTTAAGGGCCGGCTAAATCAATGATGAATTGGAATATTAATCTGGATAATTGTACCCTCATTTTTAACGCTGTTGATTTCGAAATCACCTCTGTAGTAATTTACCCGTTTTTCTATATTCTCAAGCCCGAAGCCTTTACCCGTTTCCTGCATATCAAAGCCTATCCCGTCATCTACAAACTGAAAATGACAGTGGTTGCTGTATTGGTAACATTCGATTGTAATTAAGCCCGCCTGACCATGTTTTAAAGCATTATTGATGAGTTCTAGCGCAATCAGATACAAATCATACACCCAGGGTTCATTTATTTTCTCCGGAAAATCGTAACAAAAAAGCTCAATCTTTGCTTCGGTAAGGCCGGCGTTTAAACTGGTAATCTGGCTTTGCAAACTTGCTGCCAGGGCGCCATCATCAAGTGCTTTTGGAAGAATTTTATGAGAAATATCCCTGATATCTTCTGCCAGCTCACCAATGGTTTGTTTAGCCAGTTTAGTGTTTTTCATATCGAAAAGGTGAATGATATGCGCAATTTTACTACCTACTTTATCATGAATAATATTGGCAATGTTTCTCCGCTCGCGAAGCTGAACTTCACTGATCGTTTTTAAAGAGCTTTCTTTTTCAAAAATAACCTGCTCCATCAATTGGTTGTTTTTCAAAAAAACATCAATATAATTTCTCGACAGCACGTAACCGAACAAAAACACTTCGTAAAGACTGATGAACAACATCCAGTTATCACCAAGGGAATTAGGAATAATTCCGAAAGTTTTTAAAATTAAACAGGCACCCCAAACCAACTGGGGCAAAAAGGCAAATAAAGCATAAATCCCCTGCGTTCTTTCGATTTTTAAATGTGATACTGCCGACCAGAAGAGCAAGATGATAGAAGCGAGAAATACAATATAGCCGAACACAAAAAAGTAGCGAAATTCGAAATCGCGGTAAAAAATTAGTAAAGCAATCGAAATCACAATTAAAGAAAGGTTTATGATATTAAATCCTGTTACCACCTTATGTTTAATGGGTTGGTTTTTTCTTAGGTTTAAAAAATGGTCGAGAAAAATGCTTAGCGCAATGTACCAGAGTGCTCCTGTATAAATCCGCCCTTCGCTAAAGAACCTAAACCCGGTAAACAGCACATGTTTGGCAAAGTTGGTGGTAATAGCGGCATAACATGCCGTGAGTATAGAATAACCAATGTAGTACACATACAGCCTGTCTTTGGTCATTAAAAACAAAATTCCGTTAATCATGAGCAGTAAAAAAACGATGCCGACAAAAAAAGATGTTAATGCTATTTTCAGCGCCGATTTCGCTTCCAGATCGGCCTGGTTATCTAAACTATAAGTAAAATCCAAAAAAGACGTTTCTTTTTTTACCCTAACCCAAACGAATTTTGCCTCGCCAGGTTTAAAATTAAGTTCAAAGGCCAGGGTTTCAATAAAAGGGCTCCGCCCTGTGGTTCTATCTCCAAGGATTTTTACTGATTCAGCATCATAAAGCGTAAGGCTATCAATATGGTTATTGTTAAAACACAGCCATGTTTTAACACTTTCTTCAGCATTGTTATTTTTAAGAACGAACCTGCACCATACCGCAGCGTTTTTGTTGTAGCCAATATTAACTTCATCGTTTTGCCTGAATGAATGAAATTTTTGTTGTTGAAGAACCGTCCTGCTCCAGGAGGAATTATAATCTACAGCGAAAGCAGATGATATTAATAATTGTTTATTTACAGTTTGTGCAAACGAGAAACAGGAGCATAGCAGAAGGCTAATGAAGCAGGTTATTTTCATGAGCAAATTTGATGAGCGAACTGCTGTTACTGATTTCCAGTTTTCTGTGGATGTTTTTCCGATGGGTGGTAACGGTGGTTATGCTGATAAACAATACATCGGCAATTTCCTTACTTGTTAAGCCTTTGATAATTAATTTGATGATCTCTTTTTCTTGTCTGGATATCCGGAATTTATTGATAATGGGCTCATCAATGGTGCTGTACACGCTAACACCTTTTTTATAACTCTTATTGGTATAAAACTCCTTATTAAGCCCCGATTCTATTACACTGATCAGCTCTTCGGCAGGGGTTTCTTTTTTCAGGAAAGCATTTACCCCTAATTTCCGTGCCTTTTGGATTAGAAAATCTTCATAATAAGCCGTAAGAATAATCGTTTTAGTATTTTTTAGTTGGAATTTTAGCTCTTCGAGCAGTAAAAAGCCATCGAAATGATTGATATTTAAATCGCAGATAAAAACATCTGCTTCATTTTGCATTAAATGTTGCCTGCAGGAATGAACATCACTAAATTTAGCAATACCGTAGTTATTCCCCGTGTTTTTGAGTAACTCAGAAATGCCATTTAAAAAAAGTAAATGGTCATCACAAATAACAATCTGTTTTGGCATAACTTAGCGAGTAGTAAGCGTTTCCCTAAAAATAGCGCTTATATTAATCATCTACAAGAAATTCCGGATCATCATTTAATCGCTGTGTTACAAAATCCAGAAATCTACCCTGCTAAAATAGGATCCAGCCCATACGCAAACAATACCCATTAAGAGGTATTTTATCAAATAAGAAAAAGGGGAATTATTCTAATAAATCCGGGCGCCGTTGTTTGGTCCTTTCCAAAGCCTGGTCATGTCTCCACTCGTTTACTTTGGCCTCATGGCCACTTAATAAAACATCAGGCACTTTATGTCCGCGCCAGTCTGCAGGCCGGGTATAAACCGGCGCATCAAGCAAATCTCCCTGAAAACTATCGGAGAGGGCAGAGGTCTCATCATTTAAAACCCCGGGTATTAAACGCACCACGGCATCTACTACAATTGCAGCAGGAAGCTCACCACCGCTTAAAACATAATCGCCAACCGAGATCTCCCGGGTTACAAAGATATCGCGGATACGCTGATCTATGCCCTTGTAGTGGCCGCACAAAATGATGATGTTCTTTTTAATGGAAAGTTCGTTTGCGGTACTCTGGTTTAACGTAACACCATCAGGACTCATAAAGATAATTTCATCATACTCACGCTCAGCCTGAAGTTTTTCGATACATGCCGCAAAAGGCTCAATACTCATTACCATACCGCTGCCACCGCCATACTGATAATCGTCTACACTTTTTTGTTTATTGGTGGCATAATCACGTAGATTATGCACCACAATTTCGGCAATGCCTTTTTTCTGGGCCCGTTGCAAAATAGAATGTGCAAAGGGGCTTTCTAATAAACCCGGCAAAACTGTTATGATATCGAAACGCATGTTGCAAAGGTAAGCCTTTAGTGCGAAGTCTTTAACGCAAAGTCGAATTTTGCTGCTTTCAGAATAAATTTCTCTGGCAAATCAGCAAATCAATTACCTTTAGATTCCATTTAAGAAGCTTTTTTCAATTAACCTCGATGCTACGAAATCAATTTTACGCTTAATCCAGCGTATTTACTTTCACCAGGTCGCTTGCCCATTTAAGTGGGTTTCTGCCATTACGCCCATCAACTACTCCGCTTACTTTCATGGTTTTTTGATCATTACTTAAGGTATAATAGTTTGCATATTGCCTGCCTTTAAGGTCGTAAGTAGCATCTGCCCTTGCATCCGAAATATTTAGCACATACATGTTGTTGGATAAAATTTTAAACGTACCGCTATGCGTTACAATCTGCACGCCACCTTCTTTGGCAAGATTGTAAAAACTACCGTCGGATTTAAAAACGATTTTGCTCCCTGGATTAGTCGTATCGTTCCAAATACCTACAAATGGCTTTATTTCTTTTAGATTGGCCTGTTGAACCGTTTTACAAGAAAAAATTGTTAGCGTAGCCAGAAAAATCAGGGCAATTTTTGATGTTTTTTTGAGCATGTTAATTTTGGTTAGAATGAAATCTAAATTAACAATTTTTCTTCAAAAAACATTATTAGTTAATCACCAGATAAATTTATTTTTCCAGATAGATATCCAATAAACCCTCTGGTAAATCAAGGGTTAAGATTTTTTCCTCTGCATCAATTTCTACAATAAAATCTTCGTTTAAGGGGAAAAGGATTTCGGTTTCCTGGTAAATCACCGAGGCTACAAATTGTTGGGGGTATTCGTTTACTTCTACTATTTCACCCAGCTCACCAAGCGCCTCATCAACAGCCATAAAGCCTTTTAAATCGGTGTAGAAAAACTCTGATTCATCACGTTCGGGCATTTGAGCAATGGGAAGGTAGAGTTTCTTTTTTAATAGGGGTTGCACTTTATCGATATGATCAATATCATCAAAGTTAAAATAACCTGTTTTATTGGCCTGCAATTTTGCCGATTCCACAAAGTAAGGCACCAGTTTTCCGTTCATATCTGCAAAAACAACATCAAACTCCAGCTGTTCATATTCGTCGAATTCGAAAAATACCTGAACTTCTCCTTTTAAACCGCGTGTTTTTGTAACGTATCCTATGTAAAATGCTTCTTCGTGTTTCATACCTACCCCCTAAATCCCCTAAAGGGGACTTATTAACACCCCCCTTTAGGGGCAGGGGGTATTAATAAAAATAGCGTTCCGAATATCCGGAACGCTATTTATGAAAACAAAATAATTAAAATTATTCTGCTCCTTCTTCTTTAGTAGCTTCTGCTGCAGGAGCTTCTTCAGTTGCTTCAGCCTCAACAGCTGGCGCTTCTTCAGTAACTTCTTCTTCAACAACCTCTTCTGCAACTGGTGCATTTTTAGCTGCGATAGCTGCTGCTCTATCTTCTTTTTTCTTAGCTTCTGCGGCTAAAGCTGCTTTACGTACGTCAGCTTTAGAAGCGGCTAAACCTTCTGATTTACCAGAGATTTTACCTGCTTTAGCATCTAACCAAGATGCAAATTTTTCATCTGCTTGTTCTTGGGTTAAAGCGCCTTTTTTAACACCACCTTCTAAGTGTTTTTTGTATAAAACACCTTTGTAAGAAAGGATAGCACGAGCAGTATCAGTTGGCTCAGCACCACTGTTAACCCAAGCTAAAGTTTTTTCGAAGTTAATTTCGATGGTTGCAGGATTGGTGTTTGGGTTATAAGAACCTAAACGCTCAATAAATTTACCATCACGTGGAGAGCGAGAATCTGCTACCACAACGTGGAAAAAAGGTTTCCCTTTTTTACCGAATCTTTGCAATCTGATTTTAGTTGCCATTTTCTTTTGTATTTATGTATTCAACATAGTTCCCGGAGCTTCATGCTGCGGGGCTGCAAAGATAACTAAAATACTGGAAATTAAAAACATAGTTTAATTTCTTAGTTTTCAGGATATTTACACCAAAATATTTGCAGATACAAAATGGAAAGAATTGCGATTGATATGGACGAGGTAATTGCCGACGCCCTCGGAAAATTTATTAAATTATATAACCGTGATTTTAACGTCCCCTTGGATTTAAAAATAGATGCCGGAAACGAAATTTATCACCATGTACCACAAGAGGTTAACCAGAAATGGTTCGAATACATCAACGAACCAGGCTTTTTCCGCGATCTGGAAGTAATAGGCGATAGTAAGCGGGTAATTAAAGCCCTGCAGGAAAAATATGATGTTTATATCGTTTCGGCAGCAATGGAATTCCGTAACTCACTGGTAGATAAATATGATTGGATGGCCGAACATTTTCCGTTTATCGATTGGCAGCACATCATGTTCTGCGGAAATAAAATTGTAAACGTTGATATCATTATCGACGACCGTACCAAAAACTTTGTAAATTTTACGGGCAGGCCATTACTGTATACCTCCCCACATAATTTATTGGTAACCGAATATGAGCGAGTAAATACCTGGGAAGAGGTTGCGGGTTTGCTATTATAAGCCCTGTCAAAGTCCGTCATTTCGACCGCAGTGGAGAAATCTAATAATTAAAGTTAACTTATAGATTTCTCCATTCCGTTATACTCCAGTCGAAATGACGATCTAACTCATATGGCTCCCAAATCAATGTAATCCTGCCATTTGTGTAATCATCTTCCTCTAAAAGTTAAATTCTCCTACAAAGTTTCCGCCGCCACTTCCTGCTGCAAGTGGCAACACAATTACTTTCCTTTGCTGTTTTCCGGTGGCGTATTTGGTGTAAATCTCTGCAGTTACTGTTGTTGGTCCGCTGATATTAATCTGCCGATCGCCATAATAGTTTACCTCTATCTTATATTTTCCTTTTATGGCTTTTTTGATCATAAATTGCTCCGGTCCGTAACCTGAGGTAAAATCGTTGCTGATTCTTCCACCTATTTTTGTTCTGGAGTTACCATAAAACCCTTTTTCACCAGTAGGATCGGTTAACCATAAATCGATATCAGTATCATTTTTATTCCAGTTGAGTACTACGCGTACATCTACAGGCAGGGGCTGGATTAATCGTTTATCAATTCCTTTTGTACTAATGTTATTGCCATGTTTTGCAAGGAGGTTGTTCATTTCGGAAATTACAATCTCTTCAATGCCCTGGTCTCTATCCGTAATCTGTGCATTATAACTCTGGGTAAGCACTTTATATAAATTATCCAGTGCAGCCTGATACTGACCGTTATCAGCCAGGGCCAAAGCATAATCGCGGTAACTCTGTGCATCCATTGGCCGCCATTGTAAAACTTTTTGAGTGATAAAAATCTCTTCTTTATAATTACCCGTCTGTTTTAACTTATAAGCAAGTGTTTTATACAAATCAGCGTTTTCGAGGTCCAGATCGGCAATATTGCTTAAAATGGTTAAAGCCCTTACACTGTCTTTCTGTTGGTAGAACCAATTGGCCACATCGAAATAAAACATTGGGGTAGTGATGTATTTCGTTCTCATTTTTAAATAAGATTGATAAGCACTATCTGGTTTGCCAACCAGGTTTTTCATATAATCCTTATCACTTTTAAATTCAGGGATAATAATTCCAGGTTGCATTTCAGGTGCTGTTTTAGAACGGGTAATATTTATTCCGGCTACTTTTCCCTGCAACATGCTCATTGCTTCTCCGGGTGAGCCTTGTTGTAAGTTTCTACCGCTAATCGTTGTTACTGATCCGGTAACAGCACTTTTTCGTTGCGCAGCATATCCCACAACCACCACCTCATTTAATTGATTTGTTTCTTTATCCCTACTGGCAGCTCCGGTAGGTGGGGCAAGCGCCACAGCTTGTGGCACTGGGGGAACAATTACTTCGGCCGCTCTTAATGATTCTCTTCTTGGTCCTTCCCCAACAGGCTCCCGCATTACAATATCAGCAGTAGGATCTCCCTTTACATCCCTTTGTCCTGGATCAGGATATCTTTCTTTTTTCTTCTCGGGTTCTTTATAATAAAAGTTAGTGTTCCACCAGGTTTTTAAATCTTTTGTCATGGCTACCGCAGCATCGATCAGGTCTTTTTTATGTTCTAAAAGATCAACCCTGCGTTGCTTTAAAACGGTATTATAAGCCTGCTGCAATTCAACAGGAGGAACAATATCATAACGCAGGTAATCATCGAGGTTTTCTAATACGATTAAACTGGTATTACGGGTAACAATGCCAAACTGTTTACTTAAAACACTGATATCGTCTTTATTTTCTTCGTACTGAATGTCCATTTCTGCAATTTTCTTCTGTGCCCAAACCCGGCTTACATCGATACTGCTTAACGTATGTTCGGTTGCATTTAAACGGACTACCTGTTCGGCAACTACCGTATTCCCAAAGCCAAACTGCAAGGTAAATTCGGTATTAAACTCACTCATAATACCCGTTAAAGAAAAATGCCCGTTTACATTTACCTTCATAGAAGGATAAGTTTGGCGAATGCTGTTTCCATTTTTGATTCCTAAAAACTGGAGATTTTGTTGGTTCAATTGTTTAAAGGCATCATTAACTGAAATAGAATTAAGGTTTACAAATTGTCCGCCCGTTTTTAAAGTGATGTATTTTAATGTACTGTAATCTGCCTTTAATGCGGTATTTACACAATGAATCGGCTTATTTAAGCTAACCGTATTTTTTCCGAAAGTAGATAAGCCATCGGTAAACAAAAGGTATTCATCAGCCTGAATCGATTTTGCATTAATTGCACTGAAATTTGTGCCACCATCATACACCAGGTTTTTCAGTTTATCCTTTAATGCAGTCCAGTTACCGTTCGAAATAGCGAAAGTTCCGGCATTTTTAAAGCCATTGTTAACAAGCCCCAGCTGTATGGTTAAATTTTGTTTTTGTTTGATGATTAAATCCAACAGTTCAATTTCTTTATCCGTATTGCGTTGAAGACCACTTAACGATACATCCCAGATCAAGCCAAGATGATTGGCCCATTGCCGTTCGCGGCGTTGCATTTTCGGAAAAACATTTACCAGAAAATAATACCCTGATGATGCTTTTTGCAACTGCACTTCGGGAAGGTTATTCCGCTTTGGCAAATTAATGGTCAAACCGTTTTTAGGTTGATAATTGGTCTTGTTAATTTCGCCGACATAGGTATTTCCATTGGCCTTTAAATCAAAGCTGCCATCAGGTTGCTCGCCAAGTTCTGGCTTAATGATACTTTCGAAAACAGTAGTTTTTAAGCTAAAGTTTTCAATGGCCTGATTATAATCGAGGGGCAAATGATACTTTAAAACATTGGCACTGTTAAAACTTAATTCTTCTTCGTATCCTACAATAATGGTCCTGCTGCCATTAGCAGGCAAAGGGTAAATCCTGGTGCGAAAATTATTCCCTTCCACTTTTTCCAATAATCCCGGGTCAACTCTTCTACGTTCAATGCTTTCGAAAACTTCAGTTGCTTTTGCTTTTTCTACCGGTACAGCTTCCCGCATTTTCCCGTTGATATCTAAAGCATAACGGCTAATGCTTACGCCTTCGGGCATCGGGAAGGTTAGCTCTCCCTCTAAAACACGATTGCTGCTATTGTGAAAGGTCATTGTCATCACGGTTGTGGCAACATTTCCTGTGATCTGCACATCAATATTCAATTTTTTAAGTTTAACGGCTTCTTTCTGCTCAGCCGTTTCGGCCTGTGGTATCTTTAGCACAGGCATTTGTGCTTTAACAAAAAATGTCGTCAACATTAAAAGCAGGGTGAGTAAAGTTTTAGATGTTTTCATAGCAATGATTTTTAATAGTGATGCAAAAGCATCAGCGATTGCATAAATTTATTTTCAAAAGCCTTTTCCCTGTAAGAATTTAACCCTATAAATCAGCTTTTCTGAAACTGTAACATTTCCAGAAAAAATGATTCTAACAATAAAAAACTAAAACTATGTTAGTAACCACAACGCCTACAGTTGAGGGCAGAAAAATTATAAAATATATCGGTCTGGTTACCGGAGAAACCATTATTGGTGCAAATATTTTTAAAGATTTATTTGCGGGTATTACTGATATAGTAGGAGGCAGATCGAGTTCTTATGAGCGTGTTTTACGCGAGGGAAAAGATACCGCTGTTAACGAAATGCAACAATATGCAGCCGCTTTGGGTGCCAACGCAATTGTTGGCGTAGATTTAGATTACGAAACGGTTGGTAGCGGCGGCAGCATGCTCATGGTAAGCGCCAACGGTACTGCTGTAATTTTAGAAGATTAAGAAATTGCTTATTGCGAAAAACTAAGCAAAAACAAGAAAGTCTTTCCGGTGCGGGAAAGACTTTTCTTTTTATATCCTGTTTTCAGTTTAAAACGAAAGTATATCGATTAATTTAAGCCATTTGGCACTTACTTTTTCGGCATTAATGTGTTTAATGGCATGATCGAAAGGAGTAAAGATAATTTCGCGGTTTATCTGCCCGGCCATTACACCACTTTCGCCACTGATTAATCCTTCTACGGCCGAAACACCTAAACGGCTCGCCAATACGCGATCCATACAGGTTGGCTTACCACCACGCTGAATGTGGCCCAAAACTGAAACCTTGGTATCGTAATGTGGATACTTTTCCTGTAAAATTTCGCCCACTTTAAATGCACCACCGGTATCATCGCCTTCGGCAACTATAATAATCTTCGAAGCTTTATCTTTACGGCTATGCTCTAATTTATGTAAAATATCGTCTGCATTCATATTGGCTTCAGGAATCATGATGGCTTCTGCGCCCACGCCAATTCCACTTCGTAAAGCAATTAAACCCGAGTCGCGCCCCATTACTTCCACAATAAAAAGTCTGTCGTGCGATTCTGCCGTATCTCTGATCCTGTCTACAGCATCAATAACAGTATTAATAGCAGAGTCGTAGCCAATGGTAAAGTCGGTACCCGCCAAATCATTATCAATTGTACCTGGCAAACCTACAATCGGGAAATCAAATTCTTTGGAAAAAATGTTGGCTCCGGTAAATGTTCCGTCACCACCGATTACGATCAGCGCATCAATTCCTTTTGCTTTTAGGTTTTCGTAGGCTGTTTTTCTTCCTTCAACGGTTCTGAAAGCATCACTACGTGCTGTTTTTAGAATGGTACCGCCACGCTGAATGATGTTCGCTACAGATTTGCGGTCCATAGGGATGAAATCATTATTAATCAGCCCTTCGTAACCACGGATAAATCCGGTTACTTCAATATCATAATAAATAGAAGCCCTTACTACGGCCCTAATTGCGGCGTTCATGCCTGGCGAATCGCCGCCAGAGGTTAAAACGCCAATGTTCTTAATCTTATTCATTTGTCTTTTTTTGGAAAGCTGCCTTTCCGCTGTCTAAAAATTTAATGTAGTTTTCAGGTTCATAATCTGCACCTTGAGGTGGAACTAAAACATTTCCATCGCTATCTACAATTACGTATTGAGGTTGAGAGTTACTGTTAAAAGTTGCCGCCTGAAAGTCGCTCCATTTCTTCCCAATTGTATTTATTTTTTTGTTACTGAAAGTAGAAACATAATGTTCTGCTACAGGTAGTTCTGTTTTATCGTCAACCACAAGTTCGGCCATTACAAAATCATTTTTTAATCTTTTTGCAACCTCAGGGTTAGACCAAACATTGTTTTCCATTTTACGGCAATTTACACAATTCCAACCAGTAAAATCGATTAAAACTGGTTTGCCTAATTCCTTTGATGCTTGTTTAGCCTGTTCATAATCATAGTAAGGATCAAATCCTTTTGGAGTTAACCTATGAAAAAGCTCTGCATATTTTTTTTCTTTGATTGATGTTTTATTTCCAGAACCAGCAGGCGCAGCGGTTAGATTATTTAAATCAAAATCCTGAGTAGCAGTAGGGGGTAAAAATGCACTGATTGATTTTAATGGCGCTCCCCACATCCCAGGAATCAAATAAACGACCCATGCAAATACTAAAATTGCCAGGAATGTTCTTGGAACTGATAAATAAGGTAAATCACTATCATGCGAAAATTTTATCTTTCCTAAAAGATAAATCCCCATTAATGTAAAAATAGCAATCCAAATAGCCAAGAAAACTTCCCTATCCAATAAATTTAGGTGGTATGCCAAATCTACGTTAGATAAAAATTTAAATGCAAAAGCAAGTTCTATAAAACCTAAAACAACTTTTACACTGTTTAACCAACCTCCAGACTTTGGAAGAGATTTTAACAATGACGGAAAAAGGGCAAATAATGCAAACGGGATTGCTAATGCAAATGAAAATCCAAACATTCCAATGGCTGGTCCTAATCTATCGCCCTTAGATGCAGCATCAACCAACAATGTTCCAATAAGCGGACCTGTACAAGAAAAAGAAACTAAAGCTAAACTGAATGCCATAAAGAAGATACCCATTAGGCCTCCTTTGTCGGATTTTGCATCAATTTTATTTACGAAAGCGCTTGGCAAAGTAATTTCAAAAGCACCAAGGAAAGATGCCCCAAAAACAACAAGCATGAGAAAGAAAAATGTATTGAATATGCCATTGGTAGATAATGCATTTAAGGCATCTGATCCAAATGCTATAGTAACCAACATCCCTAACGCAACATAAATAATAATAATGGATAATCCATAGATTACAGCCTGGCCAACGGCTTTACTTTTACTTCCGGCCTTCTTTGTGAAAAAAGAAACGGTAAGTGGTAACATCGGGAATATACAAGGCATCAAAATAGCAGCAAAACCGAAAAGTAATCCTTTAAGAAAAGTTTGCCAAAGGGTTAATTTTTCAGAATCGCTAGTTTTTGTTGTTTTTAATGCAGTTGCTTTAGCTGTATCTTTTTTTACCGTGTCTTTTACTAGGTGATTCGCCGCACTATCTTGTGCAGAGCCTACTTCAGTAAAAACAATATCATCAGGAGGAGCGGTTGCTGTGGTATCTTGCGTTACGATGGCGTAACTTTTAACAGCCGGCAATGCAATAAACATGCTGGCCATTAGTAACAATAATAAAACCTTTTTCATTTGTGTGTTATGTGTGTGTATTTAAACCTGTGAAATTAAGAATAATTTTATAAACGGCTCTTTATAAACCTATACACCATGCAGATTTTACTTTAAAAAGAAACAGTCCCGAAAATTCGGGACTGTTTATAAATGTTTTGAGTTCAACTATTTAACGGGTACGCTAAACTCAACTTCTTCTGGTGGAAGGCATTGTTTATCGTTACAAACCATAAACTCTACCTTGCCCTTAACAACTGTTGTCGCTTTGTTTAACTTTATTTTTTGTTGGAAAATGACCACTTTTTCAAAATAACTTACATTCATTTTAAAAGTGCTTTCGTATTTCACAATGGCTTTAGGCTCGATTGTTTTTCCAACTAAACTAAAATCTTTAGATGGATCGAAAGTAAATGTAGTTTTTACAGGTCCACCATCTTTAACATTTTGAGAATAAATATGCCATCTGTCATCAATGGTAGCCTTTAAATATATAACGGCCTCCGTTTTACTTATTTTTTTTGCAGAGTAAGCCCAGGTAACAGGCTTTTCGATCTGAGCGAATGCACCAGCAATGGTAAAAAGTACCATCGACAGTACGAGTGTGATTTTTTTCATGTTGTGTTTATTTTGTGTGTGTGAATTCAATTTCTTTAAAGTTGAAGCTTTTCAAACCATGTATCGTCTCAACAGTTAACCTACCACCATCTTCAACTCCTTTAATTATACCTTCAAAAACCTCTTCTCCTTTTTTATATAACGCAGAAACATTGTAATTGTAAAGCCTTGCAAGGTAATCATTTTGTAAAATACCATATTTCCCTGCTCTCAAAATTAAGTAGTATTTTTCCATAAATATGAATATTTTCTCCATAATATCCATCAAAGGAACATCTCTTTGTAAAATTCGAATTACGGAAGTGGCCCGTTGACTGATACTTTCAGAAAATTCTGATTGATTTACGTTTAAGCCAATGCCAATTACCGATGATTTAATTGCACTCCCTGTCAGTGTATTCTCAATCAATATCCCTCCCAATTTCTTGTCCAGATGGTACATATCATTTGGCCATTTCACGGTTATCCCTTCCGGTATAAAACAGGATAAAGCATCACTAACGGCTAAACTAACGGCAATATTGAGGTAAAACTGTTTGTTCAAAGGTAAAAATGAGGGCCTTAAATAAATACTGGTGCTGATATTTTTGCCTGCCTGGGTTTGCCAAACGCTTTCCTGCTGCCCTCTGCCCGCAAACTGATTATCTGCCATAATTACAGTCCCTTCGGCTAATGGCTCGGAATTTGACACCAAATCTTTCAAAAAGTTATTAGTAGAATCAACTTCTTTTAATTTGATTAAATTTTGACCAACAAATAGTGTCGAAAAAGTGTTATTTTGCAAGTGTTGAATTTATATTATTGTAATTCCAAAATTAAAGCATTTTAATGGTAAAAAAGAAAATAGTAGCCCTTTCTACATACCTTTCTGAGTTAGCCGTACACGGCATCCAAGAAAAAAAAGGAGAAGATATAGTGCGGTTAGATCTAAGAAATATTCATACTTCTGTTGCTGATTACTTTATTATTGCGAGCGCAAATTCAGCTACGCAGGTAAAAGCTATTGCTGATAGTGTGGAAAAAGAAATATACAAAGCCACGCAGGCCGATCCAAGACATAAAGAAGGTTTCGAATCTGCTGATTGGATTATCCTCGATTATTTCGATGTGGTTGTGCACATTTTTAAAACCGAAAAGCGCCACTTTTATGGCATAGAAGAACTTTGGGGGGATGCAGAAAGCACAAATTATCAGAGCGCATAACCTTTAGAACCATTTTTGACAAAGAGAAATGAACGACAATCAAAATACCGAAAAACAAGGGAAAAGGATACCAAACATCCCAAAAAAACCACAGAAAGGATCAAAATTTAATATTTTCTGGGTTTATGCTGCCATCATTATCGCTATCATAGCAGCGCAGTTTTTATTTACCGGAGATAGCGGTAAAGAAGTTAAATACGATACTTTCGAAAGCAAAATGTTGTTAACGGGCGACGTTGACAGGATTGTAGCTTACCAAACGGAAGATTTAGTAAAAGCTGAGGTATATATTAAAAAAGATAGTTTAAATAAGCCTCAGTATAAAGCATTTAAAAGCACCAGTTCTTTTAATGTATCAAACGGACCAACTGTTTTTTTCACCTACGGAGGGAAATTTGCCGATTTAAGGGCTGCATTAGCTGACTCGCAAAAAGCATTGCCTGCTGGTAGAAAAGCAATTTCATTCCAATCAGAAAACCGTAGCAATCCTTTAGCCAGCTGGTTTTTAAGCATCATCTTACCGGTACTGCTTTTAATCGGTTTCTGGATTTTTATGATGCGCAGAATGGGCGGTGGTGCTGGTGGTGGCGGTCAGATTTTCAGCATTGGAAAATCTAAAGCTACATTATTTGATAAAGAAAGCCAGGTAAACATTACGTTTAACGATGTGGCCGGTTTAGAAGAAGCCAAAACTGAGGTAATGGAAATTGTAGATTTCCTTAAAAACCCTAAAAAATATACTGATTTGGGTGGAAAAATCCCTAAAGGTGCTTTATTGGTTGGTTCGCCGGGTACGGGTAAAACCTTATTGGCCAAAGCCGTTGCTGGTGAGGCTCAGGTTCCTTTTTTCTCTTTATCAGGTTCTGATTTTGTAGAGATGTTTGTTGGGGTAGGCGCATCACGTGTGCGTGATCTGTTCAAACAAGCAAAAGATAAATCGCCTTGTATCATCTTCATTGATGAGATTGATGCGATTGGCCGTGCCCGTGGTAAAAACGGTGTAATGGGAGGAAACGATGAACGTGAAAACACTTTAAACCAATTATTGGTTGAAATGGATGGTTTCGGAACCAATACTCATGTTATTATTTTAGCAGCTACCAACCGTGCCGATGTTTTAGATAAAGCTTTATTAAGAGCAGGTAGGTTTGACAGACAGATTTATGTTGACTTACCGGATGTTATCGAACGTAAACAGATTTTCGAAGTACACATCACTCCGTTAAAAAAATCAGAAGAGTTAGATACCGAATTTTTAGCAAAACAAACACCTGGTTTCTCAGGAGCTGATATTGCCAATGTTTGTAATGAGGCCGCTTTAATTGCAGCCCGTAAAAATAAATCAGCAGTTGATAAACAAGATTTCTTAGATGCTGTAGATCGTATTGTTGGTGGTTTAGAAAAGAAAAACAAAATCATTACCCCAAGCGAAAAACGTGCTATTGCGATTCACGAAGCTGGTCACGCCACGGTAAGCTGGTTATTGGAACATGCAGCGCCGTTGGTTAAAGTGACCATTGTACCACGCGGACAAAGTTTAGGTGCAGCCTGGTATTTACCAGAAGAACGCTTAATCGTTCGTCCTCACCAAATGCTTGATGAAATGTGTGCCACAATGGGTGGCAGGGCAGCTGAAAAAGTAATGTTCGATACCATTTCTACCGGTGCATTGAGTGATTTAGAAAAAGTTAATAAACAAGCCAGGGCAATGGTTACCATTTACGGTTTGAACGAAAAATTAGGAAACATTACCTATTACGACTCATCTGGTCAGAACGAGTATAATTTCTCTAAACCTTATTCAGAAGATACCGCTTTAACCATCGATAAAGAAATTTCAGCTTTAATTGAAGGTCAATACCAAAGAGCAATCAGTTTATTAGAAGAAAATAAAGATAAATTGATCCAGTTGGCCGACATCTTAATTGAAAAAGAAGTTCTATTTAAAGACGATTTAGAAGAGATTTTTGGAAAACGTTTATTCGAAAATCAAGGCGAAAGCGGAACACCAGGACACATTACTCCGGTTGAAGCTTAAATAAATAATTTCAATTAATTACATTTGCTACCCTAGTTAATCATTAGGGTAGCTTTTTTTTATATGAAGGATAATACGACAGCGAAGGAACAAATACTAAAAAAGATAAGAAAAGCACTGTTAGAAAAGCGTGAAAATCCTTATCCTAATTTAGAAGAAAGTGTACTGTATAAAAAAAATACAGATGAGCTGGAAGTCCTTTTTGCCGAACAACTTACCGCCATATCGGGTAATTTTATTTTTTGTGAGGACGGCATCGACTTTTTTGAAAACATGTTACAATTGGCCGATAAGTTTAAATGGCGTAAAATATACTGCTGGGAGCCCGAGCTACAGCAGTTTTTAAGTAAATACGAGTTCCCTTTTTACCAAACTGATAAGGATTTTGAACAGGCCGAAGTAGGTATTACCCTTTGCGAGGCACTGGTTGCCCGCAATGGCAGTGTAATGGTAAGCAACCGCGGTGCTGCAGGCAGGAGGTTGAGTATTTTCCCACATCACCATATTGTAATCGCGAGAACGAGTCAATTGGTTTTAGACCTTAAAGATGCTTTCCAGCTATTAAAAAACAAATACGGCAACCAGATTCCATCCATGATTAGCAACATTACCGGACCAAGCAGAACTGCCGATATTGAAAAAACACTGGTTTTAGGTGCACATGGCCCAAAAGAGCTTTTTGTGTTTTTGATTGATGATTTTAGTTAGTGCGAGGGGCCAGGCAACACTTATTTAGTTCTACCAAGCCCATCGCATTTTAGCTTAAACTACCTCGAACGCTGAAACCTTTTCACCACCAGCTCTCCTGCTGCATTTAGGCAGTATATGTCTTCATCATAATTCGAATACCTTCTCGAGAGTACAGGTTTTAACCCCTCATCTTCCAGTTTACGGTGATCAAAAGCCACATAAATTTCTACCCTTGAACGATCCTTATCCAAAGTAATGGTTTTCTTCGTTTTGGCATTATAAATATCTACATCCTGAATTCTCCTGTAATTGTATCCCCAGCTAGAATCCTCTCCAAAATCCCTGCTTCTGCCAATCACGAAATATTCGTTCATTAAATGAAAGATGGTACTGATACTCTTATCATTAAAAAGCCGTTTTCCCTTCAGGTCAACGATATCTGCAACCTTTCTTGTTTTACCATTGGTTAACGTATTTTCCTCATTTAAAATTACGATGCCTATATTTTTAGGGAAATTGTTTTTATTATCACTAAAAGCCGCGAATGTGCCGTAATAATCCTTGCTCTTTAAAACCGTATCGCCATTTTCATTCAAAAAGTAATTTAAACGATTGCCATTCATCGACATTGATCCGGGATAATCAGCAAAAAAAAGAATATCTTTTGTAAGTTTGACTGGTACTTTTTTTACTGGCTTTTCAGGTGTTTTGCTTGCGGTTACAGGTGTTTTTCCCATCGCCACGTGCACTTCAGTAACTTTATTTTTTTCCGCATTTTCTGCTTGTTTCTTTTTAAATTTAGCTTCGTTTTCTGCCTTCAGTTTTACATTGTTTATCTTGTTAGCCTCAGAAGCTGCCTTATCATCAGCGATACTTTTTTTGCGTGCATCTTCATTTTCTTTTGCACAGGCGGGGCACATTAGCTTTCCTTCAGAGTTATTCCAGCCTTTAGGAGCAAACCTGCAGTTGTAACGGGCATATTCACTTTTAGAAACATGCGATTGAGCATTTGCCACCTTTGCCACGAACAGGAGCAAAATAATAATCAGGAAATTTTTCATTTTTGAGTTTGTTTGAGTTAGCGTAAAAATAGCCTGCAGATAAAGCCTTGTATATACCCAATACTTGGTATATTTATTATCAAAACTGGTTGTCATTCGATCGGGAAGATGATGCCTGTAAGCAAATTGTCCGAAAATTATTTATAGCTTTAACACCTGTTTTAATAAACTTCATAAAAGCATATTAAAGGAGCCAAATAACACCATTATAACCGAACTATTAAAATTTAATTTCAAAAACAAAGCGGGTTAAAATCAAATATATTTTCGATTATCGAATATAATTGATATTTTTATACTACATACCGTTTTAGTATGCGGTATTATAATTATGAGCAAAGTGATAAATACGGTAATTGCCGGTACTGGAAGTTATATTCCACAGAATGTTATTTCTGGTAACGAATTCTTAAATTCTACGTTTTTTGAGAACGGGAACCGGTTAGAGAAAGAGAACTCAGAGATTATTCATAAATTCTCTGAAATTACTGAGATTGTAGAAAGGCGTTATGTATGCCCCGAGCAATTGAGTAATCACATCGGCGCAAAGGCGGCAGAAAAAGCCATAGAAAATGCAGGTATAGATAAAGAAACTTTAGACTATATCATCTTTTGCCATAATTTTGGGGATATTCCTTTAAACAGTAATAGAAGCGATATTTTACCTTCATTAGCATCAAAAGTGAAACAACAGCTGGATATTCACAATCCTGACTGTGTGGCTTATGATCTTATTTTTGGTTGCCCGGGCTGGGTTCAGGGGGCCATTCAGGCCGATTACTACATCAAAAGTGGCGATGCTAAACGGGTGATGGTAATTGGTGCAGAAACTTTAAGTCGTATTATCGATCCACACGACCGTGACAGTATGATTTTTTCGGATGGTGCCGGAGCGGTAATTTTCGAAGCAAAAGAAGAAGAAACACAAAAAACAGGAATTTTAGCCCATAAAACAGAAACACATGCCGTTAATTATGGCAACCTGTTAACCATGGGCAAGGGATCGCATCCTGATGAAACCAATGGAAACCTTTACTTAAAAATGAACGGGCGTAAACTCTACGAGTTTGCGGTGGTACAAGTGCCCCAGGTAATTAAAAAAGCCATTGATAAAGCAGGTTTGAGTGTAGAAGATATCAACATCGTATTTGTACACCAGGCAAACGGCAAAATGGATACGGCTATTATGAAACGCTTATTTAAACTTTATGGCAAAGATACCGTACCTGAAAACCTGGTTCCGATGACGATTTCATGGTTAGGAAACAGCTCGGTTGCCACTGTACCAACCTTATTAGATCTGGTATTAAAAGGCGAGGTTAAGGGTTATAAAGTTAAAGCTGGTGATGTTGCTGTATTTGCTTCGGTAGGAGCAGGGATGCACATTAATGCTTTTGTACACCGTTTCTAGTTCGCCAATCGTTTTAATCCGGCTTTAGCCTGGCTTTCAATACTACTTTCAAATTCATGATTTTTCATGGCAATGGCAGTATTGAAAGCCTCTTTTGCTTTTGCCGTATTTTTTCTTCTTTCGTAAACCTTACCCATCTGTACCGCAGCATTAGCCGCGAAATAATATTTCAGGTTTTTACCTTCGTTAATCGTTTCCTGATAGGCCGCCAAAGCCTGGTCATCTTTACCTAAATCGTCATATATCCGTCCTAAACGGTAATTAAATTCAGTTTTATCTTTATCGTTAGTATAGTCTGCAACTTTTTTATCATCCAGTAGCTGCAAGGCCTTATTTAAATAACCCCCGTCAAATAAAAGCCTGGCTTTTAAAAGATCCAGGGTGGGTGTTCCTGCAGAAGCTTCACTTTTTGCCTGCTTATCTTTTTCCATATAAGTATAACCGTTTTTAACTGCCTTTGCAGCAAATGCTCCATAACCCGCTTTATCTCCCTTCAGCAGCGATATCCAGCCTAAATGAAGATATCCGTCCTTTAAAAAATTTACGCCCTTGGTGGTCTGTAAAAATCGGTTAAAATAAGTTGCTGAATTGAGGTCGAGTTTATTTAAATGTGCAATTCCTTCCAGGTAATCCAGATAAGGAAAAGGCTGGTAAACACCTCCTTCAGGCTTTTTGGCTAAAATGGCTATGGCCTCGTCGCTATGCGAATTTTTAATGCACACATAACTCTGGAGATAACTTTTTAACAAACTGGTATCCGCAATCCTTTCGGTATATTTCATTGTTTTGGCATAAGCCAGCGGACTGTGTGCTACATCGGTTAATACATAGGCGTAATAAAATACCACTTCTTCGTAAAACGGTTCATAAGATGATTTTGGTAAATTATCGGCCAGTTTTTCGAACATATTCAATCCACTTTGCAGATTTCCTTTTATTCCGAAGGTAGAAAGCGCTGTTTTCAAAGCTCCGTCAGGTAAATTACCTAAAACGGCATTGATCAAACCAAGTCCTTTTAAATTGAGGTGAAAATTCGGGAATTTTTTATTGTTCTCCTGCAAAAGGTTATTCGCTCTCTTAACTTCCATCGCAGCGTTAAAATATTCCCCAAAACGCCCGCGGATAAGCGCCCATTGCAAATTAATTTCTGCCTGAGCGTATAGGTAATAGGGCGAATTTTTATCATCTTCGCTAATCTGGTCTAACCGGCTTGATTTATTCCCTTTTAAGCGGTCAAAATCGGCCTTGCTTTCTGAAGTAAGTACCGTGAAAAAATCAACGTAATTTTCAAGAAACGGAATAATGGAATTATTGGGATGCTGCTTCTTTTCGGTAGAAATGTAGGCCCTTGCATTACCAAGTTTAAGTTCGAAAATACTTTTATATGCGTTTAAGCAATTGCTATTGAAATCGAAGTTTGCAAATGAAAACAGCGGAAATATGAGCAGGGCAGAGGTTATAAAAAAACGGAAGCTTTTATTCATTCGGGATTTATTTCGGTTTGGTTCTGCACTGCAGCAATAGCAGTTTACATGTTAACAAATATCTACATTAAACGCTAAAATCGTATTCTTGTTTTGTGTGAGCAAAAAACAGGCCTAAACAAAAAACGTCCCGATCAGATCGGGACGTTTAATTTTTTTAATGCGGTTAATTAACCTTCAGCTACTTCGTGAGTTAAAGCCTCATCAACCAAAATACGGCCGCAGTGCTCGCAAACGATGATTTTTTTGCGCTGACGGATATCTAACTGACGTTGAGGTGGAATCTGGTTGAAACAACCTGAACAAGAATCACGATCGATGGTTACAACAGCCAAACCATTTACAGCATTTTTGCGTAAACGTTTGTAAGCCACTAGTAAACGCTCCTCAATTTGAGGCTCTGCTTTATCGGCTTTCTTTTGTAAATCCTGCTCTTCTTTTTCAGTTTCTGCAGTAATTACATCCAATTCGCCTTTTTTAATTTCTAAATCTTTCTTTCTGCCATCTAATTCACCTTTAGCAGCTTCGTAGATTTCAGTTTTTGAATTGATTTCGAAACCATGTTCTTTAATTTTCTTTTCAGAAACCTGGATATCTAAACCTTGAATCTCAATTTCTTTAGTTAAAGCATCGTATTCACGGTTGTTTTTAACTTCTTTTAATTGAGTATCGTATCTTTTGATGGCAGCTTGCGCATCTTTAATTGTATTTTTACGGGTTACGATCGAATCCTCAAGATCATCAAGTTCGCCTTTGATTTTTGCAATTCTAGTTTCTAATCCTAAAACGTCATCCTCAAGATCGGCAACTTCCATTGGTAATTCGCCACGTACCTGACGGATCTTATCAATTTTTGTGTGGATATTTTGTAATTCGTATAAAGCCTTTAGCTTTTGTTCTACGGTTTGTTCCATTAAAACAAGTAATTTATGGGGTTTGTATTTTGCTCCGTTAAACGGATTGCAAAGTTAGTAAATTTTTTCTGAATAATTTCAAGCAATAAATTTGAGGTAAATTGTTCAGTTTCAAAGTGTCCGATGTCTGCAATGATCAATTTTTCCTCTGCATCAAAAAACTCATGATATTTAAAATCTGCCGTAATAAAAGCGTCTGCCCCTGCAGCAATAGCCTCTTTTAAAAGGAAACTACCAGAACCACCACAAACTGCAACTTTTTTAATCCTCTTGCCGGTAATATCGGTATGCCGGACCACCTTTGCCTGCATCCGGTCTTTTACCAGGTGTAAAAAATCGTAAGCATCCATATCATATTCTAGCCAACCCACCATGCCCGAACCCACCAGTTGATGTTTGTTCTCGAGATTATAAATATCGTAGGCTACTTCTTCATAAGGATGGTTTTCGAATAGGGCAACCAGAATTTTCCGCTCGGCTTGTGTAGGATAAACCATTTCAATCCGTACTTCGGCTTCGCGATGACGTACACCTTTTTCGCCTACAAAGGGATCCGAATTTTCATTCCCCTTAAATGTGCCAAAACCATCTGCATTGAAACTGCACTCGCTGTAATTACCAATATTACCTGCACCGGCATAAAATAATGCCGACCGCAATTGTTCTGCCTGTGCCTGCGGGCAATAAGTAACCAGTTTTTTTAATAGTCCCGCCTTTGGCGAAAGCACTTTGGTGCCGGTTAAGCCCAAACGCTCGCAAATCCTGGCATTTACACCGGTATGGATGCTATCGAGATTAGTATGAATGGCATAAAGCGCAATATTATTTTTAATGGCTTTTAACACCACCCGTTCTACATAATTTTTGCCGTTCAGCTTTTTTAGCCCTTTAAAAACAATGGGGTGGTGGGTAATAATGAGGTTACAGCCGGTAGAAATGGCTTCGTCTACAATTTTCTCCACGCAATCTAAAGCCACCAAAGCCGCCCGGATTTCCATATTCGGATCGCCTACAATTAAGCCCGAGTTGTCGTAATCTTCCTGGTAATTAAGCGGCGCAATGCTTTCTAAGTAATTGGTAATTTCAGCTAATTTCATTCGATAAATATAGAAATTTCAGCACTTTTGTTTTACTTAAAAACCTACCAGGTTTTTAAAACCTGGTAGGTTTGAAAATATTATATTCTAGAATTTTCCTGGCTGCTGAAAACCACCGCTCATTCTTACCATTTGCAGGCTTTCGAAAACCATTTTCTGATTATGTTCAAAAGCTAAGGTTTTATGGTTTACTACATCGATAATGGATCCGATAAAGCATAAACCAGCTGTTAAAAGATATAAAATACCCATGCCAATCTGGCCGATGATAAATCTTTGTAAACCTGGTACAGCAAATAAACCGATTAAACAGAAAATCAACATATCCGATGGATTTTTCCTTTTGCTGCTGTAAACCATTAAGAAATTGCGCAACTGCTCTTCGGTTAATCCGGTTGTAGCTTGTTGTAAGTATGAGTATTCCTCTGGTGTTATACCTGGTAACGACATTAGAGGTGATTGAAATATATCCATGGTTTCTATGTATTAGTGGTTGAAATTTTAAACTTTTTTTTATTTTTTATCAATGTATAAATTCTGCAAATTATAATCATAAGTGCCGGAAACCCAAACCAGTGTTCGGAAAAACTTTCGGTAAACTCGCCATGTAAAATATGACTTATCGACCTGCCTATACCACATCCCGGACACCAATCCTTAAAGCCTAAATTAGCTAAAGGACAAAGTGTAAAATGATGCTCGCGGCCATTCGTTGCTGCCAGTAATACTAAAGCTGTTACCCAGAAAACAAGTTCTAGTGGAAAGCTTCTGACGTATTTCATTGTTTCACTTTTTATATAATTTAGAGGCTGTACAACTGCCTTTGTTACATCGATTTGCCCTTAATCGACGAAAGGGGGATATATTTCGACCAAACGAGTAATGGAATCTAAGAATAACATCTTATTTCTTTTTCTGTTTTTGAATTTCACCTGTAACCCGGCCAAAAATAGTTAAAAAAACCTTTACACAAATTGGGGGTTAATATTAAAAGATAAGCTTATTTTTGTGCCTTGAACATTCGAGATTTAATAAACAGATACAAAACCGACGATAGGGTAACCCAATTTACCAAAGCGTTGAACGCTACCAAAAGCCCAAAGATACAATTAAAGGGGTTGGTGGGCTCGGCCGATGCTATTGTTGCACTTTCATCTTATTTTTTATTACATAAACCTATCCTTTTTGTTTTGCCAGATAGGGAAGAGGCAGCCTATTTCCAGTCAGACCTTGAAAGTGTATTGGATAAACAGGTTTTATTATTTCCTTCTTCCTACCGTAAATCTTTCGATTTTACTCAGGTAGATACAGCCAACGTATTAGCACGTGCCGAAGTATTGAACGAACTGAACCACGATTCGGAATATGGAAAAATTGTGGTTTCTTATCCTGAAGCCATTGCCGAAAAGGTAATCGATCGTTCTGCTCTGGAAAAAAACACATTGGAAATCAGTCTAGGTGCAAAACTGGGGATTGATTTTATCAACGAGTTTTTAATCGACTACGATTTCGACAGAAGGGATTTTGTTTACGAACCTGGCCAGTTTTCTATCCGCGGAGGTATTGTAGATATATTCTCTTTTTCTTCCGACCTTCCTTACCGCATCGAATTTTTTGGAGATGAAGTGGAGAGCATCAGAAGTTTTGAAATTGAAAGTCAGCTTTCAGTAAACGATGTTAAATCGTTAACCATTGTGCCAAACGTGCAGGCCAAGTTTTTAACGGAAAGTAATATCAGTATTCTCGATTATATCGATCAGGATACCCAGCTCTGGTTTAAAGATGTAGAATTTACTTTAGACATTGTAAAAGCAGGATATAAAAAAGCTGTTGAGCTTTGGAAAGCTTTGCCTGCAGCAGATAAAACACAAAATCCAGAATGGATAGACCCTAAATTTGCTTTTAGCGACGAGAAATTACTGGGCGATCACCTTCAGGATTTCCCTTTGGTAGAGTTCGGCAAACAGTTTTTTTATAAAACAGATAACCGTTTCGAGTTCGAAACCAAACCACAGCCTTCTTTCAACAAAGATTTCAATCTCCTGATTCACAACCTTAAGGAAAATGAAAAAGCCGGTATTGTTAATTTTATTTTTACCGATTCGCCTAAGCAGATCGAGCGTTTATATGCCATTTTAGAGGATATTGATAAAACAGCCAAATTTACGCCGATTAACAGCATGTTGCGTGAGGGTTTTGTTGATCCGCAGATCCAGACCGCATTTTATACCGATCACCAGATTTTTGATCGTTACTATAAATACAAGCTTAAAAAAGGTTATCAGAAAAGTCAGGCCATTACCCTGAAAGATTTAAGAGAACTAAAATCAGGCGATTACGTTACGCACATCGATCACGGAATTGGTAAGTATGCCGGACTTGAAAAAGTTGAGGTAAATGGCAAAACGCAGGAGATGATCCGTTTAATTTATGCTGATAATGATCTGCTTTATGTAAACATCAACTCCTTAAACCGTATAGCGAAATACAGCGGCAAGGAAAGTGGCGTACCCAAAATGAATAAGCTGGGCACGGATGCCTGGGACAAGCTAAAAAAAACTACTAAAAAAAAAGTTAAAGATATCGCCCGGGATTTGATCAAGCTTTATGCTTTGCGCAAAACGCAAGCTGGAACGGCTTTTTCTCCCGATAGTTATCTACAAACCGAACTGGAGGCTTCTTTCATTTACGAAGATACCCCCGACCAGTTAAAAGCAACACAGGACGTTAAAAAGGATATGGAATCGCCACACCCGATGGACCGTTTGGTTTGCGGTGATGTAGGTTTCGGAAAAACGGAGATCGCCGTTCGTGCGGCGTTTAAAGCGGTAGCAGAGGGCAAACAGGCTGCTATATTGGTGCCAACAACCATTTTAGCCCTACAGCATTTTAAAACTTTCTCTTCACGTTTAAAAGATTTTCCGGTTACGGTTGATTACATTAACCGTTTTAAAACCAGTAAACAGATTAAAGATACCCTGGCCGAAGCGGCAGCGGGTAAAGTGGACATATTGATTGGTACACACCGTTTATTGAGCAAAGATGTAAAATTTAAGGATCTCGGCATCATGATTATTGATGAAGAGCAGAAATTTGGCGTTACCGCAAAAGAACGCTTAAAAGCCGTGCGTGTAAACGTTGATACCTTAACGCTTACGGCAACGCCGATTCCGAGAACACTGCATTTCTCTTTAATGGGGGCAAGGGATTTATCCATCATTAGTACACCACCACCAAACCGACAGCCGGTAAGCACGGAATTACATGTTTTTAATGATAAACTGATCCAGGAAGCCGTTCAGTTTGAGTTAGACCGTGGCGGACAGGTCTTTTTTATCCATAACCGGGTTAACGACCTGATGCAATTGGGTGGAATGATCCAGAAACTGGTTCCAAAAGCAAGGATTGGTATTGCCCATGGGCAGTTAGATGGCGACCAACTGGAAGATGTAATGCTCGATTTCATTAACGGGGAAAAAGATGTTCTCGTAGCCACTACGATTATCGAAGCTGGTTTGGATATTCCTAATGCCAATACGATCATCATTAACCATGCACACATGTTTGGCTTGAGCGATCTACACCAAATGCGTGGCAGGGTAGGCCGGAGCAATAAAAAGGCTTTCTGTTACCTGCTTTCGCCGCCTTTATCAACTTTAACTTCCGAAGCGCGTAAACGTTTAAGTGCCATAGAAGAGTTTTCTGATCTGGGCAGTGGATTTAACGTAGCCATGCGCGATTTGGATATTCGTGGCAGTGGGAATTTATTAGGTGCTGAGCAAAGTGGTTTCATTGCGGAGATCGGTTTTGAAATGTACCACAAAATATTGGATGAAGCTATTCAGGAACTAAAAGAAGCTGAGTTTAAAGGTTTGTTCGAAAATGAACCCGCCCGTCCGTTTGTGGGTTTTACGCAAGTTGATACCGATTTGGAATTGTACATTCCGGATGCTTACATCACCAATATTACCGAGCGTTACAATTTATACACCGAGCTTTCTAAACTCGATAACGAAGCTGAACTGGCTATTTTCGAAAAACACCTGGCTGATCGTTTCGGACCAGTTCCTCTACAGGTAAAAACCATGCTTAGTGTAGTACGCCTGCAATGGCTGGGCAAGAAACTAGGTTTCGAGAAAATCAGCTTCAAGAAAAATAGTTTACGCGGATATTTCTTAAGTGATAAACAATCGGCTTATTTTGATTCTAACACTTTCACCAAAATTTTAACTTTTGCGCAGAACCATCCACGGATGTGTAACTTAAAAGAGGTAAAAAATACGCTCAGAATTGCTTTTGATCATGTAAGTACCGTTGAAGAAGCAATTGAAACTTTAGAGCTTATCGATTAAAAACGTTAATTGAGTCAGTCTATTGACTGAATTAACGTTAATTGAGTCAATAGACTGACTCAATTAACGTTTTTCGTATATTTGACTTAAATGGAGAGTCAAATTGTTAGAGCTTTAAAATCAATAATTCTCAATAAGATTGGGAAAAATAAGGTTATCCTAATTTTCGGAACAAGGAGGGTAGGCAAAACCTGGCTGATTGAAAACATTATTAAAGATGCCAATATTAACCATCTTTCTTTAAACGGAGAAGACCAGGATGTACAGCTGTTATTGGCAACCCGTACAGCGGCCAACTACAAAAGGATTTTAGGCGATGCTAAATTACTCGTTATTGATGAAGCTCAGGTGATACCTGAAATAGGAAAAATACTGAAGCTATTGATCGATACTTTTAAAGACCTCACGATTATTGCGAGCGGATCGTCTACTTTCGATCTGTCGAACCAAACAGGGGAGCCACTAACAGGAAGAAGTTTAACCTATTACCTTTACCCAATTGCGCAGGTTGAATTGGATAAACAGGAAAATGCGCTGCAGACCACACAAAACTTTGAAGAACGCCTGATTTTTGGTTCCTATCCAGAGTTATTTCATTTGGGTTCGCTTGCAGAAAAAGCGCAGTATTTAGCAGAGCTGGTTAAATCGTACCTCTTAAAAGATATTTTAATGTACGAGAACATTCAAAATAGTGCTAAGCTGCTAGAATTGTTAAAATTAATTGCCTACCAAGTGGGTTCGGAAGTTTCGATTGATGAGATTTCGCGTACTTTGGGCATTAGCAAAAATACGGTAAACCGTTACCTTGATTTACTTTCGAAGGTTTTTATCATTTATAAAGTTGGTGGTTACAGCAATAATTTACGCAAAGAGGTTACCAAATCATCCAAATGGTATTTTTATGATAACGGTATCCGAAATGCAATTGTTAATGATTTTAGATTGTTAGCATTACGGAATGATCAGGGTATTTTATGGGAAAACTACTGTTTTAGTGAACGTATTAAAAAAAGGGAATATGAACAGCAAAATTCCACTTATTACTTTTGGAGAACTTACGATCAGCAAGAAATAGACCTTATTGAAATTAATAACGGAGCAATTTTGGCTGCCGATTTTAAATGGGGCAATCAAAAAAAGAAAATACCCGGCTTTTTTGCTAAAAATTATCCTCAAGCCACATTTTCAATAATTAACAAAGAAAATTATTTAGATTTCATACTATAAATGTTAGACCCAACCCTGTTGCTCGATTTAGTGAAAATGCAAATGCCTTATGGAAAATATAAGGGTTACCTGATCTGCAATATACCCGAAAGTTATTTGCTTTGGTATAAAGATAAGGGTTTCCCGAAAGGTAAATTAGGCGATTTAATGGCTACCATGTTTGAAATAAGGGTAAATGGGCTAGAATATCTTTTAACGCCTTTGAAGAATCAGCAACGGTAAATCGAATAGAGGTATTCTCCTAAAGCGATGTCATCCTGAGCGTAGTTGAAGGATCCCTTGTCATTCGTATTCCTTAAACTCGTTTCAGGATCCATTTACAGAACCTACACCGGCAGATGCTGACCACGAAGTAGTTATCAGGCCATTAAAACCGCAAAAATGACTAATAAACCAAGTTCAGCAGGACGATCTTAAGAAAATCTAAATCTCACAGCCATTCTCATCACAAACCGCACCGTCATTTTTGTTTAACGAAGTAAGTGTTGTTTTGGGTTGCGTTTCTTTCCACTCCGTAAAACTTTGGGTAAGTGCATCAGTAAAAGCCTGAACAGGTTGAGCACCTGAAACGCCAAATTTACGGTCCATTACAAAATAAGGTACCCCACGGATGCCTAAATTCTGGCTTTCATAAATGTCATAACGAACAGCCTCAGCAAACTCTTCACCATTTAAAACTGCCTGGGCTTCTGCCTTATTTAAGCCGATTTCTACAGCGAGATCAACCAAAACATCGGTTTCACCAATATTTTTGCTATTTACAAAATGGGCTTCAAACAGTTTTTCTTCTGCTAAATCCTGAAGATTGTGTTTTGCTGCCAAATGGATTAAACGATGTGCATTAAAAGTATTTGCGGGAATATTGGTGTCAAAATCAAGCGTTAAACCAGCATTTGCAGCCATATCAACCACCTGTTTAGTCATTTGTTTGGCCTGCTCAATTGGCATGCCTTTGCTTCTCGAAAGGTAATCGTAAACCGTTTCATTATTGGTATTGTGATATTCGGGATTGAGCTGAAAACTCTTCCAATCTATTTCAATTTCATTTTTAAAGGGCAGTTTTTCAATTGCCTGTTCAAAATGTCTTTTCCCGATATAGCAAAACGGACACATTACGTCCGACCAGATTTCTACTTTCATAACACAAAATTAAGGTGATTATAATTGCCTATAGTAAGGCTAAAGTAAAAAGCCGCTATCGTTTGGGATAGTGGCTCTCATTTACAATTACTTTATTATTTATACAATTGGTTAAAGATCAGTTTAAAAGTACCGTGCGTTTGCGCCCGGAAAGCTATTTCTGGTCCAAAAGCAAGTAATTTACCTTTCCCAACCTTCGCTTCAAAAGCCGTTACGCCATCTTGAAGGTAAGCTTGCCCCCAGGCCCAGCCACTACGTAGGGGAGTAGCATTTTCGAACCACATTAAAGGTTTAATCTTACCAGAAGCAATGGCATCGCCTGTAAGCTTAAAAACAGGACTGTTATCAAAATAAATATCCGTTTCCTTTTCCATACCCCAATTGGTTGGTAAAGTAGCGTCTACACCTACATTCAGAACAGTTCCGGGAACATAATATTTTTCGGTTGGTAATCTCTTTTCCTCTCCGTTAACGATTTCAACCATTGCATTGCGTACCGGAAGATTTAGATGATAGGCCAAATTGGTACTGCTGCCAATGGTTACAATATTGCCTCCAGCCTCTAAGAATTTCTTTAATTCAGGGATCGATTTATCTGCGGTAATCCTGCCTAAACGGTTTCTAAATTCCTGCGGAATTTCCTCAGCCTTTGGTCCGAATGATCTGTTTCCTGTACCTCCATTTTGAAACGACGGAATTGCCCCACCCACAAAAACAATCACATCGTATTTCGATTTTAAATTTCCAGCGTCAATATCCTGTGGATAAATCACCGTAGCGCTATAATGATATTGTTCCATTAAAAAGCGAAGCCAGCCCGAGGCCATAGAACCTCCATAAGTATCCCAAAGGGCAATTCTGGCTGTTGAAACTTTAATTTTGTTTTTCGGGGCAGATGCACTTTTCAGTTTGATGTTTGCTTTTTCCAATATTGATTTCCCTGCTGACGAAACATAAAAATCACCATTTTCAGTAGAGCGATAAACCTCAATTTTATGCTTTAACAAATCATTAACCGCAGTATATGAATCGTTTTGTGCGGCACTTAATGCATAGCCCGATCCATTTGGCAATTTATTTTCCGGTTTTAACAATTGTCCATAAGGATTTTTCTCAAATGGACCAGAAAAGTCATCTAAAATTCGATCGAACTTCACATCCATTAAATAAGCCAAAGTCCAGCCTGCGGCATCGTACGGTGGAATTGGTGCCCCACCTTCGTATTTAAAATCATTTGGGTGATCCTGTGGTTCAAACATATCCAAAACGTGGGGGCGGAAAGCCTGATCGGTTTTGACCACATAACTTCCGGCAGGGTAATTTTTTCCGGCAATGGTAAACGGAGCAGTTCCTTTTTGCACCACGATACCCGTTCTGATTAATGCATTTAAAAATTTTATGGCCGAGTTAAAATCAGGCTGATCGGCACTTAAAATATAGCCTCGCGGATCCCGGTTTACAGGCGCTTTCATCACCGTATCAAAAGCTTTAATACTGATCTGTCGTCTTGGTCCAAAATCGGCATCACCGCCCGCTATAGCCATGCTCTTTTCTCCTTTAGCTGCATTATTAATGGCTTCAATTTTCTTTGGAGAGAAAGACCAGGTATCTTTTTTACCACGTTCAATCGAATTTCTACCCATTTGGTAAATGTTGTACAACAACTCATCGCGGTAACGCTGTGCATAACCTAAAACCGCATAGTTTAAAGAAACGGAGTAATCAATCGAGTTTTTAAAATACCATTTCCTTGGGGTAATCGGGTTTGGAGAATCGCCACTTGGCAATAAACGCGAAGGAACCAAAGGAATTTCAGATGGGGTAGGATTACCGATAATCTCAGTCAATAAACCAATCATATTATGAAAATAGGTTGTGGTTCTTAACCCGCCGTTGTACCAGGTAGAATAAACCGATCCGCCACGCTGGGTATAACCTGGTTTATTTTCTACATTCATCCTGTTATGCATGGCCGCACCAACAGCGTCTAAACTGGTTAATATGGTGGGGTCGAACACATAATTAAATGGATCACGATAGGGCGGGCCAGCTACCACAGTTCCTGCCGGGCCGGCCTGATGGTGATTATACATAATCTGCGGAATCCACTCTACAAAAAGCTGTCGACCAATATTCTGTGTTTCTTTAAGATTTAACATAAAAAAATCGCGGTTATTATCATGCCCGGCATATTTTTCGTACAAAACGGGTAAACCAGAGGTTGATCTTTTTTTAGGGTCTTTTTCCCTCATGTACCAATTACTCACCAGCTCCTGTCCATCAGGATTGGCATGTGTAAACAAAATGATTACATTATCTAAAATGCGTAAGGTTTCAGCATCCGTTCTGGAAGCAAACTCATAAATGGTCTCGATCAACTGATGGGCACCAACCACTTCATTTGCGTGCAGACCTCCATCAATCCATACTACCGCTTTGCCTTCCTGTGCAAGCGCTTTTGCTTGTTCAGGCGTAATTTCAGCATGAGCAAGTTGTTGAGAAATTTCTTTATATCGGTCTAGTTTTTTCAGGTTCTCTGGTGAAGAAACAATCAGCATGTACTGACTTTTGCTTTCTTCAGTTTTACCGATATCAACTAGTTTAACACGGTTAGAACTTGCTGCCAGTTTTTTAAAATACGCTTCTGTTTGGGTGTAATTGGCCAGTTGGTAATCATCACCGATATCAAAACCGAAGTGAGATTTTGGTGTTGGTACCTCTTGTGCCAGCAAGCCATAACTATTTACCATTAAAAAAGCAAAGCAAAGCCCTTTAAAGTAATTTTTTATCATAATAAGGAGTTTAGTTGGTAATCAAATATAATAGACTACCGGCTTCAAAAACGGCATGCTGTAAATTTGTTACAAGTAATCGATGAGCTTGATACATAAACCACAGATAAAAATATTATTAACGGAAATTTGTCAGTACTTTTTACAGCACCTATATTTAGCCCATGACCTTAGACGAAAGAATAGAAAACTCTAAAACCAGTATTTTTAAAGCTGTTTTCCCAAATACAACCAACCATTACGATACCCTTTTTGGTGGTACTGCCATGCATTTAATGGACGAAGTTGCCTTTATTACCGCCACGCGTTTTAGCCGCCAAATTATGGTAACCGTAAGTAGCGACAGAATAGATTTTAAAAAACCAATCCCCGCAGGGACCATTGTAGAGCTGATCGGCAAAGTAAATCACGTTGGTAATACCAGTTTAAAGGTTAATGTAGAAATTTATATTGAGCAGATGTATGCCGAAGGAAGAGAATTGGCCGTACATGGCGATTTTACCTTTGTGGCCATCGATGAAAATAAAAAGCCGGTGCAGGTAATCAAATAATCTTATAAGATTTAGCCAAAAAGACATAAAAATCATCAACTTTGAATCTTTAAATTTGATTATGGAACATCAACATTCTGCAGAAGATTTAAAAAATATTGCAAGGCAATTGAGCTGCCCTGAAGGTGAACACGGCATTAAAACAGGGGAGATGATGCATGCTAGTAACATTGGGATGACCCGCTCGGCCATTGATGCCCTAAACCTTCAAAATCATGATAAGGTTTTAGAAATCGGCCATGGAAATGGTGCTCATATTGCCCAATTATTATCAAAAGCAGAAAACCTCATGTATTACGGCGCTGATATTTCGGAAACGATTATTGCCGAAGCCGAAAAAATCAATCAGTATTTTATTGATAAAGGCATTGTTCATTTCAAACTCACAGATGGCAATAACCTCCCATTTGATAACAACCGCTTCGATAAAATTTTTACGGTGAATACGATCTATTTTTGGACGGATCCAAGCGGATACCTTCAAGAAATCAGGCGTGCTTTAAAGCTGAATGGAACCCTTGTCCTATGTTTTGCAGATAAAACCTTTATGCAAAATCTCCCCTTTACGCCATATGGCTTTACCCTTTACGAGGTAGAAAAAGTAAAAGGCTTGTTAGCAGATGCAGGCTTTACGATTAAAAACATCATTAAAAAGCTAGAACAGGTACAAAGCAAAACAGGCGAACAAATGGAAAGGGAATATTATGTTGCGGTTGCTTCTATTTAATTTCTGTTATAAAACACTAAAATTCTTTGTGCCTTCGTGTCTTTGTGGTCAATATTTAATAAACTTCTAATACAAAATCAAATACAAGTACGCATAAACTACTGGTGCAGCCAATAACAAGCCATCAAAACGATCCAGTAAACCGCCGTGGCCGGGTAATAATCCACCGCTATCTTTTGTATCTAAACTGCGTTTAAGCATCGATTCTACCAGATCGCCCAGGGTACCGAAACTTGCAATTAACACTGCCATACCGGCCCAAACCCAAGCCGGGCTTTCGGTAAACAGAAAGGATAAACCAAAAGCCACCAAAACGCTGGTAAACATACCTCCGAAAAAGCCTTCCCAGCTTTTCTTTGGCGAATGGCGTTCAAACAATTTGCTTTTGCCATACTTTACACCAAAAAGATAAGCGCCGGTATCATTTGCCCAAAGCATCAACAAAAATGCCAGCGGAAAATGAAAATTATATTCATTCCAGTTTTTTAAAAATCCCAGGGCATGAAAAAAGCAAAAAGGAATGGTTACATAAACAAAGCCAACAAATGTGTAAGAGATATTGGCAAATGGAATTTTGTTTTTCTTATACAGTTCGGTAATAAAAACCGAAAAAATCAACGGGATACAAAGCAACAGGTATTTAACATCATATTTTAGGTAATGTAAACCTGCAGCCATCAAAAATATCAGAAAACCAGCTGCCAAGCCAATATTTCGGTGTGGCCTGATGCCTGAGTTTTTAATCAGTTTATAAAATTCGAATAAGGATAAAACACTTAGAATAAGATAGAAAATTGTAAAGGTATAACTCCCTAAAAAGATGGAGCCAAGCATTACAATGGTAAAAAAGAAAGCGGTTATTGCCCTGGTTTTCATTTAAGGTAAGAGGTAAAGGGTTTAAGGTTTATGGTCGTCATCACACTATTCAATTTCGTTTTCAACGATATATTCTATGGCTTTATCGAAATCGACCTTATTTACCAAAACATTTATTTCGCCAATATTATATGCCGAGAGCTGTTTATTTATCGTTACCGCCGGGATCCCAGCTTCTGTTAATCCCTGTTTTAATACCTCGGCCGCAAAGGCATCGCTGGTGGTATATACTTTAACCCAATTTTCGCTCACGTGTTGCGTTATCTTTAAAAAATTTAAACAAAGCTATGGTAATTATTGCACTAATTAAATAGCCATACCACGGAAAACCGATTGGTTCATCAGCTTTATAAAGAGGCAGGTGGTGTTTTTGCATATAAAACGCAGCACAAACCGCATAGGCGTTATTTATAAAATGTGCCAGCATGGCGTACCAGATACTTCCACTGTAATAATATAAATAACCAAAACCTGCACCCAAGAGCATCCGGGGTACAAAACCATAAAATTGAAGGTGAATGGCACTAAAAATAATCGCTGATATCCAAATGGCCAAATGCGGATTGTTAAAAGCCCTATTTAGCGATCGCTGAACACCACCACGGAACATTAATTCTTCGCCAATGGCAGGCAAAACTGCTATAACTATTAAATTTGCAACAAAATCAAGGTTACTACGAACAGTAATCAGTTTAATTGTAGCATCCATTGTAGCATCTTCTTTCTCTTTCATCCAACGCTCAATTCCTTTTAAAAAATCAGGCAAAACCATTTTTTGATTCCAAAGATTTACCCATTCCATAAAAGGCATGCTTACAATCATGATAAGTAAAGCCAAAAACAATAATAAGATACGTGGTTTTCCAAAACCATAAAATCTGTTTATTTTTTTACCTTCTGTTAGTGCAAGTGCTATTGCAGGAACAGCCATTAGTCCAATTGATGTTCCGAGTGCCTGGAAAATTTTAAACGCACTAATGTTTGCATCTGTTATCTTTCCGCTTACTACCTCCCCGGCTATATCTGATCCATAAAGAGCTCCAATTATCTCAGAAGCAAGTAAAATAAATATTATAGCACTAAGAATTGCGTAAAATAAAAGTAAAAGTAATTGCAAGAAAGGATTGATTTCCTCCTTGTTAGGTGTTACAAAATTCATTATTTGTACCTTTGTATGTTTTATTAATCGTTGAAGATAGAAAATGTCTGTTAAGATAGGAAATATAGATTTAGGTGAGTTCCCCTTATTGCTCGCTCCGATGGAGGATGTAAGCGATCCGCCATTCCGTTATGTATGCAAAAAAAACGGGGCAGACATGATGTATACCGAGTTTATTTCTTCGGAAGGCCTAATCCGTGATGCAGCAAAAAGCTTACAAAAGCTTGATATTTTCGAATATGAAAGACCTATTGGCATCCAGATTTTTGGTGGCGATATCGAACACATGCGCGAGGCTTCCGAAATTGCTTCGGCCGCCGGACCAGATTTAGTGGATATTAACTACGGCTGCCCGGTAAAAAATGTAGTTTGCAAAGGTGCTGGTTCCAGTTTGCTTCAGGACATCGATAAAATGGTAAAAATGACCGATGCTGTTGTTAAAGCTTCGCATTTACCGGTTACTGTAAAAACCCGCCTCGGCTGGGATGATAATACCAAAAACGTATACGAAGTGGCCGAACGACTTCAGGATGTAGGCATTCAGGCTTTAACCATTCATGGCAGAACAAGGGCACAATTATACAAAGGTGAAGCAGATTGGGCGCTCATTCGCGAAATTAAACGCAATCCCCGTATTAAAATTCCAATTTTTGGCAATGGTGATATAGATAGTCCCGAAAAAGCAGCCAACTGGCGTATGGAATATGAGGTAGATGGCATTATGATTGGTCGTGCTGCCATTGGTTATCCATGGATTTTCCGCGAGGTAAAACATTTTTTTAAAACAGGTGAGCACCTGGCTGGACCAACTATTGAAGAACGCATCGAAGTTTGCCGTACACATTTAGATAAATCGCTGGAATGGAAAGGTCCTAAAACCGGAATTTTCGAAATGCGCCGCCATTATGCCAACTATTTTAAAGGCCTGCCTGATTTTAAACCATACCGCATGCGCTTGGTGGCTGAACCTGATATCAACAACATTTACAGCATTTTAGAAGAAGTGGCAGAAAAATTTGCCAACTATGACGCCACAGGAGTAATGGCTTGATTTTTGAATGCTTTTTTCTTACATTCGTTATTATCATGGTTACAGCTATCACAGACGGGGTTAAAGTTTCAGTAGAAACCGTTTACCAGCCAGAATATTCAAATCCGGCCAATGAGCATTTTATGTTCGCTTATCGCGTAGAAATCTCTAATCTTTCTGATTATGCTGTACAGTTAATGCGCCGTCAGTGGTTAATTTTCGATTCGAATTCTAGCCGCAGGGAAGTAGAAGGAGAAGGCGTTGTTGGTTTACAGCCCATTATCCAACCCGGCGAAACACATGTATACGTTTCGGGTTGCAACCTTAAAACCGATATGGGCAGCATGAAGGGTACCTACCTGATGAGGCGCGACCTTGATGGTTCGGAATTCGATGTCGACATTCCTGAATTTCAGTTGGTTGCTCCTTATAAATTGAATTAATTCATAGTGCTACCCTGCCAAGGATCGTCATTTAGATTGAAGCGCAGCGAAATGGAGAAATCTAAAAGTTCAATTTGATTATTTATCTTAGTAAAGCAATTTCAGCATACCTTTTTAAAGTTAATCCTGCTTTATAGTCCCTCTTTCCAATCAGGCGCTGCCGCTGCAACCATGTTTAAACTGCAGTGCTGCTGCAACTATTAAAGATTTATAGCGCTGTGCCTTAAATATTCTTTCTGCTCCTTACAACCACAAATAGTAGAACAAACCGTGCCACCTAAACCCGATTGACGTGAAGCCCGATTTTCCATTGGCGTACAAAAAGCGGGGCCGAACCCTTCATACTACCACAAAAGCAGCTTTCCAAAAAAAGGAATAGTGCCATTTTAAATAGATATTGATACGTATGTAAAAATCTGGACAGGGGATTTTGTTAAACCAAAAACGGCCAGGATATCATCCCAGCCGCTCTGTATTTTTCATCATTAGATATTTTTAATCCCTGCTTCTTCCAAAAAGCATCGATGCATAGTAGAGTAAATTTGCCAATGCCCCAACAGCAGCTACCACGTAAGTCATTGCCGCCCACCAAAGCGCATCTTTAGCTTGTGCATTTTCTTCTCTGGTTTGCATTACGCCATTATTATTCTTTAACCAGGCCAGTGCCCGGTTACTGGCATCAAACTCTACCGGTAGCGTAATAATGCTAAATACGGTTACAAGCGCCAAACCCACTACGCCAATGGCCAAAACAATCGGTGTAACCGAAAAGGCCAGCAACATTACACCGAGTAGTAATACCCATTGTAAAAGGTTTGATGATATACTTACTACGGGCACCATGGTGCTCCTTAAATTAAGCCAGCTGTAAGATTTTGCATGTTGCACCGCGTGGCCACATTCATGCGCTGCTACTGCCGCTGCTGCAACACTCCGGCTGTAATATACATCAGTACTTAAATTAACGGTTTTATCTGTTGGATTGTAATGATCTGTTAATTGCCCTTCGGTACTCATCACCTTCACGTCGTATATCCCATTATCATGCAGCATTCTTTCTGCCACCTCTTTGCCCGATAAACCTGAGCTTAATTGCATTTCGGCATACATAGAAAACTTGTTTCTAAAACGCCACTGTACAAACATGCTCAACAATAATACCGGGATGATTAATATTAAATAAACTCCCATTTTCTTATGTATGTTTTTCATTGGGCATATATCAAAAAGCGTTCCCATATTATTTGCCTGTTAAAAAACAGTACATTTATACTATGCCAACAGCGCTTTCATACTGGGAAAAAGAATCATTTTTTTGTAATTATGATGTTATCATTATTGGTAGCGGTATTGTGGGTTTAAATGCTGCCATCCACCTTAAAAAATCAGTGCCATTATTAAAAATAGCGCTACTGGAAAGGGGGTTTTTACCAACAGGTGCTAGCACTAAAAATGCAGGTTTTGCCTGTTTCGGGAGCATTTCTGAACTGATTGAGCAAGAAGAAATGGTTGGTATCAACCGGCTTGCCACTATTATAGAAAAGCGCTGGAAAGGCCTGCTCAAATTACGCCATTTATTGGGCGATAAAACCATTGATTATCAATGTTTAGGTGGCTACGAATTATTTAAAAATAACGATACTTCTTTTGCAGATACAAGTGTATCCAAAATTGAACATTTTAATCAACTCATTACTGATATTGTTGGTGCAGGGGCTTTTAGTTTAAACCATAAAAAAATAGATGCCTTTGGTTTCGAAAGCGTAGGTACTTTAATCGAAAACAGGTACGAAGCGCAGATTGATAGTGGCAAAATGATGTTTGCTTTAATTCAATATGCACAGCAGCTCGGTATCAGCATTTTTAATAACTGTACAGTAGAACGGATTGAAGAAAATACTCAGGGTTCATGTTTAATTACCCAAAATGGAAACTTTTTCTGTAAACGACTTATTGTAACAACCAATGCTTTTATAAAAGATCTCTATCCGGATATTGATATCAATGCAGGTCGCGGTCAGGTTTTAATTACCAAACCCATTAAAGATTTAAAAGTGGCAGGTACTTTCCATTACGATAAGGGTTATTATTATTTTAGGAATATAAATGATAGAATTTTATTGGGCGGGGGAAGGAACATCGATTTTAAAGCTGAAGAAACCATAACCTTTGGTGTAACAGAAGCCGTTCAGCAAGCATTGGAAGATTTACTGAAAAACGTAATCTTACCAAAAACCAATTATGAAATAGATTACCGCTGGAGCGGAATTATGGCTTTTGGGAAAGTGCTAGAGCCATTAATAAAAGAAATCAGACCAAATGTATTTTGCGCAACAAGGTGTAATGGTATGGGCATTGCAATAGGTTCGCAAACGGGAGAAGATGTAGCGGAGCTATTGTTGAAGCGTTTGTAATTTTTAACTGAAAAGGACGAGGAGTGAGACGCGGAGGAATAAGATTTTGCTCTATTTTACAATTAAATACCTTCCAAAAACACCGTCATTTCGACTTGATCACTGTAGAATTTGCAGATTTTCCATTCCACTACCATTGATGTTATCACGTAACAAACTATTTATAAGTACTTTGTAAATAATATGCATTTCCGTCTAGCTAGGCCAAAGCACCACATCTCCGTTCTAATTAAATCCGGCCTGACAAATTTTTCGGGCTCTACTGATCCAGCCATCCTGCTGACTTTGAAAGAAAAATTTTCAGCCGGTGGTTTTTGTTTCTTTTTGGCAGCAAAAAGAAAGAGCCTTTCGGCGGCGGCAAGCCGAGGCAAGACTGTGCATGCGGCAAAATGCAATAAATTATTCCTCGAAATGATGGTAGGCGAGAAAAAAAGTCTTCAAGTACAAAGCAATCCCATTGCTAACGGGTAAGTAGCGATCGTTGTAAGATTGCTTCGTCGGCTGAAAAAGCCTCTTCGCAATGACGACTTTTTACTTAAACACCACCGTCTTATTCCCGCTTACAAAAACACGGTCTTCAAAAATGAGCTCTAAAGCTTCTAACAATACTTTTTTCTCTATTTCCTTTCCAGCCCTTACCATTTCTTTCACGCCGAAATTATGGTCTACATGATTGGTGTGCTGGGTAATAATTGGTCCTTCGTCCAGGTTATCGGTTACAAAATGGGCTGTTGCGCCAATGATTTTTACACCACGCTCAAAAGCTTGCCGGTAGGGGTTGGCGCCAATAAAAGCAGGTAAAAAGGAGTGATGGATATTGATGATTTTGCCGGCATAATCTTTTACAAAATCAGCTGATAAAATCCGCATAAACTTTGCCAAAACCAGATAATCGATATCAAATCGATTAATGATCTCTTTTATTTCGGCTTCAAATATGCTTTTATCTTTATTGGTATGATCAACATAGAAATAAGGAATGCCTAGTTTTTCAGTAAAATCCTTCAGGCTTTCATAATTACCAATTACACACTGAACATTAGCCCCTAAAGTTTTAAATTGGTTTTTAATCAGTATTTCGGCCAAACAATGGTACTCTTTGGTTACCAAAACAGCAATCTGTTTCTCCTGTTCCGTAATTAAATTTACTTCAGCGGCATTTGGCAGGTTTTCTAAAAGTTTTTCCTTCAGTTTATTCGTATCCTCCAGATTTCCGGTGCAGGCAATACGCGTAAAAAAGGCTTTATTGGCTTCATCTACAAACTCACGCATAGCAATGATATTGAGTTGATGTGCAGCCAGTACGCGGGTAATATTGGTAACTAAACCTACCTGATCGGGACAGGAAATAAGGACTGTTAATGCGTTCATTTAATAAATACTAATGTCCAATGATAGAAAAATTTTACGGTTTTATCGGGTTCAAATTGACTAATTTTTTTTGGTATATCTATTTTAAATCCTCATTTTTGCTAAAATTTTTATCATTATGGAGATCGTCGGCATTGCTTTACTAATTATTATTTTAATCGTTCTGGTTATTTTATTGCTAAAGAAACCCCAAGCTGCACTTTCTATAGTGTCGGTTGAAGATTTCGAAAAGATGAAAAGCGAAAATGATTCTTTAAAAATCAGTTTGGCCAAAGCTGATGAACGTGTTTCTAACCTGTCGGTAGAAAAAGAGCACATTACCATTCTCCTTAAACAGGAACAACAGCGATTAATTGATGAATTACAGGCCGAACGCGACCGGCTTGCAGATGCCAATCGCGAGTTGGAAAGTACCCGATCTTTTTACCTTGCTGAAAAGGAAAAATTAGCCGAACAGAAAATAAGTTATGAGCAATCTCAGCAAAAATTAAATAAGGATTTCGAATTAATTGCCAATAAAATACTGGAAGAAAAATCGACTAAGTTTATTGAGCAAAACCGCACCAATCTGGATATTATCCTAAATCCTTTAAAAGAAAACATCAAAGCTTTTGAAGATAAAGTAGAAAAGGTTTATAAAGCTGAATCGGATGAAAGAAACATTTTGAAAGGTGTAATTTCAGAGTTACAGATCCAGAGCAAGCTTATTCAAGAGGATGCCAATAATTTAACCAAAGCCTTAAAAGGTGACAGCAAAAAGCAAGGAAACTGGGGTGAAATCATTTTAGAAAAGGTATTGGAGCGATCAGGATTGGTTCGTGATCAGGAATACCGCATTCAGGCTTCGCATACATCAGCAGAAGGTAGTCGCTACCAACCCGACGTAGTGATCGACCTCCCGGATGATAAACACCTTGTGGTTGACGCTAAGGTTAGCTTAGTTGCTTATGAGCGATCTGTATCAGCTGATACAGATGAAGAGCGTGAGGGTTATGTAAAACAGCATTTAGCCTCAATCAAAAATCACATCCAGGAGTTGTCGTCAAAAAATTACCAGGATTTATACAAAATCAATTCTCCTGATTTTGTTTTATTATTTGTCCCGATAGAATCTTCTTTCAGCATCGCAGTTCAAAAAGATGCCGAACTTTTCAATTTCGCCTGGGATAGAAGGGTGGTCATCGTGAGTCCGTCTACTTTATTGGCTACTTTACGTACCATTGCCAGTATGTGGAAACAGGAACGCCAGAACCGTAACGTAATGGAAATTGCCAGATTAAGCGGTAGTATGTACGATAAATTTGTGGGGTTTGTAGCCGATATGGAAAATATTGGCAAATACATCAAAAACGGTCAGGATGCTTATGATAAAGCCATCAACAAATTATCAGTTGGTGCCGGAAACTTAACCAATACATCCGAAAAGATTAAAAAATTGGGTGCAAAAGCTACAAAACAGATCGATACCAAATATCTGGATATAAATGAAACGCAAGATTTATAGCCTTTCCTAAAATAGAAGGCGAAGCCTCTCGATTTTTAGAAAACCTATGCTCTTAAAAAAAACAACTCAAAACTTGCAAAGTTAGTTATTTTAATTAATTCCCTTGGAACGAATTTTTTATTATTTTTTGTTTTTCGAAGTAAAGTCTTGTTAACTGACGTTGTCGTGTAGTCCCAAGCGTTGGAGATCATCACTTTTTATATATCATAGGCCCTGAAGTGAATTCAGGGTGATAGTCGCAAAAAAAATCGTCATTTCGACCAAAGTGCAACGAAGTCGATAAATCTATATCAAGATAGATCTCTCCGCTTCACTGCGTTTCGGTCGAGATGACGACGTGTCGTTTTAACTAAAGTTTATTTATTAAAAGCATTCCAGCCCTGGGCCTTTAACTCATGTACTTTTTCTGATTTTGAAACCATTTTACAGCCCGAATTTTTATCGGTAACATGGCCGATTACAGTGATATCTACATCATGTTTCAGTTTTTTATAATCTTCCTGACTGATGGTAAACAACAATTCATAATCTTCGCCACCACTTAAAGCACAAACTGTTGGATCTAAACCTAACTCACGGGCAGTTTCATAAGTCATTGGATCTAAAGGAATTTTCTCTTCATAAATGGTTATTCCTTTATCTGATTGTTCTGCCAAATGCAAAATCTCCGAAGCTAAACCATCCGAAACATCGATCATAGAAGTTGGTTTAATACCCAGATCATCTAAAAGGGCTACAATATCCATTCTTGCTTCTGGCTTCAATTGCCTTTCGATGATGTAATCTTTTCCTTCCAGATCAGGCTGAATGTCAGGATTTTCAAGGTAGATTAATTTCTCTCTTTCTAAAATTTGCAAACCTAAATAGGCGCCACCCAAATCGCCAGAAACACAAAGTAGATCATGTTCCTGTGCACCGTTTCTGTACACCACTTTATCGGCATCGGCATAACCGATACTGGTAATACTGATCACCAAACCTTGCTTACTTGATGAAGTATCGCCCCCGATTAAATCGATGTTGTATTTGTTACAGGCCAGCTCAATTCCTTTATAAATTTCTTCAACAGCTTCCAACGGAAATTTACTTGATAAACCCAGTGAAACCGTAATCTGACTGGCTTTTCCATTCATGGCATAAATGTCACTCAGGTTTACCTGTACCGCTTTATAACCCAGGTGCATTAAAGGCACATAAGCCAAATCAAAGTGAATGCCTTCCAACAATAAATCGGTCGAAACCAGGATCTGTTTTCCTCTTGCATCCAAAACTGCTGCATCATCGCCAACCCCTTTTACCGAATAATCATTTTTAATTTTAAAATTGGTAGTCAGGTGTTTAATTAACCCGAACTCTCCTAATTCATTAATATCTGTACGCTCTTTATTTTCAAACATATGCAATAGTTAGGGGCGAAGCCCCGGATTTTATTTTTTAAATTAATTGTCATTCTGAGGAACGAAGAATCTTTAACATAATTAACACAGCATCTCATCTTCAGGATGACACAACCCTCAGGATGACAAATCTTTATTTTCCATCCAATTTTTACCTTCGGTAAACCTGGCAATCAACATGGCTGCAACATTATCTCCCGTTGCATTTAACAAAGTAGCCATCGGATCAACCAGGGTTCCAATAATCATAGCAGGTGGCAAAGCTTCCGGTGGCAACTGATAAGCCGAAATCATCAATAATTCGCCAATATAACCTCCATTTGGTATTCCACCTTCTACTATACTCACTAAAACGGTAATTCCCAAGGCTAAAATAATGGTATCCACATGTACCAAATCTTTACCAAAAATGGCAAAAACCACCGCAATTTTTATAATGGAACTGATGCTCGAGCCATCTTTATGCAATGTTGATCCCAAAGGAATGGTAACGTTGGTGATATAAGCCGGCACACCCATTTTTGTAGTTCCCTCTAAATTTGCAGGAATAGTGGCAATGCTGCTACAGGTTCCGATAGAAGTTAAAGAAGGTACAATATTATTTTTCCAGAATACTTTTATGGCTTTAAATCCACCCGCTACAAAAGCATATAAAGTAAAAAAAACAATAAAATAAAATGCGCCGACTCCATAATACAAACCTAAAGCTTTAGCGTAAGTACCAAAAAGCTGTGGACCAAAAACACCAACCTGATAGGCAAAATATGCACCCAAACCTATCGGACCGAGTTTCATAATCAAAATGATGAGTTTTTTCATCACTTCATTGCCCGAAACCAAGAATTTTTTAAATCCTTCTCCTTCTTTTTCGGCATACAGGGTAGAAAAACCAACTAAAACAGAGAAAATAATGAGTGCCAGCATGTTTTTCCTGCTCCCGATCTCAAAAAACTCACCAACCGTTAAAAGTTGCGTCATCTGTTCACCAAACGACTGTATTTTTTCAGGTTCTGAGGGTAAGGTTGCATTTCCTAATTGCTGATGGATCGGAAAAATCCAGGTGGCTGCCAAGGTTAAAATGGCAGAAATTAATACCGTAGAAAGGAAAACTAAAACCATTACGGTTAATAATCTTCCCAGTTTTTTACTCCGGTCTATATTTGCGATAGCCGATGAAACCGCAAAAAATACCAATGGAATAACGGCTGTAAACAACAGGTTTAAAAATATATCACCCAGTGGTTTTATACTTTCAACACTTTTCCCAAAAATTAAACCTACAATGCTCCCAACGGTTATACCCGCCAAAAGCCATAATAAGCCTGCGTAATTTTTAAGAATGTTGTTTTTTTCCATGTAATTATTTTTCTGTCATTGCGAGGCACGAAGCAATCCTACAACGATCGCAGATAGCGTGCGCTTTAAGATTGCTTCGTCGTTCCTCCTCGCAATGACGATTTATTTTCTATAACCCCAGCTCTGCCGAAATATCCAGCATTCGCTGAATTGGTTTAACCGCTTGCTCAATAATATGCTGAGGTACCGTAACTTCTGGCAAACCATTTTTAATGCATAAATATAGTTTTTCTAAAGTGTTTCTTTTCATGTACGGACAATCATTACAGGCACAACTGTTGTTCGGTGGTGCCGGAATAAATGTTTTCGTCGGATTTGCCTTTTCCATCTGGTGGATAATGCCACTTTCGGTAGCCACAATAAATTCTGTAGCCGGGTTGGTAATGGTATACTTTAACAAACCAGTAGTAGAACCAATATAATCAGCCATTTTTAAAACCACCTCTTCACATTCGGGGTGTGCAATAAATTTGGCATTTGGGTGGCGTTCTTTCAGTTTTGTAATTTTTTCCTGCGAAAAAATTTCGTGTACCATGCAGGCACCGTTCCACAATACCAAATCTCTACCTGTTTTTTTTGCAACGTAAGCGCCTAAGTTACGATCGGGGCCAAAAATTATTTTTTGATCTTTTGGTAAACTTTCCACAATCTGCACTGCGTTCGTACTCGTGCAAACAATATCACTTAAAGCTTTTAATTCGGCCGTGCAGTTTACGTAAGTGATTACCAGGTGATCTGGATATTTTTCCTTAAACTTTCTAAACAGGTGCGGAGGGCAACTATCTGCTAACGAGCAACCTGCTTTTACATCAGGCAATAATACCGTCTTATTAGGCGATAAAATCTTTGCTGTTTCGGCCATAAAATGCACACCGGCAAACACAATTACATCAGCATCCGTTTTTGCAGCTTCCTGCGATAATCCTAAACTATCACCAATATAATCCGCAATATCCTGTATATCAGGTTCTTGGTAATAGTGTGCAAGGATTATAGCATTCTTTTCCTTTTTTAATTTTTCAATCTCTGCAAAAAGATCGAGTGTAGGATCAATTTCTTCTTCTGCGAAACCTTTTTTGTTGATTTCTTCTAAGACATCTATGTTCATTTTAAAATTTTCCTTTTTTGAATTTTGACGTTGGCCAAAGATAAAGCTTTCCACGTCTCAATAATTAATAAGTTATTTTAAATAAATAAATCTTGTTTGTTTATTAGTGTGTTAATAATGTTGGCAAGTTCAGAAAATTCTTTCTTTTATATAAGTTGTTAATCGTTTACTAACATTTAGATTACATTTTTGTAATATCATGAGTTTGATTTTCAGGGTAATCGAAAATCGGTTTAATTTTTATCAATACTGGAATGTTAATTGTTTATAAGTGGGGGAAAAGTTAATTACTTGTATAAAGCTGGTTAAAAATTGCGCAAAAGATTGTGGCAAATTGTGTTTTTAGAGTAGCTTTAAACATTCAAATTTATTTGTTAGGATAATTTAGACATTGAGTTAACATTTATTAACTAGTTGTTAACATCGTGGATAAAGTAAATGTTTTTATTAATGAGAAAAGTAGATTTTCTGGTAATTGGTTCAGGTATAGCGGGTTTGAGTTTTGCGCTTAAGGCTGCAAAGTTTGGTAAGGTTTTAATTGTAACGAAGTCTAATGAAGACGAATCGAATACAAAATACGCCCAGGGCGGTGTTGCGGTTGTGGTGGATAAAGGTGATTCTTTTGAAAAACATATAGAAGATACACTGATTGCGGGCGATGGTTTATGCGACGAAAAAATTGTGGAAATCGTTGTAAAAGAGGGACCTCAGCGCATTCAGGAGATCATTGATTATGGTATAAATTTCGATAAAGACAACGCTGGTTTTTATGATTTAGCTAAGGAGGGCGGACACTCAGAACACCGCGTTTTACACTATAAAGATATCACCGGATATGAGATAGAAAGGGTGTTGCTAAATGAAATACATGAGAATAACAACATAGAGATATTAACACATTACTTCGCATTGGAGTTAATCACACAGCATCACTTAGGTGAATTTGTTGATAAGCGTACTGAAGATATTAACTGTTATGGGATATATGCCTTTAACACAGAGCTTAACGATGTGGAAAAGATTGTAGCAAATGTGACTGTGATGGCTTCGGGTGGTGCGGGACATGTGTATTCGGCGACAACAAATCCGGTTATTGCAACAGGCGATGGTATGGCAATGGTTTACCGGGCAAAAGGAAAAGTGAGGAATATGGAGTTTATTCAGTTCCATCCAACAGCTTTATACCATCCAGGAGAGTATCCGTCATTCTTGATTTCAGAAGCGGTGAGGGGTTTTGGAGGAGTTTTAAGACGCAAAAATGGTGAGGAGTTTATGCAGGAATATGATGAGCGAAAATCGCTTGCTCCACGTGATATTGTGGCCCGTGCGGTGGATAATGAAATGAAAAAATCTGGAGATGACTTTGTATATCTTGATATTACGATGCGTAAGAAAGCGGATATATTAAAACACTTTCCTAATATATATGCTAAATGTTTATCGATAGGGATTGATATGACGAAAGATTATATCCCGGTTACGCCTGCATCCCATTATATGTGTGGTGGCATCCTGGTTGATGAATATGGCCGTTCTTCTATTAAAAATTTATATGCCTGTGGAGAATGTTCTTCAACGGGTTTACATGGTGCTAACCGTTTGGCTTCCAATTCGTTACTTGAAGCTACTGTTTTTGCACACCGCATTTACCAGGATGCGATTGAAAATTTTAAAAGTAGTGTTATTCCAGATGAGATTCCTGAGTGGGATTCGAAAGGGGTTACCCAAAGCAACGAAGATGTATTGGTAACACATAACCTTCGGGAGCTGCAAAAAATTATGGGCGATTATGTAGGGATTGTCCGTTCTGATTTTCGTTTAGAAAGGGCGCATCGCCGTTTATTCTTAATTTATCAGGAAACAGAGGAATTTTATAAAAAGAATAAGGTTTCGGTTAAACTTTGCGAGTTGAGAAATGTAATTCAAACGGCTTACCTGGTGATTAAATCTGCCATGCAAAGAAAAGAGAGTAGGGGATTACATTTTACTACCGATTACCCCGAACATGCTAAACAATTAGTAGATACAGTTTTTTAACCCCTAAATCCCCTGAGGGGGACTTTAACACCATTATCCATCAACCATCTTAAATTATATTATGCCGTTAATATTGCCCGTAAAAGATAAATACCCTGAAATAGGAAAAGATAACTTTATTGCTGAAAATGCCACTATTGTTGGTGATGTGGTAATTGGTGATAACTGTTCAGTATGGTTTAATGCTGTGATAAGAGGCGATGTAAACGCCATTACGATTGGAAATGAATCAAATATCCAGGATGGAGCAGTAATTCATGCAACGTACTTAAAAGCCTCTACACACATCGGTAATAGGGTATCAGTAGGGCATAATGCCATTGTACATGGCTGTACCGTTCAGGATAACGTTTTAATTGGCATGGGGGCCATTGTAATGGACCATGCTGTTATAGAAGAGTATTGTATTATTGCGGCCGGTTCTGTGGTTTTGGAGAATACCATCTGTGAAACCGGGTATTTATATGCTGGTACCCCAGCAAAAAAAATAAAGCCCATTACTGAAGAGCAAAGGGCTTTATTAAATAAGTTACCTGATAATTATATCATGTATTCGGGTTGGTTTACGCAATAGTTTCCGTCATTTCGACTGAAGTAAAAAGGAATGGATAAATCTGTGCAAGTAGATCTCTCCGTTCCACTGTGTTCCAGTCGAGATGACTACTTTTTTTATTTAGGTGGTGCAGGTATCACCAATGGATCTTCCCGTTCCCAGTTTGGTTTTAAATCCATTAATGCTTTTAAATACCAAACTTTTTCGGGTTGGTAGCCACCTTTAACACTTCCTGTATCCCAAATTCCGTTTTTATTTTCATCGTAAACTACCCTGAGCATATATTTCCCGGCAGGATATTTTGAAAATGTAATCTTTGAATTTTTGCTTAACGGATATGATTTTATAATGTCTTTTTTCTCTGTTAAAAATTGTACCACATAACTTTTACTGGTATCTGGCACAGTTACATTCAATACTAGCGAAGTATAAGCATCCTGGTTCTCTAATGTAAATCTTTTAGGTATATCCTTATTTTTAGCGTTAAAGATGGCTGTAAATGCGCCTGCACCAAGTTTTAAATCGTAAGTTCTTTTAGTTTTCCAGGGATATTTAATGTAGTATTTTTGTTGATCTACACTGTCTTTTATGAGTTCAAAATTGGTTCGTTTTACGGAATCTTCCAATAATGTGATTTTAGATGCATCAGCGCCAGTCATTGGAAAAGGAAAGGTTAGGGTTAATTGCTGGAAAGGATTTAATTTACCTCCAGACAAGTTATCAGCTACGGTTACTTCGCGGGTATAGGTATCCTTTTTACCACGGGTGAAGTTTAATGTTTGCAGTACTTTACCTTGATCCTGGATGGCTACTTTAACCGAATCGAAACTTAAATCTTTTAACCATATTTTAGCTGTGTCATTATTTTTAGTAAAGTGAACATATTTACCAACGTCAACTGCAGGTGGATCAGTAACCGTTATTTTAGGGCTTTTAAGCTGCTGATTGAAGATAATGGATAAACTTCCATCATTGTTCAGTTTTCGGTCTACAACACGAAATTCCGGAGCCAGTTCCTTAAAAATTTGAAGGTTAACATTGTCGATGTTTTTATCAATTACCAAAGGCTCTTTAATAAAGCCTACTTCATCAGAAATCTGTTGGTATATTTTATCGCCGCCGCCGCTGCTTTCCTTAATAGCATAAACTTTATAAGTGCCTTTTCTAAGGTTATTTAATTTATAAGTTCCTGCACTATCGGTAGTAGTATATATCGATGGACGTCTCTTTCCAAAAATAGTATCGCGTTCTAAGGGGAGAATAAATACAGTTGCTTCTTTTTCCGGCTCATCACTTAACGAATTAATTACTTTACCGCTGATGGATAAAGAATCTATTTCCGGACCGGTAGAAAAAACATAAGATAGATTTTTAACCACGTTACCTTCGTTTACATCAGCAATGGATTTTCCAAAGTTTAAAGTATAAGTTGTATTTTTTTCCAAAGAATCCTGAAGTACAATTTCTAATCTTTTTGATCTCTTTTTTAAAACAGGAAGTTTTTCCTGATCCGGAGAAATTGAAAATTCTTTGAACTCATCTTTGATATTAAAATATTCGTCAAACTCGATAATAATTTTTTTAGCATTAAAATTACGCGTCTGATTTTTTGGCGTCATGCTTAAAATTTTTGGGGGCTTGGTATCTTTTGGCCCACCTTGTGGTGTTTGGATACTCGCACAACCAAAAAATAGGAGCAAGGCCATTACACCTGTTAAATTTTTAAGGTCAAAATATTGGTCTTTTAAATTTGGCATATTTTAAACGTTCTGACGAATTTTTATACTTTTTGGAACCGTAACATTAAAAAATATTATTTTATGTTTATATCGCTTTATTTTAAGTCTATTATATTTTATATAAGTAGTTGATTATCAATTACTTATTAATATAAACCATTAAAACTGATATATCAGAAGGTGATACACCCGAAATTCGGGATGCCTGACCTAAAGTACGTGGTTTGATCTTAAATAATTTCTCTCTTGCTTCTTTTGAAATGGAAACAATTTTATTATAGTCAAAATCTACTTTGATTTCTTTGTCTTCCATTTTTAGCATCTTGGCTACAATTTCATTTTCCTTCTCAAAATAACTTTCATATTTAATTTTGATTTCTGCCTGTTCGATTGTTTCGTTATCTAAATCTTTTGTAGCTTCTGCGAGAGGTTTACTTACTTTTATCAAATCTTGTAATCCAACGTGAGGCCTTCCTACCAAACTGTGTATTTTTACATTTTGGTTTAAAACACTCGATCCTAAACTTTCGAGCATCGGATTTGCATCACCCATTTCTATGCCCTGGTTTCTGGTGAACTTTACTAATGCATCTGCAGCTGCAATTTTTTTGTTTACTTTTTCTAATCGTTCATCAGAAATTAAACCGAGTTGATGGCCAATAGGAGAGAGGCGGATATCCGCATTGTCCTGTCTTAATAATAAGCGATGTTCAGCCCTTGAAGTGAACATGCGATAAGGCTCTTCTGTTCCTTTAGTTACTAAATCATCAATTAAAACACCAATATAACTTTCTGATCTTTTCATGATCAGTTCGTGTTTATCATGGATTTTTTGGTGTGCATTTATACCTGCCATGAAACCTTGACAAGCAGCTTCTTCGTAACCAGTCGTTCCATTAATTTGTCCTGCCAAAAATAAATTATTGATTAATTTAGTTTCTAAGGTTAAAGATAATTGGGTAGGTGGAAAGAAATCATATTCAATCGCATAACCCGGTCTGAACATTTTTGCCTGTTCAAAACCTGGTATTAATCTTAGTGCTTTAAATTGTACATCTTCCGGAAGTGAAGTTGAAAATCCGTTTACATAAATTTCGCAGGTATTCCATCCTTCGGGTTCAACAAAAATCTGGTGACGATCACGCTCTGCAAAACGGTTAATTTTATCTTCAATGGAAGGACAATACCTCGGACCTAAACCTTTAATACGACCTGTAAACATAGGCGATTTTTCAAAACCTTCTTTCAAGGTCTCGTGTACTTCGCTGTTTGTATAGGTGATCCAGCAACAACGTTGATCGGTGGTAACGGGAGTATCGGTGAAAGAAAATTTACTTCTATCCTCATCACCCCATTGCTCTTCCATTTTAGAATAATCCAAACTTCGGCCATCAACGCGTGGTGGAGTACCTGTTTTCATTCTGCCAGATTCCATTCCTAATTCTACCAATTGCTCGGTAATTCCTGTTGATGATCTTTCAGCTGTTCTACCTCCTCCGAATTTTTTTTCTCCGATATGAATAATACCATTTAAAAAGGTGCCATTGGTTAACACCACAGCTGTGCTTTCTATCTCTATACCTAAAGATGTTTTAACGCCGTATACGGTATTATCTTTCACCAGTAAACCTATAACGCTATCTTGCCAAATATCTACATTTGGTGTGTTCTCTAAAGCTAACCTCCATTCCTCTGCAAAGCGCATCCTGTCAATTTGCGCTCTTGGGCTCCACATTGCAGGGCCTTTTGATTTATTAAGCATTCTGAATTGAATGGTTGATTTATCTGATATAATACCAGAGTATCCACCTAGTGCATCAACCTCTCGAACAATCTGTCCTTTCGCTACGCCACCCATGGCAGGGTTACAACTCATTTGGGCAATGGTGCCCATATTCATTGTTATTAATAAAACAGATGAGCCTAAGTTAGCAGCGGCAGCAGCAGCTTCACAGCCTGCGTGACCAGCACCAACAACAATCAAATCGTATTTTGAAAACATTTTATTTTATATTTCTTTAATGTTCCACGTGGAACATTTGGTTTTTGTTTATTGATTATGCTGATTGAATTTAATCAATGTTAAAAAAAATTGTCGCTTATAAAGCCCACTTCGACTACGCTTATCTTGACATCTCTTTTTAAGAATTAATGATGTTCCACGTGAAACATAATATGAAATCTTTGAATTGCATCCTTTGTTATTCAGAAAGTTCCAGCCAACGCATGGTGTATTCATCCAGTTTAGCATGATGGTTTTCTATTTCATTTGAAATCTGCTGAATTTTAACATAGTCGGCTGCATCAATAGTGTTTAATGTTTTGGTCAGGTTAGCTATTTTAGCTTCTGTTTCTTCCATTCCTTTTTCGCTATCTTCTAATTCTTTTTGTTCTTTGAAGCTTAGCTTTTTTGCTGCTTTAACCGGTGTTTGTTCTATAACGGGAGCAGGAGCTTTCTTTGTTTCTACTTTGGCTTTTGGTTGATCTAAACTTAATCGATACTCAGAATAATTGCCATTATAAATTTTAACAACACCTTCGCCTTCCATAATAAATAGTTGATCACTCATTTTATCAAGCAGGTACCTATCGTGAGAAACCAGCATTAATATGCCGGGGAAGTTTTCTAAAAATTCTTCTAATACATTTAGAGTGTCTATATCCAAATCGTTTGTTGGCTCATCCAAAATTAAAAAATTTGGATTTTGCATCAACACTTTCATCAGGTTCAAACGTTTCTTTTCACCACCACTTAACTTCTCTACCATGCCATGTTGTTTTTTTGGTGGGAAGAGAAATAAGGTTAATAGGGCAGAGGCAGTAATTACAGAACCATCTGCCATTTTAATATATTCGGCATCCGATTTTACAATGTCTATTACCCTTTCTTTTGGATCGAAAGTTAAACCACCTTGTTTATAATATCCAAATACAGTAGTATCTCCGGTATCAACTTTGCCACTATCTGGTGTAATTTGACTCGTAATAATATTTAATAAGGTTGATTTTCCTGTTCCGTTTTTTCCGGCTAAACCAATTCTATCTCCTTTTTTAAAGGTATAGCTGAAATCGTTGATAATCGGACGCTCATCAAATGCTTTAGCAATGTGTTCTATCTCGATAATTTTACCGCCTTGGCGAGACATCTTCATTTGTAGGCTAATGCTCTGATTGTCAGCCTTTTTCTTTGTTTTTTCTTCTAAATCGTAAAAGGCATTGATTCTGGCGTTAGATTTAGTTCCACGAGCCTGTGGCATGCGTCTCATCCATTCCAATTCTTTCTTTAATAGCTGTTGGTTCTTGTGTTGAACCGTAGCGTCTAACGCTTCTCTTTCACTTTTCTTTTCCAGGTAATAAGCATAGTTTCCATTGTAATTGAAAATTTTGCCCCTATCCAGTTCCACTATAGTATTACACACATTATCTAAAAAGTACCTATCGTGGGTAACCAATAAAATGGTTTTTTGTCCAGTGGTCAATAATTTCTCCAGCCACTCGATGGTATCAATATCTAAATGGTTGGTAGGCTCATCAAGCACTAAAATTTCAGGATCTTCAATTAAAAGTTTAGCGAGGGCCAAACGTTTCTTTTGTCCGCCTGATAGGGTAGCTATTTTTTGTTGAAGATGAGTAATGCCCATTCTATTTAAAATGGTTTTAATCTCATGCTCATATTCCCATGCATTATGTTCGCTTAACTCTTCGTATAAACGGTTAAGCGTTTTCTCATCAGGATTGGGATCTTCAATTAATTCTTCATACTCCTTAATCAACTGTTGTTGTTTATTATCAAGAGAAAAGATGTGGTCACTAATCGAAAAACCTTCTGTAAATTGTGGTTCCTGGTCCAAAAAGCCAATTTTAACAGCTTTGTTTTTTACAATTTTACCTTCAAGCGGAGGGAACCTTTCTGCAAGTAATTTCAAAAGTGTACTCTTACCTGCACCATTAATCCCAACCAACGCTACGCGCTGACCAGAGTTAATACCCAAGGTTAAATTCTTAAATAGCCATTCGTCATGATAACCATGTCCTAAGCCTTCTGCCGCAATTAGTGTGCTCAATTTTTTTGTATTTCGGATTTATAAAGGAAAATTAGTGCAAAGGTAAGGATAAATTACTTGGAACGGGATATTCAAATTGTAAAGGACTTCTGTATCAGGTAAAAATGGCAGAAACTTGATGCTGTTGGTTCGGTTGTTCACTGGTTCATTTGTCATTAGTAAAGCTATTATAAAAACAAAACAGCGGTTGGACTCGCTCCACCGCTGCTTCAATCATTAACTAAAACTAAACTTTATCTTTTGTGATGTTTTAGAAAATAGATTCTAAAAGATCAACTTTAATATCATTATATCTGTTTGCATTGTACGTTGCAATGGGCGATGCGCTTATATTACTGTCTGTTGCAGTAAAATCATTTGTATTTACTTTCGCAACCGCACCTAAAACGGCTGAATAATTTTCGGTAGAACCGCTTAATACTAAACTGGAGGCACCATTAATGTTTGTATTTAAATTCACGGTATTTGCCTTGATATCAGCAGTTGCACCATCGTTTAAAATTACATCAAGGTTTAATAAGTTGAAGTTTCCGGCTGTTATAACACTAGAAATGTTTGATGCTTCGATAGCAGTAAGGTTATTTACATGTGCAATAATTGTTAGTGGCTTTTTGGTAAAAGAACTGATCCTTAATTCGCCATCTTGTTGTTGTACCAATGCATTTTTTGCGTAGTAGTTATCATAAACCTGAACACTTTCTTTAGCATCCTGAACTAAAATTACCTTCACGTTGCCACTTACTTTAATTTTAGTAATATTTTTAACTGAAGTAATATTGGTGTAATTGCTGTTATTTTCGTTTGCATTTGCTGCAACACTTGCACTACTTAAAACGATTGTTGCCAATGCTGCTGCGAATAGGGTTTTTATAGAAGTTTTCATTACTGTATATTTTAATTTTTTTAAATCCTTTTATTGTTTTTTCGAATATAAGACTGCAGCGTGCAGGAAAAGTTGCAGCGAGATTTGGCGTATTATACCAGCAGAGTGTAATTGTCGACGAACGCCGGTAACTTTTAGACGAACGCCAATTAAAAATGAAAGGTGTAGGGAGGTATTTTGCTTTTAATTAGAGAGTTATGGTAATGGTAATGTCATGAAAGGTATAAAATAGATCGTCATTCGAGCAGAACGCGATGCAGCCAAGAAATCTAACAAAATAGATCTCTCTCCCGAATATTCGGGACGTTCCAGGAGATGACGGACGGGCTTATGGAGAAATAAGATTCTTCACTGCGCTCAGAATGGTATTAGGGGATAGGGAGGTTAAGCTAATTCAAATTCACTTCTATACCCTAAATATTCATCTTCTTTTTGAGTCATGAGGGTTTTGGCTGCTTTACCTTTGTCTTTAAAACCCAATAGGTGCAGGGTTCCGTGGATCATGATGCGGCAAACTTCATCAAATTCGGAAGTTTTAAAGGTTTTGGCGTTTTCTTTTACGCGTTCTATGCTGATGAAAATATCACTCACAATCTGTTTTTCTTCTTCAGAATTATCGAAGGTGATGATATCCGTGTAAGTATCGTGGTTTAAGTATTGCTGATTGATCCCGAGGAGGTATTCGTCGCTGCAGAAAATAAAGTTGAGTTCATGCAGTTTATAACCTTCTTTTTCAATGGTAGCTTTAATCCACTTTTTAACTTTAAGTTTTTGTGGAAGGTTATAGCTAACAGATTCGGTGAAAAAGGATATTGCAGGCATATTTTTTGTTGTTTTTGCTGCAAATTTAAGAAATATAATTTTGTACTATTTACAATTGTGATCATGTCGAGCGAAGTGCAACCTGGTCGAGAAATCTATCTCTGGATAGATCTCTCCGTTCCGCTGTGCTTCAGTGGAGATGACGAATTTTTTTAAAATGGTTACCTGAATGGAGTTGATGGATCTTAATTCCGCTATCATTATAGATTTATATAAAAAGTCTGTCATAACGAGGTACGAAGCAATCTTAATGCACATGCTATTAGCGATCGTTGTAAGATTGCTTCGTTGTACCTCCTCAGCAATGACGAGTTATTACATTTGTTATCGCTCTATATTCAACGACTTTAAATACTCGGCAATTTTATTTTTATAGTAGTAATTTAAGCTCGGTGGCAATTTCTGCAGCATATCGTTACCATTCTGTTGCTCTTTTTTAAACTGATCGACCATTTTTTGATAAGATGGTGGAAATTCTTTTGCAGCTTTACTCTCCCGTTTAGAGTCCTCTTCCTGATCGCGTTCTGCTTTTTCAGCTTCTAATAGCTTGGTTAACAGTTCTTTCTGTCTGTTTAAGGTTTCCTGTTGTAAACGCTTGTTAACCAAATCGCTTTCCGTCTGTTTCATCTCTTTAATGGCTTCGTTCAGGTTGCCCATTTTTCCTGTACCATCTTTATTTTCTTCCCTGTTAATCTTTTCCAATGCCTGACGGATCATTTGCTGTTGCTGGGCCATTTTACCAAATTCCTGGCTCATTTGTCCTTTACCAACTGTACCTTGGTTACCACCTGATTTCTGCATCTGCTCCCTGGCTTTCTGCATGCTTTTATTCAGCTGATCTTGCATTTGCGAAAGTTGTTTCATTCCCTGCTTTTGTTTCTTTCCGCTACCACCTTTGCCATTTTTCTGCATATTTTGCAACTGGCTTAAAGCTTCGCTCAACATCAAAGTAAGGTTATTGATAGAGGTCATGGTAAACTGCTGGAAACGGTTGGCCTCTGGTGTTCTTCTATCACCCAAACTTTCTAAACTTTTATCGAGGTTAAAATTTATTTTATTCATCTCCTCGTTAACTGTCGATTCTATCTGTGGAACACGTTTGCTTAAGCTATACAAACTATCGGCAATGGTTTTAAGGTTATCTTTAATGCTGCGCTGTTTCTGAACGTTGCTGGTATAAGATGGATCCGCCGCTGCCATTTTCTTTAAAGCGAGCATTACCTTTTCCTGATCAAAAGAAGTGTTTAGTAGATTTTCGAGCAAACGTCGCAATTCTTTCGCATTCAGGTTATTTTCCATCTCTTCGCCCTGTTGCTGCATATCGCTCATTTTTTTAGATAATTTTTCCATCTGATCAGCTGCTTTTTGCTGCTTCTGACTGGCATTTTTGGAATCTTTTTTATCTAAAGCATCTTTACTGTCCTGTTGTTCCTTTTGTATATCCTGAACATCTTTTTCAGGATTTTCGAATGGATTTGGCCTTTCTAAAGATTTATTTTTTTCTTCCAGCTTTTTAAGGTCGTCTTTAAGGTCTTTCATCTCCTTATTCAGGGCATCCTGTTTTTGCTTTAAGGTTTCGTTATCCTGTTTTTTATCTTTCGTTTGTTCGGCCAGTTCTTTTTGTTCTTTAGCCAGCTCATTTAAACGGTCGATATCGGTTTGAAGGTTTTGTTCAAATTCAAGCTGTTTGTAGAGTTCTAAAATACGGTCTAGCTCATTTTTGAGGGTTTTATTATCCAATTGCATTTTTGAAAGCTCATTCTGTGTTTGATCTTTATTTTTCTCATTCATCAGGTTCTGCAGCTTTTGCAAAAGTTCTTTGGTTTTATCATCCAGCACATTATCAAACAGGTCTTTAATCTGTTTCTGTTTTTCTAAAAGCTCTTCGGTTTGTTTCTGGTCTTCCTGTTGCTGGATGTTTTTATCGTTCTGTTCCTTAATTTCTTTTACAGCTTCATCAAGCTGTTTTTGCTTGTCTAAAAGCGCTTCTATTTGTTTTTTATCTTCGAAAGAGATCTGTTTTTTATCGATCAGGCTTTCTGCAACTTTTTTACTTTCTTTTTCGATGGTATTGGCCAAACGGATAGCCGATTGTACTTTTTGTTTTAAGGCCTGGTTGCTGGCATTAATCTGCTCGGCAGTTTCTTTTTTGGTAGGCTGTTTAAAGGTTTTAATTTCCGAGCGGGTAACTTTTGCGCCGTTAACGCCGTCGTTATCGGCTACTTCGAAATAATATTCAATTTCTTGCCCTGGTTTGGCCGAAGCGGTTTTTAAATCCCAGAAATAGAAGAAAGTATGATCTGTCGCATTGCTTTTTATTGGAATATTCTTGGTCACTGTGCCAACAATACGGTTATTTTCTTTGATGTTATATTTGAAACTCAGTCGGCTAAAACCATAATCATCTGTAAGCTGACCGCTGAAATACAATGCTTTGTTACTTATCGAATCTGGTTTTTCTTCTACCGTAATTCCAGGCGCCTGATCTTTAACCACGGTGATCTGGTGTGATAAAGAATCGCGAAGTGTAACGTATTCATTTTTAGGGGTAATGCTGTATTTAACATTGTTTTTGATGGTGGCATTGAAAGTCGATTCATCGTCATCAACTTTTAAAACATACTCTTTACCATTCAGTATAAATAAAATCGAATTGCTTTTTCCGGTTTTTAAATTCCAGGTAACTTTTGTTCCTTCCGGTAGGAGCATGTCGCCAACGTTTGCAATCTGTTCCGGTTTTTTGCCTAAATAAGCTGGAAAATTTAAAGTTGCGGTTGCATTAAGCAATTCGGGACGCGGTTTAACAGTAAGCGTGAATACCGAAGAACTGAAACCACCTCCTTTAAAAACAAGTTTTTTATCGTTTTGGATATTTTTAATGCTGTAATTAAACTGGCTGATGTTCTCTTTTTGCAATTTGTAAGTGTTTTTTCCGTCTTCTACATAAATTTCGGCAGGAAGCTGATCGCCCGCTAATTTCAAGTTTATGGTTACATCATCACCCTGTGTTAGCGTTAAACTTTTATTTAAAACCGTAAAACTGAATGGAGCTTTGGGTGCAATGTATTCATCGTATTTGAAAAAACTATTTGTACCCTCGCGTAAAATGGCAGGAGCAATGATGGCAATGAGTAAAATGATAGAAAGTGGGATAAAAAGGTACTTTAAATACTTGCGGTTATCGTTAATGCTAACGGCCGTGTAAAAAGGAACGGGCTTAAGTTCTAATATTTTTTGATCGATGCTGGCAATAATGAGTTGATTGTTATGAGGCTGGTTTTCTGATAAACGGTGAAGCTGTAGGGTATTGAGCAATTTATCCTTAATATCGGAAAAGTGATTTCCGATGATAACCGATGCCTCGTCAAAAGAGAGGTGTTTGCCCAATTTTAACATCGAAAGAAGTGGTTTGATAATTAAAAAACCAATAAGCAAAACACCAATAAGCAAGTAGGCAAAAAAAACAACAGTTTTAAAGCCGGCAGTTGGATTGAGGTAATATAGACTTAAAAAAACAAGCAGATACAAGGCTAAGAGTATTGCCGCGGCATAAATACTGCCGCGCAAAATTTTATTGAGGTAAAATTTGCGGATAAACTCATCAATCTTTCGTAATAATTCACTGTAGTTATTGCTCACCATATCACCGTAAATGTAAAAATTGTTCCAATCAATTAAAAGAAACCACAGTAAGGTAACGTGTTTATTTCAAATAGTTTATCGTTTGGCTGATAATTGAGATTGGTTGGATAGGTTATTTTTATTGATTTGGAAACAGGAGGTAGTATTTCATGGCGGCTTCCTGTCCCGCTTTTTGCTGCAACAAAAGCTGAAAAAGCTTTTGGTTTCCGCGTCAATCGGGTTTATTTAACTAAGGCCCGGGAACAAACGTTAATAACTGCAGAGGCTTTGCGCTTCAAAAAAACAAATTTATTCCTTCGTAAAGCGATTTCATTGCCTTTGGATTATAGCTTGCTATTTTTGAAAACGATGGTTAGCGTTTCATGGGGTTAATTAAACAAGGGTAAATTAATAATCAACAAACCGAAGAAATGTAAAAAATCTGTGTTTCACTGTGTGCATTTGTGGCTAAAATTTATAACGATAAATTGGAGTTATTACTGAACGTTGTAATGACAAATTAATTTAAAAATCTTTATCTTGTTTTATTAATACAAAGGTTACATAGATTTTAAACGCGTGTTCCCATAAAAATCTACTTTTGAATTTTTGTATAACCATACCAAAACATGAAACGAATATTTATTTCTGCACTAATGTTGTTCCTTTTTACTGCTTCTTTTGCTCAAAAATTTAACTGGAACAAAAACCAGGTAATTGCACACCGGGGTGCCTGGAAGAAAAATAATTTTCCTCAAAATTCCATCGCTTCTTTAAATGAGGCTGTAAAACTGGGTTGTTATGGCTCGGAATTCGATGTGTGGATGACGGCTGATGGCGTTTTGGTGATTAACCATGATCCGGAATTTCAGGGATTGACCATCGAGAAAGTTAGCTATAATGAGCTATTAACCAAAACCATGACTAATGGCGAGAAAATCCCAACTTTAGAGGCCTATTTACTCGAAGGTAAAAAACAGAAAAGCACCAAACTGATTTTGGAGATAAAACCATCACTCATCAGCAAAGAACGCGGTATCGAAGTAACCAATAAATGTGTAGAAATGGTGCAGAAGCTAAAAGTTACCGATTGGGTAGAGTACATCAGTTTTGATTATGACTACTGTAAGCGCGTTTTAACTTTATTGCCAAAAGCAAAAGTTGCTTATTTGAAGGGCGAAATTAGTGCGGAACAAATGAAAGCGGATAAATTAACCGGTGCTGATTATCATTATAGCGTTTATCAGAAAGATAACTGGATCGAAAATGCACAAAAATTAGGTTTAACCGTAAATGCCTGGACGGTAAATACAATACCTGACATGCAATGGCTTTTAGCGCACAAAGTGGATTATATTACCACCAATGAGCCTGAATTGCTTTTCGAAGAAATTAAAAAAACACCCGTTGCACAGGGTTGGAAACTAAAATGGGCAGATGAATTTGATGATTCCGGATTACCACTAACCAAAAACTGGAGTTATGATGTAGGCGGCAAAGGTTGGGGAAATAACGAACTTCAGTATTATACTGATGCAGATAGTGCAAATGCCGTGGTAAAAAAAGGAAACCTGAACATTACTGCTATAAAGGTTGATATAGAAAATAACCATTATACTTCGGCACGGTTGGTAACTAAAAACAAGTTCGATTTTAAATATGGAAGAGTAGAGGTGCGTGCCATGTTACCAAAAGGCAGAGGCCTATGGCCGGCAATATGGGCTTTGCCAACCGATTGGAAATATGGCGGATGGCCAAAAAGCGGTGAAATTGACATCATGGAGCACGTAGGTTACGATCCGGATAGTGTACACGGCACGGTGCACACCGAAAAATTTAACCACGTGATAAAAACACAAGTGGGCAAGGCTTTAAAAGTAAATAATCCTTATACCGAATACCATGTGTATGCTGTAGAATGGTTTGCCGATCGCATCGACTTCTTTATCGACGATCAAAAATACCTCACTTTCAACAATACCAAAAAGGGATCGGGAGACTGGCCTTTCGATCAGAATTTTCATGTGATTCTAAATGTAGCCGTAGGTGGTGGCTGGGGTGGAAAAAAAGGTGTTGATGATGCTGTATTTCCAGCAACAATGAAGGTTGATTACGTGAGGGTGTTCCAGAAATAGAGGTTTATTCGTTCATTGGTCATTTGTTTATTGCTAACTACAAATTGCTTCATTGTTGGATTGTTTAGGTTAACTGGTTAATTGTTTAAATCGGTTAACTGTTTACTGCAAATTGCCCACTGAATTGTTCAATTGCTTCATTGTTAGGGTTAACTGTTGACTGCAAATTGTAAATTGATTTTCTATCGCTTACTCGACTATGGACTGCAGACTAAGGACTTTGGACTAAAAATCATAACTTGCGGTATCTAAGCTATATTGTATAATTTATGGACTCACGTAGAGAATTTTTAAAAAAAGCGGCATTATTTGCCGGTGCCACAGGCGTGGCCAACACTTTGCCCAGTTCGGTGTTAAAAGCCATGGCGATTAACCCAGAACCAGGTAGCACGTTTTATGATGCGGAACACATTGTTTTCTTGATGCAGGAAAACCGGTCGTTCGACCATATGTTCGGTAAAATGAAAGGCGTTCGCGGATTTAATGATCCACACCCGCACATCCAGCCTGATGGTAACAAAGTTTGGCTGCAAAAAGATGGGCAAGGTTACACTTATGCACCTTTTCATGTAGACATTAACAAAACAAAAATTACCTGGCAAGGTGGTTTACCACACTCGTGGAATGATCAGGTTGCGGCACGTAATGGCGGCCGTTACGATAAATGGCTCCCGGTTAAAACACCAATGACTTTGGCTTATTATGACCGGAATGATATTCCGTTCTATTACGCCATGGCTGATGCTTTTACGATATGCGACCAGCATTTTTGTTCTTCGTTGACAGGAACAACGCCAAATAGGTTATTCTTTTTCACTGGTACAATACGCGGAGAAAAAAGCGCTAACCGTGTAGCGGTGGTGAATAACGATCAGGCCGAATCACAAAATAATGTATTTGTAGATTGGCCAACTTTTCAGGAGACATTGGAAGATAACGGAATCGACTGGCGCATTTATCAAAACGAACTCTGGACTTCTAAACTTCCTGAAGGCGAAATCGATGATTGGTTGGGAAATTATGGTGATAATCCTGTTGAATACATCAGCAGGCACAATGTTAAATTATCTGCTTATTTTAGAAAAAATGGTGATAATACGGTTAAACCAGCATTAACAGCCAGGGAAGTTCAGGAGAAATATGATAAATTATCGCAAAAGGAGAAAAATCTGGTCGATAAGGCCTTTACCACTAATATTTCACAAAAAGATTACCTGGAATTAGAGCCTTTTACCTTTAAAAATGACCAGGGTCAGTCTGAAACGATCAATATTCCTAAAGGAGACATTTTTCACCAGTTCAGGAAAGATGTAGACAGCGGGAAATTGCCAGCAGTTTCGTGGTTGGTGGCGCCCCAGCGTTTTTCAGATCATACCAGTTCGCCTTTATATGGAACCTGGTACGTAAGTGAGGCTTTGGATATTTTAACTAAAAACCCTGAGGTTTGGAAAAAAACCATCTTTGTTTTAACATACGATGAAAATGACGGTTATTTTGATCATCAGCCACCTTTTGTAGTGCCAAATCCTGACGATCCAACCAGTGGAAAAGTATCTGCCGGAATTAATTATACTACAGATTTCGAAGGCAGAAAGGGGAGTCCGATTGGTTTAGGCTACCGTGTGCCTTTGGTTATTGCTTCGCCATGGAGCAAGGGTGGTTTTGTAAATTCACAGGTTTTTGATCATACTTCTTCACTCATGTTTATGGAAAAATGGTTAACAAAAAAAACAGGTAAAACTGTTAAAAGCAATAACATCAGCGATTGGCGCAGAAACATTTGCGGCGATTTAACCTCGGTATTCAGGCCGTACAATGGCGAAGAAATTAAATCTCCGCAACCATTAAAACGCGATGTGGTGGTAACCAATATCGGCAATGCAAAAAATAAACCTGCGCAGGTTGGTCCTACGGCTTTAAATAAAACAGAAATAGATAAAATCAATAAATTAGAAGCTTTTTCACGTGAAACATCGGTTCATGCACCCAAGCAGGAAAATGGAACCAAACATGCCTGTGCGCTCCCTTATCATTTAATGGTTAATGCGAATCTGGTAAATAATGAAATCGAACTTACTTTCCAATCGGCAAAAACCTTGTTCGGCAATGAAACGGAAAGCATTGGCGCTCCATTTAACATGAGTACAATAGCCAAATTTAAAGGTGTTGCAGGTAAAAACTGGGCTTACGCAGTAAAGGCTGGCGATATGATAAAAGATAATATCAGGATCGATGATTTTGACAACGAGATTTATGATTTAGCGATAAGCGGTCCCAACGGTTTTTACAGGCATTTTGCAGGGAGCAAAAAGAATCCTGCAATTGCAATAAAAGCCTATCCCGAGCAAAGTGGTTTGGTGAGTAAAAAACTTAACGGAAATTTAGTTTTTGCGATAGAGAATAAAAGTGCGGGTTTAATTAACCTGCAGGTAATCGATAACAAATATAAAAACGGCATTAAAATGATTAGTATAAAGCCAAAATCGAGCACTAATGTTGTACTTAATCTCAGTAAAAATGCCAATTGGTACGATTTCAGTATTGTACAAAGTGGTAACGGGATTTTTAAACAACGTTATGCGGGTAAGGTAGAAACCGGAGAAATTACCCAAACCGATCCTTATATGGGTAACGCCTAAAATATCCCCCTTTCTGGGGGATGGTATTTGAAAGAAATTATGCTTATTTTGTATTGTATGCGCAGTAAACTGTCTATAGTCAAGATAAATTTCATAATTTCTTTCATTTTGGTTTGTAGCCTTCGGCTATCGGCCCAAAGCTATAACTTTACCAATTACAGTTTAAAAGATGGCCTGCCGCAATCGCAGGTAATGGCCATTTATCAGGCAAAAGACAGAACGCTTTGGTTGGGTACATTTGGGGGTGTAAGTAATTTCGACGGGAAAATATTTACCTCTTACAGCAAAGCTGATGGAATGGCTTCAAATTCGATAAACTGTATTCTCGAAGATAACCAGGGACAGGTTTATTTTGGAACAGAGGCCGGAATCAACACTTTAAAAAAGGGAAAAATAAGCACCCTGTTTTCAGGAAAGAGTATTAATTCTTTGCTAAAAGACAAACAAGGAACCATTTGGGGAATAACTGAATGGAAACTTTTCAAAATTGAAAAAGGCAAACTCGTTTTTTATTCTATAGCGGGCTTACATGTTAATGCCATTAACGCCGATCAATACGGAAATCTTTACGCGGTTGTTGCAGAAAAAGGAATATATCAGCTTAAAAATAACAATTGGGTAATTTTTCAGGAACTGCCTCATGAAGTAAGTGCCTTATCCATTAGAAAAATCCTGTTTGACCGTAAATTAAAAAACAAAATTTACCTTTTAACCTATCGTAGCGGCATTTACGTAGTGGAGGATGGGATTACCAAACCGTTTTTTAAAAACCCGGCCATTGATACCTATTATGCTTTAGAACAGGATAATAAAGGCAATATGTGGGTCGGCTCTGAAAAAGGGGCATATCTTATTCGTAAAAATGGTTCGTTTATTTATTTTAATGCAGAAAACGGACTGAGCGATAACCAGGTAAATGAGATTTTTAGTGATACAGAAAATAACATCTGGATTTCCTGTTTCAGTGATGGGATTTATAAATATGAAGGTGATGCCTTTATTCGCTACAATAAATTTAAAGGTCAAAATATTGCTTACCCTATAAGTGGAATTGCGGCTGATAAAAATGATAACTTATGGTTTGGAACTTATAATAAGGGCATTTTTAGGTATGATGGTAAAAAAGTAGAAAATATTAATAATCCGATTTTTAAGGATAAAAAGATTTATTTCGTTTATGCCGATAGGGCAAAAAATATCTGGATATCTACTTATGGTAATGGCGTTTGGATGTATGATGGTCAAAAATTTTCACAGATATTAAAGCCTGAACGTTTTGATAATAGTTCTATTGCTGAGGATGCTGAAGGAGGAATCTGGATAAATGGATTAAAATCATCCACTTATCTAAAAGATGGGAAAATCGAAAAAATAAGTGGCTTTGATGGCTATTCATCCTGCATTTTTCCTTACCCGCTAAGTAAGGATAGTGTGTTGCTGGGTACTTCGAATGGTGTTACACTGATCAGGAATAAAAAAATAGACCGTACCTTCCAGATTAAGGCACTTAAAAATATATACATCTTAAGCATTATAAAACATGGAGATAACCTGGTTTTTGCTACGCTTGGCGACGGAATTGTAACCTGGAACCTCAAAACCAAAGCAATTAAACGTTATGTGGTAGCTAACGGATTAAATTCGAACGATATTTATAGCCTGGCAACCGATAATAAGGAAAATTTATGGGCAGGCACAGGTCGCGGAATTAATAAGTTAACCTTCAATAAAGCGGAACAACGATATGAAGTTTTTAGGGATCATGCCTTAATTGTAGAATGTAATCAAAATGCGATTATCAATTACAAAAACAATATTTTGGTGGGCACCATTAACGGAATCATCCAATGCAAAATTGTACCGCCAAGCCAGAACAAAAAAAGTCCCTTTATTCATATTCAGCATGTAAATGTTTTTCATAAAAACGACCGTTCGAAAGATCTTTCTATTGATTTAAATAGAAGGAGTGACATTTTTTACAAATTAAATTATAGTCAGAACCATATTTCTATTAGTTTCAAGGGTGTATATCTTACCAATCCCGAAAGTGTACTTTATCGCTATAAACTGGTTGGTACAGATAACGATTTTAGCAAACCTGTTCCCAATACAGAGATCGAATATTCTGCCATCAGGCCCGGCAGTTATACTTTTCAGGTATATGCCATCGCAAATGGACAGCAATCCAATATAGAACAGTTTAGCTTTACCATTGTACCACCTTATTACGATACGGTTTTGTTTAAGGTAATTGCATTTCTGGTGATGATTTTTTTAATCTGGTTCATTTTTTACCTCATTTTTAAAAACAGGGAACGAAAAAAATACCAGTTCGAAAAATTAAAGCAAAAGGAGCAGGAAAAAATCAGGAAACAAACGGCAGAAGATTTTCATGATGATATTGGCAATAAATTAACCAGGATAAATATTTTATCGGAGCTTTTGGATAAAAAGGTGGATGGGGCTGAACAGGATCAAAAAGAACTGATCAGGTTGATCAGGGAAAATGCAGGCCTGCTTTATACCGGAACAAAAGATATTCTATGGGCTCTGGATCCTCATAGTGATAACCTTTTTGAGATTTTAATACACATTAAAAATTTTGGGATTGATCTTTTTCAGAATACGGGGATCGATTTTAAAATGGAAGGGGTATTGGGTAAATATCAGAAACTGCATTTATCAATGGAATTTAACCGAAACCTGACACTCATTTTTAAAGAAATGCTGAATAATGTGTTAAAACATGCCCAGGCCACCCACGTATTAATTATGGTTATCGAAACCGATCATCATACCATCAACATCCTAACCACTGATGATGGTAAAGGTTTTGATCTCGAAACGGTTGAGAGAGGGAGGGGATTAAACAACATTCAAACCCGTTGCAAACGCATCAAATCTACCTTCCAGATTTCTTCGATAAAAGGAAAAGGCACCACCACAACAATTTCTACCCGGATTCCTGTCACAAAATAGCATAAAAGGCGTCTAAACATAAACACACCCTAAAAATGAACCAGCATGTACGAATCGTTTTAATAGAAGACGATGATATTTTAAGAATGGGCTACGAATCGTTATTAACTGATGTAGAAGATTTTGCCGTTGTAAATTCCTATGCATCGTATGATCTGGCCAGGAAATATTTAGAAGCCGATCAACCTGATGTAATCCTGCTTGATATTCAAATGCCGGGCACAAATGGCCTGCAGGCGTTGCCCTTTATTAAAAAAGCCTTACCACAAACCCATATTATCATTTTAACCGTTTTTGATTCGCCTGAATTGGTTTTCGAAGCTTTAACCATGGGGGCAGGAGGTTATTTAACCAAAAACTCCAGTGCTGCAAAAATTATAGATGCCGTAAGGGAAGTGAGTACCGGAGGTGGCGCCATGAGCACCAATGTGGCTAGAATTGTAATGCATTCTTTTCAAAAGAACTTAAATTCTCCATTAACTAAAAGAGAAACCGAGATATTGGATCGAATTGCCAACGGACAAACAAAACCCCAAATTGCCAATGATCTTTTTATCGATCAGGAAACGGTTAGAAGCCATGTCAAAAATATCTACATCAAACTCGATGTAAATTCTAAAGCCGAAGCCATTAAAACCGCAAAAGAAAAGCGGTTTATTTAAGCCATAACAATACCTGGTTAAAAAATAATGCTAAAATCACCCTTTTTGGGTGATCCTTCCTTTCCGATTCCAGTTTAATTTTACACCATACAATTAAATGGAATAAATGAACCAGTCTGCAAAATTATTTTACGTGCAAGTGAAGCAACTAAATGATGCAGACACCTTCTATACCAATTGTTTAGGTATGCTTACCGAAAAAACCATGATCGCTGATCAGGAAAAAGGAATATTGGTTAAAGCCGATGGCGAAACCAGTATTTTTCTTTCAGAACGGAAGCACCAAAACCAAACCAATAAAATTGTATTAAAAAGCGATGATTGTTTAGAAGATTATTGCAGGCTACGATCGAGGGGCGTTATTTTCAAAAAAACACCATCTTATTTAAGTGAGGGTTTGAGTGTAGAATTTTCTGATCCTTATGGTAATGATTTTATCATTTTGGAGCAACGTAACTATAATGAAGATTAGCATGAGGTACGTAAAAGAATTGAGCAACAGAAACAGAATTGTAAGTGAAAGTACCTGCGAAGCACTTTACGAACAACAGAATGATGCCTATACCATTAAGTTTGTTTTTAATGGTACTGAAGACTGCGAAATCAATAAACGTAAGTTCAGCATTTACCCTGATACGTTTGCGGTAATAAATGCCGGAACTGATTTTTGCAGTAAAATAGATTCGATAAACCCGGTAAATACATTTTCCGTTTCCTTCGGCGAAAATTTTATAAAAGATTTTCAGAATACTTTGTTCAGCAGTAACGAAAGTTTACTCGATGGAAAGAAAGCAAAAACAGCGCCTGCGTTTATAGAATCTTTATATCCTTTTACAGGCGATATGCGGTTTAATGTACAGCACCTTAAAAAACAGCTTGATAGAGGTTTAAAAGATGAGATGCTGATTAACGAATATATGCACCACTGCCTTTTAAACTATTATAAAATTTACAATAAGGAAGTGGTTCAAAAGCTTGATAAGCTGAGTTTTGTTAAAACCAAAACGCGCGAAGAAGTTTTAAAAAGATTAACACTGGCCAAAGAATACATTAGTAGTAATTACAACCAGAATATCACTTTAGAAAATATTGCAGAACAAGCCTGTTTATCAGTTAACCATTTGCTAAGAACTTTTAAAGAAGCCTACGAAATCAGTCCTTATCAGTTTTTAATGCAACTCAGGTTAAACCGGGCTAAAAGATTATTACAAACCACAAATTATTCTTTAAACGAAATTGTGGGTTTGGTGGGGTTTGAATGCCCAAGTTCATTTATCAGGTTATTTAAAAATACGTTCAACATTACGCCTTTAAAGTATAAAAAGAGTAAGTTGAATTAATATAAATAGTGATTTCTGCACATTTTGTACAGCAGGATGAAACTATTTTTGAAGCTCTTGCAGGACAATTTGTAGAAGTTTTTTCCTGTTTAGGTTAATAATGATTAAAAAAGCAAACTGCCAGGATTGGAGTTTGCTTTTTTGCGTTTTAGCCCTTCTTGGCCAAAACGGTGATTTTCGCATATTTTGAGATTTTGATAGCCCCTAAATTGCTCATTGATTTGATTTCATGCATCCCCGGCTGAAAACAAAAAAATTAACTAATTACTAACTATTTATTTCTCAACATGAAACAAAAATTACTATTGATTTTAATGGTGACGGTTTTGTCTTATTTCAACGCCCTGGCGCAGAATAAAACAATAACCGGAAAAGTGGTTGATGCAGACGATGGCTTGCCATTGCCTGGTGTATCAATAAAAATAAAGGGTACTACACAATTAACCCAAACCACAGGGCAGGGAACGTTTTCAATTTCCGCACCTGCAAATGCACAAACTTTGGTGTTAAGCTATGTAGGTTATACCGAGCAGGAGGTAAGAATTACCGGTGAAACATTAACTATACGCCTGGTTGCGTCTTCTAAAAACCTGCAGGATGTAATGATTATTGGTTACGGAACGGTAAAAAAGGAAAACTTTACCGGATCTGCCTCGGTAGTGAAAAGTGAAGTTTTGCAGGATCGTCCGGTTACTTCGTTTGAAAAAGCTTTACAAGGTGCTGCAGCAGGTGTACAGGTTACGAGTGTATCTGGTCAGCCAGGTGCAACCTCTACCGTGCGGATCCGTGGTGTTGGCTCTTTTACCGCTTCGAGCACGCCACTTTATGTGATAGATGGTATTGCCATTACTAACGGTGATTTAAGTAATGTAGCGCAAACATCAGATGTGCTTTCGTCAATCAATCCGAATGATATTGCTTCGTTAACGGTGTTAAAAGATGCAACAGCGGCGGCCATTTATGGCTCTAGGGCAGCAAATGGTGTGGTATTAATCACGACTAAACAAGGTAAAGCAGGCCAAACAAAATTAAACCTGAGTGCCTATACCGGTTACTCTTACCAGGCGGTAGATAAACCTGAGGTAATGGATGCCACCCAATATTATAAAACTTATTGGGATGTTTATTATGCACAACGACTGGCGGCAGGTTTAGCGCCAGATGCTGCAGCTACAGCGGCAAATGCATTAACCAATGGTAAACTGGTTGTAAATCCATACAATACTGTTAATCCTTACGCTGCAAACGGCGTTTTGGCAAATGGAGCTGCCTTACTTTATGATACTGATTGGCGTAAAGAGGTGCAACGCAGAGGGGTAACTAAAAATATCGATTTATCCGCGAGTGGTGGTAGCGAAAAAACTAAATTTTTTATCTCTGGTGGTTATTTTGAGCAAAACGGTATTGTGATCCGTTCAGATTTTAACCGTTATTCAAGCAAATTTAATATTAATACCGAAGTAACGGATTTCTTAAAAATAGGAATTAACAATAGCCTGGCCCGTACACAACAAAATACCCCTGCGGGTAGTACTGGTTCTGATAACCCGGTAAATTTTGCCGACCAAACTGCTAATATTTATCCGTTATATGTAAGAGATGCTAACGGGAATGTTGTATATGATGTTGCCGGAAATCCGGTTTATAACTATGTTAACCCGGTTACAACTGATTTTAATCCGGTGGGCTTATCAAAATTAAACGAATACAATACCATCACAAACAGGGTAATATCAAGCCCTTATGCCGAGGTTAAATTCTTAAAAGATTTTACCGCAAAAACCATGGTTGCTGTTGATTATATCAATAACCGCGAGCGTCAGTTTTATAATATGGAGCACGGCGATGGATTTAATGTTAAGGGTAGGGGGTATCGTTATTCAAAAGAAGATGTAACCGTAACTTTTCAAAATACTTTAACCTATAATAAATCTTTTAACTTACATAGTTTTAATGTATTGTTGGGTCAGGAAGCTTACCGTACCAAACAAGATTATACTTACGCACAGGCCACAGGTTTTCCTTTTCCGGGGACGAGTGAATTAATTGCCGCATCAACCCCTAATACCGTACAATCTTACTATACGCAAAAAAGATTATCGTCTTATTTCTCACGCTTAGAATATAACTACGATACCAAATACTATCTATCCGCAAGTTTGAGAAGAGATGGTTCTTCTGTTTTTGGAGCAGATCATAAATATGGTACATTTTATTCAGTAGGCGGTGCCTGGAGAATTGGACGGGAAGATTTCCTTAAAAATGTAACCTGGCTTGATGAATTAAAGTTGAGAGGAAGTTATGGTACTTCTGGTAATGACAGAATTGAAAGATATGCCTCACAGGGTTTATACGCATTAGGTAAAAACTACGATGGGCAATCGGGCATTAATTATTTTCAGTTACCAAACCCCGATTTACGTTGGGAAGAAAATTCGACACTCGATTTAGGCCTCGAATTTGCCCTTTTTAAAGGAAAATTAAGCGGAGAAGTTTCTTACTATAAACGGGGTTCAAAAGGATTATTATTTGGCCAGCCCGTTTCGCAGTTAACAGGTTTCCGTACGCTAACCACCAATTTAGCCTCGATGGATAATTATGGCGTAGAAGTGTTATTAAATGCAAATCCGGTTAAAACCAAAGATTTCGACTGGAACATTTCATTCAACATTACTTCGAACAAAAACAAGATCAAAAAAATGACCCAGGCTGAGGTTATTGATGCCGATGATGCGACCAAAAGATGGACTGTTGGAGGTAGCAGATATGACTGGTATTTACGCGAGTATGCAGGAGTAGACCAAGCGGATGGAAAACCGATGTGGTACATGGATGAAGTGGTTAACGGCCAGGCAACAGGCAATAGAATTACAACAAAAACCTGGTCTACAGCCACAAGATACAATAACTTCGGTTCAGCACTGCCTAAATTTACAGGAGGTTTTAACAACAACTTTAAGTATCAGCAATTCGATTTAAGTGTATATACTTATTTCTCAACCGGAGGAAAAATTTACGACACTCTTTATGGCAATTTAATGCACGGAGGCGCCAATGTTGGTAAACAGTTATCTGTTGATAATTTCAATAGCTGGCAAAAACCAGGTGATATAACCGATGTACCAAGATTTGTAATCGCTAATACTGATTTAGGAAATAATCAATCTACTCGTTTCCTGTATGATGGATCTTTTATGCGCGTAAAAAATATCACATTAGGCTATACCTTAAAGAAAAACTGGCTGGAAACCATTCATTTATCAACGCTTAGGCTTTATGTAACTGCAGAAAATCCATTTACCCTTGCGAAACATAAAGGCATGGATCCGGAGTCTGCACTGACAGGTTTAACCAATAATGATATTCCGAATGTTAAAACATTTACCCTGGGCCTTAACGTTGGATTTTAATTTAGAGAAAAATGAAAAATATAAAAATATATAAAACCACATTTTACATTGGTACCTTACTGTTATTGGTAAATCTTACCAGTTGTAAAAAAGATTTTCTGGAGGTAAGCCCTACCCAACAGATTAACTCGAAAGAAACGTTTTCATCGTTGGCCAAAATTCAGGCTGCCATGACTGGTATTTACGATTTAACTACTTTTTCGGGTTACACCAATAATATGATTTTAAGCGCTGATGTTAAAGGTAACGACGTGCTGATTGTAAGTGGTGCATCAAATTATAACCGTTTTGTAGCGCAATATCAGTTTATAGAAACCTCTAGCAATGGCGATGTTGGTAACTGGTGGGAATACAGTGGAAAAGTGATTGCTAATACGAATCAGTTTGTTGCCAATATTCCTACCGCACCGATAACCGACGCACAGAAAACCGAATTTTTGGCCGAAGCCAGGGCTTTGAGAGCTTACACTTATTTTTGGCTGATCCGTTGGTTTGCACAGCCATATAGTGTTAATCCTGATGCCTTAGGGGTGCCTATTGTTAAAGTACCGCTTGGCCCTAACGACCCTACACCGGGCAGGGATAAGGTAAAAGATGTGTATGCTTTCATTATTGACGACTTAAAATACGCCGAAACAAATTTACCGGCAAAAAATACCAATGTTTATAGAATGAGCACTGCTGCCATTCAGGGTACATTGGCAAGAGTATACCTGAATATGGGAAATTGGGCCGAAGCAAGCCGTTATGCTAAATTGGCACGCGCAGGAAAATCACTAAGTAGTGCAGCTGCATTATTAACTGGTTTTAATACGCCAACTACCGAATGGATTTATGGTATTAGTGTTCGTACCGATGACAATCAGGGTTTCTTAGCCGTTTCATCATTTTACGATCCTTACAATTCGGGCTACTCGAGTTTTAGGGTAACCGACGATTTTTTTAGCTCTTTCGCTGCAAATGACGAACGTAAAAAACAATTTTTGGTAAAAAACAGCGCAACAGCAGATCCAAGCACAGCGATATACAGAAAAAAGGGTGAAGGCTACTTAATCAATAAATTCGATTTTACAACTACTACAGCTAATAACCAGGTATTGATGCGTTCTGCTGAAATGTACCTGATAGAAGCGGAGGCGGAAGCAAGACTTAATAATGAACCAGCCGCAAAACAAGCATTATTGGCTGTACAGCAACGGGCAGGAGTGGCAACGGCAGTTTCTCCTAACACAGGTAATGCATTAATAGAAGAAATATTATTAGAGCGTAATAAAGAGCTTTATGGCGAAGGGCACAAATTTTTTGATCTTTTACGCACAAATAAAGGCGTAAACAGAACAGGCTCTACTGTACATTGGAAAATTGTAAACTTGCCATCCGGCGATAATAGATTGGTCTCTCCAATTCCGCAATCGGAATTAGATGCTAACCCGGTATTAAAACCGCAACAAAATCCTGGATACTAATCCTAAATAAAAACATCTACCTAGATCCCTTTTCAACTTGTTTGAAAGGGGATTTTTTGTTTTTTATCTCAATTTAGTTACCTCATCATTAAGGTGTTATCGGCATATTAATATTCTCCAGGCTACCCGATCTTTATAAAAAAACACCAAAAAATTATGAGACTAAAAGCTTTAGTGATTTTATTACTAGGTATTACAATCACCAATCATGTTCTGGCTACTGAGAAACCAACGGCAAGCCATAAATCAGTGATCAATTATTATATGGACAGCTATATGAACTCTGATTATAAGAAGTTGAAAGCTGTTTTAAGCGAGGATGCCGTTTTTACCTCAAACAGGGATGTAAGAGTGATTAAACATAAAGCAAGCGAGGTGTTGAGCCAGATGAAGAAAAATGAGGGTGTGGTGCAGCGGGATTGCAACATCAGCTCTAGCATTGTTTCCGAAAGCGACGCACTGGTAATTGCCCGTGTAGATATCAATTACGAATTATTTGATGGCGCGCAACAAAACTTTGTCATCATCGAAAAAAATAAAGATGACGAGTGGAAAATCAGCCAGGTGTATAAAGTATTTATTTCCAGCGAAAGTGAAGCCAGAAAACTGGTTTCAAATTCACGTTAAACAAGAAAATCCCGGTTTATGGCCGGGATTTTCTTGTTTTCTTTATTTCTATTCTTAAAAACTGATCGGTAATTCTACCAGCGTTTTGTCCCAGCCTATTACCAGGTTTGCCCCTTCATTAACCGGAGTAAAGGTTAACGAGAAATATTCGATCGGTTTGGCTAAAGTTTTCACCGGAACATTTACGCGTACAATATCTTTAGATGGGTTATAGGTAAAAGCACCCCATTTATCGGTTTCGCTGTTTACAATAATGGTCCAGGTATCTTTATTCGGGATGGCGAACAGGCTGTAAGTGCCCGCTTTAATTTTCTTGCCACCAATAATAACCTTTTTAAAAAAGTGCACTTCTGTACTTTCGTTGGCACCAAAACGCCAAACCGTTCCATACTGCTCTAAAACACCAAAAATGTCACGTCCTTTTTTCTGTGGACGGGAATAAACAATTTTTATAACCGGTTTAGTCAGGTCTCCTGCTTTTACCTTTGGGGCATTAAGCGGAAAATAAACAATATCTGCCGGACTTGGGTCTGCAACGGGAAATTTCACTTCTGCGGTACTGGCCTGTTGGGCCTTTGCGCTAAAGCATATAAGAGCGAAAACAACAATGAAGATATTTTTCATTTAGGTGTAGTTTGTTTTCTATAGCGACTAAGTCATCATCATATTACCCATGGGTAAGGCGCATAATGAACTTGTTTGCTTTGAAATTAAATTTAAAGTTTCCTTAACCGGAGACGTAAATATAAAAGGCTTAAGGACTAGTATTTTCTACCCTTTACAATTGCGTTTAAAAATAAACCTGCAGTTAACAAACCTAAAACGCCGCCTAGTAAAGCGAAAATATAGTTTTGTGTAATGATTGCTCCAGTAAAAACTCCGAAGAATAAACCTAAAGCATAATATAACCAGTTAAAATTATTGCTGCTGTTTTCTTGTACACTCATGTTTTTTGTTATTTGGAGGCAAAGTTAATATTTATTTTAAATTTTAATTTGCGAATTTCCCCAATTATCCAATTAATTATTAATTAAGGCCAATTTATAATCAATATACTCCATACAAATGGTTATCACCCTGATCCCGATTGCTTTCGGATTTAATTCAGGATCTATCCAATTAGGAAAGGGGCTGATCCGAATATTCGGGACAGTAGGACAACCGAGTTAGGTAAAAGGGCTGAAAAAATCGTCAGTTCTAAATTTATATTAAATATCAAAATCAATAAACAGGTGCCTTTTATCAAACGAATGTAAAAGATGTATTAAAACATTTGGAAATTAATCAAACGATTGATTAATTTTGTGGTGTCAAAAAGAAATGAAAACAGAAAAAGTAGATAAAAGATTAGCCATTCTTGAAGCAGCTGAAAAGTTGTTTTGCGAAACAGGGTATGAGGGCACTTCTACCCGGCAGATTGCAAAAGAATCTGGAGCGAACATGGCGATGATAAATTATTATTTCGGTTCGAAAGAAGGGGTTTTTGTAGAGATCATGAACGAGCGTATTGCAGGTTTCGCATCCCAACTAAAAATCATCAATGAGGATAAAATTTCGGCATTAGAAAAACTGCATAAAGTTATTGAAGGTTATGTAAACCGGATAATGAATAATACTGCGTTTCATAAAATGATGCACCGCGAATTATCTTTAACCCAAAGGCCAGAAATGTATGATAAGATTAAAGATGCCATGAGTCATAACATGCAATTAATCGATCGCATTATTACCGATGGTATTGAAGATGGAAGTTTTAACAAGGTAGATGTGCGGATGGTAATTGCAACCATTATGGGTACCGTTACCAATATTGTTATTGCTCCCCATAAAGTAATATCGTGCTCTAACTTCGACCTGAGTAATCCGAAAGACAAAAAAATTATTAAAGACAGGGCAGTTACCCACTTACAAGATCTAACAACAGTTTATTTAACAACAAAAAGATGATACCCAAATCGATTAGATTAATGCTTGCGGCATCATTAATTCCAGCAGCTTTATTTGCACAAAGCAGCAAGGAATTAAATATTAACCAGGCAATAGAACTTGGCATAGCCAATAGTAAAAACTTAAAACTCTCCCAAAACAAGATTGATCAGGCTGTTGCACAGCTGGCGGTTGTTAAAGATAATGCGTTACCAACCGGAAATGCAAGTTTTATGTATAACCACGCAGAAATTCCAACCACAACTTTTACTTTACCCGGTAGCGAATCTTCGTTACACCTTCCCAAAAGAGCTGATGCTTTTGTAGGTACAGCTGCGGTACAAGAATTGGTATATGGCGGTGGTAAATTAAAATATGCAAAAGAATCGACCAAATTACTGGCCGAAGTAGCACGTTTAGATGCCGATAAAAGCAAAGAAGAAATTACTTACGCCATCATCAATACTTATTATTCTTTATACAAGGTTTTGCAGAGCAGAAAAGTAGTTGATCAGAATTTAGAATCAATTGCGGCACAAATTAAACAGGCACAACGTTTTTTCGAGCAGGGCATTGTAACCAAAAATGATGTATTGCGTTTCCAATTGCAACAGGCAAATGTTACCCTAACGCAAATGGATATTGAGAGCAACCGCAAAGTAATTAACTATAACCTGGATATCCTTTTGGGTTTACCTGAAGATACCGAGGTTAAAATTACCGATCCAACAGCAGGCTTAAAAACACCGGGTTCATTAAACGAATATATCGGGCAGGCTTTAGCTAACCGTCAGGAATTAAAACAATTTGATGTACAGAACAGGGTTGCTGATTTTAACATCAAAACCGTTAAGGCAAATACCTTACCAACCGTTGGTGTGGGTGCAAACCTTTATTACATTAACCCAAGCGGCAACTTTATTCCTCCGGCAAACCAATATTTAATGCCTATTACATTAGGCGCAACGGTTTCATGGAATTTCGGAAACCTTTGGACAAACAAAAACAAAGTAAGCGAAGCAAAAATTCAGCAGAGCGAAATTACCATTCAGAAGGATATATTTTCTGATCAGGTAAAAACAGATATCAATAAAAACTTTCAAAGTTACCAGGTGGCGATGAACAAAATCCAGGTTTTGGAAACTTCAATTGCGCAGGCAACAGAGAATGATAAGTTACTGGCATCTAAATACAAAAATAACGTAGCTTCTGTTACCGATAGAATCGATGCAGAAACTTTATTATACCAGGCAAAAATAAACTTAGAAATAGCAAAGGCAGACGCAGGTTTGGCTTACTATACATTATTGAAATCAACAGGAAAAATAACGCAATAAATACAGCAATGACAACTGAAAAGAAAAAAAAGAACATAGTAGTACCCATCATTTTAGGTGTTTTACTAGTAATCGGTATAATCTTCGGAATTACCGAATGGAGTTATTATAGCAAACACGTAGATACGGATGATGCTCAGATTGATGGTGATATCAGTCCTGTTGTTGCACGTGTTGGCGGTTATGTTAAAGATATTAATTTCGAAGAAAATACGCATGTAACTGAAGGACAGATTTTAGTAAAGCTTGATGATAACGATTATAAAGTGAAGTTAGAGCAGGCACAATCAGGTCAAAAAGGTGCTAGTGCAGGGGTTGGTGTAGCTGAATCGCAAATTGCAGCTACCCAGGCTAATACTGGTACAGCAAAAGCAAACGTTGATGCAGCAAAATCAAATGTTGCGGCTGCAAATGTTAAAGTAAATTTAGCACAGAAAGATTACGACCGTTATGCAAACCTGGTAAAAGACGGATCGATAACCCAACAGGCTTTCGATCAGGCAAAAGCCAGTAAAGAATCTGCAGAAGCAGCAAAACAATCTGCTTTGGCAGCATATCAGGCAGCGCAAGACCAATATAATGCTGCAGTTAAACAGGTAGGTACCACACAATCGCAACTTGCAGTAAGCAGCAATGTAATCAGCCAACGCCAGAGTGATATCGATTTTGCTAAACTTCAGTTATCATATACCGATATTAAAGCCCCTGCAACTGGTATTGTTTCTAAAAAGAATGTTCAAAAAGGACAATTGGTTCAGGCTGGTCAGTCTTTATTCTCGGTAGTAAACGACGGAAGTATTTATGTAACCGCAAACTTTAAAGAAACCCAATTGGAAAAAATTAAAGAAGGTTCTAAAGTAGAGATCGAAGTCGACGCTTATCCGAACGAAAAAATTGAAGGTGAAGTGTATAATTTCTCTCCAATTACTGGTGCAAAAGGATCTTTATTACCTCCTGATAATGCTACTGGTAACTTCGTTAAAGTGGTACAACGTGTTCCGGTAAAAATCAAAATCCATCCATCAAAAGAACTGTTGGCTAAATTACGTCCAGGAATGAGCGTTAAAGCTTCAGTATCTACTAAATAATATTTAAAATGGCCGAAGTAGGTTTAAAAAAGTGGATTATTACGTTTACGGTAATCACAGCTTCTTTATTGGAGCTGATTGATACAACGATCGTAAACGTGGCAATTCCACAGATACAGGGAAACCTGGGCGCCACCCTGGAGGATGTGGCCTGGCTTTCTACCGGCTATGCGGTAGCAAACGTTATCGTGTTGCCAATGTCGGGCTGGTTGGGTAACCGGTTCGGCAGGAAAAATTATTTTCTTACCTCCATCATCGTTTTTACACTCGTTTCCTTTTTGTGCGGAAACGCCACTTCATTAAATGAGCTTATTTTATTTAGGATTATTCAGGGATTGGCCGGTGGTGGTTTAATATCAACAGCGCAAGCTATCCTGATCGAAACCTGGCCACGCGAAGATGTGGGCATTGCAACAGCCTTATTTGGTTTGGGTGCAGTAGTTGGCCCAACTGTTGGTCCAACCATTGGTGGGTATATCCTGGAAATCAGTTCGTGGCCATGGATCTTTTATGTGAATATTCCCGTCGGAATACTCGCGGCCTATTGTACGTACACTTTCGTTCGGGAAACCCCGAAATCAGGGCAGGGTCAACCTGTCGATTGGTGGGGTATCGCATTATTGGCTATTGCAATAGGTAGCTTACAAACATTATTAGAAAAAGGAGAGAGCGAAGATTGGTTCTCTACACCATATATTACTGCATTGGCCGTTGCTTCGGTATTTGGCTTACTGCTGTTTATTTGGCGGGAGATGACCACCGACCACCCGATTGTGAACTTTAAAATTATGCGGCACAGAAGTTTTTCTGTGGGCATGTTTACCTCATTTATTTTGGGTTTCGGTTTATATGGTTCGGTGTTCGTGTTTCCGGTTTTCTGTCAGAATCTGCTGGGATTTTCGCCTTTGCAAACCGGAGAAATCTTATTTCCGGGTGGTTTATGTACCATTGTAATGATGCCTTTTATCGGTATTATGCTTAAAAAAGGTGTTCCGGCTCAGATTATGGCTACTTTCGGGATGTTTGCCTTTTTCGTTTTCTGCTGGATGTTGAGTAATTCGACTTTACAATCAGGAACAGGCGATTTCTTCTGGCCATTGGTAATCAGAGGTGTGGGGATGGCGCTGTTATTTGTGCCTTTAACTACATTGGCTATTCAGGATTTGAAAGGAGCGGAAATTGGTCAGGGTTCAGGTTTAAACAACATGATGCGCCAGTTAGGCGGTTCATTTGGTATCGCAGCTTTAACTACTTTAATCCACATCCGTTCAGGTTTCCACAGAAGCGTTCTGTTATCAAATGTGAATGACTATAACCAGCCATTTGTAGATCGTTTTAACGGCTTAATTAAAGGCTTTATGGCAAAAGGACAAACTTTGTTCGATGCCAAAATTATGGCAGCAAAAGCAATGGAAGGAATTGTCACCAGGCAGACCATGTTGCTTACTTATGACGATGCTTATTGGGTAGCAGGATTGATTATGTTGTTCTCGATCCCGTTACTTTATCTTCAAAAGTTTAAGAAAAATGCAAACATTCCTACTGATGTGCATTAAAATTTGCAAAGAATTGGCCTAAATAATGGCAAAAAACAAAAACAGCCGGTGTATTTTATTACATCGGCTGTTTTAACCCAAAAAATTAACAATCAATGCAATGCCCTTAAACATTGCAAATGTTCTTACTTAACCACATAGTGGCCAAATAAGATTCTAAAATTAAAATTTATTCTACAATTTTCCAAATTGTAAGCCTTAGAATTTTAATACCTTATGCATTTTTTGTAGTATTACAGTATACAAAACTACTGCATAAGCTATGCCCAAACTTCGTTTAACAACGCAACGAGAATCTATTTTTAATAATGAGGTCATCTCAAAATTCGAACTATTTAACAGTTTATTTCTCACCTTGCCTTTTTACAAAATTAAAGATACCGGAACATTACTTCCCTTATTCTTTAAAAGCTGTGAAGAAGGCATTGCAAACGGAGAAAAACCTGCGCAGATTATCGAAGAATTTTTTGCCAAGTATACCAGCTATACTGAACGTAAAGATATTGTTGACCTGCTTTTCCGTTTTATCCAGTATATCGAGCGCCAGGTGGTGCTTTTTGATGCTGTTGAAGATGCTTCTTTTACCAAATTAAATACCACCGATGAGCAGAGTACACTCGCATTTATTTTAAAGAAAAATGCCGATAACAAGCCTGTGCTTACCAAAATTGAGAAACTGATTGATGAACTTTCACTTCGTTTGGTTTTAACCGCGCATCCAACCCAGTTTTATCCGGGTAGTGTGTTGGCCATTATTACCGATTTAACCAAAGCCATCAGGGATAATGATATTATCTCAATGAACTCGCTTTTACAGCAATTGGGTAAAACGCCATTTTTTAATAAAAAATCGCCAACTCCGGTTGATGAGGCGCTAAACCTTGCCTGGTTTCTCGAAAACACTTTTTATTTTGCTGCGGCTAATATCCAGGAAGAAATAGACCAGAACCTTGACGAGTATAACCTCGAAACCAAGAAAATTTTAGAACTGGGTTTCTGGCCAGGGGGCGATAGGGATGGAAACCCGAATATCCATGCCGATACCACTTTAGAAGTCTCTAAAATGTTGCGTCAGATCTTGTTCCGTTGTTATTACCGCGATTTTAGGGTAATTAAACGCCGAATTACTTTTAGGGGCGTTGAAGAGAATATCGCGAAATTGCACGATGTACTGTATCTAAATGCCTTCGATCAAACCTGCGAACTTCATGATATTTCTGATGAATTAAGGGATAACCTGAATAAAATTAAAGAAACCTTGTTGGCAGAACACGATGGTTTGTTTGTTGACCTGGTTAACGATTTGATCCGTAAGATCGATTTATACGGCAATTATTTTGCATCGCTGGATATCCGTCAGGATAGTCGTGTGCTAAGAAGTGTACATGCTTATTGCCGCGAAAATAAACCGATTTCATCTTTATATCCTAGTGATTACGACAAGTTATCAGAAGCTGAAAAATTAAAACTGATTTCGTTTAAAGAAGCCACAATTGTTTATGCAAGTGAAGCAGATGCTTTAACCACAGATACTATTGAAGTAATTAAAGAAATAAAAGGTATTCAAAAACGCAATGGCGAAAAAGCCTGTCACCGTTTTATTATCAGCAATTGCCAGCAGGCAAGCGATATTTTGCAGTTAATCGAGCTTTTTCTTTGGAATGGCTGGAGCAAAGATTCGCTGACCATTGATTTTGTGCCACTTTTTGAAACCGTTAACGATTTAAAAGGTGCCGCCGCGATTATGGAAACGCTTTACAGTAATCCGTTCTATAAAGCCCATTTAGCCAGCCGGGGCAACAAACAGGATATTATGCTCGGATATTCTGACAGTACCAAAGATGGTGGTTATTTAATGGCCAACTGGTCAATCTTTAATGGAAAAACATCCCTTTCGGAAGTATCGAAAAAACACAATATCCAATTGGCATTTTTCGATGGCAGGGGTGGTCCGCCGGCTCGTGGTGGAGGTAAAACACACCGTTTTTATGCTTCAATGGGGAAAGAGATTGCCAATAAAAATATTCAGTTAACCGTGCAGGGCCAAACCATTAGTTCACAGTATGGTTCGGTAGAAAGTGCCGAATTTAACATCGAACAGCTTATTAATGCGGGTATTTCATCAGGCTTAAAAGAAAAACACAACGTGCTGCTGGATCCGGAAAATAAAACCTTATTGGATGAAATGGCTGAAGATGGTTACAAAGCTTTTGTAGATTTGCGTGAGCATCCGTTATTTGTGAGTTATTTAGAGAAATTATCCCCTCTAAAATTACTTTCCCAGGCCAATATCAGTAGTCGCCCGGTAAAAAGAAACGGTGGTGGCGAAATGAAACTTGAAGATTTAAGGGCCATTAGTTTTGTTACCGCATGGAGTATGTTAAAGCAGAATGTGCCAGGTTTTTATGGAATGGGTACGGCGATGAAAAATCAGGAAAAAGCCGGTAACTGGGATAAAGTGGCGAAGGTTTACCAGGATTCTGATTACCTGAAAACCATTGTAGATAACTGTATGATGAGCATGAGCAAATCGGACTTTGTAATTACGGCACATTTAGCCAACGACAAAGAGTTTGGTGCATTTTGGACTCAACTACATGATGAATTCGAATTAACGAAGGAGATGCTTTTAAAACTCTCAGGACAGCCAACATTAATGGCCAATTATCCTGTAGATAAAAAGTCGATAGCTACCCGCGAAAAGATTATTTTACCGCTGGTATTGATCCAGCATTTTGCTTTGGAAAAATTGCAGCACGATCAGAATGAAAAAGACCAGCACGCTTTAGAAAAACTTGCTGTTAGAACGGTATTTGGTATTGTAAATGCGGGTAGGAATTTAGCTTAATACTTCAGGTTTAAATATATTCTAAGGTCTGTGTTCTCACAGACCTTTTTTTGCTCCTGTCATTCTGAGGCACGAAGAATCTCGTGTATAGTAGCGGTTATTGAAATTGACCACTTACTGTTGATGTTGTGGTTCTTCGATAGATTCTTCACTGCGTTCAGAATGACAGGTCATGCCATCTAAACCTGATTGGACGGATGCCGATTTTTTCTATCGGCAGGAGGGAAAGCAGGGCTGTAGCAACCGATGGAAAACGGAACCTTGATTTCCAAAAATCACCGCCTGATCTATTATAAAGTTCCTGTAGTTCTTCGGCTGCAGATTCTTCACTGCGTTCAGAATGACAAACCCAAAATACCTAAACCTGATTGGACGGATGCCGGTTTTTTCTATCGGCAGGAGGGAAAGCAGGGCTGGAGCAACCGATGGAAAGCAGAACTTCGCTTTCCAAAAAGATCTTTACTTTGAAAATTTAAGCTAAATGTTTAGGTTTTGATAATAAGAGTAAAGGTTGCTTCGTGGGATGAAAAGCCTACTCGTAATGACAAAGCGTTTATAAACAAAAATCCCCCGCTGATTTTTATCAACGAGGGATTTTATATCTTGAAAAGCTAGATTAAAGCTTAAGACGATTATCGATCGATCGAACCCATCACTTTTTGGCCGAAAGCATTTAATGCATCTTTTTCAGCAGCACCCTCACTTACCATCTGGTGTACTTCTAACGCACCACAGATATTGGTAATCATTTCGCCCGCCACATCAACCTCGTGCTCACTAACGCCTCTAAATTCGCAGAAAGCCTCTAAAACTTCTAAAGTAGTCTCCAGTTGTGCCGGAGTGGTGTTTTGAAATAATTGTCTTATAACCGGAATCTTCATTACTTTATCTTGTTAAATAGTTCTATTAAACCTTCTGCTTTGTTGGTTTGCACCTGATCTACCAAGCTACCGCCTTCAAAAGCTGCGAAAGTTGGTAAATTATCAACGTTTGCAAATTTGCGTGAGTTTGGAAGTTTTTCGGCATCAACAATCAAGAAAGCTACATCTTCATTTTCTGAAGCCAGTTTTTTAAACTTAGGTTTCATGATTCTGCAGTTACCGCACCACGATGCAGCATACTGAACCATTACCTTTGAGTTATCGGCTAAATATTGTTGAAGATTATCTTCTGTTAATTCTAAAAACATAACGTTTTGTTTAATTAGTTAGCGGCTAAATATTCAGCTACGCCAGTTCTGTTTGCGTTCATTGCTTCTTTTCCTTCTTCCCAGTTTGCAGGACAAACTTCGCCGTGTTTCTGAACGTGAGCATAAGCATCAATTAAACGTAAATATTCTTTAACATTTCTGCCTAGTGGCATATCGTTAACACTTTCGTGGAAAACTTTACCAGTTTCGTCAATCAAATAAGTAGCTCTGAAAGAAACATTTGAACCTGAGAAAGATTCGTTTCCTTCTTCATCGTAGTTAACTTCCTGATCTAAAATATCAAGGATACCAGATAATTGTCTGTGCGTATCAGCTAAAATCGGGTAAGTTACACCTTCAATACCACCATTATCTTTTGGTGTGTTTAACCATGCGAAATGAACTTCGTTGGTATCGCAAGATGCACCAATTACAATGGTATTTCTTTTTTCAAACTCAGGTAAAGCAGCTTGGAAAGCGTGTAATTCTGTAGGGCAAACGAAAGTAAAATCTTTTGGATACCAGAATAATAACACTTTACTATTTTTATTTACAGCTTCTTCAAATACATTGATTTTCAAGTCATCACCCATGTCTGACATTGCATCAATACTAACACTCGGAAATTTTTTACCTACTATTGCCATAATTTTTTGTCTTTATTTTTGTTGGCACAAAGGTAAGGCTAAAAGAGGAGTCAATCAACCCCGATTCATTAATAGTTAATTGTATTTATTGATAATGATATAGATGAAAACTATATTGTTTATATGAAATATAGCGGGGTTCTATTTCAGTTCTTTGCTGTTGTGCTTAGGCACGAAGCATCTGTTCCACAGGCTGCAGATGCTTTATTTAAAAAGGTCGTCATTGCGAGGCACGAAGCAATCTTAAAGCGCTCGCTGGTAGCGCTCGTTTTAAGATTGCTTTCTCGGCTGAAAAGCCTCTTCGCAATGACGACCTAATACAACAAAGGGCTATTTCTTTAACGTATTTTCATACAATTTAAATATCCTTTTATACTCATCTGTCCAGCTGCTTGGCTCAACAAAACCATGATCTTCTACCGGGTAAACGGCAAGCTCCCAGTTATTTTTTCCAAGCTCGATAAAACGTTGTGTAATGCGAACAATATCCTGAAAATGCACATTTACATCAACCATGCCATGTGCCATTAAAAGATTGCCTTTTAACTTATCGGCGAAGTAAATTGGTGAACTTCTTTTATAGGCAATTGGGTCGTTATAGGGTTCGTTTAAGATATTAGAAGTATAACCATGGTTATAGTGTGCCCAATCGGTAACCGAACGTAAAGCGGCGCCACTGGCAAATACATCGGATTCGTTAAACATGGCCATCAGCGTGATGAAACCACCATATGAGCCGCCGTATAAACCCACGTATTTTGGGTTAACGCCATATTTCTCTACCAAAAACTTAACGCCATCGGCCTGGTCCGTTAAATCTTTTCCTCCCATGTGGCGGTAAATGCCTGTACGGTGATCGCGGCCATAACCAGAACTTCCGGTATAGTCGATATCGATTACAGTATAGCCATTATCAGCCAGTAAATTATTGAACATGAATTCGCGGAAATAAGTGCTCCAGCCGAAATGCACATTTTGAAGATAGCCTGCGCCATGCACAAAAACTACAGCAGGATGATTTGGGTGAGGATTGTTGGATTTATAAACCCTCGCATACACATCTGCACCATATCGGTTTTTAAAGCTTACCATATCGGGCTGACGCCATTTGTAAGAATTAAATTCTGCTGAAGTAGATTGTGTAATTTTCTCTGCCTTTGCTCCGGCTTTATTTGGCTGAAGATATAACTCGCCTGGTTTATCCAGGTAAGAAAAATTGATGGCAACATATTTTTCGTCAGGGGAGAGGGTAATATCATTCAAACCTTTCATGGTGCTAATCTGAACAAGTTCACCACCGTTTACGCTGATTTTAAAAAGATTGGTTATTCCCGGATGCTCTTTATTGGTTTTAAGATAAAATGTATTTCTATCTTTCGATAACTGCACCGATTGTACTTCCCATTTGCCAGCAGTAAGTTGTTTTTTATCACCTGTATTTACATTTACCACATAAAGATGAGAATATCCGGTAGCTTCACTTTGATAATAAAAACGGTTATTATCAATCCATCCGGTGCTGCCCTGGTAAAAACCGCTGATGCCCGGCCCGCCAATCCAGGCCTCATCTCGCTGACGGTCGATCAAAGAAAATTTTCCCGTTAAAGCATCCAGTTTTAAAATCCAGCGGTCTTTATTATCGGTAGAAGTGGCTACAATAATGGCCAAACTTCCATTATCATTCCAAAGCGGACCAAATAAATTTACGGGGCGATCGGCATTTTTCTTTTTTAAGGTGTCCAGTTCTTTTGGATAATCTTTCAGGTAATCAGGAAGGTCTTTTATACCGGTGATGGTTGCAGTTTGGATCGCATAAATGGTATCGCGCTGCGTATCATAAATAAAACCCTGTGAGGTATTTTCATTTTCGCCAACTTTTGTCCGGCCAGGAATATCTTCGGTATAACCCGATGAAGTGATATAATTGGGCACAATGGTGTTGTGGTTATTCTGTGCCGGGGTAGTTAATTTATAGGTAACGAAACGCCCATCAGGACTGATGGTTACGCCATTTAGGAACTTATCGTCAGTATAAAGTTCTTTCAATGTTTTTAAATCAGCAGCCGGGTTACCGAAGCGACCTCTTCCGCCTCGAGAGCCATTTTTAGCTTCAGCATTTCGTTTTTTAATAATATCGAACAATTCTGTTTGCTGGGCTTTTAGCCATTTATCCTGTTCAGTAGCAGATTTACCTTCAGCTCTTCCGACTTTTTTACCTTTAACAAAATTGGTAAGTTGTTTGGTTTCTGCCGATTTCAAATCCACTTCGAAAAGGTTATCACCCAATTGATAAACCACATTTCCGTTAGAAAGAAAAACCGGACTATTTTCCCTTTCCAATGTATTGGTTAAGCGGGTTTCTGTTTTCGTTTTGAAGTTTTGTAGATAAATATCGCCACTTTTTTCTACCAAACCGAGTGAACGATCAGCACTGTAGGTATAGTTTAGGCTCAATCGTTTTTCATCTTCCTTTTCTGCTGCTTTAACAGGCCTGGAAGAACCTGCGGATACTTTAAATAATTCTTCTTTGGCTTTATTTTCAGGATTCCAATTAAAGTAGAGTGTTTTGCTATCAGCTGTCCAGCGGAAATTTGTTGGCGCTACACCCATCCATTTTGGGTCGCGCATTATTTTTTCGACGGTTAAGGGGGCTAATTGCTGCGCAAAAGCGTATTCGCCCGTGCAAAGCAAAAGGAAAAGTAAATATTTCTTCATGAATTTTAGGTTTGCATGCAATTTAGGTAAAGGGCGAACCAATTTTAAAAGGAAATGGAAATGTTACAACACCTTACCCTACGATGGTTGTGAGGTATTAGGTGAAAGCCCTGCAATCCCTCTCCTCAAGGATAGTGAAACGATGGACAGAAGTAGAAAAACCAGCTTTTACAGGGTGAGGCTAAAAAATTACCCTTCCGGTTTTATCTACATTCACCTTATCAAAAGGCTCCATGTACTCGTTAATGATGGTGGCAAATTCACGTCTGGTTAGCACTTTTTGGAGGTTATATTTCGAGCTGAACTTATAATTTTTGTTCCATTTTTTTTGTAGTTCGGCTTTGGTTGCATCAATTGATTTATTGCCCACATAACACACCATAGAAATGGTATTTTCTAAATTAACCGGAATGTTTTGATGATCGTCGAACCAGATTTGGGCTTTGGAGTAATATTCTTTAACCGGCTGTTTTATTTCCTGATAAATGACTTCTTTTTCCGGATTGAAATAAGCTTTACCCTGTTTGATTTCTGCTTTGATAATTCCTGTAATTCCTGTTTTTTGAATGGCCAGCCAATTAGAATCGGCGGCTTTTATGTCCTCAAAAGGCATTAATGCGTGTTTATAAGCTAATAATTCGCCCTGAATTCCTTTTAGGTTGGATAGACTCGTTTTTTTGCCAAAAAATGCAGCATACGCTGCGGTTGCCCCTGCAGCTGGTCCTATTTCAAACTGACCGACCGGAATGTACAACAGGTTTTCCTGCTCTGAAATCAGCAGATTATATAATGATAAAAAATTGGCACCCTTTGAAGAAACACTGGCCACTGTTGTCCGGTAAGTGTTTTCGTCATAATTTAACGTACTTGGAGTGGTTGGATTTAAAGATGTAATTTTTAATGCCGCAATCAATTTTTCTGGACTATCAGCTAATAAAAGAATTTTGGCTTTAATGCTTTTGTCTTTTGTGAGTTTTATTTCCCAACCACTTCCAGATCTTTTGATTTCGGTATAAGGCGTATTATTGATGACGTTTAAAAGCAAAGTGCTATCTACCACAATTACCTTTGGACGGTTTTTTTTATCGGGCTTTGGTTTTGGGATTTCCAGGCTTTTTGCATTTTCGGTTTCGCGCTTGAAAAAGCTTTGGTAAAAAGGTAGTAAAGACTTTTTGGCTTCAGTTATTTTATTTAAATCTAATTGCTCTTTTTGTGTTAGCAGGATCGTTTTAGCCCCCGATTTAAAAGACTGAAAAGAGGCCGTATAAGCTGCATCACCGCTGCCAATAACCAGCACGTCTGTTTTTATGGTTTGGGCATGGATAACCAGGGGAAGGATGGATGCGAAAACAAAAAACAACCTTTTCATCTTTTATTATTAAAATTTGCTGCAATATGCTTTAAATGAATGAATTTTTAATGAAACGACTGCATTTTAACTAAATTTAATGCATAAATCGGGCAAATCCAATATTAGTAATGGGCCAATAGTAGGTAATTATGGAACAACAGATAAAATCGGTTTTCGATTTACAGCAAAAGCATAAATTCTATTTACGCAAAACGGATGCTAAAACCCGTATCAGTAAGCTAAAATTATTGAAACAAGCTTTAGAAAAGGCCGAAGAGGCAATCTTTGCCGCTTTAGAAAAGGACCTGCGCAAAAACCGTTTCGAAACAGCCGTAACCGAATTGTATTTTACCTATGCTGAAATAGATTTTGCCATCAAAAAGTTGAAAGGATGGATGAAACCAAAATCTGCAGGCAAAACCATGAGCAACTTTTTTGCCAGCAATAAAATATACTACGAACCGAAAGGCGTTTGTCTGATTATTGCTCCATGGAATTACCCTTTACAGTTGATGATGAGTCCGTTAATTTCGGCAATTGCTGCCGGGAATTGTGTCATTCTTAAGCCTTCCGAATTAAGCGGGGCAACGGCAGGTGTAATCAGTAAATTAATTGCAGCCACTTTTGAACCTAAGGAAATTGCCTGTTTTGAAGGTGATGCCGATGTTTCTACCGCACTGTTAAAACTCCCGTTTGATCATATATTTTTTACCGGAAGTACCGCAATTGGTAAAGTAGTGATGGAGGCTGCGGCTAAAAACCTCACATCGGTTACTTTAGAGCTTGGAGGAAAATCGCCTGCGATTGTAGACGGAAACTGCGATATTAAAAAAGCCGCTGAAAAAATTGCCTGGGGTAAATTGGTTAATGCCGGGCAAACCTGCATTGCTCCAGATTATGTCTTGATTGAAGAAAGCAGGCTTGAAGATTTTATAAAACAATATAAAACTTCTGTTCTGAAAATGTTCTTCGAAAGTGCTGAAATTAATAAAAATGATTATGCTAAAATCGTCAACGCAAAACAGTTTCACCGTTTGAATAAATTAAAGGAAGATGCGATTAATGATGGCGTGGTATTGGCTTTTGGTGGTGAAACAGATGCTCAAAGTTTAACCATTATGCCCACCCTTTTAACTTCGGTAAATGAAAACAGCACCATTATGCTGGAGGAAATATTTGGACCAATTTTGCCTGTAATCACCTTTAAAAGCTTAGAGAAAGCTATTGATGTAGTGAATGGTAAAAACAAGCCTTTGGCACTCTACATTTTTTCAGACAGCAAACAGAATCAGAAAAAAATTATAGCCGAAACCAGTGCTGGCGGAACCTGTGTAAATGATGTATTGGTTCACATCAGTAACCCTAATTTGCCTTTTGGTGGGGTTAATAATAGTGGAATGGGGAGCTGCCATGGGATTTTTGGCTTCAAAGCCTTTTCGCACGAAAGAGCAGTGGTTTTTCAATCAAAATTAGGTTTAACCAGAATGATTTATCCTCCTTACGGTAAAAAAATGGGTTTGTTGAAATGGTTAAAGAAACTGATGTAGTTCAATCAAAGCCGGTTTTACTAACCAAAGTTTTCTCCTTAATGTTGAAACGTATAATGTTTGAAGGTTTTGCTACAACATTAAAACTTTCCAAGCTGTAACTTTTCAACTATTTATTATTTTTAAACCTTATTTTGGTTTCATGGATATAGAACAGCTTAAATACCCGATCGGTCAGTTTTCAATGCCTGATATTTTCGATCAAACACAGATTGATATCTGGATTTCTGAAATAGAGGCCTTGCCAAATCAACTCAAAAAGGTTGCTGAAAATTTAACTGATGAAGAATTAAACCAAACGTATCGCCCTGAAAGCTGGACATTAAGGCAAGTTGTTCACCATATTCCAGATAGTCATGTTAATGCCTATATCCGTTTCAAACAAGCCATAACCGAGGATATTCCTGTAATCAGGCCATATTATGAAGAACGATGGGCAGAAACCGAAGAAGCAAAAAATGGAGATATCAAACTATCTCTTGATTTATTAGCGGGTTTACATCAGCGTTGGGTTGCTTTTTTAAAAACTTTAAAAGTGGAAGATTACCAAAGAAAATATATTCATCCGGCCCACAATAAGGAACTTTCTTTAGCAAATATGCTGGGTATGTACGCTTGGCACGGAAAGCACCATTTGGCACATATTACTCATACTATTGCAAAATAAAAGAACGCTTTCTTCCTTAAATATTACAGAATAAAACATTATTAAGGATACTTTTTTATTACTCAAGCATAATAACGTAAAATGCTCGCCCGGATTAAAGGCGAGCTTAAGGGCAAAACCGAAAATCGGAGTTTAGATTATAAACGACAATAGCTTTGATTTTAATGGTTTCTTGTAAATGTGTATGTTTAAGTAATTATAAATGCAATGGAATTATTAACTATAAAGTCGGGCAAAAAAAGTGCAAAACAATTAGGTAATATAACAGTTGAAGAAAAACTTATCCAATTATCGAAATTAAATGAGGTGGCTGGAGTACTAGAATTACCAAAAGATTTTGATGAAAAAGCAGAACTTCGGGATTATTTTGAAAATAAGCACTTGTAAATTGAATTTAGGATTTCTAAGTCATCTTTTCTGATTCGCTTTTGAATTATTACATTAAAATCAACATGGCCGCGCTCATGGCAATCATAATGGCATCTTCCACAATGGTTACAGTACTCATGGGCAGGTTAAAAACAGCACCCAAACAGGCACACTGAATTTTCTGTTTGTTTAAAACACTTTCCAAAACACCAAGGATACTTATGGTCATTACGATCAGCGTAACCCAATTTACAATGGTAGGAGATAAGTTTAAAGCGAAAGAAAGTCCTAGTCCAAGTTCGATAAAAGCATAGATATAACCCCAGGGGCCAAATTTTTTAGCTACAATATCGTACATGGCATAACTTTCGGCAAAGGCTTTTAAATTGAGCATTTTAAAGAATGAGAACGTCAGGAAAAAGCCTGCCATGAAAATGCGCATAAACACCATAAAGTTGACGGTATTATCTTGCCAGGAAACCACCAACGAAATTGCAGTAACGTATCCAAAGATCAATAAAATGGGTTTGTAGGTTTCTGCCCACGATTTGGCTTCTTCTATCGCTTCGCTGTGGTGTACAGCAGAAATCTGGTATTTGCTATCTGTACCGCCCAAAGCTTCTTGTAAGGTATCCAGGCCAATATGTTTTTCCATGCTGATGGTAGCAGAATTGGTATCTTTCGAAACTTCTACTGAAGTTATATCCGGTAAGATGAACAGGTTGTTTTTTACTTTATTTTCGCAACCGCCACAGGTCATGCCTGTGAGTTGATAGGTATGTGTCATGATGAAATTCTTTTAAGCAAATTTACCATTCTAAGGGGCCATAAGCGTTACAGAATAATCATAAAGTGTTATAGAATTTTCGGTTACTGCCATTCTAAACGCAATGAAGAATCTTTATCTGTGAAGCGCGGGGTTATCATCGGTTGCAGGTGCTTCGTACCTCAGCATAACAGCATAATTACCCGACCAAAACAGAAGTCATCGTTAGCGAACCGCCAACTGCTTTATCGTTAAAAAACGAAACCTCTTCCTTGTCACTTTTCATCCCAAGCGTATAAATGAGGGGTAAATAATGCTCTGGCGTAGGTATAGCCAGCATCGCATCGGTACCTAAGTTGCGATAGTTTATTAAAGGGTTATGGTCGCCGTTGGCAATTAAATTTTTGAATTTATCGTTCATTTCAATTGCCCAATCATAACCGCCACCGTTAATCATTTCCCAGCTTAGCATACGCAGGTTGTGCACCATATTACCGCTACCAATAACCAAAACGCCTTTTTTGCGTAGGGCATAAATTTCTCTGGCAATTTCGTAATGCTGCTCTGGTGATTTGGTATAATCAATGCTTAATTGTAAAACAGGAATATCTGCGTTTGGATACATGTGTTTTACCACTGTCCAGGTACCATGATCCAGGCCCCAATCATGGTCGAGGCCAACAGGGGTAGAATGAATTAAGCCTGGTATTTCTGCAGCCAGTTTTGGATTGCCGGGTGCAGGATATTGCACATTAAAAAGTGCCTGAGGAAAACCACCAAAATCGTGAATGGTGCTTGGGAAATCCATTGCGGTAACAAATGTACCATGGGTGTACCAGTGTGCCGATACCACTAAAACGGCTTTTGGTACCGGAATATGTGCGGCTAAATCTGTCCAACTCTGGCTGAACTCATTGTTTTCAATGCCATTCATCGGTGAGCCATGACCAATAAAAAGCGTTGGCATTAAATCCGTTTGGGGCAAACGCTGAGTAAAATTTCTGAATTGGGATAGTGCAGACATAACTGTTTAGTTTGTCATGCTGAGCCTGGCGAAACAACTATAGACATTTCGACAAGCTCAATGTGACAGATTTATAATGAGATTTAAACTTATCGTCGATATGGAGATGCGGAATGACGATCTTATTAACTATTTGCCCTGAACGAACTCCAGGTTTAATTTAATAGCAACATCTTTTGCTACACCAGCACCAGTTGGATCATATTTAATGTTATAATCTAAACGGTTAATGGTTGTTGTAGCGCCGAAACCAGCTTTGGTATTGCCTTGTTGATCTTTAGCGGTACCGCCATAAACAACAGCAAATTTTACATCTTTGGTTACATCGCGGATGGTTAACTTACCACTTAATTCGTAATTATTACCACTTAATTTTTTGAAAGAAGTGCTTTCGAATTTCATGGCAGGAAATTTCTCTGCGTTAAAGAAATCATCGGTTTTTAAGTGACCATCTCTCATGTCAACGCCTGTAGTAATGCTGTTTACATCAACAGTAAAAGCGATTTTAGCATCAGTTAAATCAGGTTTAGCGGCTGTAACCGTTCCTTCGAATTTTTTAAATGAGCCATCAACAAAAGAAATGCCCATATGTTTAACCGAAAAGTTAACAAACGAGTGCATTGGATCTATTTTCCAGCTGGTTTGTGCAAATGATGCCACACTAATTGAGGTAGCGATCAGAAATAAGAATAATTTTTTCATACCTGGTGATTTTATTTAGGTACAAAGGTAATTGAGTATCGGGCGATCAATCTTAACGTATGGTAAGAAATTGAATACGGTGGTTAGTCGGTTAACTGTTTAAATTGCTTAATTGCTGGATGGGCAAAATTGTCAGCATTGTTGGATTGTTAACTGAAAACATCTACTGAAGTTTTGGTTCATGGTTTTATGTTATTGATGGAATACTCCACAGGTCATAAACCATAAGCTATCCAGCCATCAACCATTATAGCGAACAACTAATTTTGGCATTACAGCGCATGTGAAACAGCCTTTAAGCCGTCAAACAAAATCTATCTAACCATTAACCCTTTAATCTCCATCATCCGTTTTACCTCATCCATTTTACATTCCACTACACTTCATCAAGCGTTTTCCTGCTATCTGCTGAGGCTGCCTTATAAGCTGAAGGGGTAATTCCGGTCACTTTTTTAAACTGCGCTGATAAGTGCGCAACACTGCTGTAATTAAGTTGATAAGCGATTTCGCTCAGTGTGAGTTCGCCATAAGTGAGCATTTCTTTCGCTTTCTCTATTTTTTGGGCAATGAAATACTTTTCAATGGTTTGGTTTTCCATTTCCGAAAAAGTGCTGCTTAAATTTGCATACTCCTGTTTCAACTGATCGCTTAAGTAGGCAGAAAGGTTGATTTTTAATGGCTCTTTAGTATAATGCACCAGGTTGATGATGGCCGTTTTAATCTGTTCGGCAATTTGTGTTTTCTTGTCTTCCAATAATTCAAAACCATAAGGGATAAGACTTTCCGCTATCCGGGTTTTATCTTCGGAAGTGATATTTTCGGCCAGTGTAACCTCGCCAAGTTCAACCAATAATGGTTTAAAGCCAAGCTTTTCGAGCTCGGCCTTAACCACCATTTTACAACGGTTGCATACCATATTTTTGATATGCAGTTCCATTAGTTCGGTTTTATGGTTTCAGAAACATCACCACAATCGAACATCATGCTTCCATAATATGGATTTTCGATGTTCTCTTTTTCATTTAACCAACTCGCTTTCGCCATCGGGCAGTGTTGCACATAAACGGTTTGGCTGTTAAATTTTAAACCTTTCAACGTTTTGATCATGGCATAAGAAATCCCTTCAAAGGCCTTTCTTTGCGTTTTAATGTCGTTCGAACCCGCAAGCTGGGCTGCTTTACTTTTGATAATGGCCGATTGCTCCATAAATATTTTATGCTGATCTGCTGGTAAATCTTTATGGTTAACCGCATTTACTTTTGCCGATAGAAGCTTTACTTTTTCAATAGCAAGGTCTTTTTTATCGGTTGCCAGTGCATTTTTTACATCGTAATATGCTGTTAATGCCTCGTTTAAGGCTACGTCTGTTTTGCTTTGTGCGTAAGTGAAAGCTGTGGTTGCGATCGTGATGATGGCAACTAATCCTAATATTTTCTTCATGTGATGTTATTCTATTTTAAAACGTTAAAAAAATTAAATTCTGCCCTAAGCAGGTACATATTTTTGGTGTATCGGTTATCCATATTTCCCGTTGCCTGAAAACGATAGCCAAAATCGATACGGGTTGTACTGTTTAAAACCATCTGTAGGGCAGGAGCGATATCCAAATAAGATTGACCGCTGCTCGGGTCGGTTTTGCCAAGAAATTCTAAATATACATTAAAGTTAGGCTGTTTGTAATCCTTATAAACTACGGGTAAAACCAGATAACCAGAAGATAAACTATACGATAACATGTTTTTTGGCTGCGGCATTCCCGCAATCTGCCTGTCGCTGTTTTCGAAGGCATGAGCATAACCCAGGGTTGATGATAGTGCCAGTTTATGCAGAAGCTGTGTGAAAATCAATCCGCCCTGTACACCACTATTGTCGCCTTCAAGATTAATATCTCTTGTATAGGTTGGCCGTTTGCTGGTGCTTACCCTTCCAAAAGCTGAAGCCCTGAAGTGGCTATGTGTTTCATCCAGTGATAAAAACCGGTATTTAGCATATAAACTTCCGCCTTCTAAACGGTATTTTCCATCCATATCCGAAAGAAAAGCTTGCGCATGCATCATCAGGTTTTTATTGAACCCAATCATCACCTCCGGGATGGTTCTGCTTACGTAACCCGGATAGTTGAACATCCCTTCGTTGGTGATTCTTACACCAATTGATTTTTTAGGCATATTGCTCGCAGGCTCCGTAAACACATATAATTCTTGTGCAGAGGCAATGTTATAAACGCCGATCAACATCAACGCTAATACTAATATCCGCTTCATCTTAAGAAAGAACTAAATGGTAAATCCTTGTTTTTTTACCGTTAACTACGCCCGCTCCGCTTGCGTAAGCATCTGAATTCGCTGTAGCAGCCTGTTTTTTAAACGCTGATCCTGAAATAAAATCTTTATCCACCACACTGGCCTTTATGGTACCCGTAAGGGTTTTACCTTTAACATTTACAAAACGGTAAACATTGCCATCAACCACAGCCTGACCTTTATCATCAACTTTCACATCGTTAAAATTGAAGTTTGCAGTTAAACCACCAACTGAAAAACCTGCGTCCTGCACTTTTTTACGAACCAGGTCGAGGTTAACATTAGCGTCTTTTTTAAAGGTTAAAACAAAAATGTTTTTATTTAAATCAGGTTTAACGCTACTGATAAACCCCAGGGTTTCTAGCGATTTTTGTGTGGCGTTAGAGCACATAGAACAAGTTAAACCAGTTACCTGTAAATCTGCTGTAGATATTTGTTGTGCCGAAACATTAACGGCGAAAAATAGCATAATAATGCTGAATATTTTTATTGCTTTCATGATTTTTTGAATTAGAATTTAAGAAAAGTCACATCGGGCCCGTCAAAATGCAAATGGTGCATTAATGAGCCGTGTTTAAATCCTAATTCCTAAAAATGCAATTGAAAACATGCAAAGCAATCCGCGAGGATAATGGCGGCGCTTTGTTCGAAATTGTACTGAAAAACTGAGGGGTAATGTTGCTCAGAAATGCTAAAACAGGAGGATGAAGAAAAAGCTGGATAGAAAACAGTTTCGGCATTTGTAACTGTGCCTCGGCCTGATGGCTATCTTTGACCTTAACTGTTACCTGGCTGTTTTTGCAGCAACCATCATCTTTCTTTTCAGCAGGAATATCCTTGCAGAACTTGCATGAAACCTCATTGCTAAAAAGTTTAACATTTTCCAGTTTGCCGCCACAGAAATGGAGACTTAAAGCCAAACCCATAACACTAACTGCATAGAATACAGCCAAAGAAAGTGCTATTTTTTGTTTTAACTTCATTAACACAAAGGTAAAGCAAAAAATATCCAATAAAGCAGGGATTTATTTATTGAATTTCATTTTTTAGCTTATTTTAGCCCCAAACAGCAATTAAATGAAGAAATTATTATTATTCCTGTGTGCATTTTCGATGCTTTCTGCCTTTGCAGCTAAGCCTAAAAATCAATATGTACGCATTAAAACCGAATATGGCGAATGTATTATTAAGCTGTACAACCAAACGCCGTTACATCGTGATAATTTTATAAAACTGGTTAAGAAGGGCTATTATAATGATGTTTTATTCCACCGGGTGATCAAAGATTTTATGATTCAGGGTGGCGATCCGGATTCAAAAAAGGCTAAACCTGATTCTTTGTTGGGCAATGGCGGACCAAAATATACGATCCCGGCAGAATTTAACGATAGTTTATTCCATAAAAAGGGTGTTTTAGCTGCTGCCCGCGAGGGTGATGATGTAAACCCTGCAAAAGCCTCAAGTGGAAGCCAGTTTTACTTGGTTCAGGGTAAAGTTTTTACCGATCAGCAATTAAACAGCGTGGAAGAAAAACGGTTAAAATTCAAAATTCCTGAATGGCAGCGAGAGATTTACAAAACAATAGGAGGTACGCCGCATTTAGACCGCAACTACACGGTCTACGGAGAAATTGTGGCAGGCCTGGATATGGTAGATAAGATTGCGGTGTTGGCAACCGATAAAAATAATCGTCCGAAACAGGATGTAAAAATGGAAATTACCATTCTAAAAAGAAGAGCTGCAAAAAAAATTGAGAAACAGTTGCTACAGGATTCTTTGAAGGATAAGATGGTTATGGGCTCGTAGATGGATATCATCGTGAGTTGCGGAGATTCGTCATTTCGAGCGGAGTGCAACGTAGTCGAGAAATCTATCAAGGCAGATCTCTCCATTCCACTGCGTTCCAGTCGAGATGACGGTCGCTCAAGAATATCATTAATTGAATTACTAAGCATTTATTCAATTAATTTCTAAATTTACCGCCCACAACAATTGAAATTTACTGAATGAAGATTATCTCCTATAACGTAAATGGGATTAGGGCGGCAAGTACCAAAAACTTTTTTGGCTGGTTACAAGCTACAGATGCCGATATGGTTTGTTTGCAGGAAGTAAAGGCCTTGCCTTCACAAATCCCTGAAATTATTGCACTGATTGAGCAGTTGGGGTATCACCATTATTGGTTCCCGGCAGAGAAAAAAGGATATAGCGGCGTAGCCATTTTATCGAAAATTAAACCCAACCATGTAGAATTTGGATGTGGTGAAGCGTGGATCGATAAAGAAGGCAGAATTTTAAGGGCTGATTTTGACAGTTTTTCATTAATGAGCTTATATATGCCTTCCGGATCGAGCGGAGATGAACGTCAGGTAAAAAAGTACGAATTTATGCGATTTTTTGATGGCTATATCGGTGAATTACGTAAAGAAATTCCAAATTTGATAGTAAGTGGCGATTATAATATCTGTCACACGGCTATTGATATCCATAATCCAAAATCAAATGCCAACTCATCCGGGTTTTTACCCAAAGAGCGTGAGTGGATGCAGTTATTTTTAGATAACGGTTTCATTGATACTTTCCGCCATTTTAATAAAGATCCGCATCATTACACCTGGTGGAGCTACCGTGCCGGATCGAGGGGAAAGAACCTGGGTTGGCGTATCGATTACCATCTGGCTACAAAACCAATGGAAGGCCGCTTAAAAAATGTAAGAATTTTACCCGATGCCATACATTCTGATCATTGTCCGGTTCTTTTAGAGGTCGATTAAGTTTTGGGTTAACTGTACTCATTTTCGATTAACCAATTCATACAGTTTAAACAATTAACCATCAGATAAATGCTAATCACTAACATAAAAGGTCTCGTTGGCCTGCATCCTAAAGATAAATTAGTGCTTCGCGGCAGCGAGCTAAATGATTTGCCTGTTCTTGAAAATGCATGGCTTTTAATAGAAGATGCCTTGATCAAAGATTTCGGGTTGATGAATTCAATCCCATCTCAGATCTCAAATCTATCGTCTCAGATCTCAGCGGAAGGCAGGTACATTTTTCCATCCTGGTGCGATAGCCACACCCATATTGTTTTTGCAGCCTCACGTGAAGAAGAATTTGCCATGAAAATTCAAGGTAAAACCTATGAGGAAATTGCAGCGGCAGGTGGTGGAATTTTAAATTCAGCCAATAAGCTCCAAAAAGCATCAGAAGATGAACTGTTTGCAAGTGCTGCTAAAAGGCTAAAACAGATGATCCTTCAGGGTACGGGAGCTGTTGAAATAAAAAGCGGTTATGGCTTAACCACTCAAAGTGAAATCAAAATGCTCAGGGTAATCCGCAGGTTAAAAGCTCAGTTTCCGATCCCGATAAAAGCCACTTTTCTGGCAGCGCATGCTTTCCCCGCAGAATATAAAAATAATCACCAGGGCTATATCGATTTGATTATTAATGAGATGTTGCCACTCATTGCTAAAGAAAACCTGGCTGATTATATTGACGTTTTCTGCGAAAAAGGGTTTTTCTCTGTCGAAGAAACCGATCAAATATTAAAGGCTGGGGCAAAATACGGACTGAAACCAAAAATACATGCCAACCAGCTTTCTGTTTCGGGCGCTATTGAAGTGGCGGTTAAAAATAACGCCATTTCAGTCGATCATTTGGAAGAAAGTAACGAAGAAACGATTCAAACTTTAAGAAATGCGGATACCATTGTAACATTGCTGCCTTCTTGTTCGTTTTACTTAGGGATTCCATTTGCTGATGCTAAAAGTTTTATTAGAGCCGGTTTACCTGTTGTTTTGGCCACTGATTATAATCCGGGCTCAACACCTTCAGGGAATATGAATTTTGTGGTATCGCTAGGCTGTATTAAAATGAAAATGTTCCCTGAGCAGGCCATCAACGCAGCTACTTTAAACGGTGCGGCAGCAATGGAGATCAGCGAAAGTTATGGAAGCATTGCCGTTGGAAAAAAAGCAAATTTATTTATCACAAAACCAATGCCCTCAATAGCCTATTTGCCGTACAGTTTTGGTGAAAGCCAGGTTGATACGGTGATTTTAAATGGTGAGATTTATCATGGATAACCTTAAAATATATTCGCGAAGCGACATTGAGCATTTAATTATCCATCGTGATGGCGAAACCAAACTTGGCGAAAAAATCAATCTATATCGTCATTTCGAAGGAGATTCTTCATCAACCGCGGCAATCTCAATAGAAGGGTTAAAAGTAAGTAAATCAAAATTTGTATTGTTAGGGATTCCTGAAGATATTGGTATACGTGCAAATTCAGGTATTGCTGGCGCAGCATCGGCGTGGCGACCAGGTTTAACCGCTTTTTTGAATATCCAGAGCAACCGCTTTTTAAATGGCGAAGAAGTTTTGGTCCTCGGCCATGTCGAGGTTGACGAGCCAAGCGATTCTTCTACAAAAGGCCTGCGGGATAAAGCTGCTGAAATTGATGATTTGGTTTATCCGATAATCGAGAGAATTGTGGCTGCGGGTAAAATTCCTATTGTAATTGGTGGCGGGCACAATAATGCCTACCCAATGATCAAAGGAACTTCTTTAGCATGCAAAAACCCGATAGATGTGTTTAATATTGATGCGCATGCGGATTTAAGGGAGTTGGAGGGGAGACACAGTGGCAATGGCTTTTCTTATGCTTTAAAAGAAAATTACCTGAATAATTATTTCATGTATGGCTTGCATCAAAACTATAATAATGAGGTTATTTTGAGCCAAATTGAGCATGATCCGAAATTAAGTGCTGTATTTTTTGATGATATTTTAGCAGGGGCTGATGCTAATAACCTGGTTAACGAACTTGGAGCGGTAGCTGGTTTGGAAATCGATCTGGATTGTATTCAAAATGTACTTTCAAGTGCCGAAACACCCTCTGGCTTTGCTGTTAATGATATCCGGAAACTCGTTTTAACTAACGCTAAGAAATTTTCTTATTTACACATTTGTGAAGGCGCTACTCGGATGCTTGATGGGAGGGTAAGCAAATTAACCGCTAAACTGATTGCTTATCTGGTGAGCGATTTTGTGAAAGCGTACACAGCAGATGTTTAGTTAGGATTTTACATCCGGTAACGCAGTCGGGAAATCTTTAAAGTGCATTTCGATAATTTGGTTCAAAGATCTCTCCACTCCGCGTTGCTTCGGTCGAGATGACGGATTTGCTACCCAATTAATCAATGACCAGTGAACTAATGAACCTCCTACAAATGCTCTGCTTCGTATTTTTCACCAGCTTTCAACATTAATTCAATCTGTTTAAGGTCTTCTGCAGTTAATTCCTCTTTCTCCTGTAGTTCGAATACCGCAATCATGTTGTCTTCGTATTGTTTTTCTGTTTTGATAACGATTTCCTGTGGCATGCTGGTAAGCTTAAAATTTTATAATTTCCGTTGGTGTAATGCAAAAATCGAGTTTAATGTCGTGTTCATTTACATCATCGATTTTTTCTATAGCAGGGTACAAAGATAAACCTATTTTTTGAGCATTTGTATTTTCTAGAAAACGATCGTAGAAACCTTTGCCATAGCCTACGCGGTAACCTAGCAAGTCAAAAGCCAATAGTGGGATAATCACCAGATCTATTTCTCCTGTATGCAAGTTTCCTTTTTGCGGTTCGAGGATGTTGTAAAGGTTTTTTTTCAGGTCATCTACCCCTAAATATTCATGATTTGTCATCAGTGCCGTTTCAAAATCGGCTTTGGGCACGATGATTTTAATTTCGGGATGCTTTTTGGTAATCCAATCGATTAATAAAAAAGTGTTAGGTTCTCTTTTTTCGGTAATGGGTAGAAAGATGTGAAGGGCTTTAATTTTGCTAAAATCTAGCGTTTTAAACTGTTTTAAAAGCGATTCGTTTAACTCCTGATAAGTTGAGTCATTTAGCAATAATCTATCTTTTAGCGCTTGCTTTCTGATTTCGGCTTTTAGCATAATTACAAAGATAATATTTATAGACCTGTAAGGTTTTTAAAACCTTATAGGGCTTGAGGAACAAAAAAGCCTCTGAAAACTAATTTCAGAGGCTTTTAATATCATTGTTAAAATTATTTTACACGCTCCACATATTCACCGGTGCGGGTATCAATTTTAATTTTATCGCCCTGGTTTACGAACATTGGTACCTTAACCTCAACACCGTTTTCAAGCGTAGCCGCTTTTAATGCGTTGGTAGAAGTATCACCTTTAACTGCAGGCTCTGAATAAGTAATTTCGAATTCTGCAAAGTTTGGTAACTGGGCCATAATTGCCTCGTCGCTTTCCATCGAAACAATAATATTCATACCTTCTTTTAGAAATTTAATAGCTGAGCCAAATAAAGCTTTTTCAACATTAAACTGCTCATAGCTATTATTGTCCATTACCACCAAATAATCACCTTCTTCGTATAAGTATTGGTAATCGCTGGTTTCTACACGGCAGATTTCTACAGCCTCGTCTGTATTCATACGTGCTTCTACAATTCTGCCCGATTTAATGTTACGGAATTTACCCGTGTAAAATGCACCGCCTTTTCCTGGTGTGCGGTGATTCCATTCGTCAACAGTAACCAGTTCGTTGTTTATACGAAGGATGTTACCTGTTTTAATTTCTGATGCTTTTGCCATATTGTGTTATCCCAAACGGGGTTTTGTATTTTAGTTTTTCGTGACGGCAAAGGTAAAATTATTTTGATAAAAACCTATAAAGGTTTAAGGCATAAGGCTTAGGGTTTAATGAAATCTAAGCCTTTAATTCCGCTATCTTACCCTCTCCATATAATCGCCTGTGCGCGTATCAATTTTAATCTTATCGCCTTCATTAACAAATAACGGAACCCTGATTTCGGCACCAGTTTCTACAGTGGCCTGCTTAAGCGCACTGGTAGCGGTATCTCCTTTTACTGCAGGTTCAGTATAGGTAACCAGAAGTTCAACACTTTTTGGTAAGTGTGCAATAATCGGTTCATCGCTTTCAAAAGCTACGGTTAGTGTCATACTTTCCTTTAAAAACTTAATCGAATCACCAAAAAGGAGTTTAGGGATGTTGTGCTGCTCAAAAGTTTCATTATCCATCACCACTAAATAATCGCCATCCTCATACAGATATTGATAATCATTGGTTTCTACACGGGCAAAGGTAACCTCCTCATCCGGACGGAATCGGTATTCAACAATTTTTCCTGTTTTGATGTTACGCATACGGGCCTGATAAAAAGCCCTTAAGTTACCCGGGGTACGATGGATATATTCTTCTACGCTTACCAACTCTCCGTTAATGCGAAGAACACTTCCTGTCCATATTTCTGATGCTTTAGCCATTTTTTAAATGAGGTGTTGTTTTGTTGATGATTAAAAATCAAAGTTAAAAAATGCAGAGTGATTTGAAAAGCAAAATCTATAGTTCATTGGTTCAATCGTCATTAGTTCATTGGGTTGGAAGCATAAGGTAGGGGTGATTTGATTTCTGTTTTTGCCCATTTTATGGAGCCAGCTTCAATAAAAACCTCCGTATAAAAGAAATGCCTTTGGGAACCACTCCAAAGGCATAATCAACCTAAACCTCAAACTAAACTATGAAAAACTCTTTGCCTTTTTATCGGCTATATTTTTGATTCCGAAATGCGGAATTATGATCGTTTCCTGGAAGAGATAAATTAAATAATTGTTTCTCTTTTTGGTGGTGCAAAGGTACAAACTATTTCTTAATTACAAAATTTTTTTTGAAAAATTTATTTTTAGTACAAAATCATGACAAAACATTGATCGCCAAGGTAGGTGGTATGATGGTTAACTTACTTATAATCTGATATTTGTATCTGTATATTGCAGAAATCGTATTCCTGTATTTGATTAGATCCAATTATCATTAAACGGTCTTTTCCAAAATTTTCGATCAGTTCGCGGTACCAGTTTATTCCCTGAACGTCTAAATTACTCGTAGGTTCATCTAAAAATAAAATTGGTGTATCGGTACAGCAAGCCAAAGCTAGTTTGGTTCTTTGCTTCATTCCCGATGAAAAGTATTTAATTTCTTTGTTTGCTGCTTTTTCCAAGCCTAAAACTCCAATCAGCTTTTTTCCGTCAAGACCAGGAGCAAAATTTTTAAACTTAAAATGGAAATCAATGATCTCTTTTAAGGTAAAAGTTTCTACCAGTTCGAGATAGGGTGCAGCAAAACTAATATACCTGTAAATATTTTCTACAGGAATTTCTGTGGTATCTGAAAAAAATATTTTTCCTTCAGAAGGAGATAGGCTGCCATTTAAAACGCTTAATAAAGTCGACTTACCTGATCCATTCGGTCCTAATATGGCATAACTGTTTCCCGATGAAAATTCGGTGCTTAAGTCCCTGAAAATCCATTCTTTGTTAAACCTTCTGCCAACATTTTGTAAAGTGATATTCATTTAGGTTAAGCGTTTGGCATTTGGCGGTGATTGGCAAGCGGTTTGATCATGCAAACGCTATTCTCAACTCCGATATATTGGCCATAATTTGGCGTAATGTGGTAACCGGCTTTCTGGTAGAGCGCAATGGCTTCGGGCTGCTTTTTGCCTGTTTCCAATACAGTAGACGAAAAACCGAATTCTGCTGCCCATGTCTCCAGTTCGGTTACAATTTTAGCGGCTATGCCTTGCTTTCGGTAATCGGGATGAACAAACATCCTTTTAACTTCGGCTTCGGCTGCTGAGAAAGGTTTTATGGCGCCACAACCAACTGCTACTTCGTTTTGATAGGCAACAATCACTTCTTTAATGGCATCAACCTTATTAAATTGAGCATAAAAAGCGTGATCCTCACCATCTCTAACGGCTAAATCCTGATCCAGCAAAGCAACCAGTTGTCTAAAATCGGCGTGATCTGAATCCGTTCTGATTAGCGTTAAATCACTCATTGAATAATTAAAATTTTAGCTTTGGTTTTTAAGCTTTTCGCTTAACTGCCCATGCCAAAACCCTTCATTACCCCACGGTTAGAATTACGGATAAAATCAACAATTTCATCACGGATTTCCGTTGGTTTAAATTCGGCTTCGATCATGTCTAAAGCTTTAGTTACGTTATTGTGTTTTACGAAAAGTACACGGTAAATTTCCTGTATTTCGTCGATCTGCTCGTTGGTAAAACCTCTTCTGCGTAAACCAACAGAGTTGATGCCTGCATAAGAAAGCGGCTCACGGGCAGCTTTTACATAAGGCGGAACATCTTTACGTACCAATGAACCACCGGTTACAAAAGCGTAAGAACCTACTTTAACAAATTGATGTATTGCAACCAAGCCAGCTAAAACCACATTGTTGCCAATGGTGATGTGGCCTGCTAAAGTGGTGCTGTTCGAGAAAATACAGTTATTTCCTACCTCACAATCGTGTGCAATGTGCGAGTAAGCCTGAATTAAACAGTTGCTGCCGATGGTGGTTTTCCATTTATCTTTAGTGCCACGGTTAATGGTTACACACTCGCGGATAGTGGTATTATCACCAATTTCTGCAGTAGTAATTTCGCCGGCAAATTTTAAATCCTGCGGCTCGCCTGAAATAACTGCGCCAGGAAAAATACGGCAGTTTTTACCTATACGTGCACCGTCCATAATGGTCACGTTCGATCCGATCCAGGTACCTTCTCCAATTACAACGTCTTTATGTATCACTACAAAGGGTTCGATTACTACATTTTCGGCAATTTTTGCCTGAGGGTGTATATATGCTAAAGGTTGTATCATTATTGGGCGGGTTCTGCTTGTTTAATTTTTGAAATTTGGGCCATCATTTCGGCCTCGACAACGATTTTTTCGCCAACCATACCTACACCTTTCATCTGGGCAATGCCTCTTCTGATTGGTTCAAGTAAATCGCAGCGGAAAACGATCGTATCGCCAGGGAGTACCTGTGCTCTAAATCTTACGTTATCTATTTTTAAGAAATAAGTTAAGTAATTCCTTGGATCCGGAACGGTACTCAATACTAAAATACCTCCAACCTGAGCCATGGCCTCGATCTGGATTACGCCGGGGAAAACCGGAGCGCCAGGAAAGTGACCTTTAAAAAACTCCTCATTCATGGTTACGTTTTTAACGCCTACCACGTGGTTTTTAGAAAGTTCTAATATTTTATCTACAAATAAAAATGGCTGACGGTGAGGCAAAATATCCATAATCTGAACCACGTCGTATAATGGTTTTGCACTTGGATCGTACACCTTCTGTATTTTTTTGTTTTTCTCTTTTTTAATGGCTGCTTTTATCTTTTTGGCAAAAGCAACGTTTGCTGCGTGGCCAGGGCGTGCCGCCATAATATGACCTTTTAAATGCATGCCAACCAAAGCTAAATCGCCAATCATATCTAATAATTTATGGCGGGCAGGCTCGTTTTGGTAACGCAGCTCCATGTTGTTCAAAATCCCTTGTGGGGCAACATCAATGTCCTTGCGGTTAAATAGCTTAGCCAGGTGGCTTAATTCATCTTTAGTAACCTCTTTATCTACAATTACAATGGCGTTATTTAAATCGCCGCCTTTGATTAGGTTATGAGATAGCTGATATTCTAATTCGTGTAAGAAACAGAAAGTACGGCAGGAAGCAATTTCTTTTTTAAACTCTGCAATGGTATTAATGCCAGCATGCTGACTGCCTAAAACAGGAGAGTTATAATCGATCATACACGTAAAACGATAATCATCTAACGGCATGGCCACAATTTCTACCTTTCTGTCTTCTTCGGTATAAGTAATGTTATGGGGAATAGTGAAATACTCACGATCTGCATTTTGTTCAACCGTACCTACTTCTTCCAATAAATCAACAAACTGAATCGAACTGCCGTCCATAATCGGCGTTTCTGGTCCGTCTAATTTGATCAGAACATTATCAAGGTCCATACCCACCAACGAAGCCATTACGTGCTCTACGGTACTTACGCTGGCGCCATTTTGGGTAAGTGTTGTACCGCGGGATGTGTCGGTTACGTTATCAGCATCGGCTTCGATAATCGGATGCCCGTCTAAATCTATGCGCTGAAATTTAAAGCCATGATTTTCGGGGGCTGGGCAAAATGTTAAAGTAACATTAGCACCTGTGTGTAAACCAACACCAGATGCTGATATTTCTTGTTTAATCGTTTTTTGTCTAACGTTCATTGTTTATTGTATTCTTTTCCAGTTCAGCTGTAAGCTTTTTCAATTCCTCTTCGAGCGCGTTTATTCTTTTTTCTACATCTGGAAGATGTTTGAAAATCACGGAGGCACGCATCCAGTTGCGTAAAGGCTGCGCCGGACTTCCGTGCCATTGTTTATTTTCTTCTGTAATGTTAAAGTTAATACCAGCCTGTGCACCAATCTGCGTGCCTTTAGCCAGGGTTAAATGGCCGGCAATGCCTACTTGTCCGCCAACAACGCTGTTCGCGCCAATTTTGGTACTGCCTGATATGCCTGATTGTGCTGCTAGAACCGTGTTTTCGCCAATTTCTACATTGTGCGCAATTTGGATCAGGTTATCAATTTTTGCACCTTTTTTTACAATAGTTGATCCCATCGTAGCACGATCAACCGTGGTATTTGCGCCAATTTCTACATCATCTTCAATAACTACGTTCCCTATTTGAGGGATTTTATTGTAGGTACCGTCTTTCTGTGGTGCGAAACCAAATCCATCACTTCCGATAACGGTATTAGAATGGATGGTAACCCTTTTACCGATTACCGAATTATGATAAATTTTTACCCCTGGAAAAAATGTGCTGTTTTCGCCAACTTTAGAGTTAGCACCAATAAAAGTTTGGGCATTTAATTTGCATCCATCGCCAATTTCTACATTTTCAGCAACATAGGCAAAGGCATCGATGAATACGTTTTTGCCAATTTTTGCTGTTGGATGTACAAAAGCCAGCTTATCGATGCCCGATTGAGCAGCTTGTGCGTTTATGGCTTCGTTGTATTTATCCAATAAAATAGTAAAGGAACTATATGGGTTTTCAACACGGATTAGAGTGCTGGTATATGGCTGTGTAGGAGCAAAGTCTTTTGAAACGATAACAACTGAGGCCTGAGTAGAATACAAGAAGTTTTCGTACTTAGGGTTAGAAAGAAAAGACAAAGAGCCTTCCTTCCCGTCTTCTATTTTAGAAAGTTCGGTAACGGCTACATCTGGGTTGCCATCAATGGAACCGTTCAAAAACTGACTTATCTGCGTGGCAGTAAATTGCATCGTACAAAGGTATATGTTAAATTGATATGAACAAAAAAACCTGCTAGGGTTAAGCTGTGTATATTTTACACAATAATAAGACTTAAAACGGCAGTAAAAGTTAAATATTTTGTTAAATAAGCTTAAATCCCTCTGGGGTAACAGAGGATATATTTTTCTACAGTTTTTTGTAAAGATTCCAGGTTGGATAAATCGGAGGCCTTTGCAATATCTACAATATCGTTATTTTTCTTCAAAATCTTGATATTACCCACACCAGCATTATAAGCCCGGTTTTGAATCGAATCTGTAAAAACAAAATAACGGGCCTCTTCAGGTTTAATTTCCAGTAAATTAATGGCCGCATCCTGTAAAAAGTTAAGACGGTCATCGCCCACTTTTTCGTTGCCCATTTCTACCTTATAAAGATTCCTTGAGGTAAGCATTTTACACAGTGTAGACAAAATTTTATCGGGATGTTTGGTCCAAACCTTAACTGCTGCGTAAATATCCTGATCATCCAGGTTGGTAAAATGTTCCAGATTTTCGTGCTGTGCAAAGAAGTTGCCTTCGTTGATGTCATTTTTTAAGAAGTGATTTAACGATGGCGAAGCAAATAAATCAGCGCCGGCTGCAGAAAGTTCTTTGGCACGTTCCAGTAATTTCACCAAAATCATTTCGCCCGATATTACCGTTTTGTGCAGGTAAACCTGCCAGTACATCAGCCTGCGGGCAATTAAAAACTTTTCGATCGAATAAATGCCTTTTTCTTCAATCACCAGGTCATCATCAAACACATTAAACATCTTAATAATCCGGTCGAAACTGATTACACCCTCACTCACACCCGTAAAAAAACTGTCGCGGTTTAAATAATCCATCCGATCCAGATCCAATTGACCTGAAATGAGCTGGTGAAGGAATTTTTTGTGATAGGTGCCGTTAAAAACCTCAATAGCGTGGCTTAACTTACCTTCAAAATGAATATTCAGGTCGTTCATTAGCTTTGCCGAAATATCCTCGTGCCTGATCCCGGTAACCAACGAATGTTCCAGCGCATGAGAAAAAGGTCCGTGGCCGATGTCGTGTAGTAAAATGGCCAAAATGGCGGCTTCTTCTTCGCCTTCCGTTATAGCATGTCCTTTACTTTTTAAAAGATTGATGGCTAAGCTCATTAAATGCATGGCACCCAAAGCGTGGTGAAAACGGGTGTGTAAAGCCCCCGGATATACCAAATGCGTCATCCCCAGTTGTTTAATGTAACGCAAACGCTGGAAATATGGATGCGAGATTACATCATAAACCAGTTCTGATGGAATACTGATGAAACCGTAAACGGGATCATTTATTATTTTCTTCTTGTTCAATCGTTAAAAATAGTTAAATAGATAGATACGGTACAAAAATTGCTATTTTTATTTATAGTTTGATTTACCTGCCAAAATTAAAAGGCAATACTTACCTATTTTTACAAAAACATGCAAGAAACTAAGATATTATGGGCCGATGATGAAATCGATCTGTTAAAACCACATATATTATTGTTGAATGATAAAGGTTACCATGTAACCACATTTACCAATGGAAACGACGCATTAGAGGCATTTGGGAAAGCTCATTTTGACCTGGTTTTCTTAGATGAAAATATGCCGGGAATGAGTGGTATCGAAACGCTTTCGGCCATTAAAAATTTAAATCCCGATGTTCCGGTGGTTTTGATTACCAAAAGTGAAGAAGAGAATTTAATGGAGGATGCGATTGGTAGTAAAATTGACGACTATCTGATTAAGCCTGTAAACCCTAAACAGGTTTTGCTTACCATAAAAAAACTGATCGATAATAAACGTTTGGTAAGCGAAAAAACATCAATGGCTTACCAGCAGGATTTCCGTCGTTTGGGCATGACACTGGGCGACAGGCTTAACTACGAAGAGTGGGTTGAGGTATATAAGAAAATTGTTTTCTGGGAAATTGAGCTTGAAAAACTGGATGATCCTCAGATGCATGAAATTTTAACCATGCAGAAACAGGAAGCAAATACACAGTTTACCAAATTCATAGAAGAAAATTACCTCGACTGGATCAAGAATAAGGATAAAGCACCTTTACTTTCGAATGAGTTGTTAAAGAAAAAAGCTTTCCCTCATATTAATGATAATATACCTGTATTTTTTATCCTGATTGATAACCTGCGTTATGATCAGTGGAAAATCATTAACCCTTTGATTTCTGAATATTTCAGAATTGATGAAGAGGATATGTACACCAGCATTTTACCAACAGCAACGCAATACGCACGTAACGCCATTTTTTCGGGCATGATGCCTTTGGATATGGAAAAACGTTTCCCTCAGCTATGGCAGAACGATGATGATGAAGGTGGAAAAAATATGCACGAAGAAGCTTTTCTGGCCGATAATATCAAACGCAGTTTACGAAAAGACTGTAAATTCAGTTATAATAAGATTTTAACCTTTGAGCAAGGCAAAGACCTGGTTGATCAAACCAATAATTTGCTGCAGAACGATTTCAACGCCATTGTATTCAACTTTGTTGATATGCTGAGCCATGCCCGTACTGATATGCAAATGATCCGCGAGCTGGCGAATGATGATGCAGCTTACCGTTCATTAACCTTATCGTGGTTTGAGCACTCGCCGCTTTGGGATTTATTGAAAAAAATCTCCCAAAAACAGGTTAAAGTAGTCATTACTACAGATCATGGTACCATTCGTGTTAAAAAACCGGTTAAAGTAATCGGCGATAGGAGTACAAACACCAATTTACGGTACAAACAGGGTAGAAACCTTAATTTTAATGCAAAAGAGGTGTTTTTGATCAAAAATCCACATGATGCTCTATTGCCAAAGATTAATATCAGCAGCAGTTATATTTTTGCAAGGGAAGACAGTTATTTCGTTTATCCGAATAACTACAACCAGTTTGTAAACTATTATAATGAAACCTTTCAGCATGGCGGTATTTCATTAGAAGAAATGATTATTCCGGTGGTTACATATTCGCCGAGGTAGTTGGGGGATTTGAGGCACGAGAGTCGTCATTTCGAGCGAAGTGCAACGTAGTCGAGAAATCTGTCTCGAGATAGATCTCTCTGTTCCGGTCGATTTGACGGTTTTTTAAGACTTGTTAACTAAAGAGAAAGCCCAGTTCACAAAGTGGACTGGGCTTTCTCTTTATTACCCTCCGTGTTGTGATGGAGCTATCGATAATAACTGAGCCTTCGGACTTAATTCGCTTAATTTTACTACAGATTTTCCTTTTGGCGCAACAATAATTGCATAATCCCACCACACATTGGTTGCTGTTTCAAGATCGTCGCTTCTGTAATAACGGTTTTCTCCCTTCAACTGATTGCCTAAGGTATAACTTGCGCCATACGACCAGGGATCGTATACCTCGAAATAAAACTGATTATCAACCTGTTTATATCCTTTTACGATTATAAAATGGCCCGATGCTGCTGCATTTACCCTGTAATATTTATCTACATGCTCAGTTGCACTGGTATTATATCGTATGTAATAATTGTCTAAACATAAGATTACGATATAGTTTTGATCGATGTATTTTTTTATGGTTTGATAATTATCAGGAAGCGCAGTATAGGCTGAATTAATGCCATACTTGTTTAAGTAATTTACAATATCGTCGGTATACCACCAACCACCAGTGGCTCTGTAGGTATTCCTGGCGTCTTCTGGTGTTTTGATAAAAGTAGAGTCGCTCCATTTAACGGCCATTGTTGCCACTGTTGGCCCACAATTAATAGCAGAAAACTGGCCCGTTCCGGCTTGGTCAAAGTACCACTTAAATGTTTTTTCGATGCTTTTAGAAGCTATAACCGATTTGCCCAATCCGTATTCTTCTGAAATGATATTCACAACAATTGTCCAGCTGCTCGTATTACCGTTAGGGGCTGTAATATTCATTACTGCCGGCATAGAGAAATTAGCTGTTGCGGTATTGCCTACTTGTCTGTTATTATTAATCGTAACTAATGCTTCACTCGAAACTGAAAAAATACAGCTTAAAGCACTTATATTGGCTATTGGGCTAATAGTAACCGTAATTTTGTGTGTTGTTTCATCGATTATGGGAGCTGAAAGCTGGCCGACTACCGAGAAGGTCAATAATTTATTTTCGCTGCTTAATTCTACCGTTTCCTTTTTGCAGGAGATAAAAAATAGCAGGATGAGTGCGATGCAGGAGAAGCGGAAATTTTTCATCCAGTAATAATCGGTATAATTATTTATTTGAACAAAAGCAGTATCTAAAACCCTTGTCATTACAAAAGCAAAATATTTTAGTATTACTTTTGCCTTTATTCTCTTAAAATGGATATCGAAGTAAATAGTTTAGCCGGTTTACCTGTTGTGGCGCAACAGCTTTCAGATTTTGCGGGCAGTGAAAAAATCTTCATTTTTGAAGGCGATATGGGCGCCGGCAAAACAACCTTTATTAAAATTTTCTGTAAACATTTGGGAATAGAAGATGTGGTTTCGAGCCCAACCTATTCTATCGTAAATGAATACGAAAGCCCTAACGGGCCGGTCTTTCATTTCGATTTTTACCGGATAAAAGATATCCGTGAAGCATATGATCTGGGTTATGAAGAATATTTTTACGGTGGTGGTACCTGTTTAATCGAATGGCCGGAAAGAGTAGAAGAACTACTGCCTGAAAACTACATTAAAGTAGCGATAAATGTGCTGGATGAGAACCGCAGATTATTCAGACTTTCGAAGGTATAACAATTAGTTATCAATAAATTAACAGATTTTCCGTACCTTGAACAACCTAAAACTACCAAAATATTAATTCAACATGGCTACAGGATTACGCGAAGGAATGGCCGATATTGCTCGTCAGGGTTTAATGCAAACACAAGAGGCGAAATTAGAAACCAGAAATAAGAAAAACAGCCTTTATATAGGAATACCAAAAGAAATTTCTTTCCAGGAAAACAGAATTGCCTTAACTCCTTTATCTGTGGCTTTACTGGTAAATAATGGCCACCGCGTGGTTTTAGAAACCGGGGCCGGCATAGCCGCCAATTTTTCTGATACGGAATATGCCGAGCAGGGAGCCAAAATTGCCTATGATAAAAAAGAAATCTTCGACGCAGATATCATTGTAAAAATTGCACCGCCCACCTTAGAGGAAATTGAGTTAATGCACAAGGGGCAAACGCTTATTTCTTCCCTGCAAACGGGAACATTAAAGCAAGATTACCTTAAAGCTTTAATGCATAAAAAAATCAATGCCTTGTGTTTCGAAAATCTCCGGGACGAAGGTAATATTTTGAGTGTGGTGCGGGCCATGAGCGAAATTGTTGGATCGACCTCTATTTTAATCGCGGCCGAATACCTGAGTAATGTAACAGGTGGTAAAGGATTAATGTTGGGCGGTTTTACCGGCGTTCCACCTACCGAAATTGTTATTTTAGGGGCGGGCACTGTTGGCGAATATGCCGCACGTACTGCTTTGGCATTGGGTGCCGAGGTTAAGGTTTTTGACAGTTCTATTTACCGCTTACGCCGCCTGCAGAATAATTTAGGCAGCAGGGTTTTTACCTCTGTAATGCAACCTATTGTATTAAATAAAGCTATTGTAACCTGCGATGTGGTAATTGGTGCCATCCGTGCCAGTCATGGCCGTAGCCCTTGTGTGGTAATGGAAGAAACCGTAGCCAGGATGAAACCACATTCTGTGGTAATTGATGTGAGTATTGATCAGGGAGGATGTTTCGAAACTTCTGAAGTGACCAATCATACTAATCCGGTTTTCAGGAAATATGATGTTATCCATTATTGTGTGCCTAATATTGCCTCACGCGTGCCTAGAACAGCCTCGTATGCTTTAACAAATATTTTTGCACCTATTTTATTGGATATTGGTGAGTATGGAGGTTTGATGAATATGGTTTGGAATAATCCAGGTATCCGCGAAGCCCTCTATATTTATCAGGGAAACTGTACCAATAAAGACCTGGCCGATATGTTTAACCTGCCATTTAAAGATCTTGAATTGTTAGTGGTTTCGAATCAATAAAAAAAATCCATTATCTTGAAGCAAGAAGCAATCCTAGTGCTTTAGTTTGTAGCGATTGTTATAAGATTGCTTCGTGCCTCGCAATGACGACGAACCTTAAGCCAATTCTGTTATGAAAGTAAGTTGCCTTATATTTTTTCTATTCTTTTCTTTATTTGCTGTCGCTCAAACTACTCCAACGCCTAAGAAAAAACTCGTTGTAGTAAACTCTTATACTCAATATCGGGCCGCTATAAAATCGAACCCGAACAATGAACTGGTCGAAATTAAAAAAGCCATTCCAGGGATCAGTTTAGATATCCGCTACGCTACCAAGAATAATTTTATGCAGCAGGTAATGTATAAACAGGCGAGGGCTTTTGCCAGGAAACCTGTTGTAGAATCGCTAAAGAAGATCCAAAAGGAATTAAATAAAAAGGGTTACGGTTTAAAAATATTCGATGGTTACCGTCCTTATGCCATTACCGTTGAGTTTTATAAAAAGGCCAGTGATAAAAATTTTGTAGCCAATCCGGCAAAAGGATCGAAACATAACAGGGGCTGTGCCGTAGATTTAACCTTAATTAACCTGAAAACAGGTAAAGAATTAGAGATGCCGACGCCTTATGACAGTTTTTCGGCTGCAGCTGCGGCAAAATATGAAAAGGTATCTCCAGAGGCAAAGAAAAACCGCAATTTCCTGATCTCCATTATGGCTAAATACCGGATGAATGTGTTAGAAAACGAATGGTGGCACTACGATTTTGCCGATTGGAAAAACTATGATTTAATGGATATTCCTTTCGAAAAATTATAAAGGTTCATTGGTTCAGTAGTCATTGGTTCATTGGTTTGGGGTGCCAAATTACAATCTTCAAAACGAGTGTCATCATGGACCCGGTAGCTATCAGGTTGTTTCGGGACCTTCTCTTCCATTCTTAAAGCCTTAATATCCCTGACTTCTCAATGGTTATTCTAGTCTTCTCCCTGTCCCGAAGCTTCAGAATCAGGGCCTATTTAGCAGGAAAGTTGCTGAAACAATTCAGCATGACGATCGCGTCAGGAAGTGAATCTATATCTGCGGTGTAAGATGGTAACATCTTACATTAAATTATTAAATTTTTAGTTTGGAAAGTGTCAGGTGGTAACACCTGACA
>NZ_JAVTSU010000015.1:0-155109 GCF_032678605.1 Pedobacter miscanthi
AGCCATTCACATATGTGAATGGCTTTTGTTTTATTTATACACTATAAACCATAGATTTTCTTTATCCAAAGAAAAAGCTAATGGCATTAACTAACCACCTCAAACTAATGAGATTTATCTTAACCATTAGCGATTACAAAATGTAATACGATCCAACGGGTGCCAGTTCTGTTTGCGGCTTATCTTCATAAATTTTATTATCGTCGAGCATTTGGCAAAGGTCGCGCTCAATGGTTCTGCAGATTGTTGTTGTTGGCGTATCTGTAGGTTTGTTTTCGAAGGGATCCTGAAGATGAACTGCCATTTTTTCTACCAATAAAAAGAATGCTGCAATGGCTACCACTAAAGGAACTTCCATATAACCAAAGTATTCAATCAGGCCAAAAGGCAACAATACAATAAACAAATGGATAGACATATTGATGTACTTGCTGTAGGTAACCGGGAAGACGGTATTTTTAATTCTTTCCGAACCACCCATGTGGTTACATAAACCGGTAATGGTTTTATCAATCTCTATCTGCTGGTATTTATTAATCCAGCCCTCCTGTAATGCTTTTTTCAGATCCATGGCATGCAACTCCAATATCGAAGTGGTTACATTTTTACGCTTTTTAATAAAGGCAATTTCTTCGCTAGCCATATATTCTTCCAGTCCTTTACGGGCGTTAAAACCTCTTAACGACTGGCTTAGGGCATAACACCAGGCAATTTGTCGTTTAATAAAACGGGCTTTAAATTCCTCAATTTCATCCAATCCGTAAGGGTTTTCGACAAAAGACAATATCTGGCGGGAGATGGATCTTGAATCGTTAACTATGGCGCCCCAAAGGATCCTCGCCTCCCACCATCTATCGTATGCCTGGTTAGATCGAAAGGCCAGTAAAAGTGAAATAATGGTTCCTAATAGTGCAGGTACAGCTACTGGGATTGATATGCGGGTAACATGAAAATTTTCATATAATACCACAATACCTATAGAGTAGCCTATCACAAACAGGAGTTCTTTTTTGATCTTTCCGAATATATAAGTGAGCGGAATATTATTTCGTAACAGCATGATATAATTTTTAAAAGTATAATAATTAGGCGTTTGCTTCCTGCAATTTTGCCTCTTGTATTTTTGTGTCGATTAAATTTTCTTTAGTATGAACGGTTAAGGTATTCAACTGAACCACCTCGCAACCTGCGCGCGCTGTTAATATTTTAGGGTCGATGCTATATTTATTGATCGGTGTAAAGGCATAACCTTTTAGGTAAGCAATGCGCGATACATCAAATGCCTCAATAAAGTTTTTGAAAGCAGCTACTGTACTTCCATAAAAATATTCGATGCCGATAGTATTGACCTGATCAGGGTATTTCGACTTAGTTTTATTGAGTTGCTGATAAAACTCATCGCTAACATTTTCGTAATCGCGGCTGCGGCGACTAAGCATTAACATATCGGTAATAGAATCTGATAGTTTAAATGCATGTACAAAAATGATATTCAACTTCTCATTTGTTTGGTGCTGAACAAGTGCATCGATGATTTTAATGCTTTCTAATTTGAAATCGGTTGGTATTAATACTGTTTTCATGGCTATATCTTGTTTAAATGAATTGAAATATTATTTATACAAGTTTAGCGTGATGTTATTATAGCGAAATAAGAGCGAGATTAGAATGAGATTAGAGTGTACTCCTTTTTAGAATAGTTGGGTAGTTCATTGGTTAATTAGCCATTAGTTCATTTGTGCGGAAGTTGAAAGCATAGTTTCGATTGCTTGATTGATGAATTGTTATATTGCTTGGATTGATCTACAGTTAACCAGTTTAAATATTTAACCGATTAACACTTTGCACGATATCCCAATAACTAATGACTAATGAACCAATTAACCCATCGTTGGTAACAAAACTTTAATTTCGGTACCAATACCTTCCTGCGATTTAATGGCGATACTTCCGCGGTGTAGGCGGATGATATTTAAAGAGAGGGGTAACCCAACACCGTATCCTTTAAAATCGTTGGTGTTTGATGCCCGGTAAAAAGGTTCGAAAATGTGCTGAATATCGGTTTGAGGAATGCCGATGCCCCGGTCGGTTACGGCAATAGAGAGCATATTGGCGTTACTTTCAATGCTGATGCTAACCAGGTTTTCGTTAGAGTATTTGCAGGCATTATTCACAATATTACTGATGGCCAGTTTAATCAGGTTTTTATTTACCCGAAGAGCGAGTAGCGCTTCATCATCCGGAAGTTTGCTAAAATCGATCTCAATTTTACTGTTGGGGTGCACCTGGTTAACCGAATCTTTAATATCCCAGAGGAGTTCATCCATGCGCACTTCTTCCCAGGGTTGGTTTTTTCCGTTAAAGCCCGATTGCGCTAAGCCCAGTAAACTGGTTAAAATATGTTCAAGCCTTTCTGCTTCATCTTTAATTTTGGATAAAGCTTTCTCCTGTTTCTGCTTATCCTCGATGGTTTTCATCGCCAGTTCTACTTCTCCACTAATAATGGTAAGTGGGGTTCTTAATTCATGAGAAGCATTGCTGATAAAATTATTCTGCGTTTCGAAAGCGGTTTCTAAACGGTTAAGCATGTTGTTAAAGGTTTGAGCCAGCTGCGACATCTCATCGTTCCCTTTTTTTACATCCAATCGCAAGTGAAGGTTTTCTGCTTTAATCTTTTTTACACTTTTAATGATATTCCTTAAGGGCATTAACATGTAATTAGAAAATTTCCAGCCCACTACAAACGACAGGAAGACGGAAAGGAAAAAGCCGATGATCAGGATTCTTTGCAGATCTTTTAGCTCCCGAAAGCCAAACGGATCATTGGCAGAAACCACAACGATGTAGCCGGTATCAGCACTTTTAAAGAATTTTCCGGCGTAAAAATGATTTTCGATGCGGTAACGGGCCATGTAACCACCCTTTATGCGGTTATAAAAGCTGGCAGGTAATTCCCGGTCAACCTTAATGATCGCTTCACCTGCGGGCATAATGTATTCCTTTTCAGAAGGTAAGCGCTCCAGGTACCGGTTGCGCATTTTGGCATAGGCGCTATTGTTGCCATCTTCGTACAGTTTAATCTGCGCAGCGATATTAACACGCGCTTCTAAACGTTTGTAGAAGTCTTCAAAAGCAAATTCATTAGAGAAATACCATACAAAACCACTTAACAAGGAGATGATAACAGCCGATAAAATGGCGAAAAGTAAAGTGATTTTTTTGGCAATCTCCATCTATTTTTCCTTCAATATATAACCCAAACCTACCGCAGTGTGAATGAGTTTCTGATCGGTGTTTTTGTCTATTTTTTTACGTAAATAATTCACATACACATCAACCACGTTGGTGCCGAGGTTAAAGTCGATATCCCAAACATTTTCGAGAATATCAATCCGCGATAAAATCTTTGAGCGGTTTTTAGCCATATATTCGAGCAAACGGTATTCTGTTGCAGTCAGGATTATTTCCTGTTGGTTTCGTTTTACCGTTTTAGCGCTTAAATTAACCTGTAAATCGGCTACGGTAATAATCTGATCTTGTGAAACCACACCATGATACCGTCTCAATAACATTCTGATCCGTGCAAAAAGTTCTGCAAACTTAAAAGGCTTAATCAGGTAATCATCTGCACCATTATCTAAACCGTTAACTACATTTTCGGTTGTACCCAATGCCGTAAGCATGATGATGGGGGTGTTGGGTTTCTGTTCTTTAATGATTTTGCAGAGTTCCAGTCCATTTATTCCGGGTAGCATAATATCGAGCATAATCAGGTCGAACTGATTTTCCAGGGCCATCTGTTTTCCAATCAAGCCATCAGGGGCAATACTCACGGTAAAACCCTCGTCGCTCAAACCCCTCGAAATTACAGAAACCACATTAGGCTCATCTTCTACAAGTAATAAATTCATTTGTTAGCAAGTAATCTAAAAAATAGGGAATTACAAAATCTTATTTAATAATAGTTTCGTTTTTAACGCAAAGCCGACACAATTGTTTGGTTTAAGAGTTAGCGTAAAAAAAAGCCTCCTAAAATTAAGAGGCTCGTTATCTTTTTAACCACAGAGGCAACAGAGGGATGGCACAGAGGCCGCGAAGTTTTTATAAAGCAGAGGTTATCCCGACTGAAGCGGAGTCCCGAATCTGTGGGATCGAAATGGCGCCCGCATAGGAGATACATAATATTTTTCTACACTTTAACCCCTGACTTCGGACAATAGTCTTTCTGACCAGAGATTTACTTGGGCCTCACTCAGCATGACAAATATTTCTTCAAAAATACTCCGTGTTTTCCGTGTATCCGTGGCTGAAAAATAAAAGTATTTGACTCATGTGTCTTCGACTCCGCTCAGACTGACAATACTATATTACAGCGGCTAAAACTCTAAACCCCTTTCTCCGATTTTTCTTTTAAATATTTCAATCCATCTTCAAAATCTTTTCCGATCATTTTATCCATGCTAACAAAAACACACATCCATTTACTAATCAGGTTATTGTTTCCGCTCATAGTCCAGGTTACTTTGTTGCTGGCCCCTTCTGGCTGAATGTCGAATTTGGTATCTGCCAAACTTTCAAAAGGCTCGATAAATTTTAGTTCTATATCAACCTGTTTGTTGGGTTGTACACTTTTAATTTTCATATAACCACTACCGGTTTCTTTACCCTTCCATTCGTATAAATGGCCTGGTTCTCCGGCGACGCCACCAAATGTAGTTTTGGCTGTAGGTTCCATTTTTGCCCAGGGGTTCCATTTGTAAAATTCTTTAAAGTCGGCAATGTTTTTATAAATTACTGTATCAGGGGCATTAATTACGGTAGACCTGCTTACGGTATACGTTTTTGGCAGAAAAAAGCCGCCTACAACAATGATTATTGCCAATACGACAATAATGCCAATTAAGATTCTAAGGAATTTCATAATTTGATTTAAGTTTGGTTAATTAAATTTATAAAGAAACCAGTTTAAATCAAAACAGAATCTGCTTATACGATTTTTATTTTCGTTTGGGGAGAATTGATTTTAAAGTGCATTAAATCGGCAATGGATTGCGCTTTTTGTTTAATAAGAGTGGCATTTTCGCCTTCAAAAAGATGATCAACGGTATTAAAGAAGATTGTTTTCCAGGTTTCAAATTCTTCAGTGTGAAGTGAGGTTTTTTCGTTTAATGCAAAATGGACAAGCATTGGATTGCCTTTGTAAATGGCCTTACCAAAAAGAATGCTTTCCCAGAAATCGTACATTTTTGGTAAATGATGCGCCCAGTCTACCTTGGCAACATCGGTAAATATTGGCCCGATTTTATTATTCTCCTGTACTTTTCTGTAAAAAGTATCTACCAAAAGTATGATGTCTGTCCGGCTGTGGATGTCATTTTTCATGGCGCAATGTTTTTAAATTTAAAAAACCTAGAACAATCAATGATAAAAATTTGACGGCGTCGATAATGATGTATAAAATATGATGAAAGCTTTTGGTTGGGGCATTACCGGCCAAAACAAATTTAGCCCTGGCATTGAGCAGGGGTAATAACCAAAAGCTATCCACCAGTAAAAGGATGGTAACGGTAAAAAGTAAAATGCTCCTGATATTATTTAATGGAGCAGGGAGCGAACAGGCTAAAATGATTATCAGTAATATGATTTCTATTTTATTTAACGCCTGAAAAACCAGCTGACCGATACCCAGGCCAAGGGGAATTGTAATACCTGGGGCCTGAAATTTTAACGGAGCTTCCAAAAAACTAATTCCCGCAAGGAGTCCGGCCCAAAAAATAAGACAGAAAATTGCAGTTAATTTTTTCATTGAATGCAAATATCAGTTAAAACTACATTCGAAAGAATGATAAAAGTCACAATAGAGGTTAATTTTGTTTGTAAAGCCGCAATTGAAGTTTGTTATAATCGATTATGGCTTTGTACTGCATCAGGATATCTCCGCCAATAATACCCATAATGGGTGGGTGACCAAATTGCTGGTAGGTATCGCTAACCGATTGCAAATCAAAAGCTACCGTATCGTAATCCTTTATTTTTAAAGTGCCGATTTTTATCAGGGGAATAGTAGCCTGAATAGTTGTGGTGGTGGTAAAAAGGGTAGCTGCATTAATCTCGTTGGATACCTGTAATGTTTCCGACAGGTGCTTTTCAATTAATGATTTATCGAACACACTGCGCGACGCTCCGGTATCCAAAACAAGCAAATGTTTTTCTTTAAAAACAACAACTTCCAGCAAAAGGTGGAAGCCGTCGTCTTGTAAATTTATCAGTTTAAGCGGGATGGAAATTGATCTCATTATTTTTTGTATGCTTAGGTACGAAGCTGCTTATAGATCCTCATAAATAGATGAATGTAAAAGGACAGTCGTCATTCCCAATCGAGTTGAGAATGACGAATTGAGGAAGGCTATTATTATAATTTAATACTTTCGCTAAAAACTAATTTTCAGAATGATGTTAAACCAATTTCATATCTGCCAGTACACTGTTCATGTTTCTTACTGCATCGGCACTTTTATTAAATGCGGCCTGCTCATCTTCAGTTAATTTAAAATCGATGATTTTTTCCCAGCCGCTGCGGCCAATAATTACGGGAACACCTAAACAAATATCTTGCTGACCGTATTCGCCTTCGAGCGAAACACAGCAGGTAAACAGTTTTTTCTCGTCGCGTAAAATGGCTTCAACCAAAGCTGCTCCGGCTGCGCCTGGTGCATACCATGCAGAAGTGCCGATTAAGCCGGTTAACGTAGCACCACCCACCATTGTATCTGCTGCAACCTTATCGAGTGTAGCTTTATCAAGTAAATTGCTTACCGGTAAACTTTGATAAGTAGCCAAACGGGTTAAGGGAATCATGGTAGTATCGCCATGACCGCCGATTACAAAACCCTGTAAATCGTTAGGGTTGCAATTTAAAGCCTGCGATAAATAAAATTTGAAACGTGAGCTATCCAATGTGCCACCCATACCAATGATGCGGTTTTTAGGTAGACCTAACGATTTTAAAGCCAGATAGGTCATGGTATCCATTGGGTTGCTGATCACGATAAAAATCGCCTCCGGAGAGAATTTTAAAATGTTTTCGGCAACGCCTTTCACAATGCCAGCATTAATGCCGATCAGCTCTTCGCGGGTCATTCCCGGTTTACGTGGTAAGCCTGAAGTAATGACTACTACATCAGAACCAGCGGTTTTGCTATAATCACCGGTTACCCCTGTAATTTTGGTATCGAAGCCCAAAAGGGTAGCGGTTTGCATCATGTCGATTGCTTTCCCTTCGGCAAAACCCTCTTTAATATCTAATAAAACAAGCTCGTTCGCCAATTCTTTGCGGGCAATATTATCTGCACAAGTGGCACCAACTGCGCCTGCTCCAACAACCGTTACTTTCATATATTTATATTTTTAATGGTTTGCGTTTCGTTAAATATCCATCGAAGGTAGAAATAAATATAAGGTTTAAAAATGCTTTTCAAAACTTTATAATTTAATCAGGGTTTACTTAGTAAGTATTAAACAGCGTTTTTTTTGTTCTAAAAAATTATGGAAAACAAGCCCATTTCGAATATCGATTATAAAGCCTTTGCGGGCAAATGGTATTCTTTATATTCTATCCCAACCTTAATGGATAAACATTGGAAGCAAACTACCGAGACTTATACTTTGGCGGACGATGATCATTTTGATGTGTACACTACTTATCATAAAGAAGGTAAACCTGAAGAAAAATCAATCACCTCAAAACTGTTTTTTGATGATGAAAAAGCCGATGGTGATATGAAAGCTCAGTTTTTGTGGCCTTTTAAAATCGGTTACTGGATTATAGAACTTGCGGATGATTATAGTTATGTGGTGGTTGGGCATCCTGACGAAAAATACCTCTTTATTATGGCCCGCGAACCTAAAATGGAAGCCGATTTACTGGTGCATATTATAGAAAGGTGCAGGCAGAAAGGATATGAAGTAAGTGATTTGGTGAGCCAGGAGCACTTTTAAACAGTTTTCAGCTGGTGGTGCTCAGTTGATAGTTCTTGTCATTCTAAACACAGTGAAGAATCTAATGGTTCTATTAGATTAGTAATTAATAATAAAAAAATATCATCATGAAAATATTAATGGTTTTAACATCCCACAGCGAGTTGGGAAATACTGGTGAAAAAACAGGTTTTTGGATTGAAGAATTTGCTGCGCCATATTACTTAATGGCAGATGCAGGCGTAGCGATTACATTGGCTTCGCCAAAAGGAGGGCAACCACCTATCGACCCTAAAAGTGATGCGCCTGATGCACAGACTGAAGCAACAAAAAGATTTAAAGCTGATGAAGGTTTGCAGAAAATTCTTGCAAATACCGTTCAGCTGAATACGGTGAACGAAAAGGATTATGATGCCGTGTTTTATCCGGGAGGGCATGGACCGTTATGGGATTTGGCCAATGATGAAAAATCTATTGCACTTATTGAAGCATTTTATAAAGCTGAAAAACCAGTGGCTTTCGTCTGTCATGCACCAGGTGTGTTGATTAAAGTTAAAGATCAAAATGGTGATCCTTTGGTAAAAGGTAAAGCCGTAACCGGATTTTCGAATTCGGAAGAAGAAGCGGTTAAATTAACAGATGTAGTTCCTTTTTTACTGGAAGATGAATTTAAAAAACTCGGTGGGCATTATAGTAAAGGCGCAGACTGGAGTTCTTATGTGAAAAAGGACGGTTTGCTCATTACCGGACAAAACCCAGGCTCATCAGAGGAGGCTGCAAAAGTTTTGTTGGAAACGTTAAAAAGATAAATTTTAAACCTCGCATTTTTTAAAACCTGCGAGGTTTTTTTAGTACCACCAGCCCTGTTCAATAAACCTGATAGAACGAAAAGCCCGGGGCGAAGCATGAGTGAGGACTTGAAGGGATAGCAGGACCGCCCCCTCCGATGAAAAGCCGAACCGTACATTTTCAAAAAAGAAGAAATCAGGTTAATGGATCTTTTGGTGGTTAAACCTCATAGGTTTTTAAAATCCGTGAGGTTTAACCACCTTATTTTGTTGATAAAATCCTGACAACTTCAATCCTCAAATTCCTTATTTTTGAAGAACCGTTATTATTCTACAACGGTTAATTCTTTGCCGCACAATATGTACTTAATTTTTGATACCGAAACCACTGGTTTGCCCCGCAATTTTAACGCACCAATTACCGATACCGATAACTGGCCGCGTTGTATACAAATTGCATGGCAATTGCACGATGAGATGGGGAGATTGGTTGAGCATCAGGATTATCTGGTTAAACCAGAGGGGTTTAATATTCCCTACGATGCCGAACGGATCCACGGTATTTCTACTGAACTTGCTGCTGAGCAGGGCATCGGTTTTGACGAAATGCTGGCTAAGTTTAATGAAGTTTTAAACAAGGCTAAATTTATCGTAGGGCAAAATGTTGGCTTCGATGTGAACATTATGGGCTGCGAATTCCACCGTTTTGGTGTGGCTAACCGCCTGGCAGAAATGCCTGTTTTAGATACCTGTACCGAAGTTACCGCCCAGCTTTTACAATTGCCAGGAGGTAGGGGCGGCAGGTTTAAGCTGCCAACCTTAACGGAGTTGCACTCCTATTTATTTGGTGTGCCATTTAACGAAGCCCACAATGCTACCGCCGATGTGGAGGCTACCACGCGCTGTTTCTTAGAGCTGGTAAAAAGAGAAATTTTTAAAAAAGAAGAATTACTGGTTGATGTTGAATATTTTCCTCGTTTTAGGGAGGTTAACCCAACCACGATTGAAGGTGTTGGTTTAAAACACGTTAACTTAAAAGCTGCGTCTGATGAAATCCGCAAGCGCCAGCAAAAAACAGAAGGCAGCGGGATTTCTAAACAAGCGCTTGCTGGTAATAAACAAGAGCTTGCTGCGGCCACCTTTGTACATTTACATAACCACACCCAGTTTTCGGTGCTTCAAAGTACCATCAGCATCCCCGATTTGGTAAAAGCCGCAGCCGCACAAAAAATGCCTGCAGTAGCCATGACGGATCATGCCAATATGATGGGCGCTTTCCACTTTGTTAACAACGTTTTAAACCATAACAAAGCTGCCGAAGCTAAAAATGCTGCCGCAATTGAAGCCGGCGAGCGCCCTACAGAGGTGGTAATGACGCCAATTGTTGGGGTAGAGTTTTTTGTTTGTAATAACCACTTAGATCGTACCGTAAAAGATAACGGTTACCAGATGGTATTGCTGGCAAAAAATAAAAAGGGTTACCATAACCTGGCCAAAATGTCGTCGATTGCCTATACCAAAGGCTTTTATTACGTGCCGCGGATCGATAGGCAGGTAATTGAACAATATAAAGAAGATATTATTGTGCTTTCCGGAAACCTTTCCGGAGAGATTTCGAATAAAATATTAAACCTGGGTGAAAACCAGGCCGAAGAAGCTTTACTTTGGTGGAAAGCGAAGTTTGGCGATGATTTTTACATTGAGGTAATGCGCCACAGCCAGGAAGATGAAGACCGTGTAAACGAAACCTTAATTGCCCTGGCCAATAAACACGAGGTTAAGCTGGTGGCCACCAATAATACCTATTACATCAATAAAAAAGATGCCAATGCGCATGATATTTTACTGTGTGTAAAAGACGGCGAAAAACAGGCTACTCCAATTGGTCGTGGCCGTGGTTACCGTTATGGCCTGCCAAACCAGGAATATTATTTCAAATCGGGCGATGAAATGAAAGCCCTTTTTGCCGATTTGCCCGAAGCAATCACTAATATTCAGGAGATTCTTGATAAAATTGAAATTTACAAACTCGCCCGCGAGGTACTCTTACCGAAATTCGATATTCCTGAAGAGTTTTTGGTTGCCGAAGATGAAACTGATGGCGGAAAACGTGGAGAGAATAAATTTTTACGTCACCTTACTTATGAGGGCGCCAAAAAACGTTATGGCACACTAACGCCTGAGGTTACCGAACGTTTAGACTTTGAATTACAAACCATTGAGAAAACCGGTTATCCCGGTTATTTCCTGATTGTGCAGGATTTTATTGCCGAAGCCCGCCGGAGAGATGTTTCTGTAGGTCCTGGTCGTGGTTCTGCTGCCGGTTCGGTAGTGGCTTACTGTTTGTGGATTACGAATATTGATCCGATTAAGTACGATCTCCTTTTTGAGCGTTTCTTAAATCCCGATCGTGTATCCATGCCCGATATTGATATCGATTTTGATGACGAGGGCCGTGGCCGGGTAATGGAATACGTAATCAATAAATACGGTTCCAGTCAGGTGGCACAAATTATTACCTACGGAACCATGGCCGCCAAATCTTCTATCCGTGATACGGCCCGTGTATTGGATCTGCCTTTGTTCGAAGCGGATAAAATTGCGAAGCTGATTCCTAACATGAAGCTGGCTAAAATTTTTACGCTCGATGAAAAGAGTTTAAAAGATGCTTTACGCCCCGATGAGTATGAGCGGGTGGTGGAGTTGAAAAACCTTGGTGCATTAAAAGATTTAAGTGCCGAAACCATTCAGCAGGCGCAGATTTTAGAGGGATCGTTAAGAAATACCGGTATTCATGCCTGTGGTGTAATCATCACACCAAGCGATATTACCAATTTCGTTCCCGTATCAGTTGCTAAAGATTCTGATTTATATGTTACCCAGTTTGATAACTCCGTTGTAGAAAGTGCCGGTTTATTAAAAATGGACTTCCTGGGGTTAAAAACCCTAACGCTGATAAAAGATACCGTAAAACTGGTGAAGAAACGGCATGGTATCGACCTCAATCCGGATAATTTCCCGATTGATGATGTGATGACTTATGAGCTTTTCCAGCGTGGCGAAACCATCGGGATTTTTCAGTACGAGAGTCCAGGCATGCAGAAGTACATGAAGGAGCTTAAACCAACGGTTTTCGACGATTTAATTGCCATGAACGCATTATACCGTCCCGGTCCGATGGAGTATATTCCAAGTTTCGTACGTCGTAAAAATGGTGAGGAAGAAATTAAATACGATTTAGATGCCTGCGAAGAATACCTGAAAGAAACCTATGGTATTACCGTTTACCAGGAGCAGGTAATGCTTTTATCGCAGAAACTGGCCGGATTTACCAAAGGTGAGGCCGATGTACTGCGTAAGGCAATGGGTAAGAAACAGAAAGAAGTTCTGGATAAAATGAAGCCTAAATTTGTAAAGCAGGCTGCAGAAAAAGGCCATGATGCGGCAACTTTAGAAAAAATATGGAAAGATTGGGAAGCATTTGCATCCTACGCCTTTAATAAATCGCACTCTACCTGTTATGCATGGATTGCTTATCAAACTGCTTATTTAAAGGCACATTACCCTGCAGAATACATGGCTGCAGTACTTTCTAACAACATGAGTGATATTAAACAGGTGGCTTTCTTTATGGAAGAATGCCGCCAGATGAGTGTTACCGTATTAGGACCTGATGTGAACGAATCGGACCTGAAATTCTCGGTGAATGCCAAAGGAGAGGTCCGTTTTGGAATGTCGGCCGTAAAGGGAGTAGGAGAAAAAGCAGTAGAAAGCATTATCGAAGAACGCACAGGCAACGGACCATACGCCAGTGTTTACGATTTTGCAAAACGTTCCAACACCCGTATCGTAAACAAAAAAGCTTACGAGAGTTTCGTGTACAGCGGTGCTTTTGATGCTTTTGGTGGGCACAGGGCGCAATACTTTTATATTGGGCCGAACGATAAAATGAATGGCATCGAGAAAATTATCAAATATGCCAACGATTTCCAGAACAACGAAAGTACATCGCAGGCTTCCTTATTTGGTGGATCAAAGGCCGATCTTATTTTAGAGCCAAGTTTACCCGTTTCGCCAGAATGGGCATTAATGGATAGGTTAAAGTATGAGAAAGATGCCATCGGGATTTTTCTTTCCGGTCACCCTTTGGATAACTATAAACTCGAACTCGATAAATTCTGTACCCATGGGGTTAGGCAGCTCAGTATCATCAATAAGGTGCGTATGGGCGATAACAATGAGGAGGTGCTGGCCGAATTTGAAAAACTGAAAAACCGCGAACTCTGTGTGGGTGGTTTGGTGGTCACGGCATCGCAACGCATTACCAAAACCGGTAAACCTTTCGGAACTTTTGTTTTCGAAGATTATGATGACGCCAGCGAAATGGCCCTTTTTGGTGAAGATTTTTTGAAATTTAAATCATTTTTAACCGAAGGCTATTTCTTGCAGATCAGAGGAAGGGTAGGCGAACGTTTCGGAAAAGCCGGCGATTGGGAGTTTAAGATTACGGCCATCAACCTGATGTCTGAGTTGCGGGATAAACTGGCAAAAAGTTTAACCATCCAGGTACCTATTGAACGGGTTAACGATCAGCTAATGAGAGAAATTGAAGCAATATTAGCAGACAATAAGGCAAACTCCGAGCAGCAAAACTGCCAACTTAACTTCGCCGTTTTTGATAGCGAAAAACAGATTATGCTCGATTTACCTTCAAAAAATTTAAAAATTAACCCCAATAACAAGTTCTTAGAACAATTGATGGGAATGAATGTTGTAAACTACAAGCTGAACTAAGGTTGAAGGCAGAAGGTTTAAAGGTTGAAGTTTAAAGCGCCTAAAACCATGCACCCTCTATCTTTATGCCCTCTACCTCAAAATAATGTCAAATTGACATTACAGATGTTATGGCATTACAATTGAATACATATATTTGAACATAAAAAAAATAATTATGGCATTAGAAATCACAGATGCAAACTTCGAGGAGCTTGTATTAAAATCAGATAAACCCGTATTAGTAGATTTTTGGGCAGAATGGTGTGGCCCTTGTCGCATGGTTGGTCCAGTTGTAGAAGAAATCGCTAAAGAATACGATGGTAAAGCGGTAGTTGGAAAAGTAAACGTTGATAACAACCCTCAAATTTCAATGCAGTTTGGTATCCGTAACATTCCTGCTTTATTATACTTTAAAGATGGACAGGTAGTAGACAAACAAGTTGGTGCTGTTCCAAAATCAATTTTAGCAGAAAAATTAAACAAGCAATTGGCTTAATTTAAAGCTTAAAGCAAAAAGATCGAAGCCTATAGGCTTGTAACATATTTAAAACCCAGGTTCATTTGATGAATTTGGGTTTTTTATTGCAAACATAATTTTGTTTCTTTAATAAAAAACTAACAATCATGTCTATTAACTTATTTAGTAATAAAACTTTAGGGATTTTAGTGGCGGGTTTAGCCCTAAACTGTGCAAATATTGCCTGTGTGTCGGCACAAAACCCAGTTGAAACCAACGCACCATCTGCTGATTTTAAGCCAGCTTTTGCCGGGCAAACCAGGATTGCCGGAATCAAAACTAAAACCCCTTTAAATATTTCTGTTATTAACGAAAAGTTAGAAAATCCTTGGGCCATCTCGGTACTGCCTAACGGAGGTTTCCTGATTACACAAAAACAGGGTACCATGGTGATCCTTACACCGGATGGAAAACTGAGTAAAAAAATTACCGGTTTGCCCAAGGTAGATCCATCTGGTCAGGGTGGCTTATTGGATGTTACTTTAGATCCCAACTTTGCAAAAAACAGGATGATTTATTGGGCTTATTCTGAGCCGCAGGATAAAGGTGTTTTATTGGCCATTGCTAAAGGTAAACTGGCTGCAAACGAAACTTCGATCGAAAACCAGTCCATTATTTACCGTGCTACACCTGCTTATACGGGTAAACTTCAATACGGATCGAGAATTGTTTTTGATAAAAACGGTAACTTATTTGTGAGTACAGGTGAACGTTCAGGAAACGACATCAGGATACAGGCGCAATACTTAAATTCTTCGTTAGGAAAAATTTTACACCTTACTACTGATGGGAAAGCAGTTGCCAATGGTCCGTTTGCAGGTAAGGCCGATGCCCGACCTGAAATTTACGCTTACGGACTCCGTAATCCGGATGGTTTGGCCATTAATCCATCAACAGGCGATTTGTGGGAAGCAGAATTTGGTCCTAAAGGAGGCGATGAGGTAAACATTATTAAACCAGGCAAAAATTATGGCTGGCCGATTATTACCTACGGAACAGAGTATAGCGGCAAACTGGTTGGCGATGGCATTCAGCAGAAAGAGGGTATGGAGCAGCCGGTTTATTACTGGAATCCAAGTATTTCGCCGGGCTGTATTGCCTTTTACAACAGCAACAGTATCGCCGAATGGAAAGGGAATTTATTTGTTGGCGGTTTAGGCGGTTCGCACATTATCCGTTTGGTAATTAAAGATGATAAAATAGTTGGTGAAGAAAGGTTACTCGAAGGTAAAGGCGAACGTTTCCGCGATATGGCAGAAGGTAAAGACGGTGCGCTTTATTCGGTAACGGATAACGGACATTTGTATCGGATAGCGAAGAAATAATTTTTCAGACCGATAAGGTTTAAAAAGTATTAATCCCGAATTCTTTATCGAGTTCGGGATTTTTTTTGCAGATGATTTCATTTTGTTTTTGGAAACGAAGGTTCTGTTTTTCATAGGGATTTTCAGTCCCGCTCTTTGCTAAATCCAGATGAAAAATCTGGATACCGCTTCCGATCGGGTTTATTTACAACGAGTAGTAAAATAATCGGGGTATCCAGACCTCGCAGGTTTTTAAAACCTGCGAGGTCTTTTTTATTATTCTAAAGCGGTAGGTTTTGCGTTAGGGATTATAAGGGTTCAGTACCGATCCTTCATCGGTACCGGAGCGCAGCGCAGCCCTGAAAAGCCCGGCCCCTTGGGGAACGCACAAATCAATTAACAGTTTGCAATTTTCAGTTTGTAATCGCTGCTGCTTTTACTTTTGATACCTCGGAAGTATTGGCTGATTTTTAGTTTTTTTAATAAATCTTTTATTAGCTTTACCATATGCAGGCTGTAAACTACGAGAACGAAACAAGCTATGGTAATTTAGAATTGCTTGCCCAGCAAGTGGTAGAAGGATTTATTACGGGTTTGCATAAAAGTCCGTTCCATGGTTTTTCTGTAGAGTTTGCAGAGCATCGCCAGTACAATATTGGTGATAATGTTAAAAATATCGACTGGAAATTATACGCCAAAACGGATAAACTTTATAGCAAGCGTTTTGAGGAAGAAACCAACCTGCGCTGCCAGTTTGTGATTGATGTTTCCTCATCGATGTATTTCCCCGAACCGAAAAATAATAAGCTGACTTTCTCGATACAGGCTGCGGCATCTTTAATGTACTTGTTGAAAAAACAACGTGATGCTTTTGGTTTAAGCTTATTTACAGATGAAATATTATTAAACTCACCGGCAAAATCGACCACGGTACACCAGAAATATTTATTTACACAGCTGGAGGAGTTGCTGCAAAAACCTAAGGCAAATGCACAAACGAATTTGAGTGAAGCTTTGCATCAGGTGGCAGAGCTTATTCATAAACGCTCGCTGGTAATTATTTTTAGCGACCTTTTTAACACGCAAATGAGTGCCGATAAAACAGATGAGTTTTTTGATGCCTTACAACACTTAAAATTTAATAAACATGAGGTAGTGGTTTTTAATGTGGTTGACCGATCAAAAGAAGTTGATTTTAATTTTGAAAACCGTCCATACCAGTTTATCGATATGGAAACCGGCGAAACGATTAAGGTACATACCAACCAGGTAAAGGATAACTATACCGCCGCGGTGTCTGGTTACCGACAGCAGATTGCCTTAAAATGTGCCCAATATAAAATCGATTTGATTGATGCCGACATGAACGAAGGTTTTTATCCCATCCTCCAGTCTTACTTAATTAAAAGGCAAAAATTAGGCTAGGCTTTTATCCCAAACTCCAAACAACAGTAATGCTAGACTGTTAATTAATAAACGCGATTTAAATTTAAACTCCCTAATATGTTAGAAAAAGGCGCTACAGCACCAGATTTCGAATTGAATGCTACTCCCGATCAAAAAATAAAACTTAAAGATTTTAAAGGTAAAAATGTAATCCTGGCATTTTATCCGGCAGACTGGAGTCCGGTTTGCAGCGATCAAATGGCCCTTTACAACGAAATGCTTAAATATTTTAGCAAATACGATGCGCAGATTTTTGGTGTTTCAGTTGACAGCGTTTGGTGCCACATTGCATTTGAAGAGAACAGAAAACTACATTTCCCTTTACTGGCCGATTTTGAGCCAAAAGGGGCAGTTTCTAAAGCTTACGGGGTGTACGATGAAGAAGTTGGAGAAAGTAAAAGAGCCCTTTTTGTGATTGATAAGGAAGGTAAAATTGCCTGGAGTTATTTATCGCCTATAGCCGTTAACCCTGGTGCGGATGGTATTTTAGAGGCATTGGAAGAATTAAATAAGCAATAAAAGATGAGTACATTAAAACCCGAAATAAACGATCAGGATCATATCCAAGGTGATGATTCGGCAAGTATTACCATTGTAGAATTTGGCGATTATCAATGCCCGTTCTGTGGCGATGCTTATCCCATCATGAAAGAAATTGAGGAAACATTTGGACACCAGATTAAATTTATTTTCCGTCATTTTCCTTTGGCCAATGCGCACGAATATGCTTTTCCGGCAGCAATTGCGGCTGAAGCAGCAGCTTTACAGGGCAAATTTTGGGATATGCACGATGCGCTTTATGAAAACCAGTACCGTTTAAATGCTGATTTATTTGACGAACTGGCCGAAACCATAGGCTTGGATTTAGAACAGTTTCAGCAAGACAGCGCTTCGGAAGAAATTAAAACCAAAATAGAGGATAATTTTGATAGCGGTATGCGCAGCGGTGTAAACGGAACCCCATCGTTTTACGTAAACGGAACCAAATTTGACGGTGGCGCTACAGATTTGTACCAAATGCTTAAAGAAAGTACGGAGTAAAATATTCGTCATCTCGACTGCGTTGCGATCTGTTAAATTGATATTAGCCTCTAATTGTTTATTAATGAAAGATTTGTGGAACTATGTATTTTCGCCCTGCTGGGCCAAAGCATGGTACCTCCGTTCTACTTAAATCCGGGCTAACTCCCGATCAAGGCATCGGGATCGGGCTCCACTGACTATGCCCACCTATTTGCTTCCAAAGAAAACGGCGAAGCCCTCATGAATGCCTTAAAAAAACTATAACAAAAAATGAATAAATTTTCAGTCGGCATTTTTTGTTTCTTTTTGATGCCAAAAAGAAAGAGCCCCTTCGGCGGCGGCGGACATGTACCGATTTTTCATCGGTAGCCGGGGCAAGGCTGTGTGGTAGGGGAAAAAATATCGCATTTATTAAAATTTCGGTTAGTGTGATACCGACTGATAAATTAAAAGGTTCATCATTACAAGGAACGAAGCAATCTTAAAACGATCGCTATAACCCATAGTTGTAGGATTGCTTCCTCGGCTGAAAAAGCCTCATCGCAATGATGACTCTATAAAAAAAAATAGTTCATTAACCCGGAAACGGTTGCATTTTCGCGCAGTCGCAATAACAGTTAACATCCGTTACATTCAGCCTCTTTAAAAAATACTGATAAAAACCAATCCGGTCTTTCATAGCGGGCATTTCGGGCCCTTTATTACATTCTAATGCCCCGTTAACAATATTAATCGTCATGCCGAAACCTGCTTTGTAGCCTTTTTGTGTTTCAGCAGCAGTTGGTTTCCACTTTGCGGTAATTACATCATGTGGTGATGGTTTTGCACCCTGAGGCGTCATCCAGAAATAAATAGCCGTTTCAAAAGCCGTTACAGCATTGGTGCTTACCAGGCTGGGATTTTTAAGTAAAATATTCTTATCACCGAAAATACAATCGGATGCAAAACCATAATTACTATTATAACTCAATTGGATAGGGCCACGGCCATAATATTTTTTGCCGGCAACAGCAGGATAGGTTACATTGGCGATTGTGTAATTCGCATTGGTGTCCAATTCGTGGCTAAGCATTAAACCATCGTTATATTTGTTATTGATTCCGTTTCGGGTTTCGTGGGCAACATGTGCAAACAAAGCCGCAAGCTCTTTTTTATTAGTGTTAATATCTTTTGAAGCACAAAAACCAGCGTAATCGATAGTTGACATGCTGTAGGGTTTTGCTTTCGCCCAGGTTTCATTCCAGTCTTTATCCTGCCTGATCACGGTTTCTTTGTTATTCCTTTTATCGGTTCTGGTGATTTTATAAATCCATTCGCCACGTTTTTCGATCTTGATTTTAATAAAAGATATGGCCGAGATGGCCTTGCTGAATGAAACGTAACTATAAAATTTATTCCGTTGCGGAAAGAAGCTGTTAAATTCTTTTTCCGAAAAATAGGATGGAACAGTTGAACTTGCTTTAGTTAAACTGAAATTAAATAAGCATAACGTTAAAATTAGTAGGGTGTTCAATTTGTTTTTCATAACTTATAGGTAGGTGCTATTTAAAGTTAACAAAAAACCTCATGTATTTTGCAATACATGAGGTATCAGATAAGGGTAACCGGAAAACTAAAAAACTAATTATGAGTTTTTAGAATTTAACAAAATTGAAATCGCTTCGTGTTTTGTTATTTCAAAGGTGCACTTCATTTATGAAGTTTTAGTGAAGAAAACTTCACCTTACAGATATCGCTTTACTTATGTTACAATTAATAGTCTAAAGTCTTTGCCAGGTCAGATTGATCCTTTTCTACATTCGATTTAAAACAATATACCAGCTTCCGGTATTTATTAAGTATATAAAATTCCTGATATTAAAGATATCCTCATGAGTAAAAACGTTGCAGAACAACTGGTTGAAATGCTGGTTGAAGTAGGTGTAAAAAGAGTTTATGCCGTTACCGGAGACAGTTTGAATTATTTTAACGATGCTGTAAGAAGAAACGGCAAAATAAAGTGGATCCATGTACGTAACGAAGAGGTTGGCGCTTTTGCAGCAGCGGCAGAAGCTGAACTTGATGGAATAGCTTGTTGCGCAGGTAGTTGTGGTCCGGGCCATGTTCATTTAATTAATGGTCTTTATGATGCACACCGATCACATGTTCCGGTAATTGCCATTGCCTCAACCATCCCGACAAACGAATTTGGAATGGACTTTTTTCAGGAAACCAATACCATTAAATTATTCGACGATTGCAGCTACTATAACCAGGTGGCCACCACTGCCGGGCAGGTACCAAGGATGTTTCAAACGGCTATCCAGCATGCCATCCATAAAAAGGGTGTTGCTGTTTTTGGCTTGCCCGGCGATGTAGCACAATTAGATGCGGTAGAAAGTGTAACTTCTATGCAGCTGTTCAACAATAAACCTGTAATCCGTCCTTCAGATCTGGAAATACATGAGCTTTCTGATCTACTCAACAGTGAAAAGAAAATTATGCTTTATTGTGGTATTGGCGCTGCCGAAGCACATGATGAAGTGGTTGCACTTGCCGCTAAGCTAAAAGCGCCGGTGGGATTTTCGTTCAGGGGAAAAATGGGTATTCAATATGATAATCCTTACGAAGTGGGCATGACAGGTCTTTTAGGTCAGCCATCGGGATATCACGCCATGCACGAAGCCGATGTGGTGCTTTTATTAGGATCGGATTTTCCATATGTAAACTTCATGCCAACAAAAAATAAGATCGTGCAGATTGACGAAAAACCTGAACGTTTGGGCAGAAGGGCAAAACTGACGATGGGTTTATGTGGAAACATCAGCGATTCAATAAAAGCATTGTTGCCACTCATCAAAGAGAAAGAAGATGAAAGTTTCCTGAAATCTCAACTGGAATTCTATCAAAAAGTGAAAGAAAGTCAGCAGGTTTATGTTAAAGATCAGGGAGAAGAAAATAAAATCCAGCCCGAATTTGTAGCCGAAACCATTAACCGATTGGCAGCCAGCAATGCTATTTTTACGGTTGATACCGGAATGTGCTGCGTTTGGGGTGCGCGTTTTATCGATGGAACGGGCAAACGTAAAATGCTGGGTTCTTTTAACCATGGCTCTATGGCGAATGCCATGCCTATGGCTATTGGTGCCGCATTGGCTCATCCGCATCAGCAGGTAATCGCGCTCTGTGGCGATGGTGGTTTATCCATGCTTTTAGGCGATCTGGCTACGATAAAACAATACAATCTCCCTATTAAACTGATTGTTTTTAACAACAGGGCATTAGGGATGGTGAAATTGGAAATGGAAGTTGATGGTTTGCCCGATAACGAAACGGATATGATTAATCCTGATTTTGCATTGGTTGCCCAGGCCATGGGCTTTAAAGGAATAACGGTTTCTAAACCTGAAGAGGTGGAAACAGCCATTAGTCATGCGCTAATTGAAGATGGGCCGGTTTTATTAAACATTATGACCAATCCGAACGCACTGGCCATGCCACCAAAAATTGAATGGGCGCAGATAAAAGGAATGACAGAATCGATGGCCAAATTAATGCTTGGCGGCAAAATGAGTGAGGTGCTGGATACGATAAAATCAAATTATAAACATTTGGGAGAGGTGTTGTAGTTTAGAGAAGTTTCGTCATTGCGAGGAGGAACGACGAAGCAATCTTTCCTACTAGCGATCCTTGCTAGAAAGATTGCTTCGTCGGCTGAAAAAGCCTTCTCGCAATGACGGACTTTTTATATATAGTACTCCTCTGTTATAAATTACCTCTCAATTCCTGTTCGCGCTCTAAGGATTCGAAAAGTGCTTTAAAATTACCGGCACCAAAACTCTGTGCGCCTTTACGTTGAATAATTTCGAAGAAAAGGGTAGGGCGGTCTTCAACCGGTTTGGTGAAAATTTGTAAAAGGTAGCCTTCTTCATCACAGTCAACCAAAATGCCCAGGCTTTCTAGTAATGATATTTCTTCATCAATTTTGCCTACGCGTTGTGGCATCATATCGTAATATGCTTCCGGAGGTGCACTTAAAAATTCTACCCCACGCGATTTTAATTCTTTTACCGTTTTCACAATATCTTTAGTGGCTACGGCAATATGCTGTACGCCTTCACCTTCATAATATTCGAGGTATTCTTCAATCTGCGATTTCTTTTTACCTTCAGCAGGTTCATTAATCGGGAATTTAGAAAAACCATTCCCATTACTCATCACCTTACTCATTAAAGCCGAATATTCGGTATTGATCTGCTTATCATCAAACGATAAAATGTTTACAAAGCCCATTACGTCTTCATACCATTGTACCGCTTCATTCATACGGTTCCAACCCACATTGCCCACACAGTGATCAATGTATAAAAGTCCGGCATCTGCTGGTTGATATTCGCTTTCCCATACACGATAGCCAGGCATAAAAGTTCCTGTATAGTTTTTACGCTCAACAAACATGTGTACGGTTTCACCATAAGTATAAATACCGCTCATTTTAACCTCACCATTTTCATCGGTTAAAGTTTTAGGTTCCATGTATGGTTTAGCGCCACGTTTTGTGGTTTCTTCAAAGGCACTGTAAGCATCATCAACCCAAAGGGCCAATACTTTTACCCCATCACCATGTTTTTTTACATGCTCTGCAATAGGGTGATCAGATTTTAATGCAGTAGTTAGAATCAGCCTGATTTTTCCCTGCTGGAGTACATACGACGATCGGTCGCGCACACCGGTTTCTGGCCCGGCATAAGCCAAACTTTGAAACCCAAATGCCGTTTTATAATAGTGAGCTGCCTGCTTGGCATTACCCACATAAAATTCGATATAATCTGTTCCGTTAATAGGCAGAAAATCTGGTGCTTTAGCTATTTTTTCTGCGAATGTTTGTGTTTCCATTTTGTTTGTTGTTATTTAAATCCGAGGTCGAAAGACCGAAATCGGATGTATTATTGTTTTAATTTGTTGTAATGTTGAGAGGTTGGAAAGTTTTAATGTTGTCAGGTTTGAAGGTTCAAAAGCCGGACGTTAGAAAGTTTTAATGTTGAATGATTCCCCAATACCCATTTCATCTGCTCTTTATCTTTGGACCCCGGTCTTCCAACTCCAAACTCCCAACTCAAAACTACCCCTCCTGCCAGCTCTTATGGTAATTCTCGTCCTCTATATCCAATGCATCTTGTGTAAGCATTAAAGGTTTAAAAGGGTCAATCATTACGGCCAGTTCATCTGTTTTTTCTTTTCCGATTGATTTTTCTACTGTCCCAGGGTGTGGCCCATGTGGAATACCACCTGGATGTAAGGTAATCTGTCCTTTAACTACACTTTTGCGGCTCATAAAATCGCCATCAACATAATAAAGCACTTCATCACTATCTACATTGCTGTGATTATAAGGTGCCGGAATCGAATCTGGATGGTAATCGTATTTACGCGGTACGAAAGAGCAGACCACAAAATTGTGCCCTTCAAAAGTTTGGTGTACCGGAGGTGGCTGGTGCAGTCGGCCGGTTATAGGCTCGAAATCGTGGATCGAGAAAGCATAAGGGTAGTGATAACCATCCCAGCCCACATAATCAAAAGGATGGGTACCATAAGTATAAGGATAAATTAAACCCTGCTTTTTAATCAGGACCTTAAAATCGCCATATTCATCATGTGTTTGCAGGTTTTCGGGTAACCTTAAATCGCGCTCACAGTAAGGCGAATGTTCCATTAACTGGCCAAACTGGTTTAAATATCTTTTTGGTGGTCTTAGCGGACTAAAACTTTCTACAATGAATAACCTGTTCTGCTCATTATCAAATTCCATCTGGTAAATGGTTCCCCTCGGGATAATCAGATAATCGCCATAAGCAAATTTAATTTCTCCAAAACCTGTTTTTAATTTTCCCGATCCTTCGTGCACAAAAATCATTTCATCAGCCTGGCTGTTTTTGTAGAAATAATCCGTCATCGATTTTCTTGGTGCAGCCAGCACGATATGCAGATCGCTGTTTACCAGAACCGGTTTACGGCTTTTTAAAAAATCATCTTCGGGTTTAATTTTAAAACCTATTAAACTGGTATGTTTTAGGTGTTTTTCGCGGGCAATTTTTGGTTCTACGCTGTAGGGTTCACCTAAATGTTTAACTATAGTTGGCGGATGGCAATGATAAACCAGCGAATATAAACTGGAAAAACCTTCGGTTGATACCAATTCTTCGGCATAAAGATTTCCATCAGGTTTACGGAAAACCGTGTGGCGTTTAGCTGGAATTTGCCCTAATTTGTGATAAATAGGCATAATTAAATATGTTATGGTTAGAAAGAAAAAATCTTAATGAATAAACAATCCAAACGCGAATGCGTTTCAATTAATAAGAAAGAGTAGATAAATTACAGAGAATATTGCGCCATGATCAGCTTGGAAAGCATCTTATAACGACGGGCAGCAATGGCATCGTTTACTAGATTAATATGTAATGCTTTTAAGATCATGGTTTTAATGCAGCCAAGGTAAGTATTTTATTTAAAAATTGAAATTTTAATTACCTTTAATTACTTACTTATAGCACTATCTCAATGAAATTTATTTTTACATTCTTAATTTTTTTTACGTTAAGTTATACTGGTTTTGCACAGCAAAGGGGTAAATATAACATCAGGGTTGTCGATCGGAAAGGACACGCGGTAAGGGGTACTTTTTATGAGGCCGCTGATAATGGCTTAACCATCATCAGAAACCGAAGAGATACTTTAAAGCTTAGTGCCGATAGCATCAGTGCACTGTATATTCACCGGAAAGGGATTGTAGCGCCACTGGCCATTGCCGGCGGATTAACCTTTTTTGTACTGGCAGCCAAAAGTGATAAGCTGGCAGAATCTATTGTGCTTATTGCCGCCGGTGTACCTGCAGGCGTATCGGGCGGATTGTTGATCGGAGGTTTACTTTCCAATAAAAAACGTTACAAAGGACTTCAGGCAAAAGATTTCCCGGTAATAAAACCAACCCTTCAACAATACACTGTACTAAAATAATACCTGATAAGTTTTATTTTGAATAACCTAATTGCTTAGCTTTACCGCGTATTTAACCAAATGACATATGAAATTAGTATCCTATAAAACCGAAGACAGAGAGCATCTTGGTGTGTTTGTAAATGGGCATATCTATAACTTAAATAGCTGCGATAAGCTTATTCCTGATAATATGAATGAGTTTTTGCAAGGGGGAGAGGTATTGATGGAAAGAGCAAAACGCATTGATGACCAGATTAAAGAAGCAAGCCTGGAAGCCAAAGAGGAAATTTTTTACGAAATTTTAGCCCCTGTTCCGCACCCAACCAGTTGTCGAGATGGATACGCTTTCAGACAGCATGTTGCAGCAGCACGGAGGAACAGAAAGGTTGATATGATTCCTCAGTTTGATGAATATCCAATCTTTTATTTCACTAATCACAATGCCATCCAGGGTACTGGCGAAATTGAGTGTATGCCAGATCATTTTGATAAACTTGATTTTGAATTGGAATTGGCGGTTGTTATTGGTAAAAAAGGAAGAAATATAAAAGCTGCAGAGGCTGATGAATACATTGCCGGTTATATGGTAATGAACGATATGAGTGCCCGCACCCTGCAGATGGAAGAAATGCTGTTGAATTTAGGCCCTGCCAAAGGAAAAGATTTTTCTACCGTAATCGGTCCGTGGTTGGTTACACCGGATGAATTGATCCAGTACAAAGTAGCCCCTAAAGAAGGACATGTGGGCAACGCCTACGACCTGAAAATGACCTGTCGCGTTAACGGTATCGAAGTTTCTAAAGGAAACGCTGCTGACATGGACTGGACTTTTGCCGAAATTATCGAACGTTGTGCTTACGGTGTTGATATTCTTCCGGGTGATGTAATCGGTTCTGGCACCGTTGGTACGGGTTGTTTCTTAGAATTAAATGGTACCGGTTTGCTTAACGATCCTAATTATAAAGTACAGTGGTTGCAACCAGGAGATGTAGTTGAAATGGAAATAACCGGTTTGGGTGCTTTAACAAATACAATTACAAAAGCAGATACAGATTTTTCGATTTTGGCCTTAAAGAAGTAATTGAATTCTTTAATTTTTTTTGATTAAATCTTCTAGAAAATTCGTTATTTCGAGCGGAGTGCAACGAAGTCGAGAAATCTATTATAGATCTCTCCATTACGCTGCGCTTCAGTCGGGATGACGATCTTTTTAGAGTTTTAACCTCCATTTAATCCTTCCAAACAGTAAACTAACTACTCGTGCTTACCTTAAATACCTCCGATTTAACTGCCGTAGAACTTCAAAACTACCTGCAATATGCCATTGCTCCCCGGCCGATCTGTTTTGCATCCACCATTGATGCCGAAGGGAATATCAATTTAAGTCCTTTCAGTTTCTTTAATATGTTCAGTACCAATCCGCCGATTTGTGTTTTTTCCCCTTCGCGGAGGGTTCGCGATAATACCACCAAACATACTTTAGAGAATGTTCATCAGGTTAAAGAGTGCGTTATCAATATCGTAAATTACGATATGGTGCAGCAAATGAGCCTGGCCAGTACTGAATATGCAAAAGGCGTAAACGAGTTCGAAAAAGCAGGTTTTACCATGCTGAAATCGGATTTGGTTAAACCACCACGAGTGGCAGAAGCTCCTGTACAATTCGAATGTGTAGTAAATGAGGTGATTTCATTAGGTGATAACCATGGCGCAGGCAACCTGATTCTGGCCGAAATAAAAGTAATCCATATCAACGAGGATATTTTAGATGAAAATGGCAGGATTGATCAGCATAAAATCGATCTGGTTGCACGTTTGGGTGGCGATTGGTATTGCAGGGTTACCAACGATAATTTGTTTAAAGTGGCAAAACCTTTGGCCAAACTGGGTATTGGAGTAGACCGTTTACCACAATCAGTCCGCCTTTCGAAAGTATTAACCGGAAACGATTTGGGCATGCTCGGTAATGTTGAACACATACCTACTGATGAAGAAATTGATCTGATCAGCACGAATCCCGAAGTTAAAGAAGTACTCGATGCCACCATTGGCGACAGCACCAACCGCGAAAGGGAACTGCATGAGCTGGCTAAGAAATTCCTGAATAGCGGAGCGGTAGAACTTGCTTTAAAGATCGTTTTGCTTTAAATTTACTAATAGATAACTATTTGCTATATTAGTAATAAACCTGTGGTTATATGGATAATTTTTCGTTGAATGAAAAGTATATTTCTATTATATACAAAAAAATATGCCGACAAATTCCCAGTACAAATGAAATTGCATCATGGTCACCTGAAAGAAGGCCTGATGGAGAAGTAAGGCTGATTTTTTCTGTAATAAGTAAATATATACACACTGAGCGAAGAGGAGCAGAAGTTGTAACTTATCTGATAAATCCTAAAAAAAATGAACCAGGGATATTACTAAGAATGGTTAAATCTGGTATAAACTATACAGTTGACGAATTTAAACCTTTTATTTTAAAGAGTTTTGGCTCTATTGGTTTTTCCGTTGGTGCAGAGATCGGTGTAAAAATGGAATGGGCAAAATACCTCAACAGATTAAACAACAGACCTGATAAATTAGTAAGAACCGTAAGCTATATCCGTAAAGGAACAGCAATATCAAAATTTGCTAAATTTTCAGGAAATGTTATGAAAAAATCAGGCATAGTTTTAGATTTTTTAGGAACAGCTTTTATTTATTATGATATCTTAAGTGCAGGATCTCCTTCTATAATCGATTCTGATAAAATAATTCAGTCTACAACAGATGAAATTTCTAAATTATGTCAAAAGAGCCGTCCATACAACATATAATTTATAAATCTAATTATCCTATTAGTGTTTATTTGCTTATTATTCTGCCTATTGTAATCGCTTTGCTTACATTTTTTTATGGTGCTAATTTTTTTGCATTAATAATCTATTTGCCAATTTTCCTTATTATATTTTATATATTTTTCTCACGGTATGCTGCTAGGGTTGTAATAAACAACTTTTTCGAAATGAAAGTATATTATTTTTTTCCCTGGAATGAAAATTTTAGTGTAAATCTAATTACTGTTAGAAGTTTTGACTATGCTAGGGGGTTTTATGATCCATTTGATGATAGAAGATTAGGCTATTTTGGCTTTTTAAGAAGATGTTATGATCTGATAATGTTGTCAGAAAGTGATCGGAATAGGCAAAATGAGTATAAGGTCAATTTTAGGATGGGGGTCTTTAAAAAAGTAATTAATATTTTAAATAAAGAGGTAAAGATTGATCTTGTTAAATTAAAGAGTGCAGAAAACATAATTTGGTGATTTTTCGGTTATGCATACAATTGTCCAGGTAGACCAATACATTATCAATTCGGCAGAATTTGCCATTCCGATTTTGGATCATTTAAGAAATCTGGTGCATAAGGCGGATGCCCGTATTGAAGAAAAAATTAAATGGGGCATGCCCTTTTTCGATTATAAAGGCACGGTTTGTCACATGGCTTCCTTTAAAAACCATTGTGCATTTGGTTTTTGGAAAGGATCGTTAATGAATGATGAATACGGTATTTTTAAAGAGCGTTCGCAAGCCATGGGTTTATTGGGCAAAATTACATCCTTTAACGATCTGCCTTCCGATGAAATCCTGATTGCCTACATTCAGCAGGCCATTCAATTAAACGAGGATAATGTAAAGTTGCCGCTAAAGCCAAAATCTACCGAAAAGAAAGAACTTATTATTCCGGGATATTTTATGGAAGCTTTAAGCGAACATCCTGCGGCTTTAGCTGTTTTCCAGAATTTTAGCCCATCCAATAAAAAAGACTATATTTTGTGGCTTGAAGAGGCTAAAACGGAAGCAACGCGGTTAAGAAGACTGGAAACCACGCTCGAATGGCTGGCAGAAGGTAAAACCAGAATGTGGAAATATCAAAAGTAATTAAAGAATACTCACAATTTTCATGAAACGGGCTTTGTAGTGCCCATCTAAATCGGTAATGGTTACCTGGTGCGCTTTGCCCGAAGAAGCATGGATAAATTTAATGCCGTTTTCATCAATAGAATACACAATTCCAACATGGCCAATTCTTCTTACTCTCGAATTACTACCGGTAAAAATTAATACATCACCTACTTTGGCATTTTCTAAGCTGGTTTCTTTACCCGCATAGCTAAACTCGCGTGAAGAGCGTGGAACTTTAAAGCCAAAATTACTGAATACATAACTGACAAAACCAGAGCAATCGAAGCCAACTTTTGGGTTGCTGGTGGCATAACGGTAGGGGATCCCCAACATGCTTTTCGCAAAATCAATTAGTGAAGTAGAATTTGTTTGATTGGTATTTTCACTACCTGTTACTTTTTTGGGTAGGTTGGCAACCAATTGCTTTACCAGTTCCTGATACTGGGCGGGTAAGATGGTTTGGGCTTTTCCTGCCGTGGCAGACAAAATGAGAAACGAAATGGCAGCTATTATTTTCTTCATATGTTGGAACCAAAGATAGAAAAAATATCTAAAGTCGATTAAAATGTTGAAAATGAGTTGAAACAAAAAAGTCCGGGTTAATTTACCCGGACTTAAGTTAAAATATTTGGCTTCCATTAAATACTTGGGAACATCGTTTGTGCTTTATCTCCGATTAACGGGATAGGTTTTTTTTCTCCTTGAATTGCGGCAATTAATCCGATAATCCAAAATACAAAAAGTACAACCTGGATAACGCGTAGAATATAATAGCTGCCTCCAAAACCTGTTGCAAAAATTATCGGGATTAAAAATAAGCTTAAGCCCCAACTCAATACCGTAGATACCAAATGGAACAGAAGCGTTTGTTTTAAATGATAACGGCTTAATTCTGTCTTGTTATCTTTGTACATGGCAAAATAGGCAATTACCCATCCAATAAACCAAAAGTAGCTTACTATAGCTGCGTTTTTTCCATTGTCGGTGGTTTTAAATTGAGAATTTGTTTCAAAAGGAGAATTTGTTTCCATAGATTTTTTTAGTTTTTTAGATTACAGCTGTAAATTACTAAAAATTATCCTATTATGGTGTAGTAACTGCTACCGGTAAAATCTTGCCGTTAAAAAACTTATGTCCGGTTTTTGCAAAATCAGCCACATATTTTCCCATTTCGAAAGCCATTACCGGACTTTGGTAGCCAGGAAAAGCCGTTTCGAGCATTTCAGTCTGAGCTGATCCCAATGCCAGGCAATTGATTTTGATTCCTGTTTCGGCTAATTCAAAGGCCAAACATTCGGTTAAAGTGTGTAATGCTGCTTTACTTGCCGAGTAAGCCGATAATCCAGGGAATTTAACGCTTCCCTGAAAACCGCCCATGCTGCCAATGTTTACAACATGACTTCCGCTTTGCATTAGAGGTAACAGGTTTTGAATCATCCTGAAATGCGAAATCACGTTACTCTGCAGCATTTCGCCCAAATCAGCCGCTGTGGTTTCTAAAAAAGGTTTGTTAATTAATGCACCTGCGTTGTTAATCAGAATATCGATGGTGCCCACGCGTTCCTTTAAAAAAGGGATCAGTGCTGCGTAATCGTCATTTACAATATCAAACTCTACGGGTAAAAGTGTACAATCGGGATTAATGCCTCTTGCAATTTCCAGCAGTTTACGCAGTTTATCAGCCGAACGGGCAATGGCAACTATCTTATTTTCTTTATGTAAACTAAATTCTAAAGCAGTTTCGAAACCGATTCCGCTACTGGCACCTGTAATTATAATGTTCATTAAAAAATGTTAAATTGTTGCAAAGTTAAAAGGTTCTTAGTTATAATCCTCGTTTGTAACGAGGATTATCGGGAATGGTGATTTTATCACCAATTATTGTATCTTATTTTGTAAACGAAGAATATAACAAACTAAACAAAATCATTCCATAAAATTTTTTGGTAGCATGCACTATCTAATTTTCGTTGTAATTTACCGAAATGTTTGCGTAAACTTTTTTAGCAACTCCTGAAGATGCTTTTTGAATAGTAGTAATCACATTACAAATGTGATTCTCCTCCATCCCCGTTACAAACGAGGACGATAAATCAATCTTCCACAAGCAGCTGACTTACCGGATTTTTAATTACATGCAAGCCATCATTAATCAATTTGGTATGATCTGTTTCTTTACCTGCTTTAATTTCAAGATATACCTGTATCTCTTTTTCCAATTGGTGGTAGATTTTTTTGTGGTAAATAATTTCTAGGATTTCCAATGCACAAAGCCAATCCTGCCTGTGGTAAGTTTTTAATTGCGTAAAAATATCAGCCAGTTGTTCCAGGTTTTCTCCACTTTGCCTGATCTCTCTTATCGTTTTATATAAACTGTGCAGTTTTAAAGTTTTGTCATCAAAAGTAATCTGATGTGTTTTCTCTCCACTAATCAAGGTAATCTCCTCATAGGCATCTTTATCCGCAGCTCCGTTAAAAACAGAAACTATTTTTTCACCCACAGCCATGTCGTAAGTACCCCATTCTGGTTTAAACAAGATGTTTCCATTGCTTTCCATAACGGTACAATCGTTAAAGGCAATTAAAATTACCTTATCTTCTTTGGTCAAAATATCTTTAACGATACCTGCAACTTTAATTCCGCTTTCAAATAAAAGTTCAGCCTTGTCGTTTAAAATAATGCTTAAAGATTGTAATTCTGCTTGCGTATAATCTTCCAATGCTTTTTCTGCATCTTTTAAGCGGCCAACAGGCGATGAAAATCCATCAGCGTGGTAATCTTTTCCGTGGCCTGCCAGTTGTTTACCATTAAATGCCAAAGCCGATGGACCTGTGGTTTTAATAAAAGTGACTTCATCTTTAGGGTTAATGCCCATATCGGTAAATACGCCACTTACCTGTAAGCCCGAACTGTAAACCGCAGTGGCTACATTTTTACAGGCAATGGCTTTCATAATACTTTCTGCGCCACCTTTTCTAAATGCCATGGTATCGGCAAATTCTTCCAGTACATCAATTAGGTTCTGGAAAGTTTCGGTTACAAAAAGTTGTGGCTGTGTTTTCGTAATATCATAAGCGTAATTAATGGTATCGACATTGTACCAAAGTTTGGCTACCTCATCCTGCATGCAACTGGCACTTTCACCTATTGAAGAAAGTAATCCGGCACCATAAATTTTGGGGTTCTCCAGGGTGCCAATCAGGCCGTATTCAACTGTCCACCAGTGCAGGCGACCAAGCAGGGCCATTTCAGAAGGTTCGCCCATATTCTCGCTGATGTAGCGTAATTCTTTTTCAGCCCTGGCAATCTGAAATTCATCTGCATCTACAGCCTCTTTCAAAATGGAAAGTTTTCTGATGGCTTCGTATAATTCAAAATCTTTTGCCGAAAACATCGCTTTTGCCCCAATAGAGCCAAAATAGCTGAGGTAATTATTGTAATCGGTATCCGCAATAATCGGTGCATGACCAGCACTTTCGTGTATAATATCGGGTGCTGGCGTATATTCAATGTGGTTAATCTGGCGGATATCCGCAGCAATTACCAAAACGCGGTAAGCCTGGTATTCCATAAAAGCTGCCGGCGGGATAAAACCATCAACAGTAACGGCTCCCCAGCCAATTTTGCCCAGGTTATCGTTCATTGTCTGCAAATCCGGAATGTATTCTATGCTCAATCCCGCACGCTGTAAACCTTTTATATATGGATAATAAGCAACATTTTTAAGGTAACTGTAATTCTGGCGCATTACATAACGCCACACGGCCTGATCGATAGGGGTATATTTTTCGTAATTCTGGGCAACTATAAACTGCTTTAAGTGATTGGGCAATTTAGCTACCTGCGCATTATTAAAATCATTAAAATGGCTCATCGTTGTTTATGAAAATAAGTTGGTCGGCAGCTAAGTTAGGATGTTGTTTTTATCTTAACAAGAAAGCGACTGCATAAATTAACAGGTTAAGGTAATAAAGGTTTGAAGAAGGTAAAAAGATAAATTAATGATTGGTAAAGGTGCTGTAACATTTCATCGGGAGGCTTTGGTCGGGCTGTCCGCTGTATCCCCGGGAGTGGGATGCCGCTTCCATCCCGTTTATTTACAACGTTTTGTGCTGATGAACCTTGTTTTCTTTGCAATTTGCATAAAAACATAAATGGTAGTACTGCTATGGCCACCTAAACCCGACTGGAGCATAAAGCCCGGAACGAGGTACGAGTGAGGACTTATAGCGAAGGCGGGACTGCAGAAACCGATTAGCATTGTAATTGCTTTCCAAAAAAATAATGTGATTATATCAGTAAGATGATTTTGAAAGGTGCTGTAACATTTCATCGGGAAGTTCCGGTCGGGCTGTCCGCTGTATCCCCGGGAGGGGATGCCGCTTCCATCCCGTTTATTTACAACGTTTTGTGCTGATGAACCTTGTTTTCTTTGCAATTTGCATAAAAACATAAATGGTATTACTGCTATGGCCACCTAAACCGGACTGGAGCGTAAAGCCCGTAAACTGAGGAACGAGGTGCGGACTTGTAGCGAAGGCGGGACTGCAGAAACCGATTAGCATTGTAATTGCTTTCCAAAAAAATAATGTGATTATATCAGTAAGATGATTTTGAAAGGTGCTGTAACATTTCATCGGGAAGTTCCGGTCGGGCTGTCCGCTATATCCCCGGGAGGGGGATGCCGCTTCCATCCCGTTTATTTACAACGTTTTGTGCCGAAGAACCTTGTTTTCTTTGCAATTTATTATAAAAACGAAAATAGAAGCATTTTGAGGCCACCTAAACCCGACTGGAGCGTAAAGCCCGTAAACTGAGGAACGAGGTGCGGACTTATAGCGAAGGCGGGACTGCAGAAACCGATAAGCACTGTAATTGCTTTCCAAAAAACAATATGATCATCTGCGGAAAATGATGGGGAAGTTGCTCCGCCTCAGTTATTTCGTGTTAATGAGTGCATCTGTGGCTAAAAATATTAATCCTTCTTTCCTTTTTTATCCCCAATTTTCTTCACGCTGAAAGTAAAGTAGTGCTGGTATAAATAACTGAAAAGTGCCATCAAAACTGAAACCAGGATCCGCGAAAGCATTGATAAGGTTGGGTAATCGCGCAAAAGCTCTAGTAGAAACTTCAGTAACACGTAATTGGCCAGAATATTGATAAACTGCAGGTTCAAAAACCTAAAAAGCTGTACCCGGCCTTTTAATTCGCTATGGGTAAATATAACGTATTTGTTAAGCAGAAAACTGGTAGGAATGGCAACTACATAATCTATTAGTAACGAAGCTGTTTCTCTTTGCAACACAATAACCCCAAAATTTACTTCTTCGGTTTTAAAAATAAAAAAGTAGGCAAAATAGTAACTTAAAATCCCCAATAATAAAGTGCCGCCTCCGGTTGCCAGATACCTGAAATTATGTAAGGAAATAAATTTTTTAAAAGGGGGGTGAAAAAAATCTATTACGGTTAAAATGGCGTTACGCATTATTTAAAACTGTTCTGTTATTTTTGGGCGCAATTTACAATTAAATTTTTATTGCTGTAATAATAAGATCATTTAGGTTTTTACTCATTGTTATAAGATGTGGGTTGTGCCACAAAATCGATCACGGCACACCAGCTATACGATGGATGGGGCTGTATGCTTACACCAACGGTATTCAGTTTGTTTTTCTGATCCAGTAAGTTAAAACGGTGGCCAAGCGATGGTACGCCACAATCTAACAATAAATGGCAAACAATATCGAGACTATTCGAATAACCGAAGTCGATATTTTCACTCATGGCTTTATTGGGGAAATATTTAGACAACCGTTTCGAAAATTTATCGCCATTACTGCTTTCGTGTGTATCGAGGTTGTTCCGGTTTAAATCCTGGGCATGGCTCCGGCTTAAAGCAGTAAGTTTATCATCAGGATAAAACACTTGCAGGTTTTTTATTCCGCGCAAATGTTTCAATAAAGAAGTATAATAAGAGTTGTTTCGGGTAATTCGCAGTTCGTTATAGTTTCTATATTGTTTAACCTTAGCATTATAGTTATTAATGTAATCTTCTAAAAAGGTATAATAAAATTTTTCGCCATCAATACGAATCAGATTCATGTACATTACAATATTTTTCTCTTCGTTAGTTAAATAAGAGGCATTTACTGCGGTATTGGCCCTACGAAATTCGGCATCCGTCCATTTTTGGGCAAGTGCAACATTCGCAAAAAGTAAAAGTATAGGTAGAAGTATTTTACGCATAGGATGGCTTTGATGGATAACGCCATTTGATGCGGTTTATTTTCTGATTTGGTATTTTGTTTAGTGTTAAGCGATTTGCATTGACTTTCTAAAATAAAAAATAACCACCCAGGCACGAAGTCACAAAGAAAAATAAGCCTTCGTGTCTTGGTGCCTGGGTGGTTAAACGTAGCGGGTGGTTTATATTGCTAAAAAAAATAACCACTAAGGCACGAAGCCACAAAGAAATAAGCCTTCATGTATTGGTGCCTGGGTGGTTAAACATAGCGGGTGGTTTATATTTCTAAAAAAAATAACCACTAAGGCACGAAGCCACAAAGAAATAAGCCTTCATGTATTGGTGCCTGGGTGGTTAAACATAGCGAGTGGTTTATATTTCTAAAAAAAATAACCACAAAGAAATAAGCCTTCGTGTCTTGATGTCTTCGTGGTTAAAACTACGCGGGAAATTTATAAAAACATACCACCTGATGCTTCAATGCGTTGTGCATTAACCCACCTCGCATCTTCGGTGCATAAAAATGCCACCACACCACCAATATCATCAGGTAAACCTACACGGCCTAATGCAGTATTAGCAGCAATACCGGCATTAAGTTGATCATTATCGCGTACCACGCCTCCACCAAAGTCGGTTTCTATAGCGCCTGGAGCAATAATGTTCGATCTGATTCCTCTTGCACCCAATTCTTTGGCCTGGTATTTTGTTAACGTTTCCATCGCACCTTTCATTGATGCATAAGCTGCATAACCAGGGGTGGCAAAACGCGCCAAACCGGTAGAAACATTAATAATGCCGCTACCATCGTTTAATAAAGGCAAAGCTTTTTGGGTTAAAAAGAAAGCACCTTTATAATGGATGTTTACCAGGGTATCGAATTGTTCTTCGGTGGTTTCGGCAAAGGATGCATGTATTCCAATACCGGCGTTGTTAATTAAAAAGTCGAATTTTTCTGCGTTAAAAACAGATTTTAATACCGCTTTAACTTCAGTAAAAAAAGCATCAAAAGTTTTAGAGTCGGCTACGTTTAACTGTAAGAAAGCAGCCTGTACGCCAAGTTTTTTAATCTCGTTTACGGTTTCTTCAGCTTCTTCTCTTTTAGATTGATAGGTGATGATAACATCAAGTCCTTTTGAGGCGATTTTTAGTGCCGCATTTTTTCCTAACCCGCGGCTGCCGCCAGTTACCAGGGCAATTTTATTTTGTGTTTCCATTTTCTTTTAATTTGTTAAACAAAATTAGATGGAATTTGCCTGTAAAAATGGTGATAGCTTAAGTAAAAATGGTGACAGTTTAAGTTTTATATGGTGATAATTTCCTTTTTTGTAGCCAACGACTCGAAATAGGCTTCCCTATACTGTTTTGGTGTTTGGCCAGCAAAGTGTTTAAAGAATTTGGTAAAGTTGGATGGATCATACGTTAATATCCTGGCAATTTCTGCAATGGGCATGCTCACATTCTGTAACATTGATTTAGAAATTTCCATTAAACGCTCCTCAAAAAAGAAACATGGCGAATGGCCGGTAGCCGTTTTAATTGTATTGCTGAGATGTGTTGGATGTACATGGATTAAATCGGCAAAATCTCTTACCTCAAACATCTCTGTCACCCGTCCAGATACAATGTCATCAAGGTGTTTATCTAATTCTTTTAAATAATCTGCCGCAATTTCATGTCGACGGGCAAAAAACTTCTGTGGAATTTTCATATAAATGATTTTGATCGCTAAACAAATATAACATTCAGGTAATTGAATACGAAATCAGGTAAGAGGCATTTGGCTTTTTGTGACTGAAGGATTACTGGGCTGTAAATCCGAAAAAAAACAAAAGCCGTTGACGATTAAATCAGCGGCTTTAATATTTTAAAAAAAATTAACTTTTATAATTTAGTAAACGGTAAATCAAAAGTCCCATCCGTAATATTTACTGATGTTTTTATGGTGGTGTTCTGATTGCCACCACTGAAGAAAAATGTTCCTTTCAATTTATTTCCGGCTTCACTGGTGATTATCAAAGTACCGGCATCAGCATAAAATGACCCGGTTTGGCCTTGGTCTTTCATATAAACCCCGGTTCCATCATTTGCTATATCGTAAGTACCAACACCTTTATAGTCGATTATCGAAATGAGGAGGCGTTTATCGCCATTGAATGTTGTTATGGTTAGTAATTTACCAAAGGGAGAGATTACAGATGATGCCTCACCGGTAAAACCGGTTACAGTGCCATCAACCTTTGCACTTAAATTGTTTGTGCTGTTATTAGATTCAGGAATTTTTGTTGGTATCAAACTAATGCTAAACTGGCCTTCTGTAATGCTTTTGGTGGCTGAAGTAACATAGTTTTCTCCTTTGAATTCAAAAGTGCCTTTAATATATTGGTCTGCTAAATAACTGGTTATTTTTATGGTACCTGATGAGGTTCCCGTGTAAGCATCTTGTAATCCGGATGTACTTAGAAGGTAAATCGCCATGTTATCCGATAAACTATAGGTGCCAACCCCTTTAAAATCGTTGATCATTAAACTAAAGCCGGTAATTCCTTTATTGCCTGAGATCTGGACAATTGTTTTTCCACCGATTGCATAAGTTTGAGCAGTAGCTATTGTACACTGCAATAAAACACCATCAACTTTTCCACTCATGGATGAGCTATCCCATTCAGGATGATAATCGATTTCTTTTCTGCAGGATGAAGTAATTAGCAGGCATACCAATGCCAATAAAGAAAATTTAAAAAGTACTTTCACGAGCGTTATTTGTTATGGTTAATTAAATTTGCGCTAAGATAAAGAATTTAATTTAGCTGTAATGAAAAGGTGTGCAGCTTTTTAACATCTCTCTCTCTCTGATACCAGTCGTTATACACCAGTTCGATTTCTTTGATTTCAAAAGTGCCGAAATCAGCATCCCTGTTTTTTTCGATCAGGTTAATTAACGCATCTTTATTTTTTAGTTCCGATCTGAAACGGATGACCGTAGCATGTGCCGTTTGAATGGTATAACGTTTATCGATACTTTGCTGTAAATCAGATTTTTTAAAGGTGGCACGCAAATCATCTCTGATTTCATTTAAAGTATCGGTTAAAAATCCCTGGATTAAAATACAGGAAGGTGATGCCGTTAATCCTTTAAACTGAATTTTGAAACTTTTATGCCTGGTCAAAACCTGTTGGGTAAGTTTTACATAATCCTCCACATGGATATCCTTCAAATCAAAGCCATCATAACAGGAAATAATCGACATTAAAGTAATATGGATATCTGCATTTTGATAATAATACTGATCAGGTTCAATAGCTTTCGCTTCTTTTAAAAAATGCTGAATACGATGGTTGGTTGCTGCGTCGGGCCTGATGACCAAAGTAATCCCGAAACGCTGATCGGTATTTGAATCAATTAAAGGATCGATTTCGTAATCACCATTAGCAATTTTGGCAATCGAATCTTTGTAAAGTTTATTATAATGATTGGCTAAATCCATTTTTATGATACAAAAAAGTCGCAGGGCATAAAACCTGCGACTTGATAAAACGGTCGTCTCGACTGAAGCGTCCCGAATATTCGGGAGAGAGAGCTATCTCGAGGCAGATCTCTCGGCTTCGTTGCACTCCGCCCGGGATGACGAATTTATACTTTTATGCCAGTAAAGTTTTCCAGCTCACAGCCGATCCTATGATATTTCCTAAATCGGCAATGGCTACACGTTCTTGCTCCATACTGTCGCGGTGGCGTATCGTAACCGTATTATCTTCTAAACTCTGGTGATCAATGGTGATACAGAAAGGTGTACCTACTGCATCCTGACGGCGGTAACGTTTACCAATGGCATCTTTCTCTTCATAAATACAATTGAAGTCGAATTTCAGCTCTTCCATAATTTCACGTGCTTTTTCCGGTAAACCGTCTTTTTTCGTCAATGGGAAAATAGCCACTTTATATGGTGCCAAAGCAGGGTGTAAACGCAATAACGTACGGCTATCCTGTTTGTCTTCAGTGCTTAAATCCTGCTCTTCGAAAGCATTAATCATCGTTAACAAAAACATACGGTCTAAACCGATCGAAGTTTCGATTACATAAGGAATGTAATTGCCATAAGGTTTACCTTCTTCATTTAAATCGTTATCAAAATACTGCATTTTCTTGCCAGAAAACTCCTGGTGCTGCTTTAAATCGAAATCGGTACGACTGTGGATCCCTTCAACCTCTTTAAAGCCAAATGGGAATTCGAACTCGATATCTGTTGCTGCATTGGCATAGTGGGCCAGTTTAACATGGTCGTGGTAACGGTATTTCTCAGGAGCCGTTCCTAATGCTTTGTGCCATTTTAAACGTGCTTCTTTCCAATATTCAAACCATTTTGTGTCTTCACCCGGACGAACGAAAAACTGCATTTCCATCTGTTCAAATTCGCGCATCCGCATAATAAACTGACGGGCAATTACCTCATTTCTGAAAGCCTTACCAATTTGCGCAATACCAAAAGGAATTTTCATCCTTCCTGATTTCTGAACGTTTAAAAAGTTAACAAAAATACCCTGGGCAGTTTCCGGACGAAGATAAACCTCATCACTACCCTCAGCCATTGCACCAAACTGTGTGCTAAACATCAGGTTAAACTGGCGTACATCTGTCCAGTTTGATGTTTTGGAAATCGGGCAGATGATTTTATAATCAACAATTAAATCTTTTAGCTGTGCTAAATTTTCCGATTTAAGTGCCAGATTCATCTCTACTTCAAGCGTTAAACCTTTTTTTACAAATCTCCAGCTAGCTTCATCAACAAAAGGATATTTGGTGTTGTCTAAAATGGTGGCCTCATCTTTAAAAGTTGGTGCCCAGCTTGCCTGACCTTCGTCACTCAAACCCAGTATTTCCTGCTGAAACTCTTCAAACTTAACTTTATTATCAGCACTGAAATTGGCTAGCTCAGCATAAAGTTCATCAATTTTATTTTCTAATAACTGATCTGCGCGGTAACGTTTTTTCGAATCTTTATTATCAATCATCGGGTCGTTAAAACCATCTACGTGTCCGCTGGCTTTCCAAACCTTAGGGTGCATAAAAATTGCAGAATCAATCCCTACAATATTTTCATGCATTTGTACCATAGCTTTCCACCAGTACGTTTTAATGTTGTTTTTTAATTCGGCACCTAATTGGCCATAATCGTAAACAGCACTTAAGCCATCATATATTTCGCTGCTCTGGAATACAAAACCGTATTCTTTAGCATGTGATATTACATTTTTAAATTGTTCGTCGTTATTCTTTTGAGCCATAATGCAGCAAAGATAATAAATAAGGTAAAAGGTAAGAGGTAAAAGGTAAAAGGTTTTTGATCAAGCCAAAATGGATTAATAAATTTTAGAATGTTGGCATTTAACTCAGGTAGCCTTAGGTGGCTAAGGTGGTCAGAAAAGACGAAAGACATCTTGACGAGCGAGCTTATATGTTCTTAAATCTCTTATATTGTTCAAAATATTAGAAAAGCAATAGTTTGCTTATTGGTTCCGGTGTTCCTGCTCCGCTTTACCTCTCCAGATGAAAAATCAGGATCGTGCTCGCTGCAATCAGGTTTAGGTAGCCAATATTGTGAAATTATAAATGTTTAACTTTATGGTGTAAAAAAATCGGCGCTGCTAAATGCAACACCGATCTTTGACGAGAAACGCCAACCTAATTAATTATGGGGTAGGGGGAGTATCGCTACCGGTTGTAATAATACTTATAATTCCTTCGGTACCTGTTGAACCAACCCCATTAACCGGAGAAACTCCAACACCTCCTTCAGAACCCCAACCCGGAACCGGTCCCATTGTTTTGCAGTCGCTGCTTTTAGAAAATGTCCCTGTTGTTTTACCATCATCTCCAGGCTGTCCAGCTAAACCTTGCGAGCCGCCTACGCCTGGCCGGCCACCTGCACCACCATTGGTTTGTAACGGAATTTGAGTGCTTCCAGATTGATTATGTTTCATCACGATCGAAACGTCGCCGCCTCGACCGCCCGGGCCGCCAAAACCGCCATCTCCGCCTCTCCCTCCAGATCCTCCATTTCCGCCGTGTCTTCCTAATTCACAGTCATCCCCATCGCCACCTTTACCACCTTTGCCTCCGGTACCCCCTTTACCACCAGTGCCTCCATCTCCTCCTTTACCCCCCACACTGGAAATATTAAAACCACCATAGTATATTTCTACTTCTAATCTGAAATTTCCAGCTGCTCCACCAGGGCCGCCAGTTCCACCATTACCGCCGGGGCCACCAGGCCCCCCTGCGGCACCTAATTCGGCACAATCATCATCGCAACACCATGGGCAATTTGCTTTGTTTCCGTTAATACCTAAACCACCATTTAATCCTTCTGGTCCACTAAAGCCTACAGCTCCATCTGTACCGTTTAAAATAATATTATGCATTTTAATATGATTTTTATTAACTAATTTTTTATCTATTTACTGGTTAAAATTGAAGTAGAGCGGCCTTCGACTTTGTTCGAATAAGCTTTTGCTGTTTTACACTTTAAGAAAAGGTAGGATGATTTGATTTCCATTTTTCCGTTTGTATGTATCACTAAGTTTCTACCTTTAATAAGATCTGTACCAGAATTAACTGTTAGCGTAGAATTCGTGTTAATGATGATGTCGTCTAATGAAAAATACACTACATTTAATCCAAGACGCGGATTTTTCAATAAATTCATGGTCATTTTATAGGCGTGTATGGCTTCAAAGTCATCCCATAAAATCTGTTTGCCGTAATGATTGGTAAGTAGTTTAGCTAATTGAAAGTTGCCCTTCCTTCTTATATTCCTATACTGGGTTTGCAAGGAATGCTCAACGTGATCGTGACATTTACAATCACTTTGTTTTGAAAAGTTATAGTCTTTTTTTGCAATTGTCAGAGATTCATCATCATCCTCGGAAATTGCTTTTAAGATACTTTCCTTACTTAAACCTTGTGGAATTATACTTAATTCTTGTAGGTCTTCAAATGATTTAATAGATACATAATGTAAAGCATCTGAAAACATTTTTTCATTTGGACCGATTGTAATGTGACTGTTTTCAGCAACTTCCAGAGGAATTGATTTGACTCTCTGTAGTTCCTTTACTGAGATTAATTTTCTTTCTTTAAAATTTTCCATGGTTTTACAATTTATTTAATGGCGAATAATAATTTTTGTGATTTGTTTAATAAACTAATAGCATGATTATCCTATTAAGAGGTTTTAGATTTTACTGTGTATTCTTTGTTTCTTCTTTTTCAAGGTTTTTGACATGGTTTTCAGGTTTAAATATTGCCTACTCTATTTAGGATTTTCGGCTTCTTCCCAATTGGTTTTGATTGATAATTAACAATACCCAAAATTGGAGAGTAGGTGCTACAAAAACCTTAGTTAAACCACTAAAAGCCAGTAGTGAAAGCAACAAAATAAATTGCAGTGAAAACAACAGTAAAATATGGGGAAAACCCCATGCCTTATCCCTTAAAGTTTTATCACTTTTGAGAATTAACATTAACTTTAATCAAAACCTAAAAATTATGAAAATGGAACATTTCCTTATTTATGCCATCGCATTTTTATCCGGTGCATTGGTACTTTATATACTGCAAAAAATAATGGCATTGATTAATAGGGACGGGGATAGGAGTTATCCCAATACGATGGACAGCAGATTGATTAAACAGATGGTGAACGCATATCGTGATAACCATTTGGAAGCTATAAATAAAACTTTGGGTTTTAATGATGCCCACTCGGTTTCTTTTGGTTTAAAAACATTGAAAAAATTTATAACCGATATCGAATACCAAACCAAAAAGAGAAACCCGGGTATAGGAATAGGCGCATTGGGCGTACGTTTTTATTATGCTGCATATCCAAAAGAAAGCGAATGGGAGAACCTTGATAATGAAAAATCGATAAAAAAAGTGTATGCCCAAAAACATACGCTGGTGATGATCCCGACTTTGAAAAAGAAGATCAGCAATGGAAGTTACCAGGATTACGACTTTAATCCTTTGGATAAAGCTACTTATTCGATAAACGATCGCGAAAAAGAACATCCGGTTGCCATGATGATGATGGATGCCCAGGTTAGTGATGATCAATCGGGAGAGGTAATGGCGCAAAACCATGGGCAGCTTATTCCGCCAGCTGAGGCTGTTCAAGAGTCTTTTTAAATTTAAAAAATGACAGGTATCCAAAATTTTTTAAGCAATGCACTCTTGTGGATAGAAGGGGTGGCAGCTGTAATTGCGCTTTATTCATATTATAAAAATACAAGCAATAACTTTTGGCAATATTTCGTTTTCTACCTCGTATTTATTTTTGTATGTGAGCTTTTTGGTAAATACGGAGAGAATCTGATCACCTTCTCAAAAGCGCAGTTTTATAATTATCTGGTAATTCCTTTGCAGTTTCTGTTTTTTTATTGGTTATATGCCGTAAAATCATTGAAAAAATGGGGTTTATTTATCATTTTCTCCTTATTGTATTTGATTTCCTTTATTCCAAGCGAATTTTACTTTAAAGGAAGTAAAATCATCTTTTCATTTAATTACACTTTCGGGAGCCTTATTTTAATGGTTTTAGTGTTGATGGAATATTATAAGCAGATTACCTCTTCGGATATTATTAATTTTAACAAGAACAGGATGTTCTACATTAATTTAGGAGTAACCCTGTTTTATATTGGTACATTACCATTCTGGACATTTTATTACTTACTGGTAAAATACCTCCGGATATGGGATATTTATTTTGATTATTTCCTCATTTCAGGTATTATAATGTATGTATTATTCTCAATTTCATTTATATGGGGAAAACAGAACTCTTAATTACCATTATTTTATTTAACCTGTTTTTTGTGCTGTTTGTGGTGGCCGTTTTGGTGTACATTAAAAAATATAAGCAGCGCAAAAGAGAATACCTGAATGAAATCGAAATTACAAACGAAATTCATCAAAAAGAGCTTTTAACAACACAGTTAGAAATACAGCAGGCAACCATGCAGCAAATCGGACGTGAGTTACATGATAATATCGGACAAAAATTAACCCTGGTAAGCCTTTATACCCAGCAGCTGGTATATGAGAATAAAGTACCGCAGGAAAATGAAAGGATTGAGCAGATTTATCAGATCATCAATGCATCCTTACAGGATTTAAGAAGTTTATCAAAAAACCTGACCAACGATAATGTAATTGAAAATGAAATGGTAACTTTAATACAAGAAGAAGTAAACCATATTAATGCTTTAAAGAGGTGTAAAGTAACTTTTGAACATAATTTCGAACATATCGATCTGGAGTTTGTAAAAAAGAACGTATTGTTGAGGATTACGCAGGAATTTTTGCAGAACAGCTTAAAACATGCACGTTGTAATCATATTACCATCAAATTAAAATCATCTCCCGAGTTTTATTTGGCACTACGCATACAGGATGATGGCGTAGGTTTCGACTACGAAAAGTTAACTGCAGATGGTATCGGGTTAAAAAACATGAAAAAAAGGGCCGAAATCATTGGCGGACATTTTAACCTGCAAAGCAAACCCGATTTCGGTACCACACTTACCATTTTACTAGATAAACAATCATGAAAAAAACAATAGTTGTTGTTGATGATCATATCCTCATCGCGAAAGCGCTTCAGGGTATTATTAATAACTTTGCAGCGTTTGAAGTGATTTATGTGTGCGAAAACGGGAAAGACATGATCGGAAATTTCGAAAGCAATTGTATAATACCCGATATTGTACTTTTGGATATCAGTATGCCCATTATGGATGGTTATGAAACCGTAAGCTGGTTAAAGGAGCATTATCCGGATATAAAAGTGATGGCTTTAAGCATGCAGGATGAAGAAAAAAGTGTAATTAAAATGGTGAGTAATGGTGCAACAGGTTATTTGTTAAAAAATGCGCATCCGGTAGAACTCGAAAATGCCTTAACCAAACTAGATAGCAATGGTTTCTTTTATCCCGACTGGGCATCAAAAATCATCTTCTCCAGTCTCAATAAAAACAAAGAGAACGAAATCAAAATTTCAGAGCGGGAAAAAGAGTTTTTAAAATATACCGTTACCGAACTCAATTACAAAGAAATAGCCGATAAAATGTTTTGCAGCCCGCGTACCGTTGAAAGTTACCGTGACCAGCTCTGCGAAAAACTGGAACTGAAAACCCGCGTTGGCCTGGCTGTTTTTGCGATAAAGAATGGATTTGCCTAATTGGGTAGATTGTAGTTGGGCTAATTGTTTAAACTGGTTAACTATTTATGAGATCTAAGATCAGGAACTATGCAATTAACCTCTCTGCGTTTAAACAATTAACCGATTAACATTCCATTTTTTCCTACTTTTGAACCATGAAATTCCATCACTTACTATTCTTGGTTATTATTGCCGTGTTTAGCTCGTGCAAACCAGAAGAAAAAAGCCATCAATATCTTAGGTTTAATACTCCTGCAGAATTATACCAATTCTTAAAGTGGTCACCTGAACGCCGCTTTCCTTTAATCAGTGCCCACCGCGGCGGACCAATGCCGGGCTTTCCTGAAAACTGTATTGAAACGTTTAACAATGCCACCACCTACAATCCTGTAATTATTGAATTTGATATTGCTTACAGTAAAGATTCCGTAATGGTAATCATGCATGATGATCAACTGGATCGAACTTCCACTGGTAAAGGACTAGTTGCTAATTACACTTACGAGGAATTAAAAGCCTTTAATCTTAAGGATAACGAAGGCAACGAAACCAAATTTAAGATCCCTACTTTAGATAGCGTGTTAAGTTGGAGCAAAGGCAAGGTTTTGTTAACCATCGATTTAAAAAAAGGCGTTTCTTATGCCAAAGTGATCGAAAAGGTAAAACAATACCAAGTAGAAAGTAATTCGATTATCATTACCTACACGGCCGATCAGGCGAAGGAAGTACATCAACTGGCGCCGGATTTAATGATTTCGGCCTCTGTTCAAAAGAAAACCGAGCTAAAAAGGTTAAACAATATGGGCATTCCCAATAACCGGATCGTAGCTTTTGTTGGTGTTTCTGCTCCAGATAAAGAATTATACCAATATTTGCACAGCAAGGGCATAACAACTATTTTAGGTACAATGGGCAATATTGATAAAAGTGCAATCGCCGCACCGGCTAAAATGGTATATTACCACCTCGTTAACAATGGTGCTGATATTTTATCGGGAGATAACCTGCTTCAGGCATCAGAAGAGCTGGACAAATTCAGGTACAATAAAAAATTAAATTCATCGCATATTAATTAACCACAGCTGAACAGAATAACCACGGATAAATAGGTTTAAAATCTGTGTTTATCTGTGCAAATCTGTGGTAAAAAACATAAAATGAGTATTTCAGTTAAAAATCTTTCTAAACATTACGGTAAGCAAAAGGCTGTAGATGCCATCAGTTTCGAGGCTAAACCTGGCCGGATTTTAGGCTTTTTGGGGCCGAATGGAGCGGGCAAATCAACCACTATGCGTATGCTTACCGGTTATTTAGAACCAACCGCAGGATCAGCAGAAATTTATGGTAAAAACATTACCTCGCAGGCCATAGAAGCTAAAAGACATATAGGCTACCTCCCCGAAAATACGCCGCTTTATACTGATATGTATGTTAAAGAGTTTTTAAGCTTTGTTGGGCAGACATATAAAATCGAAAACTTAAGCGCCCGTATTGATGAAGTGATCAAAATGGTAGGTTTAACGCCAGAGCAGCATAAAAAAATCGGTATGTTATCAAAAGGTTACCGCCAGAGGGTAGGCTTGGCACAAGCCATTATCCATAATCCCGAGGTTTTAATTTTAGATGAACCCACTTCCGGTCTCGATCCTAATCAGCTGGTTGATATCAGGCTATTGATCAAAAATTTGGGTGCTGCTAAAACGGTGGTCATCTCTACACATATTATGCAGGAGGTTGAAGCCATTTGCGATGATATCATCATCATCAGCAAAGGTAAAATAGTAGCCAACGATTCGCTCGAAGGCCTGAAAAAAGCTCACCAACAACAATCATTAGAAGATATTTTCAGAAAACTTACTGCTTAATCCATGTTTGGTTCAAACAACAAAATCATATTAATTGTCGTTTTATTATTTTCAGTTCCCATCGCATTAAAGGCCCAAAATATGGCAGGTATCGGTATTGCTGCAGAATTGGGTTTGCCATCAGGAAACTTTTCTAACTTATCTGGAATAGGACTTGGAGCATCCTTTAAGGCTGATCTTCCAATTGCTGACAATTTTGCGGTTACCTTAAACGCAGGTTTTATGAACTTTTTTGGCAAAAGAAGTCAATTATTTCATGTTCAGGATTTAACTTATATCCCAACAAAAGCCGGACTGAAATATCAGCTGGGTGAGCATTTTTATGCCGAAGGTGAGTTAGGGGCTGCATTGCCATTAAATAAAAACCAACAAACTTTGTTTGCCTGGTCGCCTGGCATTGGCAACCAATTTAACCTTTCTGGAGGCAATAAGCTCGATTTAGGCATCCGCTACGAAGCGTGGACGGGTAAAAATAACATAACAGGCTTAGATAAATCTAACTCCAAAGGATTTGTAGGCGTCAGACTTGCTTATGTTCTTGGAATATAACCACCTCTACCGTATCATTTTTTGAAATTTTCATTAAAAACATACAATTTTATCGCCTTTTAAAGTCGGATACACCTTTCCGGAATAAAATCTTTATTTGCTTAATTTGCATTAAATCAACTTATTAAGTGCCATTTTTTGTGTTTTTAATTTTGTTTGTAACATTTTTGGCATAATGCTTGTCTAAAAACCGAAATAATTAACGAACAATAAATAATAATCCCATGAAAAAAGTATTACTATCTTTATTAATGGTTGCAGGCTTAGGCTTTGCAGCTTCAGCTCAAACAGAAGGCGCAGTAAAAAAAATCACAATAGGCGCAGAAATAGGCTTACCTACTGAAAAAGGTTCAAGTGACCTAGGTTTGTTGGTAGCTGGTGGTTCATTACAATATGAACATCCCGTAGCAAAAGATTTAAACTTGACAGGTTCAGCAGGATATTTATCATCATTTTCTACTAAAAAGGATGTTGATGTTAGTGGCGGCTTAATTCCTGTTAAGGTTGGAGCCAAATATTATTTTGGCGGTAATTTCTACGGTGCTGCAGAATTAGGTGCTGGTTTCGGTACTAACGAAGGGGCGGGTACTGCATTTATTTATGCGCCAACCCTAGGTGCTTCATTTTCAGTGAGTCCTAAAAATAACTTAGATTTTGGCGTTCGCTACGAAGGCTATTCTCAGAAAGGTGTATCTTCTGGTATAGTTGGTTTACGCGTAGCTTTTGGTTTTGGATTATAGTAAGAAACTACAATTTATTTTCAAAGCCGCGAATTACTTCGGGGCTTTGTTGTTTATAAGCTATTCAGGGTATCGTAGTTAATAAAATAAATCAGGGCTTATTCTTTAACTATTAAATTAGTTTTTTTATTATTGTAGCGTTTTCCTTCCAAAGAGGTGAAAACACGGAAACTAAAAAACAATTCTCAAAAAAATCAGATGAAAAAATTAGTATTATCTTTATTAACAGTTGCAGGCTTAGGTTTTGCAGCTTCAGCTCAAACTAACAACATCAAAATCGGTGTAAAAGCAGGGGTTACCTTTCCTACTTTTGGAACTTCAGGTACAGAAAATCAAGGCGACAACTGGAAAACAAATACTTCTTTTTATGTAGGAGGTACGGTTGATATTGCAGTTTCTGATATGTTCTCTATTCAGCCTGGCTTATCGCTAATTGGTAAAGGTGGCAAGGCAGATCTTTCTGAATATCATGCAGAATTAGGAAACTCCTACACATTAACTGGCAATGCTAAATTGAGTACAATGTACATCGAACTTCCGGTAAATGCAGTCGTTAATTTTAACACCGGCAGCGGAAAGTTTTTTATTGGTGCTGGTCCTTATTATGCCATGGCCATCAGCGGAAAAACAAAAACAGCAGCAACTTTAACATACGGTGGGACTTCAGTTAGTGATTCATCAAACGAAGACATTAAATTTGGTAAAGACGGAAGCATGAAACGTGGAGATTTTGGTGTTAATTTTTTAGCCGGTTATCAGTTAAATAATGGCTTTAACATTCATGCAGGTTATGGTTTAGGTTTAAGTAATCTTGATTATTCGGATGCAAGTGCATCGAAAGTAACCAATCGGGTATTATCAGTTGGAGTAGGTTTTTCTTTCTAAAATCTATTAAATCAAAGGAGAGGTTGTATCAAAAAGCAATTTCTCCTTAGATTTTGTCATGTTGAGCTTCCCTAAGAATCTGGAAAAGTCGTCGAAACATACTAAAATACTTCACTTAGTCCTTCAACAAGCTATCAATAACAGATTATAAAAATTAATCGTCATTCCCGCGCAGTCCTATCGTGTGGACACATCTTTTAGGCACTATATAAGGCACTATGCTAGCTTGCTTTGAAATAACACAGCCCTTACCGAAGCACGCCCGTCAATCCCCAGGGCCAGGAAAATCAAAAAAACAGGCGTACAGTAGTACAAATGGCACTATCAAACCTAAAACGCAGTGGTTTTGTGTTTCATGTTTGCAAAAACTTTTCACCCAGCCCTAACAAACAAAACAAAGTGTCACTGTTTTTTTGATATGTATGGGGATTGTGTAAAAGGCCCCTTGCTGGATTGATAAAGCATTTTTGCATACTTTTGATGCCTCAAAAGTTTGATGCCTTGCGGCATAGGAGCAAATAAAACTAATCTAATATTTGTGTCCACACGATAGGCGCAGGCGGGAACCACGAAGTGCTCAGCGAAGCTAATCTTAATGCAACCTGCAATCCCTGCTAAGGCATTTCGATTGCCAGTCGAGCTGGCAATGACGATTCTACGCACTGTCATCAACACTCCGATGTATTTGAAAAATGCCAACCTCTATCAATGACAGATTCTAAAGAATGGTCGTCATTCCCGCGCAGGCGGGAATCTTAATGCAACCTGCAATCGCTACTAAGGCATTACGATTGCCAGTCGAGCTGGCAATGAGGATTCTACGCACTGTCATTAAACCTCCAATGTATTTGAAAAATCTAACCTCTATCAATGACAGATTCTAAATAGTGGTCGTCATTCCCGCGCAGGCCTATGGTGTGGACACATCTTTTTTAAATTTTTGTGGCGTTATGCTAGCTTGCTTTGAAATAACACAGCCCTTACCGAAGCACGCCCGTCAATCCCAAGTGGCGGAAGGATCAAAAAAAACAGTTGCACAATAGGACAACTTGCACTACCAAACCTGAAACGCAGTGGTTTTGTGAAAATATCACTCAAACTTTCATTGAGCAGAAACGAGCAAAACAATTGCCGCTGTTTTTTTGATGAGCGTGGGATGGTAAGAAGCCAGATTGCCAGATTGACAAAGCGCTTTGGGTACTTTGGCGCCCCAAAATGCGCAGCATTCTTGAACACCATTAAAAACAACATTAACTGTGAAAAACTACCTTGCCGCCGCGGCATAGAGCGGGAAAAGAATCTTTATAATTAATTGTGTCCATACGATAGGCGCAGGCGGGAATCTTAATGCAACCTGCAACCCCTACCAAGGCATTACGATTGCCAGTCGAGCTGGCAATGACGATTCTACGCACTGTCATTAAACCTCCAATGTATTAGAAAAATGCTAACCTCTATCAACGACAGATTCTAAATAGTGGTCGTCATTCCCGCGCAGGTGGGAATCTTAATGCAACCTGCAATCCCTACTAAGGCATTACGATTGCCAGTCGAGCTGGCAATGACGATTCTACGCACTGTCATTAAACCTCCAATGTATTAGAAAAATGCTAACCTCTATCAATGACAGATTCTAAATAGTGGTCGTCATTCAGACTGGAGTGTAATCCCGAACATTCGGGAGAGAAATCTTTGTAACAAGTTATCAAATCAAGTTTAAAAGATTTCTCTACTGCGGTCGAAATGACGATACCACGAAGCCATTTACCTTTTTACCCATCTGTCACTAATATTGATTTTTATACCATAAATTATCCCTCAGAATGACAGATTATAACGCTCAGGTGTATTTGAAAAATTCAATTCTAAATTTATCGTAACATGGAAAACTCAGGTGGTCATAAAAAACAAAAACTACGCTGTTTAATTAACCATCTACTGTACCTCATAAAATTTAAGCTGTTTTCCTCGTTTGTAAAGCCGGTATTTAATTTGCAGGAATAAATGGTTAACTTCGGCGTTTTAATAGCACATGTACGCAGTTTTTAAACGCGAGTTATTCAGTTTCTTAAGTTCGATGGTTGCTTATATTACCATCGGCATTTTTTTATTGGTTTCAGGGCTGTTACTTTGGTTCTTCCCCGATACCTCGATACTTGATTATGGTTATGCCGAATTAAGCGGTTTCTTTAGTTTGGTGCCCTATCTTTTCATGTTTCTTATTCCAGCCATTACCATGCGCTCTTTTGCCGAAGAAAGGAGAGAAGGGACTTATGAGTTGCTGGTTACACGCCCAATCCGGATCTGGCAGATTGTTGTGGCTAAATACCTCGCCAGTTTGGTGCTGGTATTGTTTGCTTTAATTCCTACATTGGTTTATTATTACAGCATTTCAAAACTGGGTTTTCCCGAAGGAAATATTGATTCAGGCTCAGTTATTGGTTCTTACATCGGTTTATTTTTATTGGGAGCAGCCTTTACTTCTATAGGCATATTTTCTTCAGCGCTGACTAAAAATCAGGTAATTGCCTTCGTTATCTGCGCTGCTTTATGTGCATTTTCCTTTTTAGGTTTCGATTATACCAGTCAGATTACTGCTTTTCAGCCTATTGAAGCTACCATATCCAATTTTGGCATCAATCAGCATTATACGTCCATCAGTCGTGGTGTTTTAGATACCAGGGACCTGATTTATTTTATCACATTCTCTGTTTTGTTTCTGTTGGTAACCAAATTAATCATAGGAGGGAAACGATAATGAAACTGAAAAATAAATGGATTAATTTTGGTATTATAATCGCTGTATTAATTGTTTTAAATGTGGCTGGGTCTTATGTTTTTCACCGTTTCGATTTTACGGCCGACAAACGTTTTACGCTGAATGAAAAAACAAAATTATTGCTCGTAAAAAATGAACAACCAGTAATTATCACCGTGTTTTTAAATGGTGAATTGCCACCAGCTTTTAAACGTCTGCAAGCCGCTGTAAGTGATATCCTGTCTGATTACAAAGCCTACTCAAAAGCAGATTTTAAACTGGTTTTTGTTGATCCGTTAGCTGGCCTAAGTACGCAGGAACAGGATACGGTAATATACAACCTGGCACAAAATGGAATCGAGGCAACCAGGACGACCTTAAAAACAGAAAGTGGTTCAACCGAGAAACTGGTGGTGCCAATGGCGATGATAGAAAGCAATGGCAAACAGATGCCGGTTAAATTACTCCAGAATTTTAATGTTGTAGGAGGTTATGAAGAAAATATTAACCGATCTATCGAAAACCTTGAATATACGTTAACTTCAAGCCTTAAAAAGCTGATCAATGGTTATAATCCAAGAATTGGCTTTACAGAATCTAATGGAGAATTGTCTGATTTACAGTTGTATGATGCCAGAACCACATTGGCCAATAATTATATTACTGGCAGGGTTGATTTAAACACCATTACCAAAGAGGGCTTAGATAAGCTTAACATGATGGTAATTGCTAAACCGAAAAAGCCTTTTACCGAAACCGAAAAATACAAAATCAATTATTTTGTAATGAAGGGTGGAAGCATCCTCTGGAGTATTGACCAGGTTACTGCCGAATTGGATAGTTTAAGGGGTAGGGGAGGTGAAATGGCTACCAACAATAACCTGAACCTTGATGACATGCTTTTTATGTATGGCGCCAGGATTAATTACAATATCATTGCCGATCCGGCAAACAGTGCAGAAATTCCCATTTCAACCGGAGCCGTTGGCGGGCAGGGACAAATGCAGCTGGTACCCTGGATTTATTACCCGATTTTATTGCCCGATACCGTTCATAGTGTTGTTAAAAAGTTAGATGGTATCAAATCAGAATTTCCGAGTACAGTAGATACCATTGGAGCAAAAGGTGTAAGCAAATCTTATATCTTAAGCACCTCTCCATTTAATAAGGTGTATAATACGCCAAAACCATTTAGCCTGGCTATGGTGGCAGAACAACTGGATCCACGGGCATTTCAAAGTGTTCCGCAGCATGTTGGGGTGATGTTAGAAGGAAATTTTCCTTCTGTATTTGCCGGCAGGCCCTTGCCGGCGGGCATTACAGCTCCTTTTACCACAGAAACTACCAGTAAACCAGGTAAAATGATTATTATTGGAGATGGTGATATCTTTAAAAATCAGGTTTCTGAAAAAGATGGTTCACCTTTTCCGCTGGGTTTTGATCGTTATTCGCAACGTACTTATGGAAATAAAGCCTTATTATTGAATGTTGTTGATTATTTTACCGATGAAGATAACCTGATTGCACTGCGGAATAAAGAAGTCAGGATCAGGTTGTTGGATAAAGCTAAAATTAAGCTCGAAAAAACCAAATGGCAGTTCGTAAATGTAGTAGCGCCCTTGTTATTGTTAATATTCTTTGCAATTTTTCAACATTATTACCGCAAATACAAGTACGCTAAATAATTTTTCTATTTTTGAAGAAGACTAAATGATATCATGAGATTTATTGTATCCACATCAACTCTATTAAAACACTTACAAACTGTAAATGGTGCCTCAAGCAGCAGTACTGTTTTACCTATATTAGAAAATTTTCTTTTCGAAATTAAAGATGGAAACTTAACTATCTCGGCTACCGATCTGCAAACCAGTATGACAACTGCACTGGCTGTAGAATCAAAGGAAGAAGGTAAAGTGGCAGTTCCATCAAAAATTTTATTAGATACGCTTAAAACCTTACCAGATCAGCCGATTGCATTTAATATTGATGACAGCACTTTTGCCATCGAGATTAGTGCGGGAGACGGTAAATATAAATTGAGTGGCGAAAATGGTGACGATTTTCCAAAGATTCCTGTTGTAGAAAACGCTTCTTCGGTAAACTTACCTGCATCGGTTTTAACCGAAGCCATTACCAAAACCATTTTTGCAGTAAGTAACGATGAACTTCGTCCGGCAATGACGGGTGTTTTTTGTCAGTTATCTCCTCAGCACATCACATTTGTGGCTACTGATGCCCATAAATTAGTGAGGTACCGCCGTATGGATAGCAAAGCAGATAAAGCAACTTCATTTATTCTTCCTAAAAAAGCTTTAACCCTTTTAAAAGCAGCTTTGCCCTCTACCGATATCAACGTATCTGTAGATTATAATGCAACAAGTGCTTTCTTTAAGTTCGAAAATATTAATTTGGTGTGTCGTTTAATAGACGAACGCTATCCAGATTATGAGGCAGTAATTCCAACAAACAATCCTAACAAATTAATTATCGATAGGGGTTTGTTTTTAAATACACTTCGCAGGGTTGTAATTTTTGCCAATAAAACGACACACCAGGTGAGGTTAAAAATTAGTGGCAGCGAATTAAATATTTCTTCTGAAGATTTAGATTTCGCAAATGAAGCACATGAGCGTTTAAGCTGTCAATATGATGGTGAAGACCTTGAAATAGGCTTTAATGCACGTTTTTTAATCGAAATGTTAAGTAATTTAAGCGGTGATGAAGTTACTTTAGAACTTTCAACACCAAACAGGGCCGGTCTGTTAATTCCACAAACCAATGATGAAAACGAAGATGTTTTAATGTTGGTAATGCCGGTGATGTTAAATAACAGCTATTAAAATCTACTATTATTTTAGTTTTCATAGGAAATGGCTTGGTTTTTGACCAAGCCATTTTTGTTTTCAACCAACTAACCACCCTATGAAAATCTATACTAATCTCTCGAAATCACTGATTTTACTCATTTCCTTATCTGCAATTGGTTTTAGCTCCTGTAAAAAGAACGATCCTGACCAAATTGTTAAAGGGCAGTCTAAAGTAAAAATGGTTAATGCATCATTGGCAGAGGTGCACCAGGACGTTTATCTGGATAACGAAAAACTCACCACCGTTGCGTTGGCTTTTGGCGAAACCAGCGAATATCTAAAAGTATCTTCGGGTAGCAGAAGCATTTCTTATGCTGGCACCGATAATACCACTACCGATACTTCTTTAAACTTTACCCCATCCATTACCTACACAACTTTTCTGGTTACCAATAAAAAGGGCGAACTGGAAATTGTAAATTATGAAGATAACCTGAGCAATACAGAAGTATCAAAGGCCAAAATTAAACTGATTAACCTTACACCTAACTTTGCAACCGGTATAAATGTTATGGTACAGGGTGGAACGCAATTTGTTAACGGCTTACTTTTTAAAGAAGCATCTAATTATTTTACCATAGATGCCGGAATGAATTTAAGATATAACGTGGTAGGCTCAGGAAGTATTAAAACCATTGATGGGGCAGCTTTAGAGGCTGGGAAAATATACACCATTTGGTTTAGTGGCACAACTGCAGCGGCATTAGAGGCACATGTCATCACTGATAATTAATTTTAACAAAATCATATCGTTTCTGTTATCTTTACGTTTTATTAGCATCAGCGATTTATATGAAAAATATCAGTTTTAGATTTTCCAGAATACTCTTTATGTTTTTACCAGCTTTAATGCTCTTTTCCTGCATTAAAAACGATAATTTTATCAAGGGTGATGCCAAAATCAGGTATTTTCAGACGGCAGTAACTGATACTACACAAAACTTTTATTTAAAAGGAATTCAATCTGGTGCTTCTACAACCTATGGTTCCAATAGCAATTATATTGTGGTTGCAGGAGATTCTACCTATACCATTACCTCCAGAAATATAAATACAGGGACTGATGTGGCCAGTACAAGCCAGAAGTTTGATATAGGCTTGAATTATTCAATTTACTATACGCGTAAAACAACCACTGATCCACCGGTATTAACCGTTTATAGGGATGATGTTAAACAGGATTTAACAGTGGCTAAATTAACTTTTTTAAACCTGGGTTATACTTTAACTTCGGATGTAATTATTAAAGATGATGGAGGCGCGTTCCCTCAATTTACCATGAAATATGGCGATAGAATAAGTCATAGTGTTATAGTGACCAAGGGAACCAAGATTTCTTTCGCGCTTCAAACCCCAATATCGACCCAACCACCTTTAAATACTTTAGATTCATTGGCAACCAGTACCACTACCCAAAAATCATTGGCCATTACCAAAGGATTGGTATATACAGTTTTAATTGACGGATCTAAAAAAGGAGAACTTCAAATGCGCCTGGTTTCTGCCAACTAATTATTTATTGCAATTTACTAGCATTTAATCCCTTTACTATTCATACTTTTGCCCAAAATCAGATAAATTGGAATTACTACAACAGCTTTTAGATTTTATTCTACACATTGATGTTCATTTAGCCGAAATCGTTAACGAATATCGTACCTGGACTTACCTCATTTTATTCCTGATTATTTTTGCAGAGACTGGTTTTGTGGTCACCCCATTTTTACCAGGCGATTCGTTATTGTTTGCCATGGGTGCACTTATTGCAGGTGAGCACGAAACAGGTTTAAACATCTGGATTATGCTGGTTATTTTAATTGTTGCTGCAATTTTGGGGAATACCGTAAACTATAAATTGGGTAGTGTTTTGGGAGCAGGGGTATTTAAAGAAAAAAATAAAATCCTGAAACTTAAATATTATCACCAATCGCATGAGTTTTTCGAAAAACATGGTGGTAAAGCCATTATGTTAAGTCGCTTTTTGCCGATTTTCAGAACCATAGCGCCTTTTGTTGCCGGTATCGCTAAAATGCCTTTTGGTCGCTTTACCTATTATAACATTATTGGTGGTGTAGCCTGGATATTTGCATTGTTAATTGGTGGTTATTTGTTGGGCCAGATTCCGGTAATTAAAAATAATTTTGAACTTGTAATCATTTTTATTGCAGTAGTTACATTTGTGCCTGCTATCTGGGCTGCAATCAGAAGCCGCATGCAACCAAAAAAGATTGAAGAAATTATAGAGAAAGAAGATACTAAGGCCTAGTTAAATTTCACGGCCGATGAGTGTACCATTTTGGTACTTTTTTTCAGTCTCTTTTTCTTTCTTTAACTCATCAGGTAATAAGGCTGTTTTAACCAGGTTTTTAAGCTCAGGCTGTCCGGCATCCACCCAGGCCGAATACCAAAAAGAACCTATCGTTAATATGGCTGCACGCATTTGCTCTTCTACCATATTATTCATCCTATCATGATAAGCTTTTGAATATTCTTTAGAGTATTGTTTCAGTACGGCATTGTTGCGCTCCGAAAAACTATACTTTTGAGTTGGAGGAAATGAAATATTTAATTCAGCTTCAAAACTTAAAACGGTATCCACCAAACTATTGGTATGCTTAAGCACTTTCCAGGCTTCTTTTAATGGATTTTCGATGTAAACAGCTTTGCCAACAACAAAATTATATCGGGTAGAGAAAAGTTCGGGCAAGCGGCTTTCCCAAAAAGCATGAATCCCTACCTGGTTACTGAGCTGACCGTTATGGTTAGCGGTGGTGTGCAAAGGTACATGGGCATCGCCTATGTAGTGGCCAAGATCTGCCGAGTACTTTAAAATTTTAATGGAATCCCTGGTTTTAAAAGCTTTAACCAAACCATAATAAGTACGCTGAATCTGCCATGGAACAATTCCATCGGTGTGAAGCTTTTTTAAACCATGTCTGGCCAGGGCATCGTCCCATTTTTCGGGAATGCTATCGATGTTTTTTTCATAGTTCTCTACATCAAGATAATGCCGTGGAGCTTCCAATGTATCCGCATACCTGCGTTTATCTGGATCTACTGCATGTTCGGTAATGTATTTAATATTCTTCTTATAGAAACCAATCATGCCGGGAGGTAAAGTAAACACAGCAAGATTATTGATTCTTTGGTGTGCAAAGAAGCCCCAGGAAGAGCAAAGAAGTAGTGGGATGATTAACGCAGATAAAACCGTTAATCTTTTCATATTTAAATATAGCAAATATTCAACCGAATGAAAAGCATTACCTCAAACTTTTAGATGAAAAAAATCATTCCCTTATTTTAGGTTACCTGTAACTTTATTTTTTTTGCGGTCGTCTTATGAGAATAATACCAAAAACCTGATGAGATTAGAGATTAAACAACTAACCAAACAATATAAAAACAAAACAGGACTTGTCGATTTTTCCATTACGATTGAAAAGGGTATTCTGGGTTTACTTGGCCCTAACGGAGCAGGGAAATCGACTTTAATGAAGATTATTGCAACCATTAGCAGGCCAACTCAGGGCACCATATTGCTGGATGGGGAAGATATTGTGAAAAATCCAAATTCGATCAGAAAAATTTTAGGTTTTCTGCCACAGGATTTTGGCGTATATCCGAATCTGAATGCTTACGAATTTTTAACTTATATGGCCGCGCTAAAGGGCGTTGGCGGTTCGGGATTGCATAAACGTATTGAACTATTGCTGGAAGGGGTAAATCTTACGGCTGATGCAAAACAGCCAATCGGCAGTTATTCGGGAGGAATGAAACAACGTGTTGGAATTGCCCAGGCATTGCTTAACGATCCAAAAATACTAATTTTTGATGAACCAACCGTAGGACTCGATCCTGAAGAAAGGGTTCGTTTCAGGCAATTACTTTCCGAAATGGCCAGCGATGCGATTGTTATACTTTCATCACATATTGTTTCTGACATTGAAACAGTGGCCGATGAAATTGCGATTATGAAAAACGGGAGGCTAATAGAAAAAGATACCTCTTCGGAAATGATAAAAAAAATGGAGAATAAAGTTTTTGAAACAATTATTCCGCCTGCTGAACTGGATCTTTTCAGATCGAAATATTTGGTAATCGATAACCATAAGCAGCAAGAAAATATGCACCTGCGTTACATTTCTAATTTAAATGATGCCGGAGAAGGAGCAAAATCTGTAACTGCGGGTTTAGAAGATGCCTATTTATTTTTTACTAAAAATCAGCATTAATCATGAACCATTTATATGAGATGATTAAGGGCGATTACCTGCAGCGAAGTCGCAGTTATGCTTTTTTAATTACATTAGCTGTAACAATTTACGCGGCATATACTTTCGTACCAACCCCGGAGGCCGCTTACACTACCTTAACCATTCCAGGTTATAAGGGCGCCTACAATTCAGCCTGGGTTGGGCATGTTACAGCCTTAATGAGCACCGTAATTTTATCTTTATGTGGTTTTTTCCTGGTAAACAACGGAATAAAAAAAGATATAGAAACCGAAGTGGGCTTAATTATAGCTACAACACCTATTTCTAACCTGGGTTACCTGTTAATGAAATTTTTAAGTAATCTGCTATTACTTCTAACTATAGCCTTTGTTGCATTACTGGTAAGCATTATGATGTTTTTTATTCAACGACATGGTTATGCTTTTCACCTCGCCGATTTTCTCTTGCCTTACCTTTTTATGCTGGTACCAACAATGGTTTTATTATCCGGCTGTGCAATAATGGCAGAAGTGTTCTTAAATGGGAAAAGTGTGCTGCAATGCATTATTTATTTTTTTATTTTCATTGCGTTTATTGTTAAACTCGGTGGGGGATCTAAAGATCTTGGAGCTGCAGTTGCCGATGGTTTTGGAATGCGGGAAATTGTGAATAGTATTCTTTACCAGGTTAATACACAGTTTAATGAAAATATTAAGGGTTTCTCCATAGGCTATGCCACTAATGCCGGCGGTACATTTAAAATCTTTGTTTGGAATGGGGTACACTGGAGTGGCAACTACTTGTTGAGTAGGGTAATTTGGATCATGATATCAATGGGGATGGTTTACCTTTCTTCTCTTTTCTTCCATCGTTTCGATTTTAAACAAACATCTAAAAGCAAACGTAGTGAGCAAAGGGTATTTACATCCCCGATAACAACTACTTATTCGGGATTTAATAAATCGATACTTCCCGTTATAGCGCCAGCATACGGCATATTTCCATTGATAAAAACGGAGTTACTGCTGATGTTAAGAAAAGATAATAAATGGCTCTGGGTTGTAAATATTGGTTTATGGGTAGCCATGTTGTTTGTACCCATACATCAATCCTATTTCTTTTTATTACCCATATTGCTTTTTTTGCAGGTAAACAGAATATCAGATTTAAGTACGAGAGAAAGTACCTACCGGCTTCATTATTTTACTTATGCAGCATACAAGCCTCTGCAAAGAATACTTCCCTCACAGATTATTGCAGGATTATTGCTTTTAATGGGCTTGTCTATTCCGGTAATCTGTCGTTTGCTGATTGATTCTGAATACCTGTCTGCACTTCAGGTGATTAACGGAGCTTTAATGGTTATTTTATTTAGCGTGTGTTTAGGGATTGTAAACGGGAGTAAAAAACTTTTCGAAATTCTGTTTTTTATGTTTACCTATGTTGTTTTGCAGACACCAAAGATCCATTATCTCGGAGCTGTGGCCGCTCAGGAACGCTTAGGCATATTTATTACAGTATTGGGCATCAATATCCTGTTGTTGCTGAGTAGTTTTTTAGTAAGAAGTCGTCAAATACGTCATTTGTAATGGTTTTTTAATTCCTTAACATTTTAAAAGAAAACCAACCCAATAATGCAATAATTACTGCCATTAAAACCCAAAGCCAGGCTTTGTTTTCGAACAAGGGCTTTTCTATTTTAATGTTATATGCAGGATTTTTTTGTTCCGCGCCAATATTAACGCTGGTTAAATCTGTCGGGATTTTGCTTTCAAATTTTTCGATCTCGTAAACAGGTGCTGTGGTTTTTTCATTGCCATAATATAAAGCATATTCACCATTAGGCTGGTCGAACCTGGCAATGATTTCATAAATATTCCCTTTTAATGCCAAACCGCTTAAGCGTAAAGGCTTATTATCATTATTTTGAATGGTGATTTTTAACCTGGAAACAATGGTATTGGCAAAATTAAATTCGGGTTTTTCCAGAGAGCTTATGGTACCTTCGTAAAGATTGACATAATTGTACTGCAGGCCCTTGTCAGTTTTAAAACTATCTGTTGCATATTCAATTTTAAAGGGACGGTAGAAATCGAAATCACTCTGTGCATTGAGTTTTAAATAAGATAAGGGAACGGGGTTGGTGAGCACCACATCGATTACTGTTTCTTTTGCAGGTACATCGTTTTTAAGGTTAAACGATTGGTATTTCACGTCCAGATAAGTTCCCTTTATCGTATCGGTTTTCGAAATTTTTGCTTCCAGTAAATCAGGTTGTACCGCACTTTTTACAGCAATCCTGAAATATTGGTATTTAGCATCCGGAAAATTCAATTTGGTAAACTGGTAATCTGTAGCATTATTCCTGATTGATAAAATCCGGTAATCACTAAGGATAGAAAACCATGTTTTATTATCATTACTTCCTTCGAGTTTTGCTTTCCAATCAAAATTTTCCTGCTTAAAGGCCAAATTGATTTGATTGATGGTATTGTTTCCTGGCGATTGAAAGGTATAATAATAGCCATCCGCACCGCTGCTTTGATTCAGTTGTTTAAAGGCAACATCGTGCGTAATAACCTGATCGGCGCGTTGTTTCAACAGATAAGGCACCTCCACAGTATCTTTGCCATTGATTCCGAAAATCCTGAAATCATCAAAACCTGCACTTGCTTTTTTATACAGTTCGTCAGGTAAAATCATTTTATGCCAAACCGATTGAACGCCTTTAATGCTCCGTTTAAATTTATAAGCGTTCGTTTGTGCGTTTACGGTAGCGGCGCAGGCCAAAAGCAGGATGAAAAGTTTAATTTTTAGCTTCAGCATCATCTATAATTAAATGTTTGTATTTGTTGTAAAGGAAAGAAATAATTAATAACAGTACGCCCAGCGACACAAAAACAATGGTTTTGGAAATGGTACTCAGAGAATAAATATCATAGAAGAAAAGTTTTACCAGGGTAATTCCGAATAAAACCATAGCTCCAATACGCAGGTGCTTTTTATTTTTTGCAAGGCCCATACTGATCAGAAACAATGAAAATATGCCCCAAAGGATACTTAATCCCAATTTATAACTGGCTTCTGAGTGTGATAATTCTAAAATGTTAATCAATTCGCTGCTAACAATCCATAAAAGAGAAATATAAAGCAGATAATCAAACAGGATTCTGAAATCCTTTTTCAAAAGACCTGAACGTTGTAACTGGTAACATTGAACAATCAGCAGTGCAAAAAAAGCAACGGCTATATACCTGATGCCAATATTAAATGCGCCGATGGTAAAGTATTTGCTTTCGGGTAGTAAATAATTATCTCTGAGTTCGCTTAAATTATAAAGTCCGAAAGTGAGGAAAATGACAATAACGAAGAGGTTGATAATGAGATTGGCAATCGCCAGTTCACCATTTTTAAGTTTTTTGATATTGAAATAAGTTAATGCTGAAGCAAAAAATAAAGTATAGATATACGTCCACGCTGTTTTTAGGTCATGGAAATTATAATTGTATTCATAATATGGTTCATTGGATTTGTCTTTTTGGCTATGTAAGATTTTACTCAGTTCAAAGAGGTTGTCAAAATGTTTAGAAATCTCTACCCTAAAAGTAATATAGGTTGCGAAAACCAAAATTGCCGGAATAGCATAGTTTAATAGCGGTCTGATCCAAATCCATTCTGCAGGTGTTTCGCTTTCTTTCTGGTTGGTGTTAAACATCCAGACAAAGCAGGCAATAAATATAAATGCGGTTAAAAAGCCAACATTGATGATTGGTGTAATGCTTACCGAATTTCCATGATACACATCGTAGTAAGTAAACCAATCTTCCAAAAGGCTAAAAAATGCCAGGAATATTAATGGAAAAGAGAGTTTTTCGTAAATTGCGATGTTTTTTATACGGGCTAAATAAAAGAGTACCGCCGCTTCTACTGCCCAGAAAATAGTTACCCAACCTCCATTTAACTGAACGGGTACTGCAATGGTTATAAAAGTAATCACCATGGCTAGAACCAGGTAAAACAAGTTTTTATCAGCAAGTTTTTTCTTATAAATAATCAAAGCCACGATGAAATGCACCACTGCATTGGCGAGTGTAAATAAACCCACCAATTCTGCACTGCTTTTATTATTGGATAATATAAAATAGCCTAATCCATAATAAATAAATGAGTTTAAGAGTAATATTACGACATCGCTAAAACCAAAAATTTCTTTTCGGCTTATTTTGTAGGCGAGATTGGTAATGTAAAAGGTGACGAAAAATACGGTAGAAAATAGCAGTGCTAAACTGAAATGATCATTCGAAATTCCTGAATCTAATCGCCATGAAGAAAAAATAAGCCATGTAAGTCCAAATGAAGCATAAAATAGTGGTTTCCAGTATTTTTTGAAACCCAGTATCATGATACCTATATTGATAATGGCCATATAAGTAAATAATACCCCAACTTTTCCCGATCCATCACTCAGTAAAAATGGCACGGCATAAGCACCTACCAAACCGATATGTGCAATAACCTGCTTGTTGTACTTAATGGCAGCCACAACCGTAAAAGAGGTAAATACAACCATTAACACAAAAGCCAATGCCTGTGGAATTAAAGCATAAAAATCGTAAGCGGCATAGGTAATAAAATACATAATGGCTATGGCACCACTTACCAATACTGCTGAGAAGTTTTCGTATTTGGCTTTGAGTTTTATAGCGAAAGCCATTAGGCCGGCACCTACCGCATAACCCAGTACGATTCTGGTAAGCGGACTTATCATATCGTGATCAATGGCATATTTAGCACCAATAGCCACACCGATAATTAAAATCAGGATACCAATTTTACTAATGAGGTTTTCTCCGATAAATTTTTCGAAATCAGATTTAACCATATTTTCTCGCTTGAACCGTTCTGCAAAATTAGGTTGAACCGGATTTTGGGGAGTTGGTAAAGGAGTAGGTAATGGCCGTGGTACTGCCTGGTTTTGTACAACAATGCCTGGTGGGGTATTTCTTGGCGGTAGCGAAATTATAGGCTCAGTGGGTATTGCAGTAGGAGCTATAGTTGCAGCACCCGGCGATTGCAGTGCCCTTACCTCGTTTCTTAGTGCCTCAATTTCGGCTTCGAAACTTTGTTGTCTGAGCAATAAGTTTTCGAGCTTAATTAATAGCAGGTTTATTTTTTCGGAATTATCCATTCTGTATCTGGTAGTGCGTAATTTTTACTTTACTAAATATAAGAATGTATTTGGGAATTTAGTTAATTACCACCTCTTGTGTTTGTATCATAAAGGTGATTTCAGCTAAGATGCTCTCATATTGAGCCTCCCAATAAAAAAGAGACAAGTCGTCGAAACATAGGTCCTTCGACAAGCAACCATTGGCAGACTCCAAAAGAATTGTCGTCCCTGGCTGCAGCGCAGTCGCGAAGTTTCGGGAGAGAGATTTGCAGTAGATTTCTCGACTGCGTTGCACTCTGCCCGAAATGACGGTAACTCTGGAGGAAATTTATGCGTAGATAAGGAGGGGTGGTCATTTAGCTATTATTTGCTCGAAAATGGTTTTCGTATATATCTGTGGTTAATTTCGTTAAATTTATGCCAAAATTATCCCTATGGAATTGTCTTGCCCGATATCAGCAGAAAGAGTAAATGAAAATGTAGTAAGGATTATTGCTTTTATAGTCGCCTTGATTGCAATTGCCTGTATAACATTTTCAAATTATTGGGCGATTGTTTTTCTGCTTTTAGATTTTGCTTTGAGGGCGTTTACCTCAGGCAAGTTTAGCCTACTGAAATTTATAGCCCTTAAAATTTCTAGTACATTATCGCTTTCGCCGAAAATGAAAGACCTGGCACCAAAAAAGTTCGCGGCAACCTTAGGTTTTGGGTTTTGCCTTTTGATTACCGCGATGTTTCTACTTGATTTTTATGCAATTGCACTCATTTTAACTTCCATTATGACTGTTTTTGCATTATTAGAAAGCTTATTTGCCGTTTGTGTGGGCTGTTATATTTATTCTTTTTTACAGATTTTTGCAAAAAAAGACGCGGCTTAGTTTATTTTTTTAAGGCCTCACGTACTTTTGGGGCAATCTTGGTCCCGAAAATTTCTATTGATTTCATTAAAGCTGCGTGAGATGGTCCGCCAACATCCATATGGGCAGAAAAACGGGTTAAACCAAAAGTTTCTTCCATCGCCAGAATTTTATCTACCGATTCATTTGCATCACCGATAATTAAAGCGCCACTGCTACTTCTTCCTCCATCAAACTGATTGCGTTGATACGGTGCCCAGCCCCTCGACCGGCCAATCCGGTTCATTTGTGCGGAATAAAGCGGATAATAATAATCGGCAACTTCATTGCTGTTTTCACCAAATAAAGCATGCATATGTACACCAACTTCGAACTTATTCATATCATGCCCGTGCGCTTCATATACCTTTTTATAATAATCAAAAAGTGGCTTAAATTGCATTGGCTGACCTCCAATAATGGCGAACATCACTGGTAAACCCAGTCTGCCCGCACGTTCTACCGATTCTGGTGTACCGCCAACAGCCACCCAGATTTTTAAATTGTTATTTACCGCTCTTGGTAATATTTCCTGATTATTCAGTTCGGGTCTGAATTTGCCTTTCCAGCTGATTTTAGGTGTTTCGTTTATTTTAAGAAGCAATTCTAGTTTTTCTTCATAAAGTTCGTCGTAATCCTGAAGGTTGTAGCCAAATAAAGGAAAAGATTCGATAAAACTTCCTCTGCCAGCCATTAACTCAGCCCTGCCATTTGAAATTAAATCTATCGTTGCGAAATTTTGGTAAAGTTTAACCGGATCGGATGAACTTAAAACGGAAACAGCGCTGCTTAATTTAATGTTTTTGGTTACTGTGGCAGCTGCAGCCAATATAATTTCGGGACTTGATACAGCATAATCTGGACGATGGTGTTCACCGATTCCATAGAAATCCAAACCCACTTCATCCATGAGTTTTATTTCTTCTATAATTTCCTGAAGCCTTTGTTGGGCAGGCTGGATTTCTCCTTTTGCATTGATCTGCAAATCGCCAAACATTCCGATACCTAATTCCATATTGCTAAATATTTTTAACAAAGTTAAGGGATATGGGTTTGGGGCATTTTGATGTATGGTAAGAAAATGGATGAGGTTGTTTTATTAATTGAGCTTGATGAAAGATTGACTAGCGAAGTAAGTTAAATCGTTTTCGTCATCTCGACTGGAACGCAGTGGAATGGAGAGATCTATCAAGGCAGATTTCTCGACTGCGTTGCTCTTCGCTCGAAATGAAGACATCGGGCAGTCCGTTATCGCTATTTATCTAATTTATTTCAACGAAATCAACCCATTATAAACCCCGTCTATTACCTTACTCATTCTTGGTATATCGAGGGTTTCCATCGTGTCGGTTTTTTGATGGTAATTTTTATTCCGGTAAAAGGAGGTATCGGTAATCATCATGGCATCGTAACCAAATTTCCAATAATTTAGATGATCTGAAAAATCGATGCCTGGTAAAGAAGGTGGGCCGGCAAATGTTTTAGTGAGTATGCTTTTGTTGGCTTTAAAATTTTTAGAAAACTGACTTACAAAATGGCCTGACCCAAATTTTTTAACCAGGGTAATGTAATTTCCTTTGTTTCCGTATTTCATGGATAATATGCCCAGAGGATAAGACTGTGATTTAGCTTCATCTTTAAAATAACCAATCATTTCGAGCGAAATCATTCCAAAAACTTCGGTATTTGATGCTTTTAATGATTTGGCGTGGATATAGCTCCCCATAAACTCGGTTCTGAAATAAGGTGGTTCTTCTAAGGTATAAGCTACAAGATCAATGCGGTAATTAAGTTTTTTACCTTTTAACAATCTGGATAACTCCAATAAGCCTACAACGCCACTTGCATTGTCATCAGCACCTTCCTGATCACCACAAACATCGTAATGTGCTCCAACAACGATCCGTTTTTTATTTTCAGTGCCAAACGAGCAAATGATGTTTTTATAAGTTTTCTGCTCAAAAGTATATTCCTGAATATATACACTATCCGCCGATTTTCTAAAGGTTGTTCTGATGTAATCAGCAGTTAGGTTAAGCTGATCGATATTGCCGTGATTACGGAATTTCGGCGTTTTGGTTAAGGTTTTTAGATGAGATTTAATCAGCGTTGTATCTGATTGAGCAAGGGCACTGCCTTGATATACAATGAAAAAGAAGAGCAGGCGAATTAAGATTTTATTCATTGGTTAAATATCAGCATGTGTTTTATCGTGATTCTTAACCGAAGATAATTATTTGTATCTGTTTTATGGGTATCGCGACCTGCGTTTTTTCGCTGTACCTGTGTTATTTAAACCCGGTTGCAGGGAAGAGTTTCCGATCCTTCAATCGGAACTCGTACCGAAAGCGGGGCTATCGAATCAGATAAGAACTGGTATTGCTTTCCAAACAATTTAAACCACCTAAGAAATGTAAGGCCATATAAGTACGATGGTTATCGCATGAAAGATTCTGAAATAAATCCGATAGCTATCGGATCAGAATGATGTATCAAGATTGAAAACTGCCAACCGCCAATTGAAAACTACTCTATCTTCTTACCTTTCATCGCAGTAGAAATAGCTGCATCCATCACACGTTCGGCAAACGGACGCGTAAATTCATTCAGCTCGTCTGCTTTCTTCAAAATGGCATCTTTTTCCTGACTGGCTAAAGCGGCTTTAAGTGCTTCGATATGTGCCTCGGTTTCTGCAATTTCAGCCTCAGTTAAATGCGCTGCATGTTTTTTAATGAAACCTTCGGCCGTGTAAACCAGTTGTTCACCTTCGCTTCTGGCTTCAATAAGCATTCGTTGTTCTACATCGCTTTTAGCATGGGTAATGCTGTCGATCAGCATTTTTTCTACGGTATCATCACTCAAACCATAGCTTGGGGTAATTTCTATTTCTTGTTTTACGCCCGAACGTAACTCTATCGCCTGAACGGTTAAAATTCCATCGGCATTCAATAAAAAGTTAATATCCACTTTCGGCAAACCAGCAGGCATTGCAGGGATTCCCTTTAAATCAAATTCGGCAAGTTTCCTGTTTTCTTTAACTAAATCGCGTTCTCCCTGGTAAACGGAGATTTTCATGTTTACCTGTCCATCAATAGAAGTAGTGTATTGTCGGCCGGCTTTGGTAGGCACTTTGCTGTTGCGGGCGATAATAACGTCCATTAAGCCCCCCATGGTTTCGATACCCAAAGAAAGTGGGGTTACATCTAGTAACAGAATATCGGAACGGTTTCCTGCCAAAACATCGGCCTGGATGGCCGCACCAAGCGCAACAACCTCATCCGGATTGATGTTATCCTGAGGTTTTTTACCGAAGAAATTTTCTACCGCCTGTTTTACAAACGGGCTACGGGTAGAGCCACCTACTAAAATCACCTCATCGATATCACTGGCGGTTAAATCAGCATCTTTCAATGCATTTTTGCAGGCGGTGATGGTTTCTTCCACTTTAGCTGCAATTAACCGCTCAAAGGTTTGCTTATCAAGTGTACACCAGATTTCGCCAACCTGTTCGTTATATAAATTTTGGGTTGATAATGCTTTTTTAGCAGCTTCGGCCTGTAAACGTAAAGTTTGCATTAAAATATTATCCTGTGCAATTATCGTTATATCAAGATTGTTTTTCTCCAGCCAGTAGTTTAAAATGGCACGGTCAAAATCATCACCGCCTAAATAAGTATTGCCATTGGTAGCCAAAACTTCGAAAATTCCGTTCTGAATCTGCAAAATGGATACATCAAAAGTTCCTCCGCCTAAATCGTAAACCGCAATGGTTTTTTGTTGCGAAGGGTTTAAACCGATCCCATAAGCCAAACTGGCAGCGGTAGGCTCATTTACAATACGCATTACATCTAAGCCGGCAAGCTTTCCGGCATCTCTGGTGGCCTGGCGCTGACTATCATTAAAATAAGCAGGCACCGTAATCACCGCCCGGTTAACAGGCGTTTTTAAAGCATGTTCTGCCCTTGCCTTAAGTTCTTTTAATATTTCGGCAGATAATTCGATAGGCGTATAGAAACGATTGCCAGCCTGGATTTTTACCAAGGCATCGCTATCATCGTCGATAATTTTGTAAGAAAAAATGTCTTTATGTTCGGCTACATCTTTGTAAGAACGGCCGAGTAATCTTTTTACCGAAAATATAGTGTTTGCAGGATCGGTAGTTAAAAATTCTTTCGCCTCATTACCCACAACAGCTTCGTTCTGGCTGTTAAAATATACTACGGATGGTACCAATATCCCTTTACCTGCATCGTTAATTACCTGTGGGTTTTTATCTGGATTGATAAATGCCACCAAACTATTGGTTGTGCCTAAATCTATTCCAACTATAATTTCTTCCTTCTGAAACGAACCTGTAGCAAGGTTAATCGATATTTTTGCCATAGGAGCAAAAATATGCTTTTTAAATAAAGGTTGTGTCATTCATTTGTTAGCAAGAAAATATAAACCTGAACAATTTATAACTGGAAATTAAGTCTTGGTTATTTTTAAAAATGTCTTAAAGTATTGCCTTCATTTATAAAAGCTTGAGATTTTTGTGAAATTTTTAATGTTTTTTGAGTTGAGTCTATTAATTTGTCTATTCTAGGGTGTGGTTGCCTGTTTTTTTTAATGTATTTTGTGTTTCGTGGTATTTGTGTATTAAAAATGTTGCAATATTATTTATATTGCTTATACATTTATCAAAACAAATATGAAAAAACAACTATTGTATGCATTAATTGGGCTTTTTGTATTCCCAATAACCTCTTTTGCGCAAAATATTGTAAAAGGTAGGGTTACTACATTGAAGGGTGAAGGAATTATTGCCGCTTCTGTTAAAGAGAAAGGTACGGGCAAAGGCACTGTTACCGATCAGAATGGAGATTTCCAGATTTCAGTTTCTGATAAAGGAACCTTAATTGTGAGTGCTATTGGATACGAAACCAGGGAAATAGGGGTAACAAGCAGACCTTTAACCGTTATTTTACCAGAAAGTGCACAAAATTTGGGCGATTTCGTAGTGGTTGGCACCCGGGGCAAAGGCCGCTCTTCTATTCTTACACCTGTTCCGGTTGATGTGATTAAGATTAATCAGGTGAACATGCCCACTGCAAAAATGGATTTAACTTCAATTTTAAATGCTGCTTCACCGTCTTTCAATTTTAACAAACAAAGCGGATCAGATGGTGCAGATCAAATAGATTTAGCTACACTTAGAGGATTGGGACCAGATCAGACATTGGTTTTGGTAAATGGCAAACGCCGTCACCAAACAGCCTTTGTAGCAGTATTCGGAACCAGGGGGAGAGGAAATTCAGGAACGGATTTAAATGCCATTCCGGAATCTTCGATAGATCGTGTTGAGATTTTACGTGATGGTGCATCAGCTCAATACGGATCGGATGCAATTGCAGGGGTAATCAACTTAATATTGAAAAAGGATGTCGGCGTTTTAAGTATTAACACAGGATATTCAGGTTATTACGATCCAAGAAACAATACCCATTATGGTAAAGAGCTGGGGCAATATCGCCAGGGCGGGGCAATTGATGGAAATGCATTTTCTCTAGGTGCCAATTATGGTATTGCACTTGGTAAGCATGATGGTTTTATTAATTTCTCTGGTAATTTTTTCGCTAATGGTAAAACATTCAGGCAAAATCTGAACACAGATTTAAATTCGAAAGATGGTTTGCCAATTAATAAAGTTAGAAGATCTACAGGTGATGGATCGGTAACTTCTGGCGGTTTAATGTATAATATGGAATTACCAATTGCCAATACAAAAACCGTGATTTATTCATTTGGTGGCGGCAATGTAAAAGCTTCAGATGCTTATGCCTATACGAGGAATTTATCAGAACGGCCAGAGCGTTTTCCTGATGGAGCTGCGGGGAATCCGATTCTGCAATCTACAGTAGATGGTGAAACTTATTATGATCCGATCATCCAGACTAAAATTCAGGATTTATCTTTCGCAGCAGGCGTAAAAGGTATTTGGGGTAAAGATTGGAACTGGGATTTAAGCAATACACTTGGCCGTAACAATTTTCATTTTTATGGCGATCATACTTTTAATGCTTCTCTTGGCGCCGGCAAAACCCATTTTGATGATGGTGGTTTTTCATTTTTGCAAAATACAGTCAACTTTAATTTAAGTAAGGCGATTCCAACTGTTGCATCGGGATTGAATTTGGCTTTTGGATTGGAGCAGCGGTATGAAAATTATAAAATCTACGCCGGAGAAAAAGATTCGTATTCGAATTATAATCCAAACAAAGCAACAGGCGCTCAGGGTTTTCCAGGCTACCAGCCAGCTGATGAGGTTAATGCAAACCGATCTAACGTTGCAGCTTATGTTGATGCAGAATTAGATGCTACAGAAAAGTGGCTTATTGGCGTTGCAGTTAGGGTAGAAAATTATAATGATTTTGGTTTTACCAGCAATTACAAGTTCGCAACACGTTATAAATTAACCAATAATTTTAACCTTCGCGGGTCGATAAGTACGGGTTTCCGTGCACCATCATTGCAACAAATTAATTTCAGTAATACATTTACAAATGTTCAGGGCGGCAAGGTTTTCGAAGTCAAAATTGCGCCTAATTATAGTCCGATTACAAAAGCAGCCGGTATTCCTGATTTGAAACAAGAGAAATCCATTAATACAAGTTTAGGCTTTTCGTGGAAACCAGTTTCAGAAATTACAGTAACCTTGGATGGCTATCGCATTAATATTAAAGATAGGGTAGTATTATCTGGTCAGTTTGATGAAAGTATTCCTGCTTTAAAACCAATTTTGAATCAGTTAAATGTTGCTCAGGCCCAATTTTTCGCAAATGCCGTTAATACCACAAATTATGGGCTGGATTTAGTGGTAGATTATACTAAACGATTTGATAACAAAAGCATTAAAGTTTTATTTACCGGAAACTTAAATCACTTAAATATTGATAAAATTAATATTCCAAATGCGCTAAATGGTTCTTATGAAAATCAGCAGGCATTTTTTAGCGACAGAGAGCAAGCGTATATCAAAGCATCTGCACCTCCTGTAAAACTGGGCTTAAACTTAGATTATGGTTTTGGCAACTGGATGGTTGGAACGCATTTCTTGTATTATGGCAAAATTTCGATTTTAGGTTATGGCTATGCAAATACTTATCCACCGTTGGTTGCATTGGATAATGATCCAACCAAAACAGTTTTAGAGCAATTTAATTACTCAGGTAAAATGGTTACCGATATTTATGCTTCTTACAAATTTTCAAAAAGAATAACTATATTTTTTGGTGCGGATAACGTATTTAATATTCATCCCGATTATGGTTATGTACAAGGTGCAAAACTTTCTGCATACGATGGCGAATCGGGTGGGGCATGGGATGCCGTTCAAATGGGTTTTAATGGAAGTAAGCTATTTACTAAACTAGCTTTTAATTTTTAAACATATAGAACAATACATCCAAAAGAGGTTTTTGATTTGCTCAATACCTCTTTTGTAGTTTTTTGTGCACAATATCTTCGGGCATCCGACTTATAATGTTGAAAGGTTTTAAAGTTTAATGTGGTTTAAAGTCGGGAGTCAGAGGTCCGAAAGTCGGAAGATAAAGCGTTTAGTCGAAATGTAGTTTAAAGTCGGGAGTTTGAAAGTCAGAAGATAAAGAATGTGGTTTTATACTACTACATCTTCGGACCATTGGACTCCCGACTTCGGACTAAAGACTTTAAACTAAATCCTCTCAACTCCGAACTCCAAACTTATTTTTCTCTTCAATCCACAAACTCATGTATTTTGTGCTTTGTGCGGTATGGTGGTTTAAGATCTGCCCGAAAAAGTTGTTCTGTCTGTGAGCAGTTAAGTTTGAAGCTAATTTTTCCAGGTCGTTTATAAATTGATCAGTAAAATATTTAGCCGCATAGCGTTGATTGATGATTTTTACACCGTTTTGCTGGGCCGTTTGCCAGGCATTTTTATCCAGATAAAGTTTTGCGGTTTTTTCGATAAAAAGATCGATGTCATCTTCAATATAGCCGTTCCAATTTAAATCGCCTTTCATGGCTTCTGCACCAATGGATGTGGTAACAGACGGTGTGCCCACCTGCATGGCGTCGATAAATTTGCCTTTTACACCTGCTCCAAATTGGATCGGGGCAAGTAGGATGCGGTGTTTCGAAATCGCTTCTTTCGCATCCAGCGCCCTACCTTTGATGAGGAACTTTTCAGTTTTATTATTCAATTGCAGCACTTTTTGAGATGGATAAGCACCATATATATTCAAAATAGCATGTGGGAGTTTTTTTCGAAGCGAGGGCCAGATTTTGGTTTTTAAAACCTGTACGGTATTCCAGTTGGGCTCGTGGAGGAAATTGCCGATAAACATAAAATCGGCCCGATCTTCAAAAGGAATCCAGTTTTCAATATCTTCCTGGCTAATTTCTTTTTCCAAAAAAGGTAAATAGTAAATCAATGAAGGATCGATCTTAAACTGTGTTTTAAGAATGTCCATTTCTATTTCGGAGATGATTAATGATAAATCGCAACGTAAAATTGATGCGATTTCTCTTTTAGCAATATCAGAAAATAGATCGATGGCCTGTTTTTTCTTATCGCTTTGTTGTCTGGCGCTCCGCAGGCTGTGTAAATCTTCGGTATCTAGAATCCTCAGCGCATTTGGACATTCCTGCTGTACCCGCCAGCCATATTGTTCTTCTACCATAAAACGGTCGAACATTACCAAATCCGGGTTCAGTTCTGTTAAAAATGTATTAAAACTTTCATCATTCAGTTTAATTTCCTGTTCTATAACCCCGGTTTTTCTAAAATTGTAGCTGAAGTCGCTTTTTGATGCTGCTGATGCAAAAGTGATCTGATAACCCTGTGACAGAAATAAATCAACCAATTGAATCATCCTTGTTCCTGCTGCCGATGAAGTGGGTTCAGGCCAGACAAATCCAATAATCAATAATTTCTTTCCGCTCATGATTTAAATTTCTGCAAAATAAAGGCTTTTTAACTCACAATTTTAAAACCGTGCCGATTATTTCTAATTTTGCAACTCAATTACAAAACACCAGATGTTAGGATTAAAATTATTGACGGACCCACGTTGGGCAAATATAGCGGAATCGAATTTAGAGGAAATTTTATCTGACCACGCCTGGTGCGAACAAAAAGCAGCAACCAACGCCATTACCCTGATTACCCAAAATTCAGAATACCAGGATCTGGTGGATGAATTAACAGCTATTGCTATTGAAGAAATGCAGCATTTCCAAATGGTAATCGAAATTATCAAAAAGCGTGGCTATACCTTAAGCCGCGAGCGTAAAGATGATTATGTAGGCCGTTTGGTGAAATTCAGCAAAAAAGACGGGAGCCGAAATATGGCTTTTATCGATAGACTTCTATTTGCAGCGATGATTGAAGCCAGGAGCTGCGAACGTTTCAGGGTACTTTCATTAAATATCAAAGATCAGGAACTGGCTAAGTTTTACCACGAACTTATGGTTTCGGAAGCTGGCCATTATACCACTTTCTTAAACTTTGCCCGTAAATATAGTACAGATGTAGATGTGGATAAACGCTGGGCAGCATGGCTCGATTTTGAAGGCGAACTAATCCAAAGTTTCGGAACAAAGGAAGCGATACACGGGTAAGTGATGTAAAATGTTTTATGGAAAATGGATGATGGAGGTATTTACAGCTTGATCTTCGGACTTTCGGACCTCTGACTTTCGGACTTATAAATATTCCACAACCAAATCACAATATCCTGGTAGCTGTCGATTCCTTTTTTCTGGTTGTTCAATTTTAAGAAACGATCAAAAGCGGCATCCATGTAACCAAACATATCACCATTGTATTTTCGCCAGAATTCTTTTTCGGTTTTAAAGTCGGTGAGAATCTGAGGTAAGAGCTTTGCACGAAGGGTTTTATAATCATCTGGTGATTTCATCCTGATTTCGAATAAGATATACCGCAACATTTCATAATTGGCAGAATATTGGTAATTCACATCAGGACTGTTACTTGCTGTTAGATAACCCAATAAATTAGCTTCGTCCTCATAAGCGATACCCAATTGATGGCCAATTTCGTGACAGCTTACATAAGGTTTAACAAAATCGGGTAAATTCATGTTCATGTTGGCTTCGCCAGAAAGTGGAGCATAATACCCTTCAATGCCGATTTTGCTAATCATCCATGAATTTAAAACCGATTTTAAACAAGGGTTTGAATAACGGAACAACTGATTTTTTTGTGCCATCAGCGCATAAGCCGTTGCCGATTTTGTTTCTAATTCTTTGATGGTATAAGCAGGTACCTTAGCTTGCTTTAACTTTAATGCATTGGTTTTATCAACAAAATAATTGCCTAGAATAACCAATTCTTTAACGTTATATTTTTCATTACCAATACCCAATTCTTCGCTAACACTTGGCCGGCTGTAATTTAAACCCCATACAATTTTGAATATGATATAGAGCATCAGGAAGAAATTGAGGACTTGTAAGGGAACAAGAATTCTATCAGCTTTTTTTAACGATTTTCGTCGTTTATAAAACCTCACGATTTTATAAAGTACAAAACCAATCAATAAGGCATAAATGATATCGCCAATGGCAAAAGGAAAAATAGACGATATAAACCTTAATGCTGAAGAAATGTAAGAGTAAAAACCTGTTGAGTAATATTTTTGGACAAGGCTGGGAAATAGGCCGAAGAGGAAAATCAGAATAGCTAGACTGATGGCAACCAAAGGTGTTTTATATACAGAAAGCTTAAACACTATCAATAATGGCCTTTTAAAGATTGAATTTCCAAGATAACTATGATGCCATCATCATGAATTTCGTAAACAATTCGATGTTCTTCATTTATTCTTCGAGACCAGGACCCAGACAATTCATATTTTAGTGGTTCAGGTTTTCCGATGCCCTCAAAAGGATTTTCTTGAATTGCTATAATTAATTGTTCAATTTTTTTCTGAATAGCTTTATTGCCAGATTTTTTCCAGTAGTTTAAATGCTCAATAGCTTTTGGAGCATATATTACTTCCATAAGTCTTCAACCGAGATTTTTACACCCTTACCATTTTTGATATCTTCTCGTGCTTGCAAAATATCTTTTACGAATTCTGCATTATACGGACTTTTCTCTGTCTCGAAATCAATCTTCAAAGCTTTCATTACGGCTTTTAGGGCACTGGCTTGCTCTTTGTTTTTTGGATGTACAATTAATGTTTCCATATTATTTACTTAATAAACAAATATAACAAATCTATCTTGCAAAAGTTAGGCGTTTTCCAATCTGATCAGTCGTAAATTTGCCATTTTGATAAGCCAAATTACCTGAAACAAAAGTATGTGTAATGCTCGATTGGAAAGTGTCGCCATCAAACGGACTCCAGCCGCATTTATAAAAATTGTTCAGTTTGGTTACTGTCCATGAGTCTTTAAGATTTACCAAAACCAAATCGGCCCAATATCCCTCTCGGATGAATCCACGTTTTTCGATATCAAAGCAGATGGCCAGATTATGTGCGGTTTTTTCTGCAATTTTTTCTAAAGAGATTTTACCCTGTAAATGCATTTCTAGCAATGCTGGTAAGGCATGCTGAACCAAAGGGCCGCCTGACGGAGCCTGCGAATAAGGTTGCTGTTTTTCCGCTAAAGTATGTGGCGCATGATCCGTTGCAATTACATCGATATAGTCTTCCAAAATACCTTTTAATACCCCTTTTTGATCACCTTCTGTTTTTACCGCTGGGTTCCATTTAATGAAATTGCCTTTAGCAGCATAATCCTTATCGTTAAACCAAAGGTGATGTATGCAGGCTTCGGCAGTAATTTTTTTATCTTTTAAAGGGGTAATGTTATCAAATAATGCAATTTCTCTGGCTGTAGAAATGTGCAGGATATGCAAACGTGTTTGGTAACTTTTTGCCAATTCGACCGCTAACGACGATGATTTATAACAAGCCTCTGCACTACGGATTAGCGGATGCATTTCTATTGTAAGATCTTCGCCATATTTGGCCTTAAATTCGGCCAGATTATGGCGGATGGTGGCTTCATCTTCGCAATGTGTAGCCACTAAAATTGGTGCTTTGCTAAAGATGTTTTCTAAGGTTTTTTCGTTATCAACCAACATGTTTCCAGTTGATGAGCCCATAAAAACTTTAATGCCGCAAACATTTTTCGGGTCGGTTTTTAAAACCTCTTCAATATTGTCGTTGCTGGCACCCATGTAAAATGAATAATTCGCTAAGGAAGTTTGGGCTGCGATTTCATACTTATCTGCCAATAAATCCTGCGTTAAGGTATTGGGTACAGTATTGGGCATTTCCATAAAAGAAGTAATTCCTCCAGCTACAGCAGCCATGCTTTCTGTAAAAATATCAGCTTTATCTGTTAAACCGGGTTCACGGAAATGTACCTGATCATCAATCATTCCTGGTAAAAGGTATTGTCCTTCAGCATTAATTTCCTGTGCTTCGGGTGCAGATAGGTTTTGACCGATTTTGGCAATAAATCCATCTTTTATCAATACATCAGCAACAATTTTCTGTCCTTCGTTTACAATTGTGGCGGCTTTTATCAGGTAAGTATTCATGGTTTCAAAGGTAGTAATTTAGTGTTAAGTAGTTAGTATCAAGTATCAGGATTTTGATGCTTTGAATAGGAGGAATTGAGTTTTATGGTATTGTTTTAAGTTAAATAAACCTGATAGTAGTGGACCTCCCGATCTTCATCCTATCGTGTGGACACATCTTTTAGGCATTATATAAGGCACTATGCTAGCTTGCTTTGAAATAACACAGCCCTTACCGAAGCACGCCCGTCAATCTCAAGGGCCAGGGAAATCAAAAAAACAGGCGTACAGCAGTACAAATGGCACTATCAAACCTAAAACGCAGTGGTTTTGTGTTTCATGTTTGCAAAAACTTTTCACCCGGCCCTAACAAACAAAACAATTGCCACTGTTTTTTTGATGTGTATGGGGATTGTGTAAAAAGCCCCTTGCTGGATTGACAAAGCATTTTTGCATACTTTTGATGCCTTGTGGCATATGAGCAAATAAAACCAATCTAATATTTGTGTCCACACGATAGGATCTTCATCGGGATAAAGCGGAGCAGGACTGCCACAACCGAAGAATTACTGAAATTGCTTTTCTAAATAGCTTTGGCCTTTTGCTTTAGACTTGCTTTTTAAGCTTTCCGCTTAAAAAGCCTATCTTTGTGCGCTATGGCAAAATCGTTCGAAGAATTTAAGTTAAACAGGCAAATTTTAAATGCAGTTGCCGATGCAGGTTATACCGTTGCCACACCGATACAGGAAAAAGCAATTGCACCGGTATTATCCGGACAGGATATTTTTGGTATTGCAGAAACCGGTACAGGGAAAACCGCGGCTTTTGTGCTGCCGATTTTAATGCAGTTAAAATATGCCCAGGGCGAAAGTCCGAGGGCTTTGATTTTATCGCCAACGCGCGAACTGGCAATGCAAATTGCCGAACAGGTAAAATTATTCTCTACTTATACCGATTTACGTTCTTTGGTGATTTTTGGCGGAATTGGTCCGAAAACCCAGAAAGAACAAATTGCAAAAGGGGTAGATATTCTAATTGCTACGCCCGGAAGATTTTTGGATTTATATTTAGCTGGTGATATCAATACGCAAAGCCTTAAGTTTTTGGTACTTGATGAAGCAGATAAAATGATGGATATGGGTTTTATCGGCTCTATTCACCGTATTTTGGAAATCGTTCCACGCAAACGCCAGAATTTATTATTCTCGGCAACCATGAGCGATCTGGTACAGAAAATAGCAGGCGATTTTTTAAATAATCCACTTGTAATTGAGGCATCAACACAGGCAACGCCTGCTGCCAACGTAACCCAGGCTTTATATTATGTTCCGAATTTTAAAACAAAGATTAACCTTTTACAACATTTATTAAAAAATGATGAGGCTTTTAACCGCCTGATTATTTTCTGTAAAACCAAAACGGTTGCCGATAATATTTTTAGTTTTATCGAGCGCAGGTACGGCGCAGATAATGTGCGCGTAATCCATGCCAATAAAGGACAAAATACAAGAATTAACTCGATTAATAGCTTTAAAGAAGGTAATATCAGGGTTTTGGTGGCTACAGATGTGGCGAGTAGGGGAATTGATGTGAGTGATGTAAGCCATGTAATCAATTTTGATGTGCCGATCATTATCGAAGATTATGTACACCGTATCGGCCGTACCGGAAGGGCTTTTGCCAAAGGCGACGCTATCACTTTTGCTACGGAAGCCGAAAAGTATTATATCCGTAAGATCGAAAAATTAATCCGTCAGTATATTCCTGTTACCGAAATCCCTGAGGGTGTTTTTATTGATGAAACGCCTTACGAGGAGCGTCAGCACATTGCCAAAGAAATCGATATGCAGAAACGCAAGGAAGATCCAGATTTTAAAGGTGCTTTCCATGAGAAAAAACATGCTGCTGCGATTGAGAAAAAAGTAAGGGAAAAGGCAAAAGCAAAAGCTGGTAAAGAAATAAAAAGCTTTAAAAAGGGTAAAAAATTCGATAAGAAAAAGTAATGAAACTTAGGATTACACCTTTAAATATCGTTAGCGCTATTGGATTGGGTTTGATGGTTGTAAATCTCTTTTCGGAGAAAAGTACAGCACCCCGTCATGTAAATATGAGTGGTTTTTACCTTCTGATTTTGGGTTGCCTCATCCTTGTAACTTTTATTACCGACTTGATTTTCCGCTTTACCCTAAAGGATATTAAAAGGATTTGGGTGGTAGAATTGATATTTATCGTTATTGCGGCAATCTTGATGGTGATTTTACAAAAGCTAGCGTAATTAAACCGTAAAAATATCTCGCCAATGTTAATCAGTGTAATCTACTCATCTGCGGAATCAAATTAATTAATCATCTTTGCAGCCGTTAAAATAAACCGATAATCTGTGTAATCCTTTTATCGGTGAAATCAATATTAATATGAGAAAAGCAGAAATTAAAATAACCGTTGAGTTAGACGATAACAACATGCCAGAGAACATTCTTTGGGAAAGTACCGATGCCAAAACAACAGATCAGGTTCCGGTAAAATCGATGATTCTTGCACTTTGGGATCACAATTACAAAAACTCTATGCGTATCGACCTATGGACCAAAGATATGCCCGTTGATGAGATGAAACGTTTCTTCTACGAAACCTTACAAACCATGGGCGATAGCTTTTTAAAAGCCACAAACGAAACCCTCATTGTTGAAGATTTACGCGATTACTGTGCGCATTTCGCAGATAAAATGGGTATTATTGAAGGACAATAGTTGTTGGGTTCATTAGTCATTAGTCATTAGTCATTAGTCATTAGTCATTAGTCATTAAAAAATGCCAGACAATTTAGTTATTAACTATGAACGATCAACCATTAACCATCAGCTATAAACTATTAACCAGTTAACTAAAAAAAAATGTTAGTATTAAATAAATTCAGGGCTTGGTTAGGCATTTTGTTATGCGTTATTGCCGGTTTCTGTCCGATCTTAAAAGTGCCGATTAAGGGCAACTGGAACTTATATCAATCAGATGCGCGTTTGTTTCTAATTACCTACGCCATTATTGCCATTTCTGTGTTGTTTTTGTTTATCAGGAAAGTAAGAGCCTTTAGATTTATGAGTTTTGTAATGGCGATATGGTATGCTTTAGCCGTTGTTGCAGTTTATTTTGCCGCAAACAATTATACAAAGTATGGTTTTGCCAATAAATTGATTGGTAAGGTTGTGCATTTTCAATGGGGTTGGATTGTACTTTTGGTAGGCGTAATTTTTATGCTTTTCAGTGCTAAACGCGGCGAAAAAATTACTGCTTAAGCCTTTTCGTGCAATTGAGAGGTAAGTTTGGCAACTTCGTATCCTTTTGCTTTACACCTCGCCACTATTTCATCATGGGTTTTCTTCGGCATCGTCTGGTTGCGGCTCATGATGAACAAAAATTTATGGTCGGGGTGACCAACCACTACATAAGAATAATCATCAGCAATTTCGATAATCCAGTAATCAACCTTTATTGGCCATATAAACTGTGCTTGCAATTCTCCGCGATCTCCATCTTCTGAGGGAAACATTTTCGAATTTCTCGAATAAACCTTTTCATCCCCCGGCTTTTTGTAAGTCGTTAATACATTGTAATAACCATCTTTATTCAAAGTGTATTTAGTGATTGTTTCTCTACTACCTTTATCAAAAATAGTCGGAATAGAATATAACGAATACCATGTTCCCGAGTATTTTTTTAGATCTAATTTGGCCACTGGAACATTTTTTTCCATTGGCAGATAAGTTAAAAGAACAAACAGTAAGGAGCAAATCGTTTTCATAATATCTAGGTTTTGATATCATTTACGGATTTGACCTGATCCCGGTTTTAAAAATGTTAATCTATTGTAAAATAATCATCTGTATCCTCTTCTAAAGGGATATAAATCCTTTCCCAATCATTTCCATCAACAATTTCCCAGGTGTGGCCTTCGCCCGCCGTATCATTGGCAATAAGAACGATTCCCGGTTCTATAATAAAAGTTTCTCCATTGCTTACCGTAAACTTCAGTTTGCCCTTTAACGTAATTACATATTGTCGCCTCGGTGCAGGATGTGGAATTTTCTCTAAAGTGGATACGTCCGTTTGAGCAAAAAAATAGTTTGCATTAATGTGCTGCCGGATGGGGATTTTACCCGTTTCAAATGCACATTTATCTCCTCCTATATTGATTAAACGAATGGCTTTTAAATAATTTGGTGTTTCGGCTTGATCTGTATTCATCTTCAAAAAAATGGATGGTTTAAAATTTTAATTCTGTTTGTCCGTGTTGGGTAACTTCTCGTTCGTGCTGTAACAGCCATTGCTTGCGCCATAAACCACCGGCATAGCCTACCAGTTTGCCATTGCTGCCAATTACGCGGTGACAAGGCACTACAATAGCAATATTATTTTTGCCGTTTGCCGATGCAATGGCACGGATGGCTAGTGGCTTATGGGCCGAAAATTTAGCATAAGAAGTGGTTTCGCCATAGGGTATGGCCAATAAATTCTGCCAAACTTCCTGCTGAAAATCGGTGCCTTTCTGTTTCATGGGGAAACCGAAATCGCGTAAGCTTCCGCTAAAATAATCCTTTAACTGGTTGGCAACATTTATAGTGAGTTTGTTTTCTGATAAATCTGCAACCTCCTTTTCTTCAAAAGTAACCGCATGCACAAAGTCATCATCAGCCAGAATGGTTAATCTGCCTATAGGCGTTTCTATAACTGATGCGTAGTTCATATTGTTTTTTTTACCACAGATTCACTGATGAACACAGATCGTTGTGCACATTGTTTTTTCTTCGTTTTTGTGCCTCAGTGGCAATTAAACTACTCCTTTCGAAAAATACCATCTGTGTTTATCCTTTTCATCTGTGGTTAAAAAGCTTTCTCCGTATTTCTGTGTACTCCGTGGCTAAATATGCTTAAATTATTTTCTTTTGCTGCAGATTATACTAATTAAACCGAATTTTATTTGGTTATTTCTCCGTGTTTCTGTGCCTCCGTGGCTAAAATTTTCAATGCTAATCTTTAAACAAAATTACAACAATCCAACAATAAAGCCATCCAACAATAAAGCAATTATTTATCTTTGCAGTTATGCAATTGGCCAAAGAGGTTAAATATTTAATTCACAAGGAAGTATTGTTAGAGTGGCGCTCCAAATATACCATTAACGGTGTGTTGCTTTACGTGGTTTCTACTATTTTTACCTGTTACCTGTCTTTTGTAAGCCTTGGCGATAAATTAACCTGGAACGCCCTTTTCTGGATTATTATGCTTTTTGCTTCCATAAACGGTGTTTCAAAAAGCTTTTTACAAGAAACCAAAGGACAGCAACTTTATAGTTATATTCTGGCCAGTCCGGCAGCAGTTTTAATTTCTAAAACAGTTTACAATACACTCTTAATGTTGGTGCTTACCACCATTGCATTGGGCTTTTATACCCTGGTTTTCGATACTTTTACACCACCAGATATGCTATTGTATTATGTAGCTGTAATATTGGGCAGCATAAGTTTCTCGACTGTATTTACGATGGTTTCGGCCATTGCGAGTAAAGCAGGAAACGGTGGTATGTTAATGGCCATATTAAGCTTTCCGATCATTATTCCGGTATTGATTTTATTAATTAAACTATCTAAAAACGCGGTTGATGGCCTGCCATGGGAGAATAGTTACGACGAAATAGCGATGTTACTGGTGGTGAATGTATTGATGGTGGCAACGTCTTTATTGTTATTTCCTTACCTTTGGAGAGATTAGGATAAATGATAGAATGATTGAATGGAAGGTAACATTCAATCATTCAAAATTCAAAAATTAAATATACATATGCATAAAACCTGGTGGAAAATTTTAGGGTCAGTTTTAGTGATTTACACTGCAATTGCAGGTTTGTTACTTGGTGTACCTCATTTAGCTATTTTAAACGAAACAATCCGTAACCTGTATTTCCATGTTCCGATGTGGTTTGCTATGATTGTTCTTTTCTCGATCTCTGTTTTTTACAGTGTAAAATCGTTGAGTAGCAAAAGCGAAATTGACGATATTAAAGCGGTAGAAAGTGTAAATGCAGGGATTATTTTTGGAATTTTAGGCTTAATAACCGGCGCCATCTGGGCAAAATATACCTGGGGACAATTCTGGAGCTTTGATCCTAAGCAGAATTTTGCTGCCATTTCCATTTTATTGTATTTTGCTTACCTCATTCTTCGCAATGCAATTGATGAGGAGCAGAAAAGGGCTAAAATTTCTGCCATTTACAATATTTTTGCCTTCCCCATGATGGTGGTACTACTTTTCGTGCTGCCCCGTTTAAAAGATTCATTACATCCGGGCAATGGTGGTAATCCTGGTTTTAACAGCTACGATTTAGATAGCCGCATGCGCATGGTGTTTTACCCCGCATGTTTAGGCTGGATATTAATCGGTTACTGGGTGTATACCATCCGTTTCAGAATCCGTTCAATAGAAAACAAACAACAACATAACTAAGATGAAGAAGATATTTTTCTCCCTAATATTAATGATGGCCACCTTGCAATTATTTGCACAGGATAATGGCGTAGAAATGGCCGATAGCCTGCGTAGCAACGGTAAAATTTACGTGGTTGTAATCTGTATCGTAATTATCCTGGTGGGCCTGCTGGCTTATCTTTTCTCTATCGACAAAAGATTAAAGAAAATCGAAAAGGGAAACCATATTGAAAAATAATATAAAACAGGTTGCCTGAAAGGCGGTCTGGATTTAAATTTTTTAGTAAGTGATCAAATATTTCTGATCACTTTTTTTATGCCTTGTTTTTGGCTTTAAAATTACAATATTCATAATATGATGTATGTTTTAAGCTTCAATTTATCAATTATTGTAATGAATGAAGGTTTTAAATATTTTTTTTATAATTTTTTTTAGATCAAAATATGGTGTAATAAAACCTATAAAATTAGTCGTTTAATAGATCAGTATAAGTGGGATATGTGCGTTTAAACGGGTTTAAATATCGTTTTTGTACAGTTTTCCTTAAACGGTATATAGCCTGTTGCACCCCTTAAACAGGGTGGTGTTAGCTGTACACTAAGTGTTTTTGCATTTGGATATATGCGGTTTTTTTAGGCAATTTTGCATCGAAAACTTATTCAATATAAAAAATAAATAATGGCTAATCTAGCAGACGAGAACAAGTTCTTTGCAGATGTTTGTAAAAACTTTGACAGTGCGGCTCAATTCACCAATCATCCGGAAGGTTTATTGAACCAGATTAAAACATGTAATAGTGTATATCGTTTCCAATTCCCGATCCGCCGCGGAAATGGTTTTGAAGTAATTGACGCCTGGCGTGTAGAACACTCTCACCACATGAGCCCTACAAAGGGTGGTATCCGTTACAGCGAAATGGTTAACGAAGATGAAGTGATGGCACTTGCAGCCTTAATGACTTACAAATGTGCGATCGTTAACGTTCCATTTGGTGGTGCAAAGGGTGGTATCAAAATCAACACCAAACAATACAGTGTTGCTGAATTGGAAACCATTACCCGTCGTTATACTACAGAATTAATTAAGAAAAATTTTATCGGTCCCGGTATCGATGTTCCTGCTCCTGATTATGGATCTGGAGAACGCGAAATGAGCTGGATTGCTGATACTTATATGACCATGAATCCTGGTCAGCTGGATGCATTAGGTTGCGTAACCGGTAAACCAATTGCTTTACACGGTATCCGTGGACGTAAAGAGGCTACAGGCCGGGGTGTTGCTTATGCGGTGCGCGAGTGTGTTGAAGTAGCAGAAGATATGGCTAAAATCGGTTTTAAAGCTGGTTTAGGCGATAAAAGGGTAATTGTACAAGGTTTAGGTAATGTGGGTTACCACTCGGCTAAATTCCTGGCTGAATTTGGTGCTACCATTGTTGGTCTTTGCGAGTTTGAAGGTGCCATTTATAATGCTAACGGATTAAACGTTGATGAGGTTTTTGCACACCGTAAAAACACAGGCTCTATCCTAGGTTTCCCGGGCGCTACGAGTTTCAAAAACTCAATGGAAGGTTTAGAGCAGGATTGCGATATCATCGTTCCCGCTGCTTTAGAAAACCAGTTTACTGAACACAATATCCGTAACATCAAAGCGAAAATTATTGCTGAAGGTGCAAATGGACCAACTACACCAGAAGCTGAAACCATTTTTACCGAGATGGGCGGTATCATTATCCCTGATATGTATTGTAACGCAGGTGGTGTAACGGTTTCTTATTTCGAGTGGTTAAAAAACCTTTCGCACGTTGCATTCGGACGTATGGAAAACCGTTACGCGGCTAACTCAAACGCCAACCTGATTAATACTTTAGAAAATTTAACTGGTAAAACAATTCTTCCTGAGCACCGTTTAATGATTGTTAAAGGTGCATCGGAAATGGAATTGGTAAATTCAGGTTTAGAAGATACCATGATCCATTCTTACCACGAAATTCGCGAAACATTGATGAATAAGCCAGGTACGCAGACTTTAAGAACTGCTGCTTTCGTAAATTCAATCGATAAAATTGCCGTTTCTTATATGAACTTGGGCGTTTGGCCATAAACGACTGATCGTCATTGCAAATCCTGGTTTTTCATCAGGATGAAGCAATCTTATACAGAAGCCCTGCAGAATTTAAAAACTGCAGGGCTTTTTTTTATGTAATAGTCGTCATTGCGAGGAGGTACGACGAAGCAATCTTTTATCATAGTATTTTATACATTCTTACCGTTTTTGTTTTGGAAATGAAAGGACTGTGTTTCTTAGTGGTGGGTCGGCCCTGCTGTACCTCCTGCCGATAGAAGGATCGGCATCCATCCCATCTGGTTTACGATTAAGGGATCGTACAAAGTACGCGTCATTTCGAGCGGAAATTTATTTCATAAAAATCGATATAAATGATAAGGGGATTTTAGTGAATTGATAGGTTGCAAAGAATCGTCATTCCCAACTAGATTGGGAATCGTAATGCAGGTGCTTTAAGATTCCCGCCTGCGCCTATCGTATGGACACATCTTTTTTAAATTTTTGTGGCGTTATGCTAGCTTGCTTTGAAATAACACAGCCCTAACCGAAGAACTCCGTCAATCCCAAGTGGCGGAAGGATCAAAAAAACAGTTTCACAATAGGACAACTTGCACTACCAAACCTGAAACGTAGTGGTTTTGTGAAAATATCAATCAAACTTTCATTGAGCAGAAACGAGCAAAACAAAGTGCCGATGTTTTTTTGATGAGCGTGGGATGGTGAGAAGCCACATTGCCGGATTGACAAAGCATTTTTGCATACTTTTGATGCCTCAAAAGTTTGATGCCCCGCGGCATAGAGCGGGAAAAGAATCTTTATAATTAATTGTGTCCACACGATAGGCCTGCGCGGGAAAGACGACCTTTATATTAAAAATTATCTGGATAGATTTCTCCGTCGCGCTCCAGTCGACATCGACTAATTATATTACAAACTTTTCAAAATCTGATACAACGAATTAATATCTCTATCCCTCAGTTCAAGTGTACCATCAATTTTAACTTTTTTCCCATCCATTAACTTTCCTTTAACTTCTAAACGTTTCAGGATTTTAAAATAGTTGGTAATTAATGGTATTTCCAGTTGTTTATTCAATTTGATCAGATCCGCATTTAAATAAAGAAAATCTGTTGATTCAATCTTTTTGATAGGAGTATTTCGGTTTTTAATTGTCGAGAAATTTAGATTTTCCTGATTGCTGTTCATAAATACCTTATAAAGTGGGAAAGCATTTTTATTTACCGTATTACCATCTAAATTGATCAAACCCTGTTTAACCAGGTAATTTTTCAGTCCCATGCCTTTCGGGCTGATGTTAACCGAAATAGAAGGAATATTCCGTTTTTGTAAACTTACTTTTTCAACTTTTTCAAAATCATCATTGTATTCGTAAGTAATTACAGAATCAGTTTGGGTGATGGAATTTGTCCATTCAAAATCGATATGGCCATTGTAATATTTCATTAAGCTATCGTGCTCGATGCTAAAATTCATGAACGTATAAATTTTGCCTTTTTTTGGTGTTAAGTTTGCGTTTAACCAAAAGGAAACTGTGTTATTTTGATTGAATTGATAATGTAGAGACTTATTTGCGGGTAAAATTTCTCCGGTAAGAAGCTCATCACTAAAATTAACCTCACCATTTTCAAAATCAACTGATCCCTGATGTTGAGCAGTTTCAAAAGTTAGGTGCGCAAGGGATTTTGCCGAGTACTTAAATTTACTATCCTTTATTTTTATAAGGTTTTTCTGGTTTAATATATCCATTAAAATGCTATCCACATTTTCTGCCTTAACGGATAACGAAATCGCAGCACTTTTACTATTGTAGTAAACAACCACATTACCTAGTTTCGATTTGGCGATGTTTGTACCTTCAGTTCTTTTTGTGATCTCCAGGTGCATTAAATTCCTCAAAGAATTTTCGAAATCATTCATATTCTCTATCCCAAAGCGCGAAAAGTAAATTTGAGATTTACCTTTAATGGTATAAAAGTAAATGCTGGCAGGTATTTGTATTCCATTGTTAAATTTATCGGGTTTATTTGAGGTGTCTTTTTTAAAATCCGATTTAAAATAATACACTGGATTGGTAAGCATATTCGACGCAAGCGTTTTATAAAGCTCATCAATATTGATTTTAATAATGCCGATTGCATTTTTCGGAATCAATGTCTGCTCTGCCTGATATCTCCGGTATTTTAAAACACCAGCAAAAAAAAGAAGCAGCAATATTACTATCGCTGCTGTTATTTTAAGAAATTTTTTCATGAGAATGGTTAATCAGTTAATTGTTTAAATCGGTTAACTGTAAATTGGTTCATTCGTTCACTGGTCATTCGTTCATTGGTAATTGAAACATTCAACCTTTCTAATATTACAACCTCTACCCAACTACTTCGCTGCATTCTCAATTAACGAAAACAGGTATTTCAATGCATTTTCATGTCCGTTCGGGATTTCTGCGCTAATATCAGCCGAAACCAATCTGCCCTTTATAGGGTTCGATTTCATATACACATTGCCCATTTTTTCTAAAGTGCTGTTAAATTTCTTTGCGGTTTCTTCTCCGCCGATTTCCGAATCAGGCACTTTACCTACCAGGTTTTTGGCATTAAATAAAAAGCTGAAATTGTTTTTACTTAATAAATCTTTGTGCAGTTTATTGATTTTGTTGTTGTATTGATTGTTGCTGATGCTTTGCATTTCGCTAAGCGAATTGCCAAAAAACACAATTCCATCTTTAATCATAAAATAAATATCAATCGGGCTTTTCTTCTCCTGGATTTTATAAATATTGTTATCAACCGTTACCATGTTTTTATGGATGCCATATTTAATCAGTTTGTTAATTAAACGGGTATCATCAGAAGAAAACATGAAAAGGAAATCAGGCAGGGTTTCTTTTTTGGTTTTGGTTACTTCTTTCTGCTTGTAATCGTCATCATATTCATAAGTAGTATAAGTAACCTCTTTGGTATTTAACCCGTTAATTACAAATAGCGCATCACCTTTAATTACCTTGCTCACCGCTTCCTCATCCAATAAAAGGGAGAATAGATCCGATCCAAGTTCAATTTCTTCATCCATTTTACCACCTAAAAAAGAACCATAAGTTTGCTGCATTAACTTCGGGAATTCTTCTAAATAAGCTTTGGTATCAATAGAATAACTCATAAAACCAAGCGCTTTTTCGCTGTCTATATATTTCAGGAAATTTTTATTCAGCTTTCTGTTCATGATTTTTTTATAGGCATCTGCTTGTTCCTGGGCCAGTTCTAAACCGGTAGAAATACGGAAGCTTTTATTATCCATAAAAAGTTTGGCATTTAAACTGCCATAACCCTTCATCAGTCCGGCTTTGCCATAAGTGCCAAATTCTGGCGCAACTGAATTGTAAACATCCTGCAGGCTCGATACCCATAATTCTGCAATGGCTTTTTTATCCAAACTTGAAGTATAAGATTTATTGGTTTCAATAGATTCGTAATTGTCATTAAAAATCTGATTTGCCTGGGCCGTCATCCAGGTAAATGCCAGTGCTTTTTTCTTTAGCTCTTCTTCTTTAAGTCCTTGCTGGTATTCATTATAATGTTTATCATTTTCGCCCTGATTATATGTTGCAGCTTCTGCCACATCAGCCGAAACATAAGCTGCAGCACTATCTCTTACCACGTCGTCAACCCCATCTGCTGTTGGTTCATCATATATAAAACCATCACTAACCGGCTTTTTCTTTTTAGCCACGGTAGCCTTTTTAGCTGTTTTACCTTTTGTGGCTTTCTTTGCCGGTTTTTTCTTTTTAGGGGTTGTACCGGCCTTTTTGTAACTTTTAGTTTTTGAAGGGCTTCCAATCGCTTCCGGATAAGCAACTGTAGCAACCGAATCAACAGCTACTGCTGTACTATCAGTTATTAAGGTGTCCCATCCATATTTTGTGTATTTAATCCCATAACGGGCAGATTTAGCCGAATCGGCAAAGAAAGAACTTTTGATGCTCCCGGTTACGAAATAAAGCGTGTTATTATTCCATTTGATGATGCTCGTACTATCGGGCAAAATCATGGTACGAATATCGCCCTGCTGGGTAAATTTTTTCTCTTTGTTTTCGATCAGGCTTTCAAATTTCTTGGCATCCTTTATCGGGATCAAAAAACAGTTGTAAGTGATACTATCGCTCAGCTGGTTAAAGTAATACATGTTTTTCTCCAGGTTAATACCGAAGTCTTCGATACTGCTGAAGTTTTTATCCAGTGATTTTGAGGTTTCAGTCAATAATTTTTTGCCTACAAAAGATTCATTAAAATCTTTTACAAACATGAGTTTAAAAACATTGTCGCCTTTAATGGTGGCTACCGTGAAAGCATTTGATGGGATTTTTTTGACTAAATCCTGTGCCTGTGCCAGGTTAAACGATAAAAAGAGGGAGATGGCAATTAGAATTTTTTTCATTGAGATAGATTTTTTCTGGTAGTGATGATGTTATTTAGATAGTTGTATTGTGTTCGAAACGTTAATTTTTCCGTTAATCAAATCCATGATGCTGCTTTTTAACATCACCGCTTTTTTGGATTTCGATACATTTGATGCCGGATTGATGCTACTTGTTACAAGAGATTCGAAACGATAAATGCTGGTATAAGTTGCGCCGTTAAAAACAGCCTTATCTTTTGCCTTTAATTTATTGAATTCGGTTTTTGCAGTCCCAACAGGCTGATATTTCCGGCTGAAGGTTTTTGTTGCTTTATTATAGCTGTAAGAAGAAGTATTGGTAGCCTTTATTTTCTGTTGAGCAAGGATGTTTTTGGTGATGTTATTGATATTGGAAACATCTTTAAACGAAAAACTGATGGTGGCAATGTAATTATTAAAATCGCTGCTGCTTTTTACATTTGAAATACCTTCTGATTTTTTTAAGTAAGCCACTGCTTCGTTTAATTCTTGTTGAATTTTCTGTCTGCTGGGCACTTTGTAACCCTGCACACTATCCAACAACATTACCGAGGCTACTTTGGTTTTACTTTGACTTAAATTAATCGTGAGTACCACATCACCAGTGCCGTCGTTTTTCATGCTGATTTCTTCTATCACTTCAAAACAGGAACTAAAAATGGGAATCAGTACAATAAATAGCAGTAGTTTATACAGTTGTTTCAGGTTCATATTAATAAGGTTAATCGTTTTACAAAAAAGTAAAAAAGGAATGGTAATCTGATGGGCCAAACTTAATAAATTCAGTCTGGAATTTTAGGCAGTTTAAGATATTCGTAATAATGTTTGCTGAATTTTGTCATTCTTCAAAATTTTGTACTTCAAAAATCAGGTAATTGTCAATATAAAGACAAGAAAAATGTAAAAGAATGCTTGCTAAGCCTATTTTTCTATCTTTGTTGCCAGCTTTTACAATACGTATACACATGAAGAAAAGTGCAATCATTGGATTAATTACAATCGCAATTTCCGTAGGGATTTTATTTAGCTTAAATGCAAATACAGATACCTACTCTAATTTCAAACAAGCCACTCTTTCTGAAAAAGAAGAGCATGTTATGGGCTATTGGGTAAAATCAATGGGTACTTATTACGACGCTGCAAAAGATGCCAACCATTTTTCATTCCACATGAAAGATGAAAAAGGTGAAGTGAGGGAGGTGATTTATGCAGGTACGAAGCCACAGGATTTTGAAAAATCAGAAAAATTGGTTCTGATCGGTAAGATGGATCAGGACAAGTTCTACGCATCGAAAATTTTAATGAAATGCCCTTCTAAATATAATGATAACCTGGTAGAGGTTAATAAGGATGGCAAAGTAGAAGAAGTAAATAAGGACGGCGGGAAAAAATATAACTAATTTATTTAATGGATATTCAATTTGTAGGCGAACACCTGTTACCAGGTAAAATCGGACAGTTTTTTATTGTTCTGGCATTTAGTGCATCATTACTATCAACTATATCGTATTTTTTTGCCAGTCGCGATAAAAATTTAGAAGAAAAATCCTGGAGAAACTTAGGCCGGATTGGATTCCTGATCAACTTTGCCAGTATCATCGGCATAGGGGCAATTTTATTCTACCTCGTGCTTGGTCATTATAACGAATACAGTTATGTTTATTTCCACTCTTCAAAAGAATTGCCTGTTTATTACATTATCTCGGCTTTTTGGGAGGGGCAGGAAGGAAGTTTCTGGTTATGGGCTTTCTGGCAGTCATTTTTAGGCACATTATTAATCTGGAGAGCAAAGTCGTGGGAAAAACCGGTGATGACCGTTGTAGCCTTCTCTCAGGTGTTTTTAAGCTCCATGTTACTGGGGATTTCAATTTTTGGCGAGCGTATAGGTAGTTCTCCATTTATCCTGTTAAGAGATGCTGTTGATTTAAAAGCAATGGCCCCAGTAGTTTTTGCCAATCCAGAAAATTTTAAAGATTACCTTAAATTTATTACCGATGGCAGGGGATTAAATCCATTATTGCAAAACTACTGGATGGTAATCCACCCGCCAACCCTGTTTTTGGGTTTTGCCAGCATGGTGGTACCTTTTGCTTATGGAATTGCCGCTTTATGGCAAAAAAGATATAAAGAATGGATTAAACCTGCTCTGCCATGGACGCTTTTTGCGGTAATGGTTTTAGGAACCGGTATTATTATGGGCTCGTTCTGGGCTTACGAAGCGTTAAACTTTGGTGGTTTCTGGGCTTGGGATCCTGTTGAGAATGCTTCATTAATCCCATGGTTAACCTTAATTGGTGCCGTACACGTAATGATTGCCTATAAAAATACAGGTCATGCCTACTTTACAGCAATTGCATTAGTATTTCTGAGTTTCTTATTGGTGCTGTATGCATCTTTTTTAACGCGTAGCGGAATTTTGGGCGATACTTCGGTACACTCATTTACGGATATGGGTATGTTTGGCCACCTGATTTTATACAATGTGGTGTTCGCTGTTTTAGCAGTGGTGCTGATTGTAGTAAGGTGGAAAGAGTTGCCAATTACGACCAAAGACGAAGAAACCTATTCGCGTGAGTTCTGGATGTTTATTGGTGCTTTAGTGGTAACCATCGCTTGTATTCAGGTCATTTTCTCTACATCGGTTCCTGTATTTAATAAAGCATTCGGAACTAAATTTACGCCGCCAATTGATGCCGTTAAATATTATAACCAATGGCAGGCGCCGTTTGCGGTATTAATTACCTTGATTTCAGGATTTTCTCAATATTTAAAATATAAGAGAACCGATCCACGTAAATTTTACAGCAGTTTAATCTCTGCCATTATTTTCTCGATGGTGTTAACTGCGGGTTTGGTATATGTTGCTGAAATTTACACTAACACCATGTACATTCTGATCACTTTCAGTTGTTTGTTCGCGGTGCTTTCTAATGCAGCTATATTGTACCAGGCGTTTGGTGGAAAGGCCAAGCTGGCCGGTTCAGCGATTGCACACATTGGTTTTGCTTTCTTAATCTTGGGGGCTTTAATTTCTGCTGCCACTAATAAACCTTTATCAATCAATGCGAATAATTTTATTCCGGTAAAGGATTTCGAAAAAACAGAGAAACCGGGCGAAAACATCATGTTATACAAAAACGAACCTAAGAAGATGGGTAAGTATACGGTAACCTATGTAGCCGATACCACAGTAGCGCCGAATACCATTTATACCCTTAATTTTAAGGTAATAGATAAAGAAGGTAAGGTTAAAGAAGATTTTAACCTGCATCCGCATGTACAGGATAATGAGAAAATGGGCCTTATTGCCTCTCCTGATACCAAGCACTATTTAACTTATGATGTGTATACCCACATTACCAGTGCAGCCATTAAAAAAGAATCACATGATGATCACGAAGGTCATTCGGATGATGAAAATTATAAAGAGCCGCGGATTGTGAAGGTTTCGGTAGGAGATACCATCCATACCACCAGCGGTATTGTTACCGTTAAAGATTTGAACAGAAAACCTGTTGCTAAGGATTTAGCTTTGGCACAAGGTGATTATGCTGTTGGTTTACCATTAGAAATTAATGCTGCGGGTAAAATTTATAACACTGAACCTATCTTCCTGATAAAGGGTAATAATACGTTCGATTTCGCCCGTAAGGTAGATGAATTAGACTTGAAATTCCGTTTCTCTAAAGTATTACCGGATGAAAAAAAAGTAGAGTTACAGATTTTTGAAAAACCTCAACAGGCTAAAGACTGGGTGGTTTTTAAAGCGATAGAATTCCCTTTTATTAACTTGTATTGGGCTGGTACCATTGTAATGGTGGTGGGTTTCTTACTTTCCATTTTTAGAAGAAGAAAAGAGGCCAAAATCGCGTAAAATCATGAAAATCGTTTTATTAGGTTCTGGAAATGTTGCCACACACTTAGCCAAAGCTTTAAACAGTGAAGGCCAAGATTTGGTGCAGGTGTACAGCCAAAACCTCGATAATGCAGCTGCACTGGCGCACTTGGTTGGGGCCAATGCTGTAAACGATTTAAATAATATTGAACAAAACGCTGATTTATATATCATCTCGGTAAAAGATGATGCCATTGGAACGGTTGCTGCATTTTTAAAAAATGTAACTGGTTTAGTGGTTCATACCTCTGGTACTACTGATATAAACGTACTGGCTTCGCAGGTGAAAAAGGCAGGGGTTTTTTATCCTTTGCAAACTTTCTCGAAAAGTAAGGATGTTTCATTTGAAAACATTCCGCTTTGTATCGAAGCAAGTGATGAAGATCAGCTTGCCTTTTTAAAAGGACTGGCAACTAAAATTAGCCACCAGGTTTATGAATTGGACGGTGAGAAAAGAAAAGTATTACACCTGGCAGCAGTATTTGCCTGTAATTTCCCTAATCACCTGTATGCATTAGCCAATAAGATTTTAAACCAGAATGGTTTGGATTTTGAGATCATCAGGCCTTTAATTGCTGAAACAGCTGATAAGGTAATGGATAATTTGCCTGAAAATGTGCAAACCGGCCCTGCGGTGCGGGCAGATGAAAGCACCATAAAAAAGCATTTAAGCATGTTGAATGATATGCCTGAATTGCAGAACATTTATCAAACATTAAGCAATAGCATAAAATTAATGCCGAAATAGCATAATTACGGCTTTTGCTTGTTACTTTTGCAAAATAATTATGAGCATTTTTAAACTAAAAATAAATTTTGAAGAAGCAGATCACGAATCTATTGAATTGCCAATAGCAGCGGGCGAATCTGTTTTAGATGTTTGTCTGGATAACGGAATCGAATTACAACACAACTGTGGTGGTGTTTGTGGTTGCAGTACCTGCCACGTTTACGTAACAAAGGGCATGGATAATATCGAAGAAATTTCTGATAAAGAAGAGGATTTTATCGATAGGGCTGTACGTCCGAAAATTACTTCCCGCCTGGGCTGCCAGTGTGTGGTGATTAACGGTGATATTGAAGTAACGATCCCGGATCAGTCTGGCTTTATGGGCCACTAGTTAGTCTGGAGTCTAAAGTCCTTAGTCGGGAGTCTAAAACCTTAGAACATTAAAACTTTTCAACCTTACAACAACAAACAAAACATGAACAACGATAAATTTGCTTTACCTTTTTACTGGAACGATTATGAAGATATTGCGATGTCTTTATATGAGAAATTTGGCGATGACTTTACGGAAGCTAAAATCTACCGCATCCGTTTCACCGAACTTTTAGAATGGGTACTATCTTTACCAAACTTTAAAGGAACCCGTGAAGAAAGCAGCGAAGGCCATTTAGAGCAAATTCAATCTGCCTGGGTTTACGAGTGGAGAGATAACCAGTAATTAGTCCTGAGTTCGGAGTCATCAGTCTTGAGTCGATTCCAAACACTTAACCCTAAACGCGCTAATGTTTCTTGAGAAATTAAAAGACATCACCACTTTCATTTTTGATGTAGACGGTGTACTTACCGATGGATCTGTTCAGGTTACTGATAACGGTCAATTATTGCGCACTTTTAACATTAAAGATGGTTACGCCATGCAATTGGCCATTAAAAGGGGATATAACGTTTGTATTATATCTGGAGGCGATGGTATTGCCATGGGCAAACGTTTCTTTAACCTTGGCGTAACCGATGTTTTTCTGGGTACGGGAGATAAGGTGACCATTTTCAATCAATATCTTCAGGATAAAAACATTACCGCAGGAGAGGTGCTTTACATGGGCGACGATATCCCCGATTTTAAAGTAATGAAACTGGTTGGGCTTCCAACCTGTCCGGCCGATGCGGTGGAAGAAATTAAAGCCATATCTACATTTATATCTCCTTACAATGGCGGCAGAACCGCTGTCCGCGATATCATCGAAAAAGTAATGAAAGTACAGGGCAGATGGCACGATGAAAATCCGAATGCCTCCGATTCTGGAGTGTAAATTAGTTCATTAGTCATTAGTTCATTGGTCACTGCAAAGTACCAACATCCAATTCTAATAAGTTTATTTGTCATTAGTTCATTGGTCCATTATTGTTTTTGCGGTTATTCCTCTGTCGGTATCCTCTGCGTAGTCGAAGGATCTTCTTGCAATCCGTCATCCTGAACTTGTTTCAGGATCTTTATCAGCCCAATAACTTAAGCTCTCCTAAACAACATCATTCTGCATGTAAGATTCTGAAACAAGTTCAGAAAGATGAAAAACTAGAATGACGTTACCATTATAAATCTCACCAATTAAAATTTGCAATAAATCAGATAATATGCGAAATTTACATTGATGAATTAATCAATCGATTGATTAATTTATCAATGTAAAAAAATGCTAATTTTAATCATATGAGCACATACATTGTACCAGTAGATTTTTCGAACACAGCAGATCATGCAGCTAAATATGCCGCCAGGTTGAGTTTCGCAATGACGAACTCAAAAATAATCCTGCTTAATGCTTACTACGTTTCAGAATATGAAAGTATTCTGCCCACACCAGATCTGATCGTTACCACAGATGTTCATATTGCCGATGAAATTACGAGAAGGTTAGAGGCGCTAGAAAAGCTTAAAATTAAATTGCTGGAGATTAATCCTAAGGTCGATATTGAAATTTACCTAACAAGAGAAACACTGTTACGGTCAATAATCGATCGGGTAAACAGAGAAGAGATTGAACTCATTATTATAGGTAGTAATGGTAAAAAGGCTAAAGATGAAAGCGATATTGGTTCTAATGCCATCAAAATTTCTAAATCAAGTCCGGTACCGGTTTTGGTGGTACCACCAAAAGCTGATTACCAATCCATCAGGAAAGCGATTTTAGCCTGCGATTTTAAAAAAGTAAAAGAAGTAATTCCAATGCACGCTCTTAAAAATATTTTGAGCAAACATGCCCTTGAACTTTTGGTACTTAACATCAACTCGGGGCATACAATTGATTCAGACGAAGAACATTTTTTGCACGAAATGTTGAAGGATTTTTCTCCTGCCTATCATTATGCTGATCACCCGGATACCATTAAAGGCATTGTAAAGTTTGCCAAAAGCGAAGAAGCACAGCTGATTATTGCATTGCCTAAAAAATATAGTTTTTTCGAAAGTCTGCTACACGAAAGTGTTTCTCAAAAATTAACCATCAAATCGCATGTACCCGTTTTGTTATTGAAAGATTAAACCTTTTCTGATCTGCAACAGTTAAGTTACATTTTGGGAATTAAACTTTTATCTTTTCCGGCACTCCAATTAGCTCAAATTTCAACCAAAAACAACAAAAACAACATGAAAAAATTAATGATGATTTGCGGATTGATGCTAGGTATAGCTGGTTTCGCTAACGCGCAACAAGGTGGTGGACAAGGCAGAATGATGATGAAGCCTGAGGAGCGTGTAAAACAGTTAGACGAAAAATTAAAGTTATCTGATGATCAAAAAACAAAATTAACTACTGTTTTTACCGAGCAGGCAGAAACGATGAAAAAAATGCGTGAAGAAATGCAAGGTGGTGATAGAGATGCGATGAGAGAGAAAATGCAAAAAATGCGTGCTGATAACGATGCAAAAGTGACTGCAGTATTAACAGACGATCAGAAAAAAACTTACGAAACCTGGCAAAAAGAACAACGTGCCGAAATGGAAAAACGTAGACAAGGTGGTGGAAACAACTAAATCTTGTTAAAATATCAAATAAGAAAAGCGGCTTTATGTCGCTTTTCTTATTTTAGCAAAAAAATAAATTATGCCTGTCAATTTTCCTCCGATTATCTTAGCTTCTAAATCGCCACGCCGTCAAGAACTTTTAACCCTTATGGGCCTAAATTTTAAAGTAGAATTAAAAGATGTAGATGAAAGTTATCCTGAAGGTTTAAGTCCGGCAGAAATTGCCGTTTACATTTCTGAACAAAAGGCTAAAGCATTTACCGGCGACGGTGAAATTGTGATTACAGCTGATACCATTGTTGCCTTAAATGGCGAAATTTTAGGCAAACCAACCGACCGGGCGCATGCGCAGGAAATGTTAAAAAAACTCTCAGGAAGTAAACACGAGGTTTTTACAGGTGTAACCATCGTTAAAGGAGATAAAAGCCATTCTTTTTACGATCGGACCGAAGTTCTATGTAAAGCGGTTACAAGCGAGGAAATTGACTTTTACATCGATAATTACCAGCCCTTTGATAAAGCCGGGAGTTATGGCGTGCAGGATTGGTGGGGCATCGTGGTGGTAGAGCGTATTGAAGGTTCGTATACCAATGTGATGGGATTGCCTACCGAGAAGCTTTATAACGAACTCTTAAAATTTATTTAAATTTCTTTGTGGAATTTTCTTAGCAGTATCATCATCTAAGAAAAACCACAACATGAAAACGAGAATTAACGAAGTTACCATAGCCGAACCCTGCTCACAAAACTGGGATGAAATGGATAAAGGAGCAGGCTTTAATTTCTGTAAAGCCTGTAGCAAAAATGTAATTGATTTTTCGGGTTATACCAATGCCGAAATTATTAATGTATTGGCTGGCGCCAGTTCTTCTGTATGTGGTCGCCTAAGCCAAACTCAACTAAACCAGCTTAATTACCACTTATCTGTGGCGCCAACGAGCAATAGAAACTGGATGAAATATCTTGGCGTGCTGGCCATTGGTATGAGCATTTTTGTAATGGATGCCAAAGCCGAAAAGCTTAAAACACCCATCGAAATCACTAAAACCATCCACAATAAAACCGATGATAAAAAACCTGTTTTACCTAAAAAAATATATGGTTATGTTATTGGTGCTGATAATAAAGCGGTTGCCGGACTAAGATTATCCATCTATGATACCAAATACTCTGCTTTAACTGATAAAAATGGTCGCTACGAAATTATTTTTGATGATAAGTTCGATGCCAATAAAAATCGTTTGATGGTTGAAAGTATCCAGTATGCAGCTTTTCTAACACTCGATTTTTCTAAAGAAAAACAAAACAATCTTCAACTTAAAAAGGCCGAGCCAATGATTATGGGGAAAATGATAATTACATCACCAAAGAAATAATCCTAAATTAATATACGCTAAACTCTCGGTGATCCATCAACAGATGGATCATTTTTTATATCAGGCTGGCCAAAACGCCCATTTTTAAATCGTAAGTAGAAAGTGTGAGCTTGTTTATTTTCGACCGGCCTAAAATGTAATTGGTAATTAAGGCTGCAATTACAATCATATCAACCCTTAATGGAATTATTCCGGGCATGGCTGCTCTTTCCTGATGAGTAGAATTTAATAGTTTACCGGCAATTGCTATATAATCGTCAAAGTTAAATTCGAATGTTTTGGCGATGCTAATATCTGTTTTCTCATTGTTTTTTTTAATGATGAGTTCTGCGAATGTTTCGAATGCGCCGGCGGACCCGATTAATATTTTGGGCTGGTATTTTTCGCAGATGTCGAAAAGATCGGCCAATTGATTTTGAATATGGAATAAAATAGCGTTTTTATCCCCATCATTCATGGGGTCTGATTTAAAAAACTGTTGCATTAAACGTGCCGCACCAATATTATAACTCTTCTTCCAAATCAGTTTTTCGGTATCGCAAAGGATAAATTCGACACTGCCGCCACCGATATCCATAATTAAGGAAAGATCAGTGATGGCGCCGCTTAGTTTAACACCTTCGTAAATTAATGCCGCTTCTTCATCGCCGCTAATGGTTTCAATCGTTATTCCGGTTTGTTCTTTTACCGCATGTACAAAGTCTTTTCCGTTTTCTGCGCTACGAACGGCCGAAGTTGCAGTAGCCCTTACTTTATCAACCCGGTATTCGGAAATGGTATGGCTAAAATCTTTAAGGCAATTAATTCCCCTTTCAAATGCCGACGGAATAATGATATTGTCGTTAATCCTTCCTTCGCCCAGCTTTACCGGAACATTGGTTTTGTACAGAATTTCCAGTTCTTTTCCGGCTGTTTCGGCAATAAGTAAATGAAAAGTATTCGTCCCTAGGTCGATCACGGCAATGCGCATATTTTTAATTTTATATTTTTTTGGAAAGCAGGGGCTGTGGTTCTTCGTGGGCGATAGCCCTGCTATCCATTAAATTTCGTTAATGTTAGTGCTAAATTAAAATATGTAGACCGAAATATCATTCCTATCAGGTTTATTTTTTAGGGTCTATGGTTTTTGGCAAGATAGCGAGTGGCTTAAAAAAATAGGCTATTGTCAGGCTCCCTAAATTTAGCACGAACCCAGTTTAATAAACGGGATAGTAGCGACAGCTCCCGATTTTTCATCGGGACTATAGCGTATAGCCCGGCTAACATTAAAATAATCACTGCAATTGCTTTTCTGAAAAACTTAGATAATTTACTGTTTTACCAAATCCTGCAATTGTTTGGCATTGTGTAAAGCCCCCGTGCCCCATGTATTATTGAAATAAACAAAAACATCACTTTCGGTATCTTTAATCTGATTTTTGAAATCCTTAATTACTTTAATATCATATTCTGATTTGTATAAAACAGGTTTTCCATGAAAACGATAATAAACATTCTCCGTATTTTGAATCACCTCATCAGGTAGGGCAGAAGGGTAACTTTGTCCACTAAAAGTGATATTGTTTTTGGCTAGTTTTTTATAAATTTCCTCTTTAAACCAACTGATGTGGCGGAATTCTACCACATTTTTAAGTTCCGGATTTAAATTGTCAATCAATAACTTTAGTCGTTCATCGCTATAATCGAATTTTGGCGGAAACTGGAACAATACACAGCCCAATTTCTCTTTTAAACCCAACTGTATAGCTTCATAAAAATCGCTGATGAGCTGCTCGCATTCCTGAAACTGTTTGTAATGGGTAATTAAGCGGGGAGCCTTAATCGTAAACAAAAAATCATCCGGACTTTCATCATACCATTTATCAAACGATTTTTGCGTGGGCATTTTATAGAAGGTAGAATTGATTTCTATCGTATTAAAATGCTCGCAGTAATATTTAAACCATTCTTTTTGTATCAATCCTTTTGGATAGAAAACTTCTTTCCATTCGCGGTAATAAAATCCAGAACAACCAATTCGCCATTTCATGTATAGAAAACAGGTTGTAAACAAAAAAGTTTATCAGTACGAGAAACATCTATCGTTACCTCGATTCGATAGCTATCGGGTCTTCTCGAAATGACGACTTTTGCCATTGATTACGCCTGTTACAACTTTTTTGGTTTAAAAATTGCTCTGATCGGGCATCAGATTATGAAAACAAATAAAAAACTATGAAAACACTCTTTAAATTAACCGCACTTGCCCTTGTACTGTCGGTTACAGCATGCAAAAACGATGGTAAAAAAGACAGTAACGGCAAAAGCACTTACGCCGAAGCCGATGAAAAAGATGTAAATGAAATTATTGAGTACAATAATGTAATGGTAAGCTTTACGGATAAAAACAATGGTTATATTAAGCGTATTGAAAGTAATATTATTAGAATAGAAAAGGGTTTGGGAAATCCGAATGACAGATTCGCTTTTACGGGGTTGTTGATGCCTTTTTCTATGAGTACGATTAGCGGCAGCAGGATAAAGCCAGATACCCCCCCAAGTGCTTTAAGTAATGATGATCAGAAATTTTTCAAGGAAAATGTGGTATCTATGACTGGTGTACTTGATAAGATTAAAGCAACCTATAAATCCCTGGATGAGTATATTAAAGCGGAAGACTGGAAAGATGATAAAGGTGTTAAAGGAAAAGCTTTGGTAGATTCTATTTACAGTATGGGTAAAAAATACTATGCTTATGATGAGGTGGTTTTGGCTAAATTAAATGTGATTGGAGATGATGCAGAGCGCGTAATTTTAAAAACACATCCGTTAAGAGAATACATATTTGCATTAAAAGATGACCGTAGCGCTGCTACTGAGTTTACCAAATTATTGGCCAGTAATAAAAATTACAAATCAATAGAAACAAAAGCTAAGGCGGCTTATCAGGCTCTTGAAGATCAGCACAATAAACACGTAGCTATGGTGGCACCGGATGCTACTAAATTTCCGGGAAAAGATGGTTATTTTAGAAATTTTAACGAAAGGTTAAACGATTATTTAATTGCTGCGAGAAAGATGATGCGTGATGCTGCTACATCAGGCAAGTTAACGGAATATAATATTGAAGAATTGGTTCGGGACCAGGATAGTATGCGCTCTGCCTACAACAATTTTGTTGACTAGCTTTTAAAAAAGGTTGGGTAATAGATTGGGTTTCTTGAGAACATAATCAGGTCGAGGCTGTTGAAGCGCCTTCAATGACGTAAGTCCTTCAACAAACGATCAATGACAGACTCCAATAAAATGGTCGTCATCTCCCGAACATTCCTATGGTGTGGACACATCTTTTTTAAATTTTTGTGGCGTTATAGAGCGGGAAAAGAATCTTTATAATTAATTGTGTCCACACGATTGGAACATTCGGGAGAGAGATCTTTGTATCAAGTGTTGAAATCAAATTTAAAGGATTTCTCCACTGCGGTCGAAATGACGATACTTCGAGCCCCTTCACCTTTTTTGTTCACCTGCCATTGATTTTTATGAAATGAATTAGCCTTGAGAATAACAAACTAATTTTTGAACATCCTTTAAAACAAAAAAACCGATGCCAAAAGCATCGGTTTTTTCAATTATATTTAATTCATTACTCGAAATATTCTTTCATTCTTTCGAAGAAACTCTTGTCATTTTTACCTGGCTGAGGCTTAAAGTTTGGCGATTCGCGTAACTTCTCTAAAGCGCTGCGTTCGTCGCTGCTTAACGCTTTTGGTGTCCAGATGTTGATGTGAATAATTTCATCACCTCTATGATAAGAATTTACTTCTGGTAAACCTTTGCCTTTTAAGCGTAATAGTTTTCCGCTTTGTGTACCTGGATCAATTTTAATTTTTGCTTTACCATCAATCGTTGGTACTTCAATGCTCATCCCTAAGGCGGCATCAACAAAGCTTAAATGTAAATCGTACACAATGTTATTGCCTTCTCGTTTTAAGGTTTCATGAGGAATTTCTTCGATCAGAATAATCAAATCGCCCGGGATCCCGCCATTTGGTGCTGCATTTCCTTTTCCGCTCATGCTTAGTTGCATGCCTTCGCTTACGCCAGCAGGAATGTTAATGGTAATGGTTTCTTCGCCACGTACCACGCCATCTCCATGACAAACTGTACATTTTGAAGTAATTTGTTGTCCGCTGCCATTACACGTAGGGCAGGTAGATGCGGTTTGCATCTGGCCTAAAATGGTATTGGTTACCCTGCGTACCTGGCCACTGCCACCGCAGGTACCACAGGTACTTACTGATGATTTATCTTTTGCGCCAGAACCATCGCAGGTTTTACAAACAATCAGTTTATTAACCTTGATTTTCTTTTCTGCACCATGTGCAATTTCTTCTAAGGTTAATTTAACTTTTATACGAAGGTTAGAGCCTTTAGCTACACGGCGACCGCCACGTTGCTGACCACCGCCACCGCCGCCAAAAAAGCTTTCGAAAGGATTATGACCACCGAATACATCACCGAAATTACTGAAAATATCGTCCATATTCATGCCGCCACCACCGTAACCGCCGCCGCTTGCACCGCCAACACCAGCATGACCGTATTGATCATAACGTTGTTTTTTCTCAGCACTGCTTAATACCTCGTAAGCTTCTGCAGCTTCCTTAAACTTATCTTCAGCAGCTTTATCCCCAGGATTTTTATCCGGGTGATATTTGATCGCCATCTTGCGATAAGCTTTCTTTATCTCGTCAGCAGCTGCGCCCCTGGTTACGCCTAATACGTCGTAATAATCTCTTTTACTCATTTTCTTTATAGAATGATTGAATGATTGAGTGATGGAATGATTGAATGATTGAATGATTACATTCACTCATTCTGACCTTCTCTCATTCAATAATTATTTCTTACGCTCCAACTACCACTTTAGCAAAGCGGATCACATTATCATTTAAAGTATAACCTTTTTCTACTTCGTCGATTACTTTTCCTTTAAGCTCCTCGGTAGGGGCAGGGATATTGGTAATTGCTTCGTGGAAATCGGTATTAAAAGGTTGACTAATACTTTCTACATCTTTCAAACCTTTTTGGGCTAAAGTATTTTTTAACTTGGTGCTTACCAGTAAAATACCTTCCTTAACAGGAGCTACATCGGCCGCGGTTTCCATGGCTTTTAATGCACGGTCAAAATCATCTAAAACAGGTAAAAGTGATACAATTACATCTTTACCAGCAGTTTGCAATAACTCAACACGTTCTTTTTGTGTACGACGTTTGTAATTGTCGAATTCAGCATATAAACGTAAGTATTTGTCGTTAAGCTGTTGTACTTCTGACTGCAATTTTTCTTCTGCAGATAATTCTGGTGCCTGCTCAGTTTCATTTGTAGAAGCATCAGTATTCTCTACATTCTCAGCAGTATTTTCTGATGTGTTTTCAGTATTCATTATATTTTCTTCTTTATCGTTATTTTTCTTCTTATTAAACATAATACTAGGCTGAATTTTTTTGTGTTAATCTCAACTATTTTGCCATAAACTGAAATCAGCCAAGCTGTCAGATTTATTTGAATTTATCTGAACAGATTGGCTGATTAGCTGACGGATGTCAGAATTTTTTATAAAATTTGGGCATCTTCGTGCACTACTCCGCTTTCACACTTGATGATACGTGAAGGAAAAGTGCGGATGATGTGGTAATCGTGTGTAGCCATTAAAACCGCAGTTCCGGCCTGGCTAATCTGTTTTAAAAGGGTTACAATTTCTTCTGAAGTTTCGGGATCTAAGTTCCCGGTAGGTTCGTCAGCAAGGATAATTTCAGGATCGTTTAACAAAGCCCTGGCAATTACAATACGTTGCTGCTCGCCGCCAGATATTTCGTGCGGCATTTTTTTAATTTTTGAACGTAAACCAACTTTGTCCAATACATCTTTAATACGTTCGTTAATCAGCTTTTCGTCTTTCCAGCCGGTAGCTTTTAATACAAACTCAAGGTTTTTTTCAATAGTCCGATCGGTAAGTAACTGAAAATCCTGAAATACCACGCCTAATTTACGGCGTAAAAACGGCACCTGGCTTTCTTTTAGGTTTTTGAGGTCAAAACCAGCAATATTACCCTCTCCGTTGCCAATATGAAGGTCGCCGTATAATATTTTAAGCAAACTACTCTTGCCCGAACCTGTTTGACCGATTAAGAACACAAATTCGTCTTTTTCGATGTGTAAATTTACGTTTGAGAGGACTAAATGTTTCTGTTGAAAAACATCTACATTGCTTAAATGAATTACTGAGTTGCCTGCCATATTATATTTCCAATTTTGCGATCTGCCCAAAAGGCAAACCTTTAACCATTTCCATAATGTAATCCTGCTTGTCGCCTAGTCCGAGTTTTTCCAGCGATTTATCAGGTCTGTCAACCCTAAAATACGCCAAGAGGGTAAACTTGTCATCTCTTAGCTGTACGTAATCCGGAATTTTGGCTATGCCTTTAACTTTAACGATATACATTGTGCTCAAAAATAGCATTTCCAAATGAGAAGCGAAAGTAAGAAGGTCTTTTTATCTCATCAGCATTACCCAGCCACTATAGGTTTTAAAATCTTCGTTTAAATAAATGGTGTAATAATACACTGCAGGAGGGAGATCTTTTCCATTCATTTTTCCATCCCAGGGTTTAAAGGTACCCGTACTTTGATACACGAGCTGGCCATAACGGTTGGTAATTTTCACCATTGGTTTAGGAAAACTAGCAGCAGCAGGGATATTCCAGGTGTCGTTTACGCCATCGCCATTTGGAGTAAAAGTATTGGGTATAAGCACTTCCGGATAAACCTGTATAAAAATATCATCACTAGTAGTGGTACAGCCAGAATTTGAGATTGCGTGTAGCGTATAAGTAATATCTTCTGTTGGTTTAGCAACGGGGTTTAGTTTGGTCGGGTCGTCGAGATAATCGGATGGTGACCAGTAATACGTAACATTATCGCCACTTACTTTGCCGTTTAAATTTATTGACTGTCCGGTTAATATCTTCTGATCTGCGCCTGCATCTGCTGTTGCATTTTTATTTACATTGATGGTGATTTGTGAATAAGTATTGCATCCGTAATTTGAAATCTGAACGGTGTAGGTGGTTGTTTCCGTAGGTGAGGCAATCGGGTTGGATATCCTTGCGTCTGATAAACCTTTTGATGGTTGCCAAAGGTAAGTTAACCCTCCGGATGCCTCAAGCTGTACAGATTTACCTTCGCAAATGGTTGCGGTCTGGATATTGGTTGTGGCAATTACCGGATCGTGGATTTGAACATTAGTTGTTGCCGGGTATGTACATCCATTTGCTGTAACCTGTACCGTGTAAGTGCCTTCATGCGCTTTAGTAGCATTTAAAATAATGGGATTTTGGTCAGAAGAAAAAAACTGGCCATTCGGGTCTGTCCAGCTGTAACTTGTTCCGCCCGATGCGCTTAAATAAATTGTATTTCCGATACAAACTGGTCCTGAGTTTTCGGCCTTAACAACAGGTATCGGGTTTACGGTAAGCGTAATGGGATCTGATACGGCTCTACAATTTACCTTATCAAGGTTACCATCAATGGCTGTAATTAACCGATACTGATAAGTTCCGGCTGTGCGGTTTAAAAAATCTATGGATACTTCTTTAGTCGTTTTTCCAGAGATATCAGTCCATACGCCAGCTGTTTTCTCTTGCCATTGGTAAACCGGGTTTACATACCCTGCAGAAATATTCGCGTTTAAAGTAAAATTGCTTGTATTTCCTTCGCACATGTTTAGCAAGGGATCGTTAGTATTAAAAAATGGGATAATGCCCGGGCCGCAAGCTTGCACGGTAATATCATCCAAAGCAAAATCGTTGCCACTATTGGTTAGTGTATGATTTACTAATTGTAAAGTAATGGTTGAGCTGGTACCATTGGTAAAATCAATATAATATTGATGCCATGTTCTATCTGCAGGTACATTGCCTGTTTCTTTACTTCCAAGCAGGTTATTATCAGGGTCTACTATTTGCAAGATCATATTTGGATTTTGAGCGTTGGCCGTAGGCGAATTTGCATTTAAAACCCAGATGGATAAACGTAAAGTAGTGTTTGGACAGAGGTTATCCATTCGTTGCTCAAAAAATACCGTTTGCGTAGCAACACCATCAATTAAAAGCATTAAACCATTTTCATTTCCCGTATGATCTGCATGAGGCTGCCAGTAAAGTGGAAACGGATTGCCTGGTGTTCCGGGTGTTTTAACTAAGCCTGATTGATTAGCTGCTAATGCCAAAGGGTTTGGGCCCGGTGGACCAAGAAAAGTTGTAAACGTAGAAGCTCCCGGCGCATATTGAGCCAAGGGCCCATACCAGTTATCCCTGCTGTTTCCTTGTCCAAAAGTTTGATTAATTAATGGTGCGCCAAATGTACCGGTACATACCTGGGCATTCAGAAAATTTGCAAACAGCAATATACAAAGAAAAAATAGCGCTTTTATTAAACGGTGCATTAACTGGCTCAGGGTTTAATGCAATGTTAAAGAAATTTAAATTTTATTTATAGCGTTTAACTTGTTTTTTGCTATAATTAAAATTTAGCAGTGATTTAAGGTTTTTTATCTCATCAGAATTACCCAGCCACTATAGGTTTTAAAATCTTCGTTTAAATAAACACTATAATAATATACTGCTGGTGGTAGGTCTTTTCCGTTCATTTTGCCATCCCAGGGCTTAAAAGTGCCAGTGCTTTGATAAACCAGCTGACCATAACGGTTGGTGATTTTAATAACCGGACTAGGGAAAGCCGAAGCAGCCGGAATATTCCAGGTATCGTTTATGCCATCGCCGTTTGGAGTAAAAGTATTAGGTATAAGCACTTCAGGATAAACTTTTATAAAGACAGCATCGCTGCTACTGGTACAACCTAGATTAGATACGGCGTTTAGCGTATAAGTCATATCTTTTGGCGGTGTAGCAATGGGATTTAATTTGGTAGGATCGTCAAGGTAATCTGATGGTGTCCAATAGTAGGTAATGTCATCGCCACTTACTTTGCCATTTAAGGTAATGTTTTGTCCGGTGATGATTTTTTGATCCGCTCCAGCATCTGCAAAAGCATTTTTATTTACAGTAATGGTGATTTCCTCAGTTGCCGAACATCCTCCATTAGAAACCTGAACCATATAAGTAGTTGTTTCTGTCGGTTTAGCAACAGGGTTAGCTATTTGAGTATCTGATAAGCCATTAGCTGGCTGCCAAAGATACATCGTGCCGCCCGAAGCCTCCAATTGAACCGATTGTCCTTCGCAAATGCTGGTCGTTTGGATATTGGTTGTGGCAATTACCGGATCGAGGATTTGAACATAGGTTGTTGCTGGTCTTGTACATCCATTAGCGGTAACCTGTACCGTATAAATGCCTTCCATTGCTTTTGTGGCATTCGGCATAGTGGGATTTTGATCAGAAGAAAAGAATTGGCCGGTCGGATCTGTCCAGCTATAACTTGTACCGCCAGATGCATTTAATTTAATCGTATTGCCAATGCAAACTGGCCCAGAATTTTTAGCCACAGCAACTGGCATCGCATTTACGGTAACCGTTAACGGCGACCCTGCAATCCTGCAGTTTGGCGAATTAATATTATTGCCATCGCCAACCAGTAAACGGTACTGATAAACACCTTTAACAGCGTTTTGAAATGATGCGGTATAAGCTGGCGTTTGTTCCCCGGCTAAATCTGTAAAACCTGTACCTGTGTTCATTTGCCATTGGTACCTTGGATTTTGATAAACGCCAGGACTAACATCAGTTTTAAAATTAAATGTAGCGGTATTTCCTTCACACATTTGAGCTGATGTTAAGGCACTGCCAATTATGGACGGTATAAGCGTTGGACCACAGGCACTAAAGGAGATATCATCTATAGCCAGGTCGTTCCCGCCTCCTCCTGGATTCTGATTGGTCATTTTTAAGGTAATTGTACCTAAATTTGAAGGTGTAACGAATGACCTCGCATATCTAATCCAGCCCGAGTTTTCTTGGATATCTCCAGTTTCAAATGGAGTAGTTAGTATATTAACTCCATTATTTTCTATTGTAAACTTAACATTCGGTTTAATCCCTGGGTTTCTTAAAATATTAATTATCCAGGCAGAAAATTCATAAGTGGTATTTGGACAGAGGTCGGTAATGGTAGCCTGATAAAATACCCCTGGGCTATTTGAAGCATTTACAACCATCATATAACCATTTGGATCGTTTGGTGTATGGTTTATAATCGATGGGATCCAGCCCCCATTTAATCCTGATATGGTTTTGGCTATGGTGTATTGTCCGTCTTCGGGAGTGCCCGTAACATAAGTATAGTTGGTAACTCCGTTGGGCAGGGCAGGGCCAAAAGTGCTGGTTCCCGATCCAAATGTTTCATTTTTAATCGGATCGCCCAGTGTTCCGTTACATTGAGCCAATACGCAGTCACCATTAAAAAAAAATAGAAAGAGAATTAAAAATATCGGGAGATAACGCATTGCTTAAAGGGCATTTAGCGAATATCTAAATAAAAAACTGTAATTCAATTTAAAACTTAAACCAGCTTGTTTTGATCAATTTATTAGCTATTTATCTAAAATGAAATTAGTTAGGTAGTTTGATATGTTATTTGAAATCATAACATTAAACAGGAAAAATTTTGTCTCCTGGTTCCTTTTTTTAAGAGATGTGTAGGCAGCAATAAAATGTTTTAATTCTTCTGTGGTTAACGCTGAAAATACATTCTAGACGGTGAAATTCTTAAAATCCTGAAAGTTTAATTTGGCCTTTGTTTTCTCAGATTTATCATTAGACCAGTTATTTTTTTTCGAAATATTATCAATTTGAATCATACAGGCACTTTCAAAAAGCACTTTATAATTGGTTACTTCCACTAGTTCATCTATTAAAATTTTATTAGAACTAGTGGCTTCAGCAGCGGCCGGAGGACCCTGAGCTTTTACAATTGAAAATGTAAAAATAAAAACAGCGATGAGTAGTAAGTTTTTCATAGATTAAAATTAATATGTTACAACCCATTCAAAAATTCGATGGTATTCACATTATCCGCATAATCCCAAAGTTTGGGATGCTGGCTTTGGCCAAAACCGAAAGTATTCATACTCAAGGGCGATTTGGTGATCACACACTGAATGTTTTCTGATTTATCTTTTAATTTCTCTTCAACCTCTTGCAGTTGTTCGTATTCTTCGTAGAAAAGAACGGCCAGTGGTGAAGTTAAATTTTCATCTTCTTTTAATAGCAAAAAGCCATTATCGAAGTGTTTGGCAGCATTAACCAAATAAATTGATTTATTATAATCGTAATTGTTATTGTACTTAAAGTGGTTGATGATGGGTTGAAAGCTTTCTATACCTTCGTAAAAATTTGCAATATCGTAATCTTTCGGAAAATAAATCTTGGATACATTTCTGCAGCCTAAGCCAAAATAATCAAAAATATCGCTACCCAGGTTTTGAATGTCTTCAAAACTTTCTAAACCATCTAAAACGGCCACACTGTTTCTGTTTTTACGGATGATATTGGGTACTTTGCCAAAATAATAATCAAAATAACGGGATGAATTGTTGCTGCCTGTGGCAATAACCGCATCAAAATCTTTCAAACGTTCTACATATTCTATTTTATCCTCAAATGCTGGTTCTATTTTAATGAGTTCAGCCAACACCGTTTTTATTAATTTGTCGTCTGCTGAAGAAAGTTTGATCAGTGCCATATTTCCAGTAGCCAATACACTTAAAACATCGTGTAAACCTACCATTGGAATGTTACCAGCGAGAATTAAACCAACCTTTTTAGGCGAGGCACTAAACTTAACCGAATTAAACCAAATGGCTAAATCAGCTTCATTTAACATCTCGGCAAAAGATAAAACAGATTTTTTTACATTTTCTACAGTGAACCATGCATTGGCATTTTCAACACTATAAATTGCATTTCCTAGTATGTCAGTAGGGTTTGTAAGCAATATGCCCAGTTTGTTAAACGCGGTTATTACTTTTTCTTGAGTTAATGCTGACATATTTAGAATTATTATTAAGTGATTATATATTATATTTGCATCGCAAAGGTAAACTAAGCAAAAGAATTAGACGAAAACATGGCGATTAAAATAACAGATGAGTGTATAAATTGTGGGGCTTGCGAACCGGAATGTCCTAACAACGCAATTTACGATGCCGGTACTGCATGGCGTTTTTCTGATGGTACCAATTTAAATGGTATCATTGATTTTGGTAATCAACAAATTGAAGCTGACGCAACGCAAGAAGCAGTTTCGGATGAAGTTTATTACATTGTATCCGATAAGTGTACAGAGTGTAAGGGCTTTCATGATGAGCCTCAGTGTGCGGCCGTTTGTCCGGTTGATTGTTGTGTGGATGATGAAGATATCCGCGAAACAGAAGAAGAATTATTGGCTAAAAAAGCCTGGTTACACCAGGAAGGATAGTCTTTTAAAGATATTTAAAGTGAAAGTCTCGCATGATGCGGGACTTTTTTTGTTTAAAAAAGATTTCAGTTCGCCGCCACAGATGCACAGATTAACGCGGAGGTATTTTGCGCCATGCTAACTAATGACTAATAACCAGTGAACTAATGAACTAAACTAATCTACCTCGCATTGATTAGGAATAATCAAAACCGGGCAGGCCGATTTTCTTGCTACGTGTTCTGCCACGCTTCCCATTAAAAAGTGGTAGAGGCCAGTTCTGCCATAAGTGCCAATCACGATTAAGTCAGATCCCCATTCATCTGATTGCTGGATAATGCCATGGGCTGCCGTATCAATAATACTTAAATAAGTGGTTGTAATGCCCTTACTGTATTTAGTCTCCATTCCTTTCAGTAAAATATGGCTATTTTCTTCGCTGTTATCATAGGTTTCTAGAAATACCGGTGCAAGCGTTAAATCGGGGTTTACATTGGCAGGAATAGGCTCGATAATGTTAACCAATGCCACCTCTGCTCCAAATTTCTCAGCCATATCGTAACCGGCTTTTGCCGCTTTTTCTGAGCAGGTGCTATTATCAACGGCAATTAATATTTTTTTAAAATTCATGACAGTACATTTAAAAGGTGAACATCATAAAAATAACAAATTTGCGCGCAAAATGTTAGGCTATGAATGTATTTTATTAGTTTTACAATAGTTTCACGAGCAGATTTAAATGGAAAATCAATACGGTATTTGCAGGGTTGCCGTAGCACCCTTAAGAGCTGATGCATCAGATAAAGCAGAAATTGTTTCACAACTTTTATTCGGCGATCACGTCGAAATCATACAGAAAGAAGAACGCTGGTGGCTCATTCAAAATGGCTACGATGGTTATGAAGGCTGGCTAGATTTCAGACAATTGGCCCCCATTAGCCAAAACCAGTTTGCAGAAATGCACGATTGTAAATTATTGGCTCCTTTAAGCTTCAATAATGTGTTAACGGCAGTTGATGGAAGTGATTATCATTTAAGTCCGGCTAGTAACCTTCCTTTTCTAAAAGATGGCTTTTGCTATGCCGGAGCAGAAAAATTTAAGCTGAATTTTGAAGCACATGATAACAGCTTAATCAATTTTAAAGATCAGGTAACCGATATTGCTAAGTTTTTCCAGAATATCCCTTATTTATGGGGCGGAAGGCATTTGTTCGGTCTTGATTGTTCTGGTTTTACTCAAACGGTGTTTAAAATGTTGGGAATCAAATTAAATCGTGATGCTTCACAACAAGCCGAACAAGGTGAACTGGTTGGTTTTTTGGCTGAATGTAAGGCTGGTGATGTTGCCTTTTTTGATAACGATGAAGGCCGGATTACTCATGTGGGCATTATGTTGAGCCCAAATGAAATCATCCATTCATCTGCCAAGGTAAAAATCGACCCGATTGATGATCAGGGGATTTTTAATAAGGAATTAGGAAAATATTCGCACAAACTCAGAATTATAAAACGTTTTGTGGAATAGTAGCCGAAAATGTATCCTATATAAAAGATACATTTTTTTATGCCATCTAAATTTAAAATTCAGATCTCCAATCCTTGCCATGAAGAGTGGGAAGAGATGCAAACCTATGTAAATGGCAAGTTTTGCGATTCCTGTCAAAAATCTGTAATAGACTTTACAAGTTTTACTGATACTGAACTGAAACGTTGGTTTAAAGAAAATCAAGGCAAAAGTTGTGGTAGATTTAAGCCTGAGCAGCTTGATCGTTATATAGGTGGCAAAACCGTACCATTTTTCAAAGTTTTTAAACCTAGTTTAATCGCAGCTTCAATTTTTGCATTTTTAAGTATTCCTAAATTCACTTATGCAAAATACGTAAGGCTATTGGAAACTGAATATAAAATTCAACAAAGCCAAGTTTTGGGTGATGTAGAAGGAGGGTATACCTTTATAAAGGGAAGAGTATATGATCAGGACGGAATTGGCTTAAATCATATAAATATCGAATTAAAAGATCAAAATATTTATGCTGAAACGGCCGCCGATGGCTCATTCTATATTAAAATTAAAAAACCAAAAAACAGAACTATTAGCGAATTGATTTTTACTTCAAACGCATTTGAGACTAAAAAGAGTTTATTTCTTTTAGGAGAGGAAAAAGAGATTTCTGTTGTTTTACAACATGCAATGCAGATGGATTTTACAGACAAGATGGTTGTTGATAAGCTAAGCGAACAATTGGTAGGAGGACTTGGTGGTATTTCGATAAAAACAACTGTAACCAGGAGAATTGTGAGCAGTATTATAAATATCTTTAGATAATTTCTTAATCGAATTTTATGCCATCTAAATTTAAAATTCAGATCTCCAATCCTTGCCATGAAGAGTGGGAAGAGATGCAAACCTATGTAAATGGCAAGTTTTGCGATTCCTGTCAAAAATCTGTAATAGACTTTACAAGTTTTACTGATACTGAACTGAAACGTTGGTTTAAAGAAAATCAAGGCGAAAGTTGTGGTAGATTTAAACCTGAGCAGCTTGATCGTTTAATTCATGTAAAATCGGATTTTGCAATTAGCCGATTTAAACCAAGCCTGATTGCAGCCTCTTTATTTGCTTTTTTGAGTTTTCCGAAATTGGGTAAAGGAGAAGTAATAAAACCATCAACAATTCAAACTACAAAAACGATAACCAATTTTGATAAAAAGAACCAGGATGAGGCATTATCTGATTCGTTACGGTTTATAAAAGGAAAAGTTACAGATAAAGGTAGATCTGCATTGCCAGGGGTAACTATCCGTATTTTGGGAGAAAAATATGGTTTTTCAACTGATGCAAATGGTGAATTTTCGCTTACTTATACCGTTCAAAAGCAAAATGAATTAAAAGAGTTAGATATAAGGTACATTGGCTTCGAAAATAAAATAGTAAAATTGAAACCAGGTGATAGCTATCTTGATATTATTTTAAATGAAGATACAACTGTATTTATGGGGGATGTTGTTATTGTGAGAACACCATTTTGGAAGAGGATCTATTCTAAAATGAGAAATCAACTGCGGAATATTAATCCATTCTATAAAAAAATAAATTAACCTTCCATTTCCCAAACCATCACCTGCCTATCGTCTCCCGTAGAAATCAGGTGCTTTCCGTCGTGGCTCCAGATAATTTTATTGATGGAATGCGTATGGCCAATTCCGGCTTTCTCCAAACTTAAAATTTTATAAAGTTTAAAATTTTCTGCATCCCAAAGTTTAATGCTTTTATCCTGACTACTCGTAGCAAAATAGGGTAGGGTGGGATGAAAGGCGATATCGTACACGGTAAACATGTGTGCCGGCACGGTATCCCTCAGTTCGTAATTCGGCAGATCCCATATTTTTAACTGGGCATCGCGGCTTCCTGAAATTAAGTATTTACCCGTTGGGTGGTAAGCGAGTGAGGTTACCGGTAAGGAATGACCTTCGAGAGATTGTTTTAAGCTATAATCTGCCAGGTTATAAATCCTGATCAAATGATCTTTACAGCCAAAGGCAACTTCACTTTCATTGGGCGCTATTGCAATTGCCCTAACCGTATCGTAGGCCACCTGAAAACGGTAAATCTCTGTAAAATCGTTCAGCGACCAAACAGCCGCAGTGCCATCTTCGCCGGTGGTTAAAAGCTCATTTTTGCCTTTTACCGTTTGTATATTAAAAATGGGTTTGGTATGGGCATTTATTCTGTTGATTACCTTTTGTTCCTTAAAGTCGTAAACACTAAATGCACCGCTACGTTCTCCAATAAATAATTGATTATTGTAATAGTGTAAACAATATACCGAACTCTGTACAGGCATTTTAACCTTCACAAAAGCCATGGTATGTAGCGACCATTCTACAACTCCCTTATCGTTCCCTGCGCTAAAAAATATACCATCCTCATCCGAATTGGATAAAGCATAAACAGGGTTTTGGTGGCCAGGAAGGGTTTGTAAGTGTTTTAGCATTTCTTGAGGTTTAAGGTTTAGGGTTTAAGGTATAGGGATTTAGCACCTTACACCTTTCAGCCTTCTGCCTTATCGGTGTCTTTTTTCTAAGTTTTTGGCAATATCCTGAATAGATAAACCCTTTTCTTTCAATAAAAACAAGAGGTGAAAAACAAGATCTGATGCCTCTCCAATTAATTCTTCTTCCGTTTCAGCAAGCGCGGCAATTACAGTTTCTACACCTTCCTCACCAACTTTTTGGGCAATTTTGTTCAAACCTTTGCTGCGCATTTTATTGATGTAAGACCCCTCAACTGGATTTTCATATCGATCATTAATGATGTTTTCGAGTTCGAAAATAAAGTTTTGGTTAAAATCTGTTTTAAAACAGCTGCGGCTTCCGGTATGGCACGTTGGTCCAACAGCATCTGCCTTAATCAGAATGGTATCGTTATCACAATCCACAAAAAGTTCTTTAACAAACAAAAAGTTGTTGCTGGTTTCACCTTTCGTCCAAAGGCGGTTTTTAGAGCGCGAAAAGAAGGTAACTTTGCCTTCAGCTTGCGTTTTTTCCAAAGCTTCGGCGTTCATATAACCCAGCATTAAAACCTCCAAAGTTTTATAATCCTGAATAATTACGGGAATTAAACCCTCTGTTTTATCCCAATCAAGGGAATTGGTATCGATTGTCATTTTTATGATGTTTCCGTCATTGCGAGGAACGAAGCAATCTTACTACTTTTGTAGGTTCGAACCCATAGCATTAGGATTGCTTCGTGCCTCGCAATGACGAGTTAACTATTATATTCTAACAGGAATATTGTTCCTTTTCAATTCTTGTTTTAAATCAGGGATCAGGATTTCGCCATAATGAAATACCGATGCTGCAAGTGCGGCATCAACGTTAGCTTTTTGGAAAACCTCAGTAAAATGCTCCATACTACCTGCTCCACCTGAAGCTATAATCGGGATATTGATCATTTGGTTTACTTTGCTTAGCAATCCGCAATCAAAACCTGCTTTAGTGCCATCGTGGTCCATCGAAGTTAACAAAATCTCTCCTGCGCCTAAATCTTCGGCTTGTTTAATCCAGTTTTCGGTTTCCAGTTCGGTAATTAGCCTTCCTCCATTTAAGTGGACCATATTTTTACCGTTTACATATTTGGTGTCGACTGCCAAAACCACAAACTGCACCCCAAAGGTTTTAGCCAGGTCTTCAATTAATTGAGGATTCCGAACTGCTGCCGAATTGATACTGATTTTATCAGCTCCGGCATTTAATAATGCTTCTGCATCAGCAATTTCGGTTATTCCACCACCAATGGTAAAAGGAATATTTAATTGCCTTGCAACCGATTTAACCATTTCAATCATCGTTTTCCGACGCTCGTGAGTTGCCGTAATATCCAGGAAAACCAATTCATCCGCTCCCTGTTGTGCGTATTGTGCCGCCAGCTCCACAGGATCGCCTGCATCGCGTAAATCAACAAAGTTTACACCTTTTACTGTACGGCCGTCTTTAACGTCTAAACAAGGGATTATTCTTTTCGAAAGCATATTTTTGTTTGGGTGTCATGCTGAGGAACGAAGCATCTGTTTCATCGTGGGCAGATCCTTCATTCTTCAGGATGACATAAATATTTATGGAATTAGATTGAACTGAGTGCCTTCAAATTCCACTCTTTAATTTCTTCAATAGTAATGCGGTCTTCGTAAATTGCTTTTCCTACTACAACACTTCTGATTGGGTATTTAGCAAGCTCGTAGATATCTTCCATTGAACTCACACCACCCGAAGCAATCAGTTTAATCATTGGTGAATGTTCGAGCAGTTTTTTGTATAACTCAACAGCTGCGCCGCCTAATTTTCCATCTTTGCTGATATCAGTGCATAAGAAACGGAAAAACCCTAAGGAAAGACATTTGTCAACGTAATCCATTAGTTTAATTGGTGAGCTTTCCATCCAGCCCGAATATTTAATCACTTCATCCAAAACATCAATGGCAATTACGATGCGGTTTGCATAATCGTGTTTTTTTGCAAAAGCCTCACTTAATTCGGGTAAGAAATCAGGGTTGGTAATGGCCTGGGTACCTACAATTACCCGGTGAATACCGGCATCAAGCAGGTTGGTAACCTGCTCAATGGTTCTGATGCCACCACCGTACTGCACTTTCATTTCCGTTTTTTTAATGATCTCGAAAAGTGATTTTTGGTTGCTGAAATCACCTTTAGCTCCATTTAAATCAATAATATGGATAAAATCCGTACCATTTGAGCGGTATTTTTCTATCATTTCGGCAATAGAAACGTCGTACTCTGTTTTTTGGTTGTAATCGCCTTCGCGCAGACGGACAACTTTTCCATCCAAAATATCAATAGCAGGTATTATGTACATTTTATAAGCTTAAGTTTGAAAAATTTTTTAATATTAATTCGCCGGCTTTTCCCGATTTCTCAGGGTGGAACTGAACGCCGTAAAAATTATTTTTTTGCACTGCTGCCGAAAACTTTAAACCATAATCGGCAGATGCGATGTCAAAAGTAGGGTTATATTCAATAAAGTACGAATGCACAAAGTAAAATTGTGTATTATCTTCAACACCTTCAAATAATGGATTGTTTTTCAGGCTAACTGCATTCCATCCCATGTGTGGTATTTTGATATTCAGCGATTTATCGAATTTTTTGGTTTTCACCGGAACGATATCTAAAAGTGCTGCATCTCCCTCTTCCGAGTGTTCGGTAATGAGCTGCATGCCCACACAGATGCCCAGCACAGGTTTGGTGAGTTTTTTAATGGCTTCAACCAGTCCTGTTCCCTTTAATTTTTCCATCGCAGCACCTGCGTGGCCAACACCCGGAATAATGATGTGGCTATATTTTTCGAGGTCGTTTTCTGTATTTACCATGCCATAGGTCACATTTAAGCGGTCTAATGCTGCGGTAAGGGAGAAAATGTTGCCTGCTCCGTAATTTACTATTCCAACCCCTAAATCCCCTGAAGGGGACTTTGAATTCCTATCGTTCATGTTATTGTGTATAACTAATTTATCTTAACAGTGGCCTTTGTTATTTTTTACAATAGCTATTTCAATTCGCTATCTGCTCCCCTTTAGGGGTTGGGGGGTTACAACATTCCCTTTGTGCTCGGTAATACCATTTTTTCGGCGTCGCGTTTTATGGCCATTTTAATGGCTTTGGCGAATGCTTTAAAGATAGCCTCAATTTTATGATGCTCATTATCGCCTTCTGCCTTTATGTTTAAATTGCATTTCGCGGCATCACTGAACGATTTAAAGAAATGGTAAAACATCTCGGTAGGCATATCGCCAACTTTTTCGCGTTTAAACTCTGCATCCCAAACAATCCAGTTTCTTCCTCCAAAATCAATCGCTACCTGTGCCAGGCAATCGTCCATTGGTAAGCAAAAGCCGTACCTTTCAATGCCTAGTTTATTGCCTAATCCTTTGGCAAAGGCTTCTCCAAGGGCAATACCAGTATCTTCTATGGTGTGGTGCTCATCAATATGTAAATCACCTTTTGCAATTACCTCTAAATCCACACTTCCATGTCTGGCAATCTGATCAAGCATATGATCGAAAAAGTTTAAACCGGTTTCAATTTTGGCTTTCCCTGTTCCGTCCAGATCCAGGTTAATGGTAATATCTGTTTCGTTGGTTTTGCGTTCGTGGTGGATTTTTCTGCTTCCTGCTTTTAACAGGTTGTATATATCTTCCCATTTCTTCGTTTCTAAAATGATAATGTCTAAAAGTGTTTCATGTTTATCTAACGCTTCTGCAGAACCCAATGCATCATTCTGACGAAGAAAAATGGCTTTGGCACCTAGGTTTTTGGCCAAAACCACATCGTTTAAACGATCGCCGATCACGAATGAGTTTTTCAGGTCGTAATCGCCGCTAAAATATTTTGTCAGTAAAGCAGTACCAGGTTTACGGGTAGGGGCATTATCTCTTGCAAAAGTTCTGTCGATTACAATTTCGCTAAAGTTTACACCTTCACCGGCAAAAGTATCCAACATGAAATTATGGATCGGCCAGAAATTTTCTTCAGGATTCGACAATGTTCCCAGTCCATCCTGGTTGGTTACCATCACCAGTTCGTAATCCAGCTCGGCCGCAATTTTCGATAAATAATATAAAGAACGCGGATAAAATTTAAGCTTTGCAAAACTATCTACCTGCTCATCATCAGGCTCGATATTTAATGTTCCATCGCGGTCTATAAATAGTACTTTCTTCATTTTAAAATTTTTCTAAAACAGTTAATAGTTTATCGTTTTCTTCTTTTGTACCTACCGTAATCCTTAAACAACCTTCGCATAAAGTTACTTTCGATCGATCGCGTACAATGATGCCCTGATCTACCAAAGTATCGTAAATTTTCAATGCATCGGTAACTTCTATGAGGATAAAATTTGCGTCGGATGGATACACTTTTGTTACCGCATTCAGCTCGTTGAAAGCGATGGATAAACGCTGTCTTTCTGCAACAGATGTTTTGATCCAATCGTTAACCTGTGCGATATTTTTTAAGGCTTCGAAAGCTAAATCCTGTGTGGCCTGATTGATGTTGTATGGTGGCTTAATTTTGTTCAAAACATCAATTAATTTTGTTGAAGAAAAAGCCATGCCCAAACGTAAAGCGGCAAGGCCCCATGCCTTCGAAAAAGTTTGCAAAATCACCAGGTTTCCGTACTCGGTTAGCTCCTGTATAAAGGTCTTTTGCCTGGCGTAATTTATATACGCTTCATCCACCACAACGATGCCATTAAAGTTGGCTAAAATGGTTTCAATATCTTCCCGGTTTATCGAATTTCCGGTCGGATTATTTGGCGAACAAATGAAGATTAATTTGGTGTTTTTATCAATCGTTTCGGCGATCTTTTCCATATCCAGCTGGAAGTTCGGGAGCAGGTTCACTTTGCGTATTTCTACATCATTTATATTTGCCGAAACTTCGTACATTCCATAAGTTGGAGGTAGTACAATTACGTTGTCTTTTCCGGGGTTGCAAAAAGCACGGAATAATAAATCTATCGCTTCATCGCTGCCGTTTCCTAAAAAAGTATTCTCAATTGGCACACCTTTTATTTTACTGATCGCATCTTTTAAATCAAGCTGCAAAGGATCAGGGTAACGGTTGTAATTTGCCGGTAGTGGCGAACCGTAACTGTTCTCATTTGCGTCTAAAAATACTGATGCCTGACCTTTAAATTCGTCCCTTGCGGTAGAGTAGGGGCGAAGGTTTTTTATATTTTCTCTTACTAAATCGTTAATGTCCATTGTTTGAGGTAAAAGGTAAAAGGTAAAGGTAAAAGGGATTGGCGAGTTGCCTAAAGCTTTCTACGTTGTAACTTCTACTGATTTTATTTAATTTTTTCTTTCCTTCGGTTGATTACACATATTAAGTGATTGCACCGATTCGTTTTTCCACTGGGTTTTGTTTTATGTAATGTTATCTCCGGTCTTCAGACTTTCGGACTTCCGACTCAATACCCAATCTGATACTAACAGCATTTTTATGCGCCTCCAGGCCTTCTGCCGTTGCAAGGATTTCAACCGTGTTGCCAATATGATTTAAACCCTCTCGGGATAATTGCTGAAAAGTGATTTTTTTCAGAAAAGCATCTGTAGATACGCCTGAATAAGCCTTTGCAAAACCACTGGTTGGTAAAGTATGGTTAGTTCCCGATGCATAATCGCCAACACTTTCGGGTGTAAAGTTGCCTAAAAATACAGATCCTGCATTGACAATCAACGGAATGAGCTTTTGGTGGTTTTCTGTAGCCAGTATTAAGTGCTCGGGCGCATATTCATTCGAAAATTGCATTGCCTGCTCCAGATCTTCAGTTAAAATCGTGTAAGAATTGGCTATTGCTTTAGCTGCAATGTCCTTTCTAGGTAATATAGCAAGTTGATTTTCGATTTCCGTTAAGGTTTTATTGATGATTTCTTCAGAAGTAGCCACTAAAATAGCCTGACTATCCGTTCCGTGTTCAGCCTGGGCTAATAAATCGGCAGCAATAAATGATGGATTGGCGGTTTCATCTGCAATAACCAACACTTCCGATGGGCCTGCAGGCATATCAATGGCCACTTTGTTTTGTACCATCGTTTTTGCTGTGGTTACGTATCTGTTACCAGGACCAAAGATCTTATATACCTGTGGTACAGTTTCTGTTCCGAAAGCCATTGCAGCAACGGCTTGTGCACCGCCAATCAGGAATACTTTTTCGATGCCCAGGAGCACTGCGCAATAAGCCAGATAACAATTGGTTTTACCATCACTTTGTGGCGGGGAGCAGACCACAATTTCTTTGCAGCCCGCGATAATTGCGGGGGTAGCCAACATTAAAAAAGTGCTTGGTAAAACGGCTGTTCCGCCTGGGATATAAAGCCCGACTTTTTCAATTGCCCTTGATTCGCGCCAGCACAAAACGCCCGGCATAGTTTCAATTTTATCCTCAGTTTTTAACTGCGACTGGTGAAAAGTTTTGATGTTTTGGTAAGCTGTTTCAATCGCTTTTTTTGCATCGGATGGAATGGTTGCAGCAATTACTTTTAATTCTTCAGCATCTAAAAAAAGTTTCTCCAGCTCAACTTTATCAAAGGCTTTTGCGAAGTTGAAAAGGGCCTTGTCGCCATCTTTTTTTACCGTGTTTAAAATCTCGGTTACCCGTTCTTCAACCAGTTTATCGTCTTCAATCTGCCTCGAACAAAGCTCTTCAATTTTTGATTTAGATAAATCTGTATAATTGTAGATTTTCAATGTTTTATAATTTAAAATTAACTAATAGTTAATATGATTTTAAATAATTTTACTTGATAATTTTCTCGATAGGCATTACTAAAATACCTTCTGCGCCTGCAGCTTTTAAACTATTTATTTTGTCCCAGAAATCTTCTTCGGCAATTACCGAGTGCACGGCAACCCAATTGGGTTCGAAGAGTGGAACTACAGTTGGACTTTTAACACCTGGCAGTAAATCTACAACCTTCTGAAGGTTATCTTTTGATACGTTTAGTACCACATATTTATTTGATTTTGCACTGAGCACCGAGCGGATGCGTTGTAGTAATTCTGCTACTTCCGGATTGTCGGCTATTGATTTGTTTCCAATTAAAATGGCTTCCGATTGCATCACATCAGCGAAAGGTTTTAAGCCATTGCTCTTTAATGTTCCGCCTGTTGATACGATATCAAAAATGGCATCGCTTAAACCTAAACCCGGACCAATTTCTACCGATCCTGAAATGGTTCTGATATCAGATTTGATACCTTTTTCCTGTAAGAATTTTTCAAGGATTACCGGATAAGAAGTAGCAATGGCCTTACCATTTAGTTCTTCCAGATTCTGGATATTACTGGTTGCCTGAACAGCGATTTTTAAGGTGCATTTTCCGAAGCCCAATTTCTGTAGAAAATCTACCTCAGCTTTGGTTTCCACAATTACATTTTCCCCAACTATCCCCAAATCGGCAATGCCATCCTGTACATATTCAGGAATATCATCATCACGCAGAAAAAGAATTTCTAAAGGGAAATTAGTAACGGTTGAGATAAGGGAGCTTTTGTAGTTTTCGAAAGATAAACCACAATTTTTAAGTATTTCTACGGATTTTTCGTTTAACCTACCAGATTTCTGGATAGCAATTTTAAGTGTTTTCAATGTATTGAATATAGAGTGAACAGGAAATTATTTTACGGAAAAAAGTTTTGAAGTACAAAACAAACATATCATATCGCCTATCGGCGATGGTGCAAATGTAAGTGATGGTTCAAAGTTAAGTTCATAAATTATTTCTGCCAGTATCAATACGTTAGCTGATAAGCGATGGCAAATATAGTGTTTGAAATGGTAAAACAAAAAATAATGGCACTTAATTTGCCATTATGCTGTTTTTAGTATCATTAACCTTTATTTTGTATTTAAATTTTATCGTGTTGAAAAAATTTCGCTTTCTAATTTTGCCCTTTATAATGTTCATTTCTGCCTGTGGGTGGTTTAAAAGCCCTCCTGAGATCGGAAAGGTACTGTCGGAACATTTTAAGAATAAGATCTATAAAGATTTTGATACTGTAGCTTACGACAGCGTTTTTGTAAAGACAATGGACAGTCTTTCTGGTAAATTCGTTAATCCTAAAACAATAAAGGCTTTTTATGCACTTAATAATAGTGCTCCTAAATTGGTTACCCAGTTCTACATTAATGGGGAATTAGATTCGTTAGTGAGCTATTTGGAACAAAGTAAGGTGCATGGTTTTAATCCTGAAATTTTTAAAAGCAATGAAATTAAAGCGTTATTAACAGAGTTAAGCGCCAATAAATTTAAAAAGGTAGATGAAAGTTATCCTGTAATTGCGAAGTTAGAACTGTTATCTGCCAATGCTTATTTAAATTACAATAATTACCTCAAATATGGGGTGATAAATCCCCGTACTATTTTTTCCCGTTACTACATCAAGGTGAGACGTCCGGACAGTGCCGGAATGCTAAATCTTTTGAACAGTAAAAATCTGTTGGATACGTTAAAATCTGTGCAACCAAAATCGATTCAATACAAAGCTTTGCAGTCTGCATATTTGAATGCAGATGCGGCAGATGAAAAGCGTATTTTGTTGTTGAATATGGAGCGGTTCCGCTGGAAAATGCCAGAGACCGGTGATAACTATGTGCAGGTAAATATCCCCGATTTTAGGTTAACCTGGCTGAACAAATCGGATACCGTAATTTCGATGAAAGTATGTGTGGGTGGCAAGCGCGAAAACGGTTATGAAGATAAGTTAAAAGCCTTTGCAAAATCAGGCAATCTGGATGATAAACCAAAGAACCACGAGACGCCATTATTATTTAGTAAAATCAATTCTATTCAGGCCAATCCAATCTGGAATATTCCGGTAAGTATTGCGCAAAGCGAGATCTATTGGATGGCCAGAAAAGATCCCTTTTATTTGTCGAATAGTAACATCAAAGTTTACTATAAAGATAAGCTGATTGGTGAGCCTGATACCATCAATTGGAACAAGTATTCGAGAGATAAATTACCTTTCAAATTTAAGCAAGGTTCGGGTGGTGGAAATGCCTTAGGGAAATTCAAATTTATCTTCGATAACAGCTCGAGTATTTACCTGCACGATACCAATAATAAAAACGGATTTAACCTAAGCAATCGCGCCATTAGTCATGGTTGTGTACGGATTGAAAAACCATTGGAATTTGCAGAACTTTTGGTGAACGATTCTTATACTTATGATAAACTTAGGGCAGAAGTTGATTTGCCACCGATAGATAGTACGCACGTAAAATGGTATAAAAAAAGAATGGCTCAAAAGGCCGATACTACTAAAGCATTTCAGTTAAAACCTGCCTGGTTCGGACCAAAGAAATCTGTTCCATTATTGATTACCTATATTACTGCCTGGTCGCAAAATGATAAGATAGAGTACAGGCCTGATGTGTATGGCTTGGACGAAAAACTTTGGACAGCGATGAAAAAGTTTAGGTAGGAATTTTATCAACATTTAAATGTGCAGTCAGATGTTAGCTGTTACCATCTGACTGATTAATAAATTTAAGCGATAAATAAAAAGCTGATCTTTACAATTCCTCTTAAAAGATCCGGTTAACTTGGTAAACATTATTGTATATTTTCAAATAGTAGTGTCTGACCCTATAAATAATCTGGCTTTTTTTTAATCTAATTTGGAATTAACATTCAAACTAATATATTTGTTTATAAACATTTAAACAGATAATCAGGGCTACAGGATATAAAAAAATTAGCGCTCAATCATCGTCGCTGTAGCCATCCCACATCCTTATTATTCAAGTTAAAATAACAATTGCTTTTAAAAAGTAATGTGTTTTTTCTTTTGTGCTTTATTGCGTTAACATGCAGTATTTATAATTTACATCCTATTTATTTACAATTTTTCAAAAAAAATCAAATTAGTAATGGCAATTAATTTACAAAAAGGACAAAAAATAGATATCGGATTATCCAAAATTACTTTAGGCTTGGGCTGGGATCCAAATGAAGGTACCGGATACGATTTCGATCTCGATGCATCAGCATTTATGATCAACTCGAACAGACTGATCCCTGAAGAAGAATATTTTGTTTTCTATGGCAATACCGATTCTCCCGATCAGGCTTTGCACCATACGGGCGATGATCCAACGGGAGGAAACAGTGCTGATGGTGACGATGAAAGTATCCAGGTTGATTTATCAAAAGTTGATCCCCGGATCCAGGAGATTTTATTTGTAGTAACCATTCATGACGCCATCAGTCGCAAACAAAATTACGGACAGGTTAGAAATTCTTATATCCGTATTGTTGATGATAGTAATGGACAGGAGGTTGCTAAATATGAACTTGGTGAGGATTTCTCTATTGAAACCGGCGTAGAATTTGGCCGACTGTACAAACGTGAAGGAAAATGGAAGTTTGAGGCATCTGGCATCGGTTACCGCGAAGATTTATCATTCTTCCTGTCGAAATATTTTAAAGGTCAGATCATTAAATAAAATCTAAATGTATTATGGCTATAAGTTTGGTAAAAGGTCAAACCATTGATCTCCGTAAAAATGACAAGGGCGAAACTTTCGATCTGTCGAGAGTTACCATGGGTTTGGGATGGGATGTGCGTCAGAAAAATACCGGTTTCCTCGGTAAATTATTTGCTCCAAAAGAAGAGGAATTCGATCTTGATGCGATTGCTTTTTTGTTGGGTGCCAACGATAAAGTACTCAACCTGGGAAGAACGGTTAATCAGAATGGCCGTCAGGTTGGATTGTTCGAAGGCGATGTGATTTTCTTTAACTCCATGAGGCATCCATCAGGAAATATCTGGCTAACGGGAGATAACAGGACTGGAGCTGGAGCTGGCGACGATGAACAGATCATTGTAAAATTAGATGCCCTGGACTCTATTTATCAGAAAATAATCTTTGTGGTATCCATTTACCAGGGGAGGCAGAACAATCAACATTTTAGCATGGTAGAAAATGCTTTTATCAGGGCTGTTGATGCAAGCGGAAAAGAAATAACAAGATATAGCCTTTCTGGCGATGCTTCTTTAAATGGGATGTGTACCATGGTTTTTGCCGAGGCTTACCGTAAAGATGGTGGCTGGAAATTCAGGGCCATAGGTGAGCCACACCAAACCGATAATTTCCTCGAAATTTTAAAGAAATATATCAACGCATAATTTAAAAGATAAACCATTGTTCAGTTAGCGCTGAACAGCAAATTAACCAGATATGGCAATTAACCTGCAAAAAGGACAACGGGAAGCAATTAATGCCCCTCAATTTACCATCGGACTTGGATGGGATACCAATAGTGCATCAACAGGGACTAGTTTCGATTTAGATACTTCTGTTTTTGTGCTGGGCGATAATAAAAGATTACTATCTGATTCGCATTTCGTTTTTTATAACAATTTAAAAACACCGGATGGCGCAGTAGAACATTCGGGTGATAACTTAACCGGAGATGGCGATGGAGATGACGAACGGATTAAGGTAGACCTTTCGAAAATTGGTGCTGCAGCTGCAGAAATCTGCGTAGTGGTTACCATTCATGATGCAGAAAACAGAAGACAGAATTTTGGACAAATCCGCAATTCGTACATCAGGGTATTAGATGGTGCCAATAACGAAGTGCTTAAATATGAATTGGAAGAAGATTTCTCAATAGAAACAGCAGTTGAGTTTGGGAGGATTTACAAACGCAATAACGAATGGAAATTTGAAGCTGTAGGTGTTGGAATGAAAGATGGATTGGATTTTTTCTTAAATAAATACAACTAAATCACCTTTAATTATGGCAATTAATTTATCAAAAGGCCAAAAAATAGATCTGAGGAAAGAAAGCGGGGCCACTTTAACCAGTTTTTGTGTAGGTGTAAACTGGGGAGCAATTGAAACCAAGGGATTTTTAGGCTTAACAACCAATAAACAAAGCGTCGATCTTGATCTTAGCTGCATCCTCATCGACGATAACAATAACCTTTGCGACCATATTTATTCGCCGCTTTATAAAATTGATTTTTTACAGCAATTTGGTTTGCCAAAAGGGAAACTACTTTCTTTAGATGGCGCTTTACGGCATACCGGCGATGATTTAGAAGGCGATTCGGGTGGCGATGACGGGTTGGATAACGAAATTATCACAGTCGATTTATCGAAGATCGATCCCAAAGTTGCGAAAATATTTTTCTTTCTGAATAATGTGGGTAAAGAGGATTTTTCTCAGATACCGTATTCAAAAATCAGAATGTACGAAGGAACGCCAACACAGGTAAAAGAGGTTTTTGCTTCCTATAATGTATCTGCCGAATCGGGTTATACCGGTAAAAAAGCACTTATTATGGGCAAACTTTATAAACGCAATAACGAATGGAAGTTCGATGCCATTGGTGATCCTACACCTGATTCGTTTTTGGGACAAACGATCCACTTAATTTTAAAATCTTATCTATAATGGGTATTAAAAATGTTGAAGGCCTAACCAATAACGACATCAGGGATTTAGTTGCCCAGGGCGGTAAATTTGTGATGTATAAATATTGTATTTCCATTGTAATCATGACGTTTAACCGACCGTCTGATTTTTATTTCATTCGTCCTGGCGAAAGCCGCATCGTACCGGGATTGGGGTATTTATTCATCAGTTTTTTTTTAGGTTGGTGGGGAATTCCATGGGGTCCAATTTATACCATAAGTAATATTAGTAGCATTTTGGGTGGTGGAAAAGATTATACTCACGAGATTTTAGCGCACATCAATCAAAACGATCCTATTTACGGTGTAGGCACCACTTACAATATATCGGGGCATATTCAGTCGCCTAATCAGGAAACGGCCAACACATACCAAATTCCTTAATAATTTTAGGCGATGAGGAGACTTTCAGCATAATTAAAGCATATGAGAAGATTACCTGTTTATTTTTTAATCGATACCTCTGGTTCGATGTATGGCGAACCCATTCAGGCCTTAAACAATGCCCTGAGTGGTATGGTAAATACATTAAGAGCAGATGCCCAGGCGTTGGATTCCCTGTGGATCAGCATGATTACTTTTGATCGGGAAGTTAAGGAAATTGTGCCCCTAACCGAGCTTCCTTCTTTTCAACTGCCCGAAATCAGTTGTCCGCAGAGTGGGCCAACACATACCGGGCAGGCGCTCGAAATGTTGTACGAAAAAGTAAAACTTGATGTAATCGTTGGCAGTGCTACACAAAAAGGAGACTGGAAACCACTGATGTTCCTATTTACTGATGGTAAGCCCAGCGATTTGCAATTGTACCGCGAAATGTTGCCTAAAATCAAATCGTTAAATTTTGGCGCAATAGTTTGTTGCGCAGCCGGGCATTTAGCCAACGATTCGTTATTGAAAGAACTTACTCCCGATGTAGTACATTTAGATACTGCCGATAGTGCTACACTTAAACAGTTTTTTAAATGGGTATCAGAAACCATCGAGCAGGGAAATAAAAGTCAGGGAACAGGAGAAAGTGTCACTTTGCCGCCACCGCCAAGCGAAATTACTTTGATTATATAAATATGGATGTTTTAAGTATAATAAGTATGGCGATAACCGTTATAGGTTTCATTATTAAAATTTCTTCCAAAGGAGATAACGATACCAGTTATACTCAATATGGTACAACCAGTACCATCGGAACATTTGAAGAAACAACCTTAGATGGGATCTTAGTTTGCTATGAAAGTTTTAAACTTCCCGGTTTTAATATGCGCCACGCTGAATTAAATTTGAGGAACAATCAGTATGGCGATTTTAAAGTTCTCGCTGCTGATTTACAGGGCGATTGTCTTTATTTAAACGTACAATTTATTGATGTTTTTGATAAAAAGAGTAAAAACAATGAGGTGTTAACCTTTAACAACAAGGTAAATACCTATTTCTCTGTTAACCATCTAGAAGGAACAGATAATGTGGTGGTTTACGGATGTACTAACTATAACCAGCGGATTAAAGATGGTTACGGCCATGTTGCCAAAGAAATCTGTAAGGTTATCCTGAGGTGATATTGATAGGTAAGCGTATCCCTGCAAATTAATTCTGCATTCAAAATTATTGTCCAATTTATTTATAATATGAGAAGATTACCCATTTACTTTTTAATAGATATTTCCGAGTCGATGGTTGGAGATCAGATCCAGCAGGTAGAAGAAGGCATGGCAACCATTATTAAGGCCATTAAAACCGATCCTTATGCAATAGAGACCGTTTGGATTTCGATTATTGTTTTTGCCGGACAAGCCAAAACACTGGTTCCTCTTCAGGAAGTGGTTAATTTTTATCCGCCCAAATTCCCCATCGGTGGCGGAACTTCTTTAAGCAAAGGTTTGGGGCATTTAATGTTCCAGATGAGAAAAGATATTGTGAAAACCACCATGGAGCAAAAGGGCGATTGGAAACCGATTGTATTTCTGTTTACCGATGGGGTACCTACTGATGATACCCAAAGTGCCATTGCCGAATGGAAACAGAACTGGCAGCGTACTGCAAACATGGTGGCCATTTCTTTTGGCGATAGTACCGATACCCGCATTTTGGCAGCGCTTACAGAAAACGTACTCCAATTTAAAAATGCAGGTACTGATGATTACAATAAGTTTTTTAAATGGGTAACAGATTCTATCAAAACCAGCAGCATCAGTGTAGAAAATAACGAATCGGGTTTCGAGCTGGCAAAACTGGATGGCGATACCCTTTCGAAAATCGATATTTCCAAAGCGCCTGTCACCAAACAGTATATTGATAATAATTATGTGGTTTTATCCGCCAAGTGCCAGAATACAAAAAGGCCATATTTAATGAAATACCGGAAAGTGGTTAACGAATCAGGTTTTGATGGCTTAAATCTGCAAACACAGGCTTTCCGCCTCGTGGGTGGCTTTCAGGTAGATCAATCTTATTATGAGTTATGCGAAGATAATGGCATACAGCAAAAGGTAAATACCGAAGAATTGATCGGTGCGCCTTCATGTCCTTGCTGTGGTAACCAGTTCGGGTTAGCCATGTGCCAATGCCAGAAAATACACTGTATCGGCAACGAAAGCATGAGTACCTGCCCTTGGTGTGGCAGTACAGGCAGTTATGGCTATGGCGAAGGTGGCTTTGATGTAGGTAGGGCACAAGGTTAAACATTATAAACATGCTCGAAACTAAAAAATACCTCGAAAGTTTGTTCAAAGCATACCATGTTGAGGTATTATCGAATAAGCAAGATCTCTTTGAGCAATATGTATCTGAATCATTTAATATTGACGCTGTAAAACTGATCAAAGAAAAACATAAAATGATAATGGAGAATTGGGAGTTAAAAGTCAGGATTGAGGATGTTCTGACAAAGCAAATGATTATTCCGAATGCTACGGTGGCAAAACCATACCAGGCAACGCTTGATTTTAACCAGCCCGAATTTCAGGAGATCAGTTTTGTCGAATTTGAGGATTTAGGCCAATTTGGTCTGGATTTTAATCCAGAATTTAAACGCATAGAAGGAACCCCGAAACAGAGTGGCGAGTTTAAAGTGAAAATGAAGTTTAATGTTTTGGGTGAGGATGAAAATTCAGTGCCACATACAAAAATACTCTCCCTATTAATTAATCCTGATCCAAAATCGCTCTGGAAAAATATTCCCAGCGATGATCAGAAAGACGAAATCTGGAAAAAGCAAAATTACTGGAAAACCGATCAGTCTGACGATTTTAAACCATTAGGCAATAAACATATTGTGGTTTCCTCTAAAAGAGGGAGAAGCCATGCCAATGTGGGCGCTTTTAGAGAAGACGATTATGCCTTTAAACATTTTGAGGCTAATGGCTGGAGCATTGTTTGCGTGGCTGATGGTGCCGGAAGCGCAAAACTCGCCAGAAAGGGATCCAAACTCGCCTGTAAAGCAATAGTTGATTATTTTGAGCAAAATTTAGCTGATGATAACCTTAAATCTTATGACGAAATTATATTGCATCATCACCAGGAGGGAGGGGATGCCCAACAAATCAGCCAGTTGGTGTATAATAACCTGTCAAAAGCAGCATTTTATGCCCACAAACAAATTGAAAGTTTTGCTACCGAAATAGATCATCCTATAAATGATTTCCATTCTACCCTGATTTTCGCGCTGTTTAAAAAATTCGATTTCGGCTACGCCATCCTAACTTTTGGTGTCGGCGATTGTCCGATAGGCCTATTGAACAAAGATTTAACCGGAATTAAACTGATGAACTGGCTCGATGTGGGCGAATTTAGCGGTGGTACCAGGTTTATCACCATGCCTGAGATTTTTAGCAGCGAAAAATATTCCACACGTTTTGGTTTTACCTTAACCGACGATTTTTCTTACCTCATGCTCATGACGGATGGTATTTACGACGCCAAATTTGTGGTAGAGGCTAATTTAGAGAAATTGGAGAGCTGGAAAACATTTGTTGATGATTTAAAAGGAAATAATGAAGATCGTGCGGCGGTAAACTTCGATGCTACAAATCAGGAAATTGCTAATCAGCTTTCAGCATGGATGGATTTTTGGAGTCCCGGTAACCATGATGATCGAACTTTGGCCATCATTTTTTAGTACCTATTATGTCGATAATTACCGTAAAATCCATACTAACCGATCGTTCCTATCAATATGTTGATAATGGAGATCCCAAAAGCGGAACGGCCAAAAATGTATATTTTAGTCCCGATCGTAAATATGTAGTGGCTATTTTTAAAGAAAAGCAGGATATTAACCAAAAAGAACGCTTAACCAGGATTGTGACCAGGTATTTAGATCAAATCCAATCAAAAGAGGCCGGAGATTATTATCTGAATGAAATATACCGCTGGCCTACCGACCTTATCGAAACCCGGGACAGGATTGGGATTATCGTTCCGATTTACAGTTCGAAGTTCTTTTTCGCAAAAGGTTATTCATCCAACGACCTGATCAAAGGTGAGGAAAAAAACGGCAAATGGTTTGCTGGTGCTAAATTCAGGAATAAGCTCTTTCCTTTAAGTCTGGATCAAACAGAACTCGGCCGGTGGTTAAACTATTTTCAGATTGGCATTAACCTTTCGCGTGGTGTAAAAAAAATGCATCAAATGGGCTTGTCGCACTCCGATTTATCTTATAATAATGTGTTAATCGATCCATCTAGCGGTTCGGCCTGTATGATCGATCTCGATGGCTTGGTTGTTCCGGGCTTGTTTCAGGCAGAAGTAATCGGCACGGCCGATTTTATTGCTCCCGAAGTATTGGCTACCAAACACCTTAATAAAACTGACCCGGCAAGGAAACTGCCCAGCCGTTTAACCGATTTACACGCACTGGCTTGCTTAATTTATATGTATTTATTACATAGGCACCCTTTAAAAGGTGGTAAAGTGCACGATCTCGATACCGAAAAGGATGACCTGCTGAGCATGGGCGAAAAAGCTTTGTTTATTGAACACCCAACCGATTTATCCAACCGGCCTAAGATGAACCAGGTTTCTAAATGGGATACCTATTGGGCAGATGTAAATAAAATTCCATATGCCATTACGGGGCCATACCTTAAAGCTTTGTTTGATAAGGCTTTTATTGATGGTTTGCATAATCCCATGCAGCGCCCTAATGCCGAAGAATGGGAAATTGCGCTGTTAAAAACCACTGATTTAATGCAACAGTGCAGTAATATTTATTGTGATCAGAAATGGTATGTTTTCGATAACACCACCATTCCAAAATGCCCGTTTTGTGGTGCCAGTCATAAAGGAACATTGCCGGTTTTAGATCTGTACTACCAATTTGAGCCAGGGGTTTGGCGGCCCGAAAATCATAGGTTAATGGTTTACAATAACCAATACTTATTTCAGTGGCATGTAAATCGTAATGTGATCAGGAATGAACGTTCAACTGCCGAACAGAAAATTCCTGTAGGTTATTTTACTTTTCACGAAGAGAAATGGGTTTTCGTTAATCAAACGCTCACCTCATTAATCGATAAAACTGAAGAGAAGGAGGTTCCAATCGGAACTATGGTCGAATTAACCGACGGCAAAAAACTGCTCCTGTCAAAAGAAGATGGTGGGAGGGTTATTTTGGTTACGCTGGCGAATAAATAAACAGTAAGGAAGATACCAAATTTTAATATCCAGTTTGGAATTGAGAAATTTATTAACTTTGTGTTCTTTTTACACAAATTAGGGAATGATCAATCAAAATATCAAAATTGCTGTTGATGCCATTGTTTTTGGATACGAAAAAGGGACACTTTATGTACTGGCCGTTCAGCAGCGTTTTGGTAAACTGGCCGATCGGTGGGTATTGCCCGGTGGCTTTATTTTAAATGACGAACCTTTATTAACTGCGGTTGAGCGTGAGCTTAAAGAAGAAGCTGGCATTACGGTGAATTACCTGGAACAACTGGGTACTTTTGGCGATGACGTTAACCGTGATGAACGGTTGAGGGTGATTTCTGTGGCTTATTTTGCCTTAGTGAATCCTAAAAATTTTGTGCTAAAAGCCGATACCGATGCTAAAGATGCAAAATGGTTTCCGGTTGCTGAAGTGCCGAAATTGGGTTATGATCATAATGAAATGGTTAACCTTGCGCATAAGCGTTTAAAAAGTAAACTCACCTATCAGCCTATTGGTTTCGATCTGTTAGATCACGAATTTCTCTTCTCCGACCTCGAGAATTTATATTGCTCCATTTTAGAAAGAGATATTGACAGAAGAAATTTCAGAAAAAAAATCTTAAGTTTTGGAATTGTTACAGAAACTAATAAAGTGGTGAAAATAGGTGCTAGTGGCCGTCCAGGCAAGCTTTTTACTTTCGATAAGCCTAAATACAATCAACTTTTAAAAGAAAATTTCCAGTTTGATATTAGGTTTGCGTAAAATAAACACAAATTATTCTTTGGATTCTGAAAATGATTTTTATATTTGTGTAAATAATACGCAAATATATGTTAAATCTAAATCCAAGTTTTACTCCGCTAGGCGAAAATAACTTAATCGAATACAAATCTTTCTTATTTGCAGGTGGCGAACCACATATTAAAATTTCAGATAATTTTGATACTAAGCTTCCGGTTACCATTACGCAAAGGATAAATTCTTTTAACGATTTAGGACTGATCTGCATCACCGTTGATGCTTTGAAACGAATGGGTGTAAAAGAAATCAATCTTTTTATTCCGTATTTCCCGGCAGCAAGACAGGATCGGGTGATGGTTCCTGGAGAACCTTTATCTGTAAAAGTTTATGCGGATATCATCAATGCGATGGCTTTGGCAAGTGTTACCGTATTCGATCCCCATAGCGAAGTAACACCGGCCCTGCTTAATAACTGTGTTACCGTTTCTAACCACCAATTTATAAAAGAGGTCATTTCAAAAATCGGGACAGAGGTAAAACTTATATCCCCTGATGGCGGTGCCTTAAAGAAAATTTATAAAGTATCCGAATTTTTAGGTGGTGCCGAAGTGGTAGAATGCTCAAAAAGCAGGGATGTAAAAACAGGAAAGCTTTCAGGTTTTAAAGTGTATAGTGATGATTTAGGTGGTGCCGATTGTTTGATCGTCGATGACATCTGTGATGGTGGCGGAACATTTATAGGTTTAGCCGAAGCACTTAAAGCTAAAAATGCAGGAAAGTTATATTTGGCTATTAGTCATGGCATATTTAGCAAAGGTTTTGATGAACTGGGCAAATATTTTGAGCAGATTTTTACTACAGATTCCATCAAAGAAGTTGAGCATGCAGGAGTAACACAGATAAAATTGGCTGATATTTTATAAGCTTTGATCAACGCCAGAGTATAAGATGTTGAAATTCCGTTTAAATCTGCTAGGGTTCGCACTGATGGAAGTAAGGGATGTGATATCTGCTAATAAAATGAATTCTCAATGAAAGACTTTTATAAATCAGCCGCCATCATCTCGAATGAAGCGTAGCGTAATGGAGAGATCTAGCCGGACAGATTTCCCGACTACGTTGCGCTACGCTCGAAATGACGATGTTTTTTTAAGAAAGTTTGTGTTAAACAATAAATTAATAAAATTTAAAAAATGATTTTGGAACTAATCAAAGCCGATATAACAACAATTAAAGCCGATGCCATTGTTAACGCCGCGAACAGTTCGTTACTTGGTGGTGGTGGGGTAGATGGTGCCATCCACAGAAAGGGTGGTAAAGAAATTTTAAAAGCTTGTATTGAAATCAGAAATAAACAGGGCAAATGTAAAACGGGCAATGCGGTAATTACCACGGCAGGTAATTTACCTGCAAGATACGTGATCCATACCGTTGGGCCGGTGTGGAATGGAGAAAGTGAAAAAAATAATGCTTTGCTTGCTGATTGTTACCGCAATAGTTTAGCCCTGGCAATTGAAAATGGTATTAAGGTTATTGCTTTTCCAAACATCAGCACGGGGATTTATCATTTCCCAAAAAATAATGCAGCAGATATTGCCATTGCTACGGTAAATAATTTCGCTGAAAAGGAAAAAATAGAAAAGGTAATCTTCGTTTGTTTCGACGATGAGAATTATGAACTCTACCTACAGAAATTGAATAAATAATATTCATATCATTATGGACACTAAAATAACAAAAGGCATAAGCAAATTGCTCAGCTATATTTTGAGGCATTCGCCTGAAACAATAAAGTTAAAGCTCGATGAAAATGGCTGGGCAGATGTGAATGAGCTGATTGCCAAATTCGACCTTTATGACCTAACATTAGATTTTGATCTGCTTAAATACGTTGTTGAAAATAACGACAAAAAAAGATTTGCCTTTAACGAAGATAAAACCAAAATAAGGGCAAGCCAGGGGCACTCGATTGCTATTGAGTTAAACTTAAATGAAACCGAACCTTTGGAATACCTGTATCATGGAACGGTAGAAAAATTCCTTTCAGACATTAAAACGCAGGGACTACAAAAAATGAGCAGGCAGCATGTGCATTTAAGTGCCGATAAAGAAACTGCTAATAAAGTGGGCGGCAGGAGGGGGAAACCAGTTATCCTCACCATTAACAGTGGGGCGATGCACAAGGCAGGATATAAATTTTACTTATCGGCCAACAACGTGTGGCTTACAGATGTTGTGCCTGCTGAATATATAGAATTTTAATATGGGAAGAACATTGGTAATTGGCGATATCCATGGCGGATTAAAAGGTTTGATCCAGTTATTCGGGCGTGCAGAAGTATCAACCGAAGATAAGCTCATTTTTCTTGGCGATTATGTGGATGGATGGAGTGAGTCGGCCCAGGTGATCGATTATCTGATAGAACTGGAAAAAAGCCATCAATGCGTCTTTATCAAAGGTAATCACGATGTATGGTGTATAGATTGGCTCGAAAAAGCCATTGTAGATGATGTTTGGTTTATCCATGGCGGTAAATCAAGCATCGAGAGTTATAAAAACATATCGAATACCGTTAGACAGAAACACCTAAATTTCTTTGAACGGATGCATGATTATTACGTAGACGAACAGAACAATCTCTTTATTCACGCTGGTTTTTCTTCCATGCATGGCCCGGAAAAAGAGCGTTATTCTTCCAATTATTCATGGGATAGAACGTTATGGGAAATGGCGCTGACTATGGATAAGCGGATCAAAAAAGACTCGGTACTTTACCCTAAACGTTTATTGCTTTATCACGAAATCTACATTGGCCATACGCCAACCCTCTACTACAATGTTAATGTGCCAATGCAGGGCTGTAATGTTTGGAATATAGATACCGGTGCTGCATTTACCGGAAAATTAAGCTGTTTGGATATCGCAACCAAACAATTTTGGCAGAGTGATGCCTTACAAAACCTGTATCCCAACGAAAAAGGAAGAAATAAATAATAGCAAATACATCAAACCATGAATCCATTATTATTAACAGACGGTTATAAAGTTGACCACCGCAGACAGTACCCCGAAAATACCACATTGGTTTATTCTAACTGGACGCCCAGAAAAAGCAGGCTCGAAAATGTAAATTACGTGGTGCTTTTTGGCCTACAATACTTTATCAAAAAATACATCATCGAAGATTTTAATCAGAATTTCTTTAAACAGCCCAAAGAGGAGATTTTAAGGAAATATGCCCGCAGGATCAATAATTACCTGGGCGAAAACCTGGTAGGTACGCAGCACATTGCCGATTTGCACGATCTGGGTTATATCCCGATGGTTTTTAAATCACTTCCCGAAGGGGCCGAAGTGCCTTTGCGTGTGCCGATGTTCACCATGTATAATACCAAACCAGAGTTTTTCTGGCTCACCAATTATTTCGAAACATTGCTCTCGGCGGTGGTTTGGTTGCCATGTAATTCGGCCACCATTGCCAAACAATACCGCACCATTTTAGATCACTACGCCGCAGAAACTTCTTCCGTACCAGAATTTGTAGACTGGCAAGGCCACGATTTCTCTATGCGCGGCATGGGAGGGATAGAAGCTGCGGTAACTTCTGCCGCGGGTCACTTATTGAGTTTTACCGGAACCGACACCATTCCGGCCATCGATTTTTTAGAAGAATATTACAATGCCGATTCTGATAAAGAACTGATCGGTGGATCCGTTGCCGCTACAGAACATTCGGTAATGTGCATGGGAACCAATACAGGAGAGCTCGAAACATTTAAAAGGTTGATTCTTGAAGTTTATCCAAAAGGAATTGTATCCATCGTTTCCGATACCTGGGATTTATGGAAAGTGTTAACCGAGTACCTGCCTGTTTTGAAAGAGGATATCATCGCAAGGCCTGGTAAAGTGGTAATCAGGCCCGATTCCGGTGATCCTGTTGATATCATCTGCGGAAATCCAAACGGCAAAAACGAAAATGAGAAAAAAGGGGTAATCGAACTGCTTTGGGATGTTTTCGGTGGAAAAACCAACGATAAAGGTTTTAAAGAGTTGGTGCCACAAATTGGAGCCATTTACGGCGATAGCATTACCACCGAAAGGGCTACGCAGATCTGCGAGCGCTTAAAAGCAAAAGGTTTTGCCTCAACCAATGTGGTTTTCGGTATCGGTTCTTTCACTTATCAGTACAATACCCGCGATACCTTTGGTTTTGCCATGAAAGCTACTTATGGTGAAGTAGATGGCGTTGGTCGCGAGATATTTAAAGATCCCATTACCGATGATGGTACCAAAAAATCGGCTAAAGGTTTACTGCAGATTTTTAAAAATGCCAAAGGCGAATACGAACTGAAAGATCAATGCAGCTGGGAAGAAGAAGCACAGGGCGAATTGAAAGAAGTTTTCAGGGATGGCAGCTTATTGATCGATTATTCTCTCGCCGAAATTAGAGAAAGGCTAAAGAATAGTTAACTTCGCCAAGATTTTGAGGCTGTATCATTATTATAGATTGTCATCCTGAGCCTGTCGAAGGAATTGCTATAGCTCTATTTTAAAGATACAGCCTTATTTAAAAAGTGATATACCAAAAAATGCAGGAAACACCTACTTTCAACCATCAGGCCGATATCGTAAATAGTGCCATCAGATTTATAAACGCATGGTTTAAGCAATCTAAGGCCATTACCAACGAACTGAATGATTTTTTTATCCTTCCAGGGAATAAAATTATCGGCAAGGATGTCATTATTGGCAGGTTAAAAGGTGTTTTCGGACAATCTGATGAGTATGTTGGTGGCCGTTATGATATTATCGACGTTAATTTTGAATTAATGAGTGATGGTAAAGGAATGGGCTTTGTAGAAGGTGTTGCCGGTTATAGAGATGTTCTTCAAAAACAATCTAAAATTGTAAGCGGACCTTTTAAGCTGTATTTCGCGCTATACAACGGTAGTTGGAAAATTGTAAATATCGAATTTCCGGGCTTTAGTTATTAGGTTAAAATCATATAACTTCGCTTCTCTCATTAATAATTGTCATTCTGAACGTAGTGAAGAATCATTGCATGATAAAGGACTATTAAAAATAATATGGTTTAATGTAAATTGCAATTTGCAAGATAATACATTATCAATTGTAAAATCGTACATTTGTACCATTATGGTACGCAAAATAATAAAATTATGTTAGTGGTAAGCAGTAGAGAATTTAGAGAAAAGCAGGCTGAATACATGGACATGGCGGATAGTGGGGAACAAATTATCGTGCAGAGAGGAAAAAATAAAGCATATTCCATAACACCGATTACCAATGATGATATATATTTTTCAAAAGAAATGATTGAAAAGATTGAGAAGTCACTTTTGCAGGTAAAAAATGGAGAAGTTACCAAAGTTGTCGGAAAAGATGCTTTAGCAGAATTTCTTAAAGATTTATAATGTATAGCCTGGAGTTCACTCTCTCTGCAATAGAGGATCTTAAGTGGCTAAAGAAGACTGATCAAAATGCATATATAAAGGTCCAAAAATTATTATTGGAACTTACTGAGCATCCAACTACTGGTACAGGTAAGCCAGAACTAAAGAAATATAATCTGTCTGGTTTGTATTCCAGAAGGATAACACAAAAACATCGGTTAGTTTATCAAATAAATGGTGTAACAGTGAGCGTATTGGTCTTGTCAGCTGCCGGCCATTATGATGATAAATAGATATATCAAATCATTTGTCACTTCCTATCGCTTTGCTTCCACCAATTACTAAGTAACATTGATAATAATTAATCAGGAATATTACCCCTAATTCCATAATTTTTCTATCTTTGATTTTTAATGAATTTCCTTTATCCGGGCTTTCTTTTCGCACTAATATCGGTCGCCATCCCGGTTATCATCCATTTATTCAATTTCAGGAAATTTAAAAAGATTTATTTTTCTAATGTTCAGCTTTTAAAAGAAGTAGAACAACAAAATTCATCTAAAGAAAAGCTTAAAAACCTGTTGATTTTATTGTCGCGGATTTTGGCAATCATCTTTTTGGTACTGGCATTTGCCCAGCCCTACATTCCCGATCACAACCAAAAAACTACTGCGGTAAACAATGTGGTAAGCGTTTATATCGATAATTCTTATAGTATGGAAGCCATTAACAAAGATGGCAACTTGCTCGATGAAGCCAAACGCAGGGCAAAAGAACTGGTTAAAGGTTTCGGCATTAACGATCGTTTTCAACTCCTAACAAACGATTTTGAAGGAAAACACCAACGATTGTTAAACGAAGAAGCGTTTTTGAAGGCCCTGGATGATGTGAAAATCTCTGCGGCCAACCGCAACCTTCAACAGATATTAAACAGACAAGGGAATATTTTAACCGGAGCAGAAAACAAATACAGTTTTTTGATTTCTGATTTTCAAAAAAACATTTCCACCACTAATAAACTCGAAACCAAACCCGATATTCAATATTCCTTTTTAAAACTGAATGCCAACACTTTACCCAATGTAGCGGTTGATAGCGTTTGGGTACTCTCGCCAAACCATCAACCGGGAGCAAACGAACGTTTAGTGGTGCAGTTAAAGAACTATTCTGAAGAAGAAGCTAAAAATATCCCTTTAAAATTAAGCATCAATAACCAGCAAAAAGGTTTGGGTGCGGTAACCATTCCTGCAGGAAAAACGGTTAAAGACACTTTAAATTTCTCCGGATTAACTGCCGGATGGCAAAAAGGCATCATCACCATTAAAGATTTTCCGGTAACCTTTGATGATACGCTTTCTTTTAGCTTTAAAGTAGATGAAAATTTTCCGGTTTTAAGCATCAATGGTTCTAACTCCGGTAATTACATTAAAGCTTTATTTGCAGCCGATTCTTATTATAAACTTACCGGGAACGCCGAAAGCAATGTAAATTATAGCAGTTTTGCCAATTTCGGCTTAATTGTATTAAATGGTTTGAAAAATCCTTCAACTGGCTTGGCCCAACAGCTTAAAACCTATCTTAATGCCGGTGGAACAGTCGTGCTTTTTCCTGATCTGGATGCAGATATTCAAGCTTATAATGCCTTTTTAGGTGCTTTGTCGCTACCAGTTATTCAGTCTTTAAATACAGCGCCAACCAAAGTTGACCAGATCGATCTTCAAAACCCTATTTTTAAAACAGTGTTTGAAGAAATTCCTAAAAATTTAGATCTTCCCGCAGTTACGCGTTATTATTCATTTACAGAAACAAATAATTCAAACAAAGAGGCAATCATGACCTTGCCAGGCAGAAAATCATTTTTCTCAAAATATGGCGTGGGTAGTGGTCAGGTGTATTTATCGGCTTCTGGTTTAAATGCAAATGATGGTAATTTGGCCCGTCACCCGGTTTTTGTGCCCTTAATTTACCGTCTTGCACTGAGTGGTGGAAACGAAGCTCCATTGTATTACAACCTTGGTAATGATAATGCGTTGGCCAGTAAAAAGATTACCTTAGGTAAAAACCAGACTTTAAAAATTACCGCCGATCATTTTGAGGCCATTCCAGAAATCCGTCAGGCAGATGGCAAAACCTTGATTTACATCGCCGATCAGGTTAAAAATGCAGGTTTTTACAACTTAAAACTTGCAGATTCACTGCTTGCTGTTTATAGTTTCAATAGTGGTAGAACAGAATCTGACATGCATTATTTAAATAAAGCAGAACTGGAACAGTTAGCAGGTAAAAGCAATCTGAAAATATTCGATACCGATAAAGATGCCGTTAAATTAATTGCCGGCGCGAATAAAATCGGACAGACTTTATGGAAACTTTGTCTAATTTTGTCGCTGATTTTTATTGCAGCAGAAATTTTGCTCATCCGATTTTTTAACAATACAAAAAGAACAATATGAATCTCCTGGTTAAAAATGTAACCATTGCCGATCCGCAGAGTAAATTTAACAACCAACAATGCGATGTTAGGGTTGAGAATGGTACAATTAAAAACATAGGTAAATTAACTGCCGAAAAAAACGAAACCATTTTCGATGCCCAGGGTGCTTTTTTAACGCCTGGTTTTTTCGATTTAAACTGCGTAGCCGGCGATCCGGGCTTCGAAACCAAGGAAGATATTCAAACACTTACTGAAACTGCAAAAGCAGGAGGATTTACAGGTTTGGCGCTTTTGCCACAAACCAGTCCGGTGGTGCAGTCAAAATCGCAGGTAGAATACATTATTAACAGGGCTAAAAATAATTTAGTTGATGTTTTACCGGTTGGTGCCATCAGCCAGAATCGCGAAGCAAAAGAACTTGCCGAACTTTTTGATATGCAACAGGCGGGTGCAGTGGCTTTCTCAGATGGAGACAGGGCCCTGCAGGACGATGGCTTTATGAGCCGCGCCTTACAATATGCAAAAGGTTTTGATGCTTTGTTAATGGTTTATCCCGAAAATAAATCAATTGCAGGCAAATCGCAGATTAACGAGAGCAAAAACTCTGTTCTTTTGGGTATGAAAGGTTTACCCGCATTAGCCGAAGAAATGCACATTGCACGCGATATTTTTCTCGCTTCTTACAACGAAACTAAAATCCACATCAGCAATATTTCTACTGCTGGAGCTGTAGCTTTAATCCGCAAGGCGAAAAAAGATGGCGTGCAGATCTCTTGCGATGTAACCGCACATCACCTTGTGTTTACTGAAGAGCTTTTAAATGATTTTGATAGCAATTATAAAGTTAAACCCCCATTGCGCGGCAAAGCTGATGTAAAAGCCTTAATCGCAGGTTTAAAAGATGGAACCATTGATGCCATTACCTCACAGCATCGTCCGGAAGAAATCGAATTTAAAAATGTAGAATTCGAAATTGCCCATTACGGAATTATTGCTTTGCAAACCGTATTGCCATTAGTGTTAAAGGCCGGATTAGACACTGCTTTAATTTCTGAGAAACTGGCCATTAATCCACGTAAATTATTAAATTTAACTGTTCCGGTAATAGAAGAAGGCTACAAAGCCAATTTTACTGTATTTAACACCACCGAAAAGTGGTTGTATAATGCGGCAAGCAATCATTCTAAATCAGCAAACAGTCCGTTGTTGAATACCGAACTTACTGGGAAAGTTAATTTGGTTTATAATAATAATCAATACTTTTTAAGGTAGAAGGTTTCCGGACTTGAGGCATAAAGAAGTAGAATTCTAAAATAATATTTATAAAATAAAAATAGGTTTTAAAGCGCTGAAAGACCATAAGCAAAATGATCTTACAATTCTTAAATCCTAAAAATCTTAATCCTATGGATAACAGAGTAAAAAAAGCGCTAAGTGCCACCATTAACCAATATGCTGAAGTTTCGGCTATTAATGTAGAAGGTTTTGAAACTGAATTACTGGCTGCTTTTGAGCTGGATGTTAACTTTTTAGATAAAGCCGAAGCTTTTGATGCCGTTTTTGATAGCCATCCTAAATTTGAAGAATTACGTGAAATATTTTTCGATTTATTGATGGTAAATTTCTTTAGCAGTGATGTACAGAAATTAGAAGAAGACTATTTGGAAAGCGACGAATGGGCCAATATTGAAGAAGAAACCATCGATAGGGGAACAGAGCTGTTAAACCTGCTGCTTTACATTAAAGAATGTAAAGACGAAGATTTGGATCCTGAATTGGGTGATTTCCTGAAAGAATTTTTATTGGTAGAAGATGATGAGTTCCAGGATGAATTTGAAATTTACGAAGAACTGATCAGCAACCAGCAACTGGCAGAAAGCAGTGTAGAAGAGATTTGCAAAACCGCGGCAAAATTAAATATCAGCGAAGAAATGCAGGAATTATTTGTGCCGTTTATGGCCTTTTTCCTTGATGTGGAGGGAAGCGCAGAAACTACCAAAGAAATAATTCAGTTTAGCAGTAACAAATCGTTCGATTCTGCTACTTATATATTAATTACAACAATTAATAATTAGATTATTTATCATGGAACAACTAATACTTCAGGAAGAAAAAAAACCTAACGCATTGGCTTTTAAAGTTGCAATAAGTTTTGCAGTTTATTCAATCGTATTAATTTATCTGTTAAAGTTACTTGGCATTGATTCAACAAATCCGGATTTACCTATTGCAGAAAAAATTATTGCAATGGTTCTATCTTACGGTGTGTTTTTTATGTCGATAATTTACACACAGATCACGCATAAGAAAGAGCTTGGTGGGTATATTACTTACGGAAGGGCATTTTCAACCGGTTTCAAGGTAGCTGCCTATGCAGGTTTGTTTGTTGGTTTGCTTTTTATTCTATATTACAAAGTTTTGGATCCAAACGCTTTAGATAAAATAGCTGATGCAGCGATAGAGAAGGCAAATGGTAACGAACAACAGGTAAAAGGTATTGAAATGATGCGTGGATATATGTGGATTTTTACTGCTTTTGGAGCTGCTATTGCCTATACCTTACTTGGCCTGATCATAAGTTTAATCAGCGCAGCTATTCTTAAAAAAGAAAGGGTTTAATTTTTTATAAAATTTTGAACGTGCAGGTTTTATCATTTAATTTGATGAAATTTGCACGTTTTTAATAATGCGTCATTGCGAACGAAGCATGGGAATGCATAGGGGTGTGGTAATCTTTCAAGATAGATTGCTTCGTCGTTCCTCCTCGCAATGATGATAATACTCAAAAATGGATATATCAGTTGTAGTACCCTTATTTAATGAAGATGAATCCCTGCCGGAGTTAACGGCCTGGATTGATAAAGTGATGATCGCCAATCATTTCAGTTATGAAATTATTTTGGTTGATGATGGCAGTACCGACAGATCGTGGGAGGTAATAGAAGATTTAAGACTTCAGAACCCTGCCATTAAAGGCATTAAATTTAGGAGGAACTATGGTAAATCTGCAGCTTTAAACGTAGGTTTCGAAGCTACACAGGGCGATGTGGTGATTACCATGGATGCTGATCTGCAGGATAGTCCGGATGAAATTCCAGAATTATACCGCCGTATCAAAGAAGAAAAACTCGACTTGATTTCGGGCTGGAAAAAGAAACGTTATGATCCGATCACCAAAACAATCCCTACTAAACTCTTCAATGCGGCTACCCGTAAAATGAGCGGTATCGAACTGAACGATTTTAACTGCGGCCTAAAAGCTTACCGTAGCGATGTAATTAAAACCATAGAAGTATATGGCGAAATGCATCGTTATATCCCGGTAATTGCCAAATGGGCCGGTTTTAGTAAAATAGCAGAGCAGGTGGTAGAGCACCGCGCACGTAAATATGGAACAACAAAATTTGGTTTCAGCAGGTTTATTAATGGCTTTTTAGATTTGCTGTCGATATTCTTTGTCGGTAAATTCGGAAAACGCCCGATGCACTTTTTTGGTTCATTAGGTGTATTAAGTTTCTTTATCGGTATCATCATGGCTTTGTACATTTTGTTCGAAAAGAAATACCTGATATGGCAGGGTTTGGCTTATCGCGATGTAACCGATCAACCCTTGTTTTATTTATCGCTGGTTGCCATCGTTGTTGGTTCACAAATGTTCTTGGCAGGTTTCATTGCAGAACTGTTATCGCGTAATGCACCAGAAAGAAACCAGTATTTAATCGAGAAGAGGGTATAAGGCAAAAGGTTTAAGGCGTAAGGTTTTATACGCCATAAACCTTCAACCTTTTACCTTCTGCCTTTTACCTTTAAAAGCATGTTTTTCTCCATCATCATTCCACTTTATAATCGTCCACAAGAGATTGACGAACTATTAAACACTTTAACCAAACAGACTTATTTACAGTTTGAGGTTTTGGTGATCGAAGATGGTTCGAAAAACGATGCAAAAGCCATTGTAGACGGTTATGCAGACAAACTCGATATCAAATATTATTTCAAGGAGAATGCCGGACAAGGTTTTGCACGTAATTTTGGTTTCGAAAGGGCTAAAGGCGATTACTTTGTTATTTTCGATTCTGACTGTTTAATTCCTGCAAATTACCTTGAAACGGTTAAAAATTATTTGTACGAGCATCATTTGGATGCTTATGGCGGTCCGGATGCTGCACACGATAGTTTTACGCCTGTACAAAAAGCAATCAGCTATGCCATGACTTCGCCTTTCACTACTGGTGGTATCCGTGGAAACAAACAGCATGTCGGGCAGTTTCACCCACGCAGTTTTAACATGGGCGTTTCCCGCCAGGCCTGGGAGAAAGTAGGTGGTTTTATCTTAACCAGATTGGGCGAAGATATAGAATATAGCATCCGTATTCACGAAAATGGTTTCAAAATCGGCCTGATCCCGGATGCAAAGGTTTACCATAAACGTAGGACAAGTTTTAGTCAGTTTTACAAACAATTACACTTTTTTGGCAGGGCCAGGATCAATATTTACAAACACTTTCCAAAGGAATTAAAACTTGTACATTTTTTTCCAGCACTGTTTACATTAGGTTTTGGTTTCACCATTTTGTGTAACTTTATATATCCTCCATTGGCATATGTTTGTAACTTCTTCTTATTGATTTACTTTATGTTGATATTTTTTCATTCATGGTCTGTAAATAAATCTTTAAAAGTTGCATTTTTGAGCATTATATCTTCGTTTATCCAATTAACCGCTTATGGTTTAGGATTTATACAGGATTTATTTAAACGTGTGGTATTCAAACAACAATGATAAATTATCTAAAAGAAAGTACGTTCGCCGTTAATGATGTAATGCAAAAAGCCTGGAGCATTACCAAGAAACACTATTTTTCGATTGCTACGCTATGCTTTCTGATGTTTATCACGGCAAGTGCATCAAGTTTAATGGCCTTTTTTATTAAAGATGTAAGTAAAGCCCTGAGTGTTATCATGGTAATTATTTTCGTACTGCTTTATTTTACCATCAACCTTTCGCTCTTTAAATATATTTTTCATTTAATGGATGATGAAGAAAGTGATGTTAAAATTGTAGATACCCTGCCAACCAGACAACAGATTATCCGGTTTTTAGTGGCCACGCTTTATTTTGTTGGTTGTATTCTGGGTGTTTATCTGGTGGTGATTTTGGTTGCCTTTCCTTTTATTTACACAGGAATCAACGTATCCATTGTTAAAAACGTAGCCATATCAGTAGGTATTATTGCTATTTTTATTACCTGGTTAAGGATTTCTTTCTTCCCGTTTTTTATCATCGATAAAGGCGCAACTCCGTTCGATTCTATCAAATTAAGTTTGGCTACTACCAAAGGAAATTTTACTAAAATTTTATTGCTTTTGGTTGTTTTAGGAGGGGGATACTTAATTTATCTGTTGCTAAACTACCTGCAATGGCCATTAGTTGCTTTCATTGTTAATATTTTAAGCTCATTTATTATTGTTCCACTTTCAAGCGTGGCCTTAACAGTTGCTTACCGTAAAATTTCGAGCGAATATAAAGGCGACGAACATCCGGATATTTTACATAATATAGTTTAACCTCCCGCCCCTGAAGGGGAGTTAAAAATCAGATTAAAATTTATGGAAAAAGAAAAGAACGGTAGAAAGGAAAAGTCCCCTTCAGGGGGTTGGGGGCTTAAAGCAGCGTTAAGTAAACCCTTTGCGGCATTTGCAGTTTGGCAGATTAACAAATGGAAAAATAATGCCGTAAATGCTCAGCATAACATCCTGAAAAAGCTTATTGATCAAGCCAGACATACCGCGTTCGGGAAAGACCATCATTTTGACGACATCAAAACCTATGCTGATTTTAAAAAACATGTTCCCGTTCAGGATTACGAAGGATTAAAACCTTATGTAGATCGAGTAGTAGCAGGTGAAGCCGATGTACTTTGGAAAGGTAAACCACTTTATTTTGCCAAAACATCAGGCACCACTTCAGGCGTAAAATATATTCCGCTATCGAAAGAATCGATGCCTGAGCATATAAAAGCTGCCCGTAATGCTATTTTAACGTATATTAACGAAACAGGCAAAGCTGATTTTGTAAACGGAAAAATGATTTTTCTGCAGGGGAGTCCGGTTTTAAGTGTAAAACATGGAATTAACGTGGGGCGTTTATCGGGTATTGTGGCGCATCATGTTCCGGCGTACCTTCAAAAGAACCGCTTGCCTTCTTATGAAACCAATATTATCGAAGATTGGGAGCAGAAAGTTGATGCTATTGTTGGGGAAACCATTAATGAAAACATGACATTGATTTCGGGTATCCCACCCTGGGTACAGATGTATTTTGATAAACTTTCCGAAAAATCGGGGGGAAAGAAAATTGCAGAAATATTCAGGAATTTTGGCCTGTTTATTTATGGTGGTGTAAATTTCGAACCTTACCGGGCAAAAATTGAACAAAGTATTGGCAAAAAAATCGATGCAATAGAAACCTATCCGGCTTCGGAAGGTTTTATTGCTTACCAGGACTCGCAAAAAGATAAAGGACTTTTACTCCTGGCTGATGCAGGAATTTTTTACGAATTTATTCCAGCTGATGAATATTATAATGATAATCCAACGCGGTTATCGCTTGGTGAAGTAGAATTGGATACCAATTATGCCCTGATTTTAAATACCAATGCGGGTTTATGGGGTTATAGTATTGGCGATACCATCAAATTTGTATCTAAAAATCCTTATAAAATCGTGGTAACCGGGCGGATTAAACATTTTATTTCGGCCTTTGGCGAACATGTAATCGGAGAAGAAGTAGAACAGGCCATTTTAACCGTGGCCAACAAAGAAAAGGTCGAAATTACAGAATTTACAGTGGCGCCCCAGGTTAATCCGGAAGCTGGACAACTGCCTTACCACGAGTGGTTTATAGAGTTTTCAGCTGCACCAAAAGATTTAGCCGTTTTTAGTAAAAAGGTGGATGAAGCCTTGCAAAAGAAAAATATTTATTACTTTGACCTGATTGAGGGCAACATCCTGCAACCGTTAATAATACGTACTTTGCAAAAAGATGCCTTCGTAAATTATATGAAAAGTGAAGGGAAATTGGGCGGACAGAATAAAGTGCCACGATTAAGTAACGACAGGAAACTGGCGGATGGGTTGGAGCGGTATATTGTTTAATTGAAGGATCGTCATTTCGAGCGGAGTGCAACGCAGTCGAGAAATCTATAGCCTCGGTTCGTGTCTTTACGAAACGAAATGCGAATAAAGGTTCGTGGAGACACGAACCATGGCGAGTATTTAGTTTTTCTTTGGTTAGGGATTCTTCACTGCGTTCAGAATGACAAAACGAGTGAAAAATAAAATGAACAAATAAAATGCTTAATTAAATTTGAGCATTCATGATATTAAAAGATTTGAAGAAAATAACCATATTAGGTTCTACCGGGAGTGTAGGTACGCAAGCGCTTGAAGTTGTTAGGGATCATCCTACGGTTTTTAAAGTAGCGGTATTATCTGCACTGAAGAATTCAGAACTCTTGATTCAACAAGCACGGGAATTTAAACCAGCTGTTGTGGTGATCTGTGATGAAAGCAAATACAGCGAAGTTAAAAATGCTTTAGCAGGCCTTAATATAAAAGTTTTGGCAGGCGAAGCCGCTTTATCAGAAGTTGCTTCTTATAGCGAAAGCGATGTAGTGCTTACCGCATTAATGGGATCAGTAGGGTTAAAACCTACCATTGCCGCTATAAAAGCAGGTAAAAACATTGCTTTGGCAAATAAAGAAACCCTGGTGGTTGCAGGCGAACTGATTACCCAATTGGCAGCAGAACATCAGGTAAAGATTTTACCTGTAGATTCGGAGCATTCGGCCATATTCCAGTGTTTGGTAGGTGAGGAGCAAAATGAAATCGAAAAGATTTATTTAACGGCTTCTGGCGGGCCATTTTTGGGCAAAACAAAAGATTTCCTTATAACGGTAAAAAAAGAACAGGCCTTAAAACACCCTAATTGGGTAATGGGTGCGAAAATTACCATCGATTCTGCTTCTTTAATGAACAAAGGTTTGGAGGTGATTGAAGCCAAATGGTTGTTTAATCTTGATGTGGATCAGATTGATGTAATTGTGCACCCCCAATCTATTGTACATTCGCTGGTACAATTTACCGATGGTTCTATGAAAGCGCAAATGGGTGTTCCGGATATGAAATTACCCATTCAGTACGCATTAAATTATCCCGACAGGCTAAAAAACAATTTTAAACGTTTTAACTTCTTGGAATATCCAACTTTTAGCTTTCAAAAGGCAGACATGGAAACATTCAGGAATTTAGGCCTGGCATTTACTTCATTAAGAAAAGGAGGGAATATGCCCTGTATTTTAAATGCCGCGAATGAAGTTGTTGTAGAGGCATTTTTGAAAGATAAAATCGGTTTTTTACAAATGAGCGAAGTAATTGAGCAATGTATGGAAGAGATCAGTTTTATTGAAAAACCACAATTGAACGATTATTTAGAAACTGACAAACATAGCCGTATCTTAGCCGGCGAATTAGTAACAAAAAGTATAGTTTAACATCTAACATAAAAATTTTATAAGAGAATATGAATGGATTGATTATGGCGGGGCAGCTGCTGCTCGGATTGTCTTTATTGGTAATATTACACGAATTAGGGCATTTCTTGGCAGCAAGGGCATTTGGTATTAAAGTAGAAAAGTTTTATTTATTTTTTGATGCCTGGGGTTTCAAACTTTTTAGTTTCAAAAAAGGCGATGTTGAATATGGAATAGGATGGCTGCCATTGGGTGGTTATGTTAAAATTGCGGGGATGATTGATGAGAGTATGGATACTGAACAGATGGCATTACCTGCGCAACCATGGGAATTTCGTTCTAAACCCGCCTGGCAGCGTTTAATTGTCATGCTTGGGGGAATTATCGTAAATGTAATTGTCGGTATTTTTATCTTTTGGATGTTAACTTTTAACATCGGCCAGAATTATACCGTTAACAGTAAATTAAACGATGGTATTTCGGTTGGAACAATCGGTAAAGAAATCGGTCTGCAGAATGGCGACAAAATTTTAGCCATCAATGGCAATAAGCTGATCCGTTTTGAAGATGCCATATCAAGTAAAGTTTTATTTGATGGCGCACAGTTAACCATATTAAGAGACAATAAAACCCTTTATATCTCAGTTCCTGATACCATTTTGAATAAAATTTCAAAAAACGACAAAGAGAATTTTATCTCTCCGCGTTACAAGATGCAAAGCGTAAATAAAGTAAGTGCACCTGATGAAAAGGCCGATAAACCTTCGTTTTTTGACAAATTGTTTGGCCGTAAATTTGAGCAACCGGTGTATCCGGCCTATGCTGCGGGTATAAAACCGGGTGATAGCATTTTAGCTGTTAATGGTAAAGCCATTACCTTTTTCGATCAGTTTAAAGAAGAGGTTTCTAAAAATAAATTAAAACCAGTTACCATCAATGCTTTACGCAAGGGAAAAGAAATTACTTTCGATCTTAAAGTAAGTAAAGAAGGTACAATTGGCATTATCCCTAACCTGAGTACACCTGAAACTGCACATGTGGATTTTGGCTTTATCGAATCGTTTCCGGTTGGTGCAAGCATGGCCTGGAGCACTTTTGTAGATAATGCAAAAGGTATTGGTAAAATGATTACCGGTAAGCTAAGTGCACGTAACATCAGCAGTCCGATTGGTATTGCAAAAGTGTATGGAAGTACCTTTGATTGGGTTAAATTCTGGACTTTAACCGGATTGATCTCAATGGCTTTGGCTTTCATGAATTTATTGCCTATTCCGGGCTTAGATGGAGGCCACGTCGTGTTTCTTTTGATCGAGATGGTACAACGGAAGCCTGTGAGCGAAAAAGTGCTGGAAAAGGCCCAAATTGTGGGTTTTGTAATCCTGATTTGTTTAATGGTGTTTGCTTTTGGTAATGATATTTTAAAATCCTTCGGTAAGTAAAACCAAATTTATATAATTGCCGCAGATGTGCAGGTTTGAGTATTCAAGCTAAACATCTGCGGCTTTTTAATTTAATATCCTCATGAGCGAAGCAACCCAACAGCCCAATTATTTCGAATTTTACAAACTACCTATACAATTTAAACCTGATCAGCAGGCGGTAAAAGCAAAGTTTTATGCTCTGAGCAAACAGTTTCACCCTGATTTTTATGCCAATGAGCGTGAAGAGAAGCAGCAAGAGATGCTCGATCTGTCAACTTTGAACAATAAGGCATACCAAACACTAACCAATGCTAAAAAGCGCTTAAAATACGTGCTGGAATTAAAAGGGGTAATAGAAACAGATGAAGGGTATCAGTTATCACAGTTGTTTTTGATGGAAATGATGGACATTAACGAAGCACTGATGGATCTGGAATTCGAACCCGATACCGAAAAATTAGCACAGGTAAAACGAGATATTGAAAGCATAGAAAAAGATTTGGCCGATGAATTAAACGATCTGACTAACCAGTTTGATCAAAACCCAATCACATCTGATGCACTATTACCGTCAATAAAAGATAATTTTTATCGCCAGAAATACATCGACAGGATAAGGGAACGCTTATAGCTTAGATTTCTGATTAAGATTTGCGGATTAAATTTAATCCTTTGTTTTTGTACATCGCAAATGATCAAAAACTCCTTATCAAAAAATAAATTTCTGATTTGAATAATGGAATGAGTTTATGATAATCACTCATAAAAAATACGTTTCAGGAAGCCATATAAAGAATATAACCCTAATGTTTTCAGGCACAGTTGATTACCAAATAATGAGGGGTTAATCAGAATAAGTCATCATTCCATTAGGGCAACTTTAATCTTGTCGCTTAAAATGGATATATTCTCTTGACTAAGGTTATCATTAACAAGTATCATGATCCCCACTTTGTCTTTGGGATATGCAACACAAAGTGTGCTAAATCCAATACCTGTTCGGCCACTATGGTAAAGAAAGCGTTTTCCATCATTATTTCCAATCATCCAACTTAAGCCTACACCCGTACTGTCTATTTGGTGATAAGTTTCCTTGTGTGATAATTTTATAGCAGGGTCGGTTTCTTCAACATTAGCTATTACATATTTAAGCATATCTGCCATGGTTGAATTCATACTTGGCCCTCCAGGATAAAAAAGGTTAGTATTAATCTCATCCGTTTTTTTATTTGTGAGATCATACCATTGTACAGGACGTGATGCATCTTTATATCCCTGAATAAAACGGTTTAACTGGTTGACAGGAATTTTCGTTCTTGTATCGTAAAGACCAAGGTGATTTTTAAGGTAATTTGTCACTAACAGCTCATATGGTTGATGATATATGCGTTCAAGTAAAAGAATAAGAATTGTCATGGCGTTGCCGTTATATTCGTACTTGGTGCCGGGCAAGGTGTCAAGCTTGAATTTATGCATATCCTTCATTAAAGTATCTTGATTATACTTCGCAAAGAAATCAAGCTGTTGAGGAAGACTTATATTCTTTACACTATCCATAATTTTTGCCGGAAAATTTCTGGATGACTTCGGTAAACCAGATGTATGATTGGCTATATTAATCAACCTTACGGGGCGACCTCGGTATTGCAAATTAGGATACTTTCCTGGAAGATATTTACGGATGTCGTCTTGCAAGTTTGCTCTTTTATCTATTACAGCTTGTGCAAGCATAATTCCAATAAATGTCTTGGCCACAGAACCTAAATTAAATAATTGATTTGCTTTAATTAATTGACCTGTCCCTTTTTTTGATTCACCATAGTTGTAGATTGAACTGCGTCCATCTTGATAAATAGCGATTGAAAGACCAACCGTGCCTGGATTATCCATATAATCTGCTGCAGCTACTTGGATAGCCCTGTCTAATTTGTTTCTGAGGGGATTGTCTGTAAGCAATTTTTCTGTTTGTGACCAGCACGGGATAGAAATTAAACAAAGCATTATAGCTCTAAATATAAAAAAGCATTTTTTCATAGTAAATATTTATACTATAATGCATAACATAGTACCTTGTTACACATTGTTGTGAATCAATGTTATAATGGAAAGAAATTTAATTGAATCCAATGGTTCGATCTTAATACGTCTGGCGCTCCCATGCCTAAGATCGAATCAAAAT
>NZ_JAVTSU010000016.1:0-148852 GCF_032678605.1 Pedobacter miscanthi
TTTAGGTTATGAAAGTCCTGCTTATCCCTACAAGTCCTCACTCGTACCTCGCTCCGGGCTTTTCGTTCTATCAGGTTTATTTTATCTGGGCCTTTCTTTCTTAGGTTTAAAAATTAACGATCTAAACCTTATAGGTTTAAAAAACCTGCAAGGTCTTGGTAGATTGCTTCACACTATATATATTTAGGCAAAAAAGTTTACAATTTCTTAATTTTTGGTAATTTAAGTCGATTTTTAAATAATATTATGGGTATAGCGCAGCTCGAAGAACAAATTGAGGCAGGAAATTTACAATTGGTAAAACAAATTTTGGTAGAAAATCCAAAACTGGCTAATGTTGATACTTCACATCATATTTCGCCATTATTATTGGCCTGTTATTATAAAAAGCAGGAAATAGCCGATTTAATCGCAGAATTTGTTGATCATCTAACCCTTTTTGAAGCTTGTGCTGCAGGTAAATTTGATGCTGCTACCTTATTAATTTTTCAAAATCCCGAGCGCATTAACGAATTTTCTGAAGATGGTTTTACACCTCTTGGCCTGGCCTGCTATTTCGGTCACGAAGATTTAACCCGCTTTCTGATTTTAAAAGGTGCTGATGTTAACCTGGCCTCGAAAAATGGCTTTAACGTATTCCCGATCCACTCGGCTGTTGCCGCCAACAATTTTAATATTACAAAAAGCCTACTGGAGGCTGGAGCCTATCCTAATGTTTGCCAAAAAGCAGGATTGGCGCCACTACATACCGCAGCACAATTGGGAAATATAGAAATGATTATTTTACTTTTAGAACACGGTGCTGAAGTATCTTTACGTATGGAAGGTGGAAAATTACCAGCAGATTTAGCCGCAGAAAAAGGTTTTAACGAAATTGCCGAGATTTTAAGAGACGATGATTAGAGTTGAGTCTGAAGTCTTTAGTCCTGAGTCTAGATTTATCAACCCATTATCCATCAACCATTTTACCTATTCCCATATCCTCAACCGCATTCTTTTCATATAGGTTCTGATATCAAGCACTACTGCGGCCAAAAAATAGAATAAAATTGGGAAACCCACTGCTAAAAACGAGGAATAGATAAAAAACAGACGGACTTTTGCCGTACTCATGTTTAACTTGTTAGCTAAATAAGTGGAGACACCAAAACTCTGCTGCTCAAAATAAGTTATAATTCTCTGAAACATTTCAAGCTTATTTAAAAACCCTAATAACGATCATATTAGATCATTTATTGCTAACCGGTTTACGATTCTATTTTCAAACCCTAATTTAGTAAAATAATCGGTTAAATCAGCATTAATACATCCTGAACTTTTTATTTACTGGAGAATGAGTTTTTCAAAATCCTGTTTATCCTCATGTTTGATAAAAAGGATTTGTTGTTCTTCCAAACCGGAAAATTTATTAACCAGTTCGGCTTTAAATTTATGAATATCGGCTTCTTTCTTCAATATAACGGTTAAGGCATCTGCATTACCCCTAACTTCGATAATCTGATCAGGATAAAGTTCTTTTAGCTCGTGTGGAAATTCCATATTGGTTAAAACGGATTATAGGTTAGAAAGTTTGGCATTGAAAAAATTAATCTGATGATGCTTATTTTAGAATTTTAATTCCAATACCACAAGATAGGCATTTTTTCTCATCACAATACTGCTTTTTTAACTGTAAAATCCCCTGAGAGGCAAATGCATGTTCGATTTTAACTCCTGCGCCTGTAAACTTATCAATAATTGCATTTTGCTCTGCCGGCAAACTTTCCAATAACTTTATTGCCCTACTGGTATAAAATTGCGCAGCCGTATATTTCCCATAGGCAAATAAGAACAAAGCAACGGTATTTAACAACATATTATCTACAGAAGTTTTGCCGATCTGTATATTTACACTGGCTGTTTCTTTTTTAAAATGATAATGTGTTTTCCAATAATCGTTAACGGGCAGATCTTCGAACAAAGCCCGTAACCGGGGGATCTCTTTAATTTCCATTACCTTCGAAAAAAGATGATTGGCCTTTACAATTAATGCGGCAAACTGTGCCAAACGGATGGTTGGAAAATTCTGTGGCCGCATCCGCATAAATTTCCAAACCGAAAGTTCAACTGGCTTGATGTGATATTTCTTCTGGAGAAACTCGAATTCGGCTTTTAGCTTTTTAGGATATTCTTCTTCAAATTGACCATTTAAAAATCCTGCCGCACCAAAAACCAGTGCTTCAATTTGATGAGGATTATTTTTATGTTTCGAATAAATATGTTGAGGAACCGCCTTTGCCAGCAGTTCGAAAGGCAGTGCATTAATTTTAAAACCAAAATTACGGGACAGGAAACGGTAAAAAGTTTCATCCCAATTCCCGTTCAGTTCGTTTAAGGTTTCGGTAACAGCTTGTGTTTTCTGTTCGAAACGCTCAATTAAGGTTCTGGATAAAAAAGAATCTACAATTAGCTGATCAACGGTCCCTATCTGAGAAATGCATGGAAAATCAGTAAGGTTAAGAAAAAGCTTTTCGTATTTTTTGATCAGCTCTGCAGAAATGCGTTTTTTTAATTCCAATACCGGCAAAACCGTATTGTCCATCCTTTTAATTTCGACGTCGTGTTCGTAAACCACGTGCAAAATCACGTTTTCGTAAGCCGGATCTTTTTGATGGTTATGCTTTAACCAATCGGATGATTTAAGGTGGATTTCTACATTACCTGCCCAGGTGGTCTCACCTATTTCAATTTTGGAATGAAAAAAATCCGGTCCGGCGTTTTTATTGAGCAATCCCGGATTAATGATTTTCAAACTTTCTCCAGCAACAGTTTGCAGCCCGCTATAATCAAACGACCTGAACTGCCACACATAATGAAGAAAATCTTCCGGAAAATCCATTCCTGAAGATAACAAATATTCTTAATAATTGTAGTTTAAATCTTTCACTTCTGTAGCATAATTATTAAAAACATAGTTTATCAGATACTTATCGCCACTTTTTTCAAATACAAAATACCAGGTTGTATTCTGATTCATATTAAAATGAATGTAATATTTCCCAAATTTTAAAAGTGTATTTTGGCAAGGATAATGTTTTTTATTGTGGATCGTATTTTATACGTTGTAAATTACTTTTGACACCTAATTTAAGGCGCTTTCTTTATATGAAAATATCCCTGATAAAATAAATCATTAATAAGCTGATTAAAATACAGGAGAACAGAAGGATGAAAATTTACAACTACTTCCAAGGTAATTGGTGTATATTTTTATGAGCTAATTTCTCAAATTCTTTCGCTGAGATACTTTGTTCCCATTTTTCTTCGAATGAAATCTGATCACTTTTTTAAATAGGCTACTTCAGTTTCCTGAACAATAAATTGATTTTCTTCCTTTAAGATATTGATCAGGCGCTGTTTTTCTTCTGCCGTTAATCCCTTTACCAGCTCCGTTAACCTTTCAAACGTTATTTTAACGGCCGAATCATCCATAGCTTTAATCTTGATACCTAAAAATAATTATTTTTCATCACAATCTATTCAATAAACACCTATTCTTCGGGTCTTCGTGGTCAAAAACTAAATGAAGCTAAACCAACGCTGCATTAATCAGAATCTGCTCCATTTCTTGTTGCAGTTTCAACGCTTCTTCTCTGGCCTTTTCAGCAAAATCTTCTCCCTGACCGGCATAAATAATTCCTCTTGAAGAGTTGATTAATAACCCACATTGTGAGTTTAAACCATATTTACATACTTCATTCAAATCGCCCCCCTGTGCACCAACGCCGGGCACCAAAAGAAAATGATTTGGCGCTAATTTACGTACATCGCCAAAAGCTGATCCACGGGTTGCACCTACCACGTACATCATCTGCTCGTCGGTTGCCCACCCTTGTGATGTTTTAAGCACTTTTTCGAAAAGTTTATCCTCACCAATTTCCTGCAATTGAAAATCAGCATGTCCACTGTTAGAGGTTAAAGCCAGCAGAATAACCCATTTATCTTTAAAAGTCAGGAAAGGGGTTACCGAATCGCTTCCCATATAAGGTGCCACCGTAACCGAATCGAAACTCATTTCGGATGAGGCTGCATTAAAAAATGTTTCAGCATACATGGCAGAAGTATTGCCAATATCGCCACGTTTGGCATCGGCAATAGAAAAAACATCTTTCGGGATATACTTCCAGGTTTCGATCAAGGTTTCCCATCCTTTTTTACCGTAACACTCATAAAAAGCAGTGTTAGGTTTATAAGCTACACAAAGATCTTTAGTGGCATCAATAATCTGTTTGTTGAATTCCAAAATCGGATTTTCATATTTTAACAGGTGTTTTGGGATTTTATCTAACGAAGAATCCAATCCGACACATAAAAATGAACGTTTTTTTTGTATCTGCTCAAAAAGTTGTTGCTTTGTCATATATGGGCTTATTTGATGCAAATATGAAGATTTTTAAGCTTTTTGAGCGATAAAATAATCCCGAATGAAATTATTTTTATAAACATTTTAAACTTTTGCTTGCAGATTACGTTTCAAATACATACAATTGCAACATAATTTCTCAACCGTTTATCTGAATATCCCAGAAAAATTTATCAAGACTTGTTTTTTGTTATCCTTTTTTAAAAGCAAAATTTGCTTTTTATTCAGCTTGTAAACAATTATGAAACAATTTGAGCATTTTCCACAATGAACTCAATTAATGTTTTATAGCCTTAAGAACTTATACACAATGAAACTGCCGGGCTTATGCTAACACAAATATTTTTTTAGGCCTGTGTAGATTTATAACAGAAAACATCCGTTATAAACAAATGAAAAATTTCTTGAAACATATATATTTAGAATGTTTAGTAAAACAGAATTAAATGATAAGCTCACAACAGAATTACGTGAGCTAGCAAAAAGCTATGGCATTGAAGGTGCCGACTCTCTAAGAAAAATCGACCTTGTTGAAGTACTTTTACACCAACAGGAAATTATAAATGCTGCTAAGGCCGGTGCAGATCCTTATAGCGAAGCAGAACCTATTGCAGCTGCTCCTGCCCCAAAAACAAAAGCGGCCAAAATAACAAAAGTTGCTGCAGCAGCGGCCGCCGCTGCTTCTACTGTGGTTGCCGATAAGCCAGTTGCAGTTGAAAAGGCTGTTACTACTGAAAAACCGGTTAAAAAAAGAGCCAGGTTAAGTAAAGATGAACCGGCTGCCCCTATTGAAAGAAGGAGAGATTCGGTAACTTTATTTGACGAGCCTCAGCATCATCAACAACCAGAAAGACAGCCAGACAGAATTGTTGAAACTGAAGAAAGCGTAAAACCGATTTCAGCTTTGATTGAAGAAAGTGCAGAAGTGCTTCCGGTAGCTCCGAAACAAAAACAAGAGCCAAAAGAAAAACAGGAAAAACCACAACGTGACGAAAACCGCCAGCAGAAACAACCAGGCGGTGGTAACCACCACAAAAACGAAAACAGTTATTCTAACTTAGATTTCGATAACGTAATTACAAACGAGGGTGTTTTAGAAATTATGCCTGATGGTTACGGTTTCTTGCGCTCTGCAGATTACAACTACTTAACTTCTCCTGATGATATTTATGTATCTCAGTCTCAGATAAAACTTTTTGGTTTAAAAACCGGTGATACGGTTAAAGGCAGTATCCGCCCACCAAAAGAAGGTGAAAAATATTTCCCATTGGTTCGTGTAGAAACCATTAACGGCAGAATTCCTGCTGAGGTTCGCGACCGTGTTCCATTTGATTATTTAACACCACTTTTCCCTACCGAAAAATTAAATTTATTTACGGATAACAGTAACTACTCTACCCGTATTATGGATTTATTTACACCAATTGGTAAAGGACAGCGTGGTTTAATTGTAGCGCAACCAAAAACGGGTAAAACCAATTTATTGAAAGAGGTTGCCAACGCCATTGCCAAAAACCATCCAGAAGTTTATTTAATCATCTTGTTGATTGATGAACGCCCGGAAGAGGTTACCGATATGGCACGTAGTGTAAGGGCCGAGGTAATTGCCTCTACTTTTGATGAGCCAGCAGAGCGTCACGTAAAAATTGCCAATATTGTTTTAGAAAAAGCAAAACGTTTGGTAGAAAGCGGACACGATGTGGTAATTCTATTGGATTCGATTACGCGTTTAGCAAGGGCATACAATACAACAGCTCCGGCATCGGGTAAAATATTATCGGGTGGTGTTGATGCAAATGCATTACACAAACCAAAACGTTTCTTTGGTGCTGCACGTAACATTGAAAATGGTGGTTCATTAACCATTTTAGCTACGGCATTAACCGATACAGGTTCTAAAATGGACGAAGTAATTTTCGAAGAATTTAAAGGAACGGGTAACATGGAACTTCAATTAGATCGTAAACTATCTAACAAACGTATTTTCCCAGCTATCGATATTACTGCTTCAAGTACCCGTAGAGATGATTTATTGCTTGATAGGGATATTTTGCAACGTGTATGGATTTTACGTAACCACCTTGCTGATATGAACAGTCAGGAAGCGATGGAATTTGTTCAATCACAAATAAAAGGAACAAAAAGTAACGAAGAGTTCTTAATTTCGATGAACAGCTAGAAAAAGGTAAAATGTAAGATGGTAAATGGATGAGGTATGTATTCCATTTACCATTTCACATCTTCCATCTTACATGATATGAAAAGGCATCTCCCTAATGCGATTACCTGTGCAAACCTTTTTTCTGGTTGTATCGGAATCGTTTTTGCATTTAAAGGCAACTTAGAAACCGCAGCTTATTTTGTTATTTTCTCCGGAATTTTTGATTTTTTTGATGGGATGGTTGCCCGTTTATTAAATGTTAAATCGGCCATAGGGAAAGACCTTGATTCTCTGGCTGATATGGTGAGTTTTGGATTACTGCCTGGGGTAATCATGTTTCACCTTTTAAAAGCAAGCGATTATTCATCAGAATACCTACCCTATTTAGGTTTTATCATCACTATTTTTTCTGCACTTAGATTGGCTAAATTTAATAATGACGAAAGGCAAACGGAAGATTTTATCGGTTTAAATACGCCAATGAATACCCTGTTTATCTGTTCATTGCCTTTTATTGCAGCCGATTATCCTGAGGTAATTGGTTCCAGTATTTTATTAATCGCAATAACGGCCATTACCAGTTTTTTGCTGGTGAGCGAAATAAAAATATTCTCTTTAAAATTCAGTGATTTAAGCTGGGCAAAAAATAAAATCAAATTTATTTTCCTCATTTTATCGGCCATTTTAATTGCCTTTTTGAAATTTGCCGCTATCCCTTTTGTTCTGGTGTTATATATTGCGTTGTCGATATTACATTTTAGGGGGGCAACGGCCAGCAAACATATTTAACTTTCAGTTCGTGAGGATACAAACCGATGAAATAGAATCATCTAAACCTGTGTTCTTTTTCTGCGAAATCTGCGGCATACAAAAAAATATAACAAACCTTCCTAAAGCTGAGAAATAAGTTTTATTTTCTCCACTTCAAGCTGCTGAAAAATGTCAGCGCACAATAATTTTAGCTTTTCCACATCTGATTTTATTTTTTCTCCTGCAGTTTGGTCCCTGGCATTATCTTCAATGGCGCGAACAAGTTCTTTTACATCATTCCGGCCAATGTAACTAAAGGTAGGTTTAATTTTATGTGCACAATTGGCCACTTCATTCCAATTCTGATTAGCCAAAGCGTTTTCCATCTCTGCCAAATAAATCGGGGCGTGTTCTGTAAACGTTTCAAAAAATTCTATTAAAAACGCAGGATCATCGCCTACCATTTCGATCAGATAGGAAAAATCAATTGCTTTACCCTTGTTATTTATCATGCCATCAAATTTTAACCAATTTTTTTAACCTCAAGCCGGTCTTCCATATTTCTGCTGATGCTTAACATCGTTTCCCCCAATACCGGATGCATCACATTTGGAGCAATTTCAGCCAAAGGTTCCATCACAAATTTTCGATTTTGCATGTGCGGATGGGGTATTTGAAGCTTATTGGGAATATTGATGACCTCCTCGTTAAAAAGGATAAGATCGATGTCGATCAACCGTTCTCCCCATTTATCTTTTCGTATCCTGCCCAGTTCGTGTTCAATATCCAGTGCCCGATTTAAAACTTCCAATGCGCTTAACTGCGTTTGCAAAACCACCGCCTGGTTTAAAAAAGCAGGCTGGTCGGTTTTACCCCAGGCAGCCGTTTCGTACAATGATGAAACCAATGTTACCTTGCCGATTTTTTCGTTCAACAGTTCGATGGCCTTCTTTAAATTTCCTTCTCTATCACCTAAATTTCCACCCAGTAACAAATAAGCCGTGCCGTAATCTAAAGCTTTATTAAGCATCATGTATTTTTATATCTTTACAGCACAAAATTAAAACATTTAAATGAGAGAATTCTTTAAGTATTTATTTGCCTCCATGTTGGGCTTTTTCTTATCGATGGTAATTATATTTATCATCTGCTTCGTAATTGTTGTAGGTGCTATATCATCTATTGATAGCGATAAAACAGTTGTGGTATCTAACAATTCGGTACTTTTTTTAAATTTAGACCAGGCCATTACTGAGCGTACCCCAAAAAACCCTTTCGGAAACCTGCCAATTGTTGGTGGTGAAGAAAAAGATGGCATCGGTTTAAACGATTTTATTAAAGCGGTACAAAAGGCCAAAACTGATGATAACATCAAGTGTATCTATTTAAATGTAAGCAGTCCGAATGCGGGTTTTGCTACCCTGCGTGAGGTTAGAAATGCTTTAATCGATTTTAAAAAATCGCATAAAAAAATTATCGCTTATAGCGAAGTTTACACCCAGGGTGCATATTATTTAGCTTCGGTAGCTGATAAAGTATATTTAAATCCAGAAGGTGCCTTAGAATTTAAAGGTTTCAGTTCCGAATTAACCTTCTTTAAAGGAACTTTAGAAAAAGTTGGTGTAGAAATGCAGGTCATTCGGGTTGGAAACTACAAAAGCGCCGTTGAGCCATTTATTTTAGATAAAATGAGCGATTATAACCGCAAACAGGTTACTGCATACGTTGGCGGCCTTTATAGCACATTTTTAAGCGATATTGCCTTAAGCAGAAATATCCAGAAAGATAGTCTCAACAACATTGCTGATAATTACAGTGTGCAACAACCACAGGATGCCTTAAATTTTAAAATGATTGATGCCCTGAAATATAAAGATCAGATTTTAGAAGAATTAAAAGGGTTATCAGGCAGAACCAGGGGCGAAAATATCCGTTCGGTTAGCATTAATGATTATGCCAAAAATAATACTGATACCGGCGAAGGAAAAGATAAAGTAGCAATTATTTATGCCAATGGCGAAATTAGTGGTGGTGAAGGCTCTGATAATCAGATTGGTTCTGAACGTATTTCAAGAGCAATCAGAAAAGCCCGTTTAGACGACGATATTAAAGCAGTTGTTTTACGTGTAAACTCACCAGGTGGCAGTGCTTTGGCTTCGGATGTGATCTGGAGGGAAATTGTATTAACTAAAAAAGAAAAACCAGTTATTGCATCCTTTGGTGATGTAGCTGCATCAGGCGGTTACTACATTGGCTGTGCTGCTGATAGTATTTTTGTTCAACCCAATACCATTACAGGTTCTATTGGTGTATTTGGCATTATCCCTAACTTTCAAAATTTAATGACCAACAAACTGGGTATTACATTTGATGGCGTTAAAACGGGTAAATATGCCGATATTATGGCTACCAACCGCCCAATGACATCAGGTGAGAGATTTATCATTCAGAACGAATTAAACAGAATCTACAGTGGTTTTGTAAGTAGAGTTGCTGATGGCAGAAAGAAAAGTAAGGCATATATCGACAGTATTGGAGGGGGCCACGTGTGGATCGGTACAGATGCGGTTCAGATTGGTTTAGCCGACAGGATCGGAAGTTTTAACGATGCCATTAAAGCAGCCGCTAAAAAAGCAAAACTAAAGAAATATAAAGTGGTAGAATACCCGGATGTAATTGATCCATGGAAATCGTTAATGGATGAAGGTACAGACAAAATTAAAACCTATTATACTAAACAGGAACTTGGCGACAATTACATGCTTTACCAGCAAATGAAAAAGGTAATTGCGAGTTCTGGTATCCAAGCAAGAATGCCGTTTGAAGCAGTGATTAAATAATGTAAGATGGAAAATGGGTGATGGAAAATGGAAATATCAACATCCATTTTCCATCTTACCTCTTCCATCATTCAATTAACTTCCACTCCGGATGCAGCGTCAAATAAGTGGCATTAACCGGAATATTTACCTGATGAACGGTTAAGGAAATACTTTTCCCTTTTAAAAATTCGAAGCCAATTCCATCTTTTTTGGCATCGTAAACGGTAACAGTATCTTTATTTTCATTTAAATAAGCCGAAAGTTTTTCGATCTCAGGAAATTTCAGTCTGGTAGCTTCCAATGTATTTCCTGTAGCCAAACCATCCTTTGTTTTAAACTTATTCGAAGTAACCCTGATTTGTTTTACATCTTTAATCCGCATACTGGTATCGCGATAAGAAGAATAAACCGCAATTTCGTTACGGTGTTTAGCAGTTGAATCGTTGCTGTACCAAATTCCCCAGGCTTTACCCATTGCAGCATCACCGGCATCTGCCTTGCCTAATTTTTTGCCTACCTGTTCCATATCTTCTCCAAGTGAAATTTCGCCAACGGAATGACCTGCAACAACCAAAAACCGTTCATCTGCAACCTGTGCAGGGGTAGATACCTGGGTAACTGAATCAGTTGTATGCTCATCAGTTTTATTGGAAGATTGACAGGCCGCCAAACTTATGCCTAATCCTAAAAGGACAAATTTTGTAGATTTCATGAGTGTAAAACAACATTTTAATAAAATTGTGTTTATAAATTGATCAGCGCCCTGAAGATTTGAGGCTTTATTTCCTAATTTTACCCCTTATGGAAAATAAGACCATCGCCCGCACTTTACGCCTTTTATCGCAGCTTATGGAGCTGCATGAAGAAAATCCTTTTAAAATAAAATCCGTTGCAAACGCCTATTTTAAAGTAGATAAATTGCCTTTTGCATTAAAAGATAAACCTTTAGATGAGTTAGATAAAATCGAAGGCATTGGTAAAGGTCTGGCTTCCAAAATTGTAGAACTCCTGCAAACAGGAGAATTAAAAGAACTTAACGAAATTCTGGAGAGAACACCCGAAGGTGTGGTAGAAATGCTGGCCATAAAAGGCATCGGACCGAAAAAGATTTTTATCATCTGGCGGAGCCTCGGAATAGAAAGCATTGGTGAATTGTATTATGCCTGTAACGAAAACCGCTTAATCGAGGCAAAAGGTTTTGGTTTAAAAACGCAGGAAGAAATTAAAAATGCCATCGAATTTAAGCTGGCCGCAAATGGCAGGTTTTTATATGCACAAATAGAAGGTTTTGCCAAAACCTTGTTTACGCAACTTTCGGCATGGACGGCAAATTTTGATGGCAATGCAATTTTAGGTTTCGCTGGTCAATACCGCCGTGCATGTGAGATTATCGATGAATTGGAAATTGTGATTGGCACCGAAAATATTGATGCGCTTAAACAAAATTTACCAACTTTCGAACAACTTTCGCTCATCGGGGCTGAAAATTTTTTCATCTGTACTACGGAAGCAGGTTTCAGAATAAAAATCCATGCCATTGAAAAAGCTGATTTTCACTTACAGTGGTTTAAACTCACCGGAAATACCGAACATGTAGAAAAAGTGCTGATATTAGCTGGCGAAGGCGTTTTCACCAGTGAGGAAGATATTTACAACAAGGCAGGATTGGCTTTTATCGCACCTGAACTTCGTGAGGATTTCGATGAAATTGAATTGGCAAAAGCCAACAAACTGCCAACCTTAATCCAATATGAAGATTTAAAAGGCAGTTTGCACAACCACTCTACCTGGAGCGATGGGGTGCATACTTTAGAGCAGATGGCCGTTTATTGTAAAGAAAACCTAAACCTTCAGTACTTAGGGATATGCGACCACTCTAAAACCGCTGTTTATGCAAAAGGATTAAATGAGCAGCGTGTCTTCGGTCAACACCAGGAAATTGATGAACTGAATAAAAAACTGGCTCCTTTTAAAATCTTTAAAGGTATTGAAAGTGATATTTTAAGCGATGGCTCATTGGATTATTCGGATGATATCTTAAAAACATTTGATTTTGTGGTGGCTTCTGTACACAGCAATTTACGCATGGACGAAGTCAAAGCCACCGCACGTTTATTAAAAGCGATCGAAAACCCGTATACAACCATATTGGGACATCCTACAGGTCGTTTATTGTTAAGCAGGGCCGGATATCCGATAGATTATAAAAAAATCATCGATGCCTGTGCGGCAAACAAAGTCGTAATCGAAATTAATGCCAACCCTTTACGTTTGGATTTGGATTGGCGCTGGCACCGTTACGCTTTAGAAAAAGGCGTATTGCTTTCTGTAAATCCTGATGCACACAGAACAGAAGGTTTCCATGATATGCATTACGGCATTTTAGTGGCCCGCAAAGGTGGTTTAAGTGCCGATAAATGTTTAAATGCTTTCTCTTTGGAAGAGATTACGGAATATTTTGAAAGTAAGAGGGCAATAGGTTAATTACTAATCTAAAAATAACAGCATGCAGCAGTTTGGCGTAATCAATAACAGAAGAATTCTTTATACAAACGTAAGAAGAGATTCTGAGTGGTTTAAAAAATTGCCTATAGGTAATTGGGTTGCTTTTACTATTTCGGATGATGAAGACATAGACTTTGTAGAATTAGTTATTGAAAAATCTCTTGAAAATCAAGTAGCTTATATTTGTAGTACGGGCCAACTTTCGGATACTGTTGAATTATCATTTGATCTAAAAATAGTAGAAAACGCTATTGAACAAGAAAACATAACCCAGATACCATTCGACTATGACCAAGCTCCGATTACAGCGGCGAATAAAAATTTCAGTGAGGAGTTTTGGTTCGCTGCATTTGCTGCACAAAATGAGGAAAATGATATAAACACAGTTATTTGTATAGATTTCACCAAAAAAGGAGTAAAAAACAACATTCAAAGTTTAATCGAAAAAATTAACAATGATTGGCTGCCTTCTGAAGAGGAAATAGAGCCTCCATACTATGACGAATAATCAATGGAAAAATTTAAACTAATTTAATCCGTGTAATCCACTAATCTGTGTAATCATCCTATAAGAAATCTTTTAATATCTTTGCCCCATGATAAGTGAAATTGCCAACCGCATATTTAATCAGGTTATTACAGACTACCATGAGTTTGATGATATTGACCATCCGGTTGAAAACCCATATGATGCTGAAAGTTTAGAGCATCTTTTTTATGTTAAAAACTGGATTGATACTGCTCAATGGCACATGGAGGATGTAGTGCGTAACCCACAGATTGATCCTGTTGAAGGTTTGAGCTGGAAAAGACGCATTGATGCACAAAACCAGGTACGTACCGATATGGTAGAGTTTATTGATGGTCATTTCTTAAACCTTTATTTGGGAATTTCGCCTCTGCCGGATGCAAAAGTCAATACCGAAAGTCCGGCATGGGCTATCGACAGGCTTTCTATCCTTGCATTAAAAATTTACCACATGCAGGAAGAAGCTGAACGCGAAAGTGCATCAGCTGAGCACCGCGCACAATGCCAGACGAAATTAAATGTACTTTTATCACAGCGTAATGATTTATCAACCAGTATTGATGAATTATTGGCAGATATTGAGGCGGGCAAAAAATACATGAAGGTGTACAAACAAATGAAAATGTACAACGACCCGAGTTTAAACCCCGTATTGTATAATAAAGCATAACAGTTCAAATCGTCATTATAAGGCACGCAGCAATCCTACTACTTTCGCTATTTACACCTATAGCTTTAAGATTGCTTCGTGCCTCGCAATGACGAACTACTTGAAAATTCATGTCATCAACCCAAAAAATCATCGTTTTACGCTTTTCGGCCATGGGCGATGTAGCCATGGTAGCATCCGTTTTACGTGAGTTTTCTGATCAAAATCCATTAACAGAACTGATTATGGTGAGCCGGCCAGCCTTCAAACCATTTTTCGATCATATCCCCAATCTCATCTTCCACCCTATCCAGCCTAAAAGTACCCACAAAGGGATAGATGGACTATATAAACTTTATCAGGAACTCCGCAGTTACAAACCAGATGTGATAGCCGATTTACATGATAATCTGAGAAGCAGGGCTATTTCTACCTTCTTTCGGTTAGCAGGTATAAAAATCAAGAGGATTGATAAAGGCAGGGCAGAGAAAAAAGCTTTAACACGCACCAACAATAAAGTTTTCAAACCGATTAGAAAAACCGTTGAACGTTATGCGGATGTTTTCCGTAATTTAGGTTTTGAGCTTAAACTCAGTCATAAAATAAATAAATCGCCTCAGGCTATCCCCGGGCAGGCACAAAATTTATTTATCAATAAAACCACAAAAAAGATAGGTATCTCCCCTTTTGCACAACATGTTTACAAAGTGTATTCCTTAGAAAAAATGGAAGAAGTAATTGCCTCACTAAGTAATTTAGGCTACGAAATTTTCATCTTTGGAGGTGGTAAAACCGAACAAACGATTGCTGAGCAATGGGGTAAAAAATATGTAAACACCCAAAATTTAATCGGTAATTTTAACCTGACGGAAGAGTTAGCCATCATCTCCAACCTCGATTTAATGTTGAGTATGGATTCTTCAGGCATGCACATGGCTTCTTTGATGGGAATCCCCGTTGTTTCAGTATGGGGCCCAACACATCCATATGCCGGCTTTTTAGGTTACGGGCAACTGGAAAGCGATTGCATACAGATTGACCATCCTTCGAGACCAAATTCTATTTACGGAAACAAACCCTGCCTTTGTGGTGTTGAAAGTTGTATAGACTTAATTAAACCTGAAACAATTGTAAATAAAATTAAAGGGAAACTACATGGCTAAACAATTACTTTTAATCCGTCACGGGAAATCAGATTGGGGAAATTTAGATTTAAAAGATTTCGACCGCCCGCTAAACAAACGCGGAAAGGAAAATGCACCGGAAATGGCTGAAAGACTCATTAACCGTGGCTTTAAAATTGATCAGATCGTAAGTAGCCCTGCAAAAAGGGCAAAATCTACCGCAAAATATTTTGCCGAAGCTTACAATATCGGTCAGATTCGGTTTGAAGAATCAATTTATGAAGCCAATACCTCTACTTTACTTAAAGTTGTTAATGGTTTAAATGATTCGGCCGATAAAGTGGTAATGTTTGGCCACAACCCCGGTTTTACCGATTTTGCGAACGAATTATGCGATGCTGGCATTTACAATATCCCAACAGCAGGCATGGTGTTAATTTCCTTCCCTTTTGATTCGTGGCAAATGGTAAGCAAAGGCACCGGCGAACTGGTCTTTTTTGATTATCCGAAGAATAGTGACGAGATTTAACTAAAGTTGGCCACGGATGCACAGGTTAACACGGAAACTGGCACTGGAAAGGTTTCCCCGATAAGCACAAACTGCTGTTAAATAAACCCGATGGGACGAATGCCGATGCTTTACCGATAAATCGGCGCTAACCAGCTTCGGCAGAAGGTACAGCGGGACTAGAAAATCCAGGAACTACTGACAAACATTTCCAAAAAACAGTACTCATTTCACCTTTAACATAAAAAACCGCTAATCAAATATTTTTACTAACTTTGAATATATAAAAACGAAAATCTGGCAATAGACATTTCGGTGAATTCATAACCTAAACTCCTCTGGTTATTTCATAATTCGTATCGCCAGATAATTTTTTCCATTAATTTATCTGAACATGAATTTTGATTATAATACTACGCGTAGCCATTTAATTTTATCTGAATATGGCCGTAACGTACAAAACATGGTGAAGTATATCTGCGAATTACCAACCATAGAAGAACGTAATAAATATGCCCAGGCGGTAATCGACCTGATGGGATTTTTGCAACCACATTTGCGTGATGTTGCCGATTTTAAGCATAAGCTTTGGGATCACCTGCACATTATCTCGGGTTACCAGATCGATGTGGATAGTCCATATCCTAAGCCTTTAATTGAGAATGCTTATATCAAACCTGAGCCGCTGGCCTACCCTCAACAACGCATTACCTATAAACATTATGGTAAAACTGTTGAGAACCTGATTGAAAAGGCCATGCGTGAAGAAGACACTGAAATTAAAAAAGCAATGGTGCAAAGCATTGCAAATTTCATGAAAATGGCCTATGTAACCTGGAATAAGGATAATGTGAGTGACGATACCATTATTAAGGATTTAAAATACCTTTCTGGCGGATTATTATCGCTTGATGAAGGTGTTAACCTGGCAAAGGTTGAATTCAGGGCTCCAAATCCGCGGCAAAACAATAATAACAATAACAACCGCGGCAGAAGCAATAACAATAACAACAACGGTAAAAACCGTCAGAATAATAATAACAACAACAATCGCAGGCCAAACAACAACAATAAACCTAAATATTAAAGGTTAAGGGTAAAAGGCATAAGGTGGGAGGTTAAAACACCGTTATCCAGGCTAATGCTTGATACCCGATACTAAATTAAAAAATATATGAACGCATTTGAAATAACAGGCGGAATTAAATTAAAAGGCGAGATTACCCCACAAGGTGCCAAAAATGAGGCTTTACAGATTTTATCAGCAGTATTGCTTACCAAAGAAAAAGTAACCATCAGCAATATCCCCGATATTAAAGATGTAAACAAACTAATCGAATTATTGAGCGATTTAGGGGTTACTGTTGAGCGCATCAACAAAGACACTTATACCTTCGAAGCCAAAAATATCGATTTAAACTTTTTCGAGTCTGATACTTTTAAAGCTAAAGGTGGCGGCTTACGTGGTTCGATTATGATTGTTGGTCCATTGTTGGCACGTTTTGGTAAAGCAGCAATTCCTAAACCGGGAGGTGATAAAATCGGCCGCAGAAGATTGGATACTCACTTTATCGGCTTCGAGAAATTAGGTGCAAAATTTGTTTATGACAGCAAAAAAGCTTTCTTTAATGTAGATGCAACCAATTTACAAGGCGCTTACATTTTGTTAGATGAAGCTTCGGTAACGGGAACAGCAAACATTGTAATGGCAGCTGTTTTGGCTAAAGGTACCACCACCATTTATAACGCAGCCTGCGAACCATATTTACAACAGCTTTGTAAAATGCTTAACCGTATGGGTGCAAAAATATCGGGCATTGGTTCTAATTTATTAACCATCGAAGGCGTTAGCGTTTTAGGCGGAACCGAGCACAGAATGTTGCCGGATATGATTGAAATTGGTTCTTTCATTGGTATGGCTGCAATGACGGAATCTGAAATTACCATCAAAAATGTTTGTTATGATGAGCTTGGTGTAATTCCGGAAGTTTTCAGAAAACTTGGAATTAAACTAGAGCGCCGTGGTGATGACATTTACGTTCCATCACAAAAACACTATGAAATTGATACTTTTATTGATGGATCAATTTTAACCATTGCCGATTCTCCATGGCCAGGTTTTACCCCTGATTTATTGAGTATCGTACTGGTTGTGGCTACACAAGCGAAAGGAAACGTTTTAATTCACCAAAAAATGTTCGAAAGCCGCTTATTTTTCGTGGATAAATTAATTGATATGGGTGCTCAGATTATCCTTTGCGATCCGCACCGTGCAACGGTTAATGGAATTGATAAAAAATATAAATTACGTGGCATCAGCATGACTTCTCCTGATATCCGCGCTGGAGTTTCATTATTAATCGCCGCATTATCTGCAGAAGGTAAATCGACCATTTACAACATCGAACAGATTGAGCGCGGCTACCAGGACATTGATACCCGTTTACGTGCATTAGGTGCGCAGATTAAGCGTGTAAATGCCGATGCACCGAGCCATTAAGCTTAAAGCAGAAAGACTAAGGCTTAAATCTAAATAGCATATAGCAAAAATGCCCAGGTAAAATTTTACTTGGGCATTTTTTATGATTTTTCGTCATCTCGACTGAAGCGCGGCGAAATGGAGAGATCTTTAAACCATATTTAGTGAATAGATTTCTCGGCTACGCTCGAAATGACGATCAATCTACTCCATCTCACATTTTACATCATTCTACCCCGATATCGCATTAATAATATCGTATTGCGTAATAATTTCAATCTTGCCGGTTTCATCTTCAACTAATACTGCTGAGTTTTCTTTATTGATCAATGATGAAATTTTATCAATTGATGTGTTTAAATCAACAAATGGGAAAGTAGCTGTCATAATTTCTGAAATTGGCGCAGATTTTAGTCCCGGATTTTCCAATAATGCACTTAAAATATCACTTTCCGCAATTTTACCAACAATCATACCTTGTTGTGTAACCGGAATTTGAGAAATATTCATCGATTTAATGGTATTTATCGCCTCAAGCACTGATTTTTCGGCATCCAAAGTTACAATCTCTGTGTTTTCTTTTTTAGCAAGAATAGATTTAGCTGTTAATTTTTCATCCTGCAAAAACCCACGTTCACGTAACCAATCTTCGTTATACATTTTGCCCATGTAACGGCTACCATGATCATGGAAAATTACCACTACTACATCTTCTGGCTTTAATTTATCCTTTAACTGAATTAAGCCCCCTAATGCAGCACCAGCTGAATTACCTACAAAAATACCTTCTTTGCGGGCAATATCACGCGTCATTAAAGCAGCATCTTTGTCTGTAACCTTTTCGAATAGATCAATTACATCAAAATTTACGTTTGCAGGAAGAAAATCTTCCCCTATACCTTCGGTGATATATGGATAAATTTCATCCTTATCGAATATGCCTGTTTCCTTATATTTTTTAAAAACAGATCCATACGTATCAATTCCCCAAACCTTAATGTTCGGATTTTTTTCTTTTAAGTATTTTCCAGTTCCAGAAATGGTTCCACCTGTACCCACGCCAACCACTAAATGTGTAATTTTACCTTCAGTCTGCTCCCAAATTTCCGGACCAGTTTGCTCGTAATGTGCCTGCGAATTGGCTAAATTATCGTATTGGTTAGGCTTCCATGAATTCGGCACTTCACGCTCTAAACGCGATGAAACTGAATAATAAGAACGTGGATCTTCAGGCTCAACATTTGTAGGACAAACAATTACTTCAGCACCAAATGCACGCAGGGCATCAACTTTTTCTTTTGATTGTTTATCAGTAGTGGTGAAAATACATTTATAGCCTTTAATTATGGCGGCCATAGCCAGTCCCATGCCTGTATTTCCTGAGGTTCCTTCAATAATTGTTCCTCCTGGTTTTAACTTACCGCTTTTCTCGGCATCTTCGATCATTTTAACCGCCATACGGTCTTTAATCGAGTTACCTGGATTAGTAGTCTCTATTTTCGCCAGGATTGTTCCCGGAACACCTTTTGTAATCGTATTCAATTTTACCAAAGGCGTATTGCCAATCGTTTCTAAAATATTATTGTACCACATCCTGCAAAATTAAGCAAAGGCATTAAGTATTTTATAAACTATATTTTATTTGAAACAAAATTTCGAAAATTAAAATTTAATAGAATTTAATTGCATAATCTATAATTATGATGGGCATTATAGATTGATTATTGGGCGAAATGCAATTTCGGATAATGGGTTCGCCATTGCAAGTTTTAATCTAATAATGTAAACATCAATGCGAATGTCGTATCGGTATGGATTATTTTTTTCCTACTGCACATCCTTGCCTCGGCTACCGATGGAAAATCGGTACAGGTCCGCCGCTGCCGATTGGCCTTTCTTTTTGCTGTCAAAAAGACAGCAGAGCTAGCTTCAACACAATTAAAAAAACAGGAACAAGTGAAAAAACAAAAAACACCGGTTGAAAATTTATTAGGCCGGACTTAAGTAGAACGTGGGTACAGCGCTTTGGCCTAGCTAAGCGTAAACTCATGGATAAAATAAGTACCCGTTATTATATAGTTACCAAAAAATATCAATAACAATGTAATAAAATCTAATATTTAGCTCAATTATACCAACTTATAAATCTTACCCGGCAAGGAAACAATGATTGCCTGCATTTCTAATGTGAGGATTACAATAGATAGTTTACTCTGCTGGATATTTAACTGAATGCAAAGCTCATCGATAGAAAGCTGGCCATTTTGTAAAGCTTCTACCACTTTTTCTTCGTTAGGCGTAAGACTTAAGCGTAAAGTAGTTTGAGATGCTTTTTTCTTTTCCTGTACTTCATCATCCCATCCTAAATAATAAATCAGATCGTGTGCATTGTTGATTAGCCCTGCCCGATTGGTTTTGATCAGAAAATTACAGCCTTCCGAAAAAACATCATTTGTTCTGCCGGGAAAAGCATACACATCTTTATTATAAGAATTGGCAATTTCGGCGGTGATTAACGCGCCACCTTTTATTGAAGCTTCTACCACAATAGTGGCGTCGGCAATGCCTGCAATAATCCTATTTCTTTGTGGAAAATTTTGTCTGTCGGGGTTTGTGAGGATTGGAAATTCAGTAAGTAAAGCTCCATTTAATACCATGTTTTGAGCGGTGGTTTTATGGATTTTTGGATACAAACGATCTAATCCATGCCCAAGTACCCCTACAGTAGAAATATTGTTGGCTAAACATTCTTTATGGGCAGTTACATCGATCCCATAAGCAAGGCCACTCACCACAAGCACATCATAAGGGGCTAAAATTTCGCATAATTCTTTACAGAGATTTTTCCCGTAGGCAGTTGCATTTCTTGTACCCACAATGCTAATGATGCGCTTATGGTTTAAATCTGCTGTTCCTTTTGCATAGAGTAAAATTGGTGCATCGAAACAGTTTTTTAAACGTTTGGGGTATTTTTCATCCGAAAAAAACAATACCTCGATTCCGTGTTTTTCCACAAAATCCAATTCTTGTTGCGCCCTTGTTAAGGCATTAGTAGCCCGTATAGCCTCAATTGTTTTCTCGCCAATGCCCGGAATTTGCAGAAGTTGTTTTTTTGATGCCGAAAATATATTTTCGGCATTTCCACAATAAGCAAGCAGGTTTTTGGCTGTTATGGGGCCAATAGATTTAATAAAGGTTAAGGCAATTTTGTGCAGCGTGCTCATGTTTTGTAAGGTTAAATAAATGCGGGATGATTTATTTCCTTAAAGCAAGCTTAAAAATCAATATCAATTAAACTTTTCAGTGGAATATGAATGTTATTTTTAAGTTGTATGTATTTTTCAGTAACAGACCAAACGGTGGTATCAACCCGTTTGGGGCCAATGGTGGTATTAAATGTAATAACAGCTTTCGATTTAAATTCGTTCCCAAGCCGCTGTGCTTCATCAAGCTTTGTTTTTAATTCAATGGTATGGTCTTCTTTTGCATTAATGATGTTTAAATAACTAATGTGTTCCTTTTCTATAATTTCTATTGGCATGGTGTCTCTTTAACGATTAATGTTAAACAAGCTTATCAATTTTTTATAAAAAATGCAACTCTTATTTATTCATTTATTGTAAATTAATACATTAAAAAAGGCCGGTTTCGAACTACAAAACTGGCCTTTTATGTATTAATACCTGTAACTACTTAAATTTCAGCTTTCGTGTTTCAACCATTCCTTTAAATTCATGATCCATTTTAGCAGAAACATCATCAAATTGGTTTTTCGATAAAGGTGAGGTACTGCTAATTGTATTGTTTTTAATTAAAGAAGTGAAATTACCATTAGCAGTATAATATAAAGCTTCAGCCAGCATTTTTTCCGCAGGGTCGCCAAAATCTCTGGTTACATCATCGGCCACATCTTTATCAACGGTCATACCATCAAAATACCCTCCTTGGTTTAACTGGTTTCTGGTTTCAAACTGGGGAATATATAAATCGCTTTTATCAATACGGATAGAGAAAAACCCAACCGGTTTTCCATAAGTTTTTTTACCAACCAATTTAACATCTATAACCGGCTTTAAATTATTAATCAATAGTTCACTTGCCGAGGCTGTACCGCTTGTTACAATAAAATATACCCTTTTTAAACCATTAAGTGTGCCTCGTTTAGCAAAAACCTCCTGGTTTCCGGCCGCAATGGTTGGTTTATATGAATAATCAAAATAAGAAAAAATTTCGGGCTTGCCATCTCTGCCAGGAGCATAAAACTTCTGATTCTGAAGAATGGTAGCCATCTGATCCTGCATGGTTTTAGTCCAGTATGTGGTGTACATTACTTTACCATTTTGAGAGGAAGGAGCAATTAAGTTGGTGAAATTCTCTGATGTTTGTACAGAACCACCCCCATTATAGCGTAAATCCACAATCAATTCGGTAACACCATTGTTTGCAAATTGCGTAAATGCATCATCCAGTAACTTTGTTGAATTAGTGGTAAAACTATTAAACACAATATAACCTACTTTTTTAGAACCTACAGCATACGTGTTGGTATAGAGGATAGGATTGATGTTATAACTCGCTTTGCTGATGGTTACATCCTGAACCGTTTTATCAGGCTTAACGATCGTCATGGTAACTGTTGCATTCGAACCGAATATGGCATTTACTACATAGTCTAAACCGGCATCACTGGTATTGATATTATCACTATTACCATTAATTTTGGTAATCTGGTAACCTCTTTTTAAAGCTTGGTTAGCTGCAGGAGAATTGGCGTAAACATACTTAACCCTTAAATCGTTTGTTCCGGCAAAAAACACCGAAAAACCAAAATCACCACCAACACCACCTAATTCTCCAGCCACAGTACCATCATCTAAAAAAGAGTATTTATCCTTACCACCGTTACTTGATAAAGCCCTTATGGCCGTAACCACCTGCTGACTACTGGCATACTTGCGCGGATTAAAAGTATCGTAACCTGGCATGCCAATATTCCAGTAATAAGTTTGTTTAGCATACAAAAAGATCGAATCTTTTGTCAGCAATGAACGATCTGTAGTTTTGGTTTGCAAAAAATTTGTTTCAACAACGCCATTCTCATCAGGGTTAGAACTGCTTTTTTTACAAGAAAAAGTAAAACATACAGCCACCATCAAAAAACACAAAAAAATATTTTGTGCATTAAACTTTTTTAACATACTCTATTTGTAAATTTCTAGTGACACAATATACGGCAAATTAATTAATTTAGATTGTTGCTCATCAAAATTATTTGCACCAACAACTAACGCTTTGTTAGCCGGTAAATTATTGTTGTTTAGTATGTTCTGAAAAATTTCTGATTTAGGCAGATTCAGTTCTTCGGTAAAATAAACGGTGAGGTATTGTTCCAAACCATTCCACTCGGTTTGTTTGATTTTATTGAGTTGCTGTTCCGGATTTCCGGCTGTTACAATAACAATCAGCTTGCGGTCTACAACCAATTCCTGCATAAAATCGAGCATGTTCTTATACAACAATAGCTTTAAAGGTAAACGGGCATTTTGATGCAAAAGATCGAAATTATGTTTGTATTTTTCATCAATCCCAAATTGTTTTGCCGTTTTTTCGAAAAGTTCTGCTGATCCGGCTTTCTCATATTCAGTTTGCATAAAGCTGATGATGGGCTGCGCATTTTTTTGTTCCGTATATTCTATAAACTGGGCAAACAGATAATAAACCTGTAGCAGATAATCTTTCTCTGGAAAAAGTACATCGTCCAATTCAAAAATAATGAGCTGTTTATCTTTAACGTATTGATATGCATCCATATTAAATAGTGAAAAGTTTTAGGTCATCCGTATTATTATAGCCAAATACACCATTAAATGAAGGAGAAAGTTTTTTCATGTCTGCATTTTCTTCACTCGAAAAAATATGATCACCATGGATAAATACAGCGAAATGCCGGAAAATAGCTTTTTCTTTGTTGATATAATTAGTAATTATATCAGCATCGGGTAGTAAAACCTGAATACCATATTCTCCAAAAAGTACGGCAGATTTAGCCAGTGGTTCAATTTCATAATCATGCAAAGGGATGATGCAATCTATCGCTTCTGTAATGCAAAAATTGAGTAAAATATGTGCTATGCTATCTTTATTTAATAAGCCTAATGATGAAAAGGCATATTTTTCTGTAATGATACCCGGCACATCGCCATAATCGGCGAGTAAAACAAAATGGCTGGGGAATGCCTTCATTAGTTTTAAAGCTTTAGCATTGTTTCCGCCTGTAATGAGTATTTTCAAGATATAATTATTGAATGAATAAATTAGTGAATGATTGAATGTATTTTTCTATTTCCTCAAATCGTGTAAGCCTTTAATCTTAGCTTTTATACGATTAAACCGTCTTTCATACTCACTACCCTGTCGCTGGTTTTTGCCAGGTGTTCGTTATGGGTAACAATTACAAAAGTTTGGTGGAAATTATCGCGCAGGGTTACAAACAACTGATGTAATCCGGCTGCATTTTCTGAATCCAGGTTACCTGAGGGTTCATCTGCCAGTATGATGGATGGATTGTTGATCAGTGCTCTTGCTATGGCTACGCGCTGCTGCTCGCCACCTGATAACTGATTGGGTTTATGCTGCGCCCTGTCTTTCAATCCAAACAAATCTAAAAGCTCCAAAGCCCTGGTTTCGGCTTGCTTTTTATTCGTTTTCGCAATAAATGCCGGAATGCAAATATTTTCAATCGCACTAAACTCAGGCAACAAATGGTGAAACTGGAATACAAAACCAATATTCTGATTACGGAAAGTACTTAACAGGTCGCCGCTGAGTTTGTTAATTACGGTGCCTTTTAACTCTACAGCACCATCATCTGGTTTATCCAATGTGCCTAAAATATGCAACAAAGTACTTTTCCCTGCGCCAGATGGCCCAATAATACTCACAATCTCCCCTTTTTGCACTTCAAAATTTACACCTTTTAAAATTTGCAAATTTCCGTACGATTTTCTTATTCCAGTGGCTTTTAGCATGGTTCAAATTTAGTAAAAAAGGTTAAAGACTAAAGGTAAAAGCATAAAGACGCAAGGTAAAAGCATTAAAGACTAAGGTAAAAGCATTAAAGACTAAAGGTAAAAGCATAAAGACTAAAGATAAACCAGAAAGGCCAATCGTGAAAAGTTATACCCTTAAAATCTGTGTAATCTCTAAATTTATGCAATCATCTCAAAAGGAATAAAATAATTTTGGAAATATCAATTATCTATTTAACTTTGAAAAACAAAGCACTTTTAAAATGAGCAATCAGGAAGAACAATTAAATGCCTTAAAAGATATCAGACAAATGATGGACCGGTCGTCTAGATTTATCTCATTAAGTGGCCTATCAGGTGTTTTTGCCGGTGTTATTGCTTTAATCGGTGCTTATTTTGCTAACGACGAAATTAACAAGTATACAAATAAGCGTGGTTATGGCTATGGTGTTGATGGAGAGATGGATCTGGAGTTTAACCTGATTAAACTGGGTGTTTTTGTATTAATAATAGCTTTGGCTGGTGGCGTTTTGTTCACTTATAGAAAAAGTCAGAGAAATAACCTTCCAATATGGGATAAAACTTCGAAATCACTTCTGATTAACCTATTTATTCCTTTAGCTGCTGGCGGTTTGTTCATAATTGCCTTATTAATAAACCACCCCAATACTTATAGCATAATTGCACCGAGCTGTTTAATTTTTTACGGTTTAGCGCTCATTAATGCCAGCAAATTTACCTATAGCGACATCCGCTATCTGGGTTTTTGCGAAGTAATTCTTGGCTTGATTTGCATGTTTTATGTGGGTTACGGATTAATTTTCTGGGCTTTTGGTTTTGGTATATTACATATTGTTTATGGTCTTTTAATGTATTTTAAATATGAGAGAGGTCAGTAAGGATGAAAAACCCGATAGCAGATTTAAATAAAATATTCGATAGCCGGATCAGGCTTGGCGTAATGTCTATGCTTGTAGTAAACAACGAAATTGGCTTTAACGACTTAAAACAGATGCTCGAATTAACAGATGGTAACCTGGCCTCGCACCTGAATACCTTAGAACAGGCTGAATTTATTAAGGTACATAAGGGTTTTATCGGCCGAAAAACCAGTACCACCTACTCTATCACCGCTTTAGGCAAACAAGCTTTTAAGGCTCACCTGGATGCACTTGAAAAAATGATAAAAAAGCTATAAACTATTTTTTTTGATTATTTACTTTGAAACGCAAAGCACTTTTAAAAATGAAAAAAGAAACAAAACGCCTGATTATATGCACTGGTTTAAAAAGTGCACTGGCATCTTTTCTATTTGGTACAATATTATTAATAGTGCTAATTATTATGCAACAAAGCATTTCAATATATATTGGATTTTCTTATGTATTGATAGCTGCCCTGCTTAATCTAATCATACTGTTTGCAATTATTATCTCGGTATTTATTAACAATGATTATCAATGGAAAGCACTTTTCACTTTAATAGTCATGCTCTTAAACATACCAATCGTTTTCTTATACCTCAGAATATTCATGTACGGTTTTCAAATTAACATTAACTAAAAAATTATAAAATGAAAAATAAATCAAACCTCCTGCTACTTTCCGCCTTGTTGGGCGGTCTGCTATTTACCTTTTTGTTTTGGAAAGAACGATTAGCCCTTAATTTAGTCATTTATAGCATTTACCTGTTGATCATTACTTTTATCAACCCAGATGTAGTAAAAAGCACCAAACTCAAAATTTATGGGCTGGCGCACTTACTGGCTGCAGTGCTGGTGCTTATTAATAATTCTGATTTATCAGTGGCTACCTATTACATCAGTTTATTGATGTTTGTCGGCTTTGCCCATAATCAACAAATCAGGACGGTTTTTACAGCTTTGGTAGCAGCGCTTTTACAGGTTCTTACGATTCCTTTTAATGCCATACAACATTTAAGTAAGGTAAGTATTGGTAATTTTAAGCTAAAACCGCTGTTTACGCTGATTAAATACATTTTTATCCCGGTAGTCATCGTAACCATATTTGCCTGTTTATACGCAGCAGCCAGTAACGTTTTCGCCCATTATGCAGAAGTAATGCTCACCAATGTTGGTAATTTTTTCGATAACCTGCTTCATTTCTTTTTCAAGGATTTAACTATCGGACGCATTATGCATTTCTGTTTCGGCTTGGTTTTAACAAGCGGTTTATTGCTGGCATTTTTTGATAAAAGCCTCGAAAAAGCAGAGCTGAAATGTAAAGAACAATTGGTACGGATCAGAAGAAGCTTAGGTCAGAAAACAATATGGTACCATATCGTACAAACATTTACTGGCAACCTGTTAACAAGGAAAATGGCATTAAAAACAGAGTATATCGTGGGTATCATTTCGTTTGCCGCGCTTAATCTGCTATTGCTGATGTTAAATGCCATCGATATTACCACCCTTTGGTTTGGCTATGAACCTTCAGGCAATTTTTCGGGGGAGTTGCATCAGGGTACCAATTCGTTAATCTTTAGCATCGTGATGGCTATGGCAGTAATCCTGTATTATTTCAGGGGAAACTTAAACTTTTACCACAAAAGCAAAACATTAAGGTTATTAGCCTATACCTGGATGGTTCAGAATTTTATCCTGATCATATCGGTATACATCCGTGATGGTTATTATATCGAATTTCATGGTTTAACCCATAAACGGATTGGCGTACTGGTATTTGCCACCCTTTGTATCATTGGTTTGGCAACGGTTTATTTCAAGGTGGCCAAACAGAAAACCATATTCTATCTTTTCAAGGTAAACGGAAATATCTGGTTTGCGCTGTTGCTGACTTTTACCCTCATCAACTGGGATGTTTTAATTGTAAAATATAATCTAAACCATGTTGATGCTGTTTCTATTGATCCTTATTATTTAACCTCTTTATCAGAAAAAACACTCCCTTTTCTAGATAAAAACAGGGCAAAGATTCATCCTTCTACCAATAACGACTCGGAAGTTGCCAAAGTAGACCAGCCAGAAGAAGCATTAATGAGGAAATTAGACCAACGGATCGGCTATTTCAAAGCGCGTTACAAAGAATCAAGCTGGTTATCGTGGAATTTACAGGACTGGAATACCGCTGAATATTTTGGATTGAATAAATAAATGCAAAATGGATACAAGATATAATATAATAGCCATGGCTTTGGCATTAATTGCATTAGCCTGGTTCATTTTGTACCGTACTGTTCACAAAATTTTCTATCTACACATCGACTGAAGTATAAGCTAATTAACTAATATCATGAAAACACAAACCTCAGCATATTGGACCAATCATTTCTTAACTAACAGCAAAATCAATAGGATTGATTGGACACTTAAGCCGGAAATTTCGGATTCAGAAAAACAAAATATCCTAAAGTCGCTACAGGCCTGGCAGCTTGGCGAAACATCAGAAGGAAAACATTTAATCAATGCTTCAAAAAAATATGCAAAAACCATCAATGATGAAGAATACCTGGAGGCTGTTAAACTTTTTATTAAAGAAGAGCAAAAACATGGTAACAACTTAGGTAAATACCTTGATTTAATTAAAGAAAAAAGAGTTAAAAAAGATTGGGGCGATACACTTTTCAGGAAAATAAGATATTTCAACACAAACATGGAGCTTTGGACAATCGCCGTAATCACCGTAGAAAGCGCTGCACAAATATTTTATCAAGCGCTAAAAGATGCCACAAATTGCACTTTGCTCAAACAAATCTGCACCGATATCTTAATTGACGAAGCTGCTCACATTACTTTCCAAAGAGAACGTTTATATATCATTTTTAATCAAAAAAGTGCTTTCTCGAAATGGATTGCTTACCATGCCTATTCTTGTTTCTTCATTTGTACCAGTTTGATGGTTTGGTTTGCACATAAAAAATTATTCAAGGCCGGTAAATTAAATTTTAACAGATACATGCAAAAAATGAAGTTCAAACTGACCAGAGTGGCAGGTAAGGATATTTTATTTGAAGATAAAGAAGTTAGTAAATCTACAATGAAAATAAATCAAAGTCTTATATAATTAACCGCTCAACACCTCCAACTCTGGTTGGATTTCCCCGGTGCAAATGGTATGGGGGAAAATAAAAACTTAATTATTTAATCTTATATTAAAACATAAAATCATGAAAATTCAGGAAACATTGAGTTCAGGCAAATTAAGAATCATTGTTATTTTAACAATAACAGCAACAATATTGGCTATTCCTTTAATAGCGATGCAATTTACCAACGAGGTAAAATGGAATTTTGCCGATTTTGCAACCGCAGGTACTTTGTTACTGAGCACAGGTTTGGCCATTGAGTTGGTGATTAGAAATTTAAAAACCGGCACCTTAAGAACAATCATACTGGTTGCTATTTTGCTGGCACTGTTTTTAATCTGGGCAGAATTGGCAGTTGGCATCTTCGGAACACCGTTTGCAGGAAGCTAACATTTTTAATAAATATCGATTTCCATTACAAGTCTCAGCAGAAAATGAAAAAGATTATAAAAAAGTCTATTTTTAGTTAACTGTAATTCAAATTAACGACAATGAAAAAAACAATCTCAACAGCTTTATCTGGCATAATTATATTGGCTACAGCTTGTAATGAAGAAAGTAAAACCATTTCTACAAATCAAACCAGCACCACGGTTACTAAGTATCAGCCTAAAGTTCAATATGGTTCGCCGATTATTGTTAACAAAACAAATATCCTGCTGTATCCTCTAAAATTAAATAGAAATGATGATAGCGACAGCTATAAGAGAGAAGCAAATACTAATCATTGGAACTTCATCTTTTATAATATTACTTCTGGTAAAAGCGAACTATTAACAAAAGAAAGGATTATTATCAATTCTTTCAATATTGGCAATGCAGAAAAAGGTAGTAATCATCAGGCAACCCTATCTGATCAGTTTATTTATTATAACATTACAGATTCTGACTATGATGGAGATCAAAAACTAACAAGTAAAGATCCTCACAAACTTTACCTTTCTAATCTGGAAGGGAAATCTTTTACAAGGATATCTCCGAATAATTACAACCTGGGCAGCTGGGAAATTGATGATCAACATGACTTAATATTAATGGATTTAATAAAGGATGTGAATGGCGACAAAGAATTTAATGAGAAAGATGAGGTTGAGTATTTTATTTATAATTTAAAAACGGGGATTATAAAAGCTGTTTTCGATCAGAAGTTTAAAGATGAAGTTAAAAACTTAGCTAAAAAAGTATTATAAAAACAAGCACAAATCACACATTAATTTTAAAAAATCGAGTGAGATAAACAATGTTTAAACAAAATAACGGAAGCGTTTATAACATGCTTATTCCCGATTAACATAAAACGTTCATTTTCTGAAAAAATCGATAAATGCTATTTGTTTAAAGGGTTTGAAATTGTAGCTTTGGGCAAATTTTGTAGCAAATGAATATTCACGAATACCAGGGTAAACAAATATTAAAAAGTTTCGGTGTTAACGTTCAAGAAGGAATCGTTGCCGATACTCCTGAGCAAGCTGTTGAGGCTGCTAAGCAACTGAAAATTGATTACAATTCTGACTGGGTTGTAATTAAAGCGCAAATCCACGCTGGTGGTCGCGGTAAAGGCGGAGGTGTTAAATTAGCCAAAAACCTTGATGAAGTTAAACAACGTGCAACCGATATTATTGGCATGCAATTGGTTACTCCTCAAACCGGTCCTGAAGGTAAATTAGTGAGTAAAATTTTAGTTGCTCAGGATGTTTATTATCCAGGTGCTTCCGAAACTAAGGAATTCTATATTTCTGTTTTGTTAGACCGTGCAAAAGGCCGTAACATCATCATGTACAGTACTGAAGGTGGTATGGATATTGAAGAAGTTGCAGAACACACGCCACACTTAATCTTTAAAGAAGAAATTGACCCTAAAGTTGGCTTACAAGGTTTCCAGGCACGTAAAGTAGCTTTTAACCTGGGTGTTAGCGGAGCAGCACATAAAGAAATGGTTAAATTTGTAACTGCTTTATATAAAGCTTACGAAGCTACCGATTCTTCAATGTTCGAAATCAATCCGGTATTAAAAACTTCTGATGATAAAGTAATTGCAGTTGATGCTAAAGTTAATTTAGATGAAAACGCTTTATTCCGTCACCCTGATTATGCAGCAATGCGTGATGTAACAGAAGAAGACCCAATGGAAGTTGAAGCAAGTGCTTCTAACCTGAACTTTGTTAACCTTGATGGTAACGTAGGTTGTATGGTTAACGGTGCTGGTTTAGCAATGGCTACCATGGATATCATTAAATTAGCCGGTGGTGAACCTGCAAACTTTTTAGACGTAGGTGGAACTGCAAATGCTCAAACGGTTAAAGCGGCTTTCAACATCATTTTGAAAGATCCTAATGTTAAAGCTATTTTAATCAACATTTTTGGTGGTATTGTACGTTGCGACCGTGTTGCTCAAGGTGTAATCGATGCTTATAAAGAAATCGGTAACATTCCGGTGCCAATTATCTGCCGTTTACAAGGTACAAATGCCGAAGAGGCGAAAAAATTAATTGATGAGTCTGGTTTACAGGTATACTCGGCAATTGCTTTGAAAGAAGCTGCTGATTTGGTAACTAAAGTATTGGCAGAACAAGCATAATTTAAGGCTTATATCATATTTAAAACCTTTCAGTGAAAACTGGAAGGTTTTTTTTATTCTGATCCGTCATTGCTAAGCCGATTTTCTTCGGCGGTGGAAATCTACTGTATAAAGATTTAATTATTTTGAAAGTCAAGGTCCTGTTCTCTTCTGTTCCGGAAGTCCTGCTATCCCTTCAATCTTTTTGTGATTGTCAGTCTGAGCGGAGTCGAAGGCCCTGCAGCAAAAAGTATTTCCGTTCTATCAGGTTTATTTAACCAGCGATTGATCTTCTTGGCTGAAAAATTATGCACAGGCTTAAAACTTGCGCGTATTTTAAAACGATAGGTCTGCGTTAAGGATTGTAAGGCTCCGGTACCGATCCTTCATCGGTACCGAAGCGCAGCGGAGCCCTGATGAGCCCGTCCCTTGCGTAGCTTGGCGAAAGCCAAAATCAGTTTAACAATTTTTAATTGGCTAATATCTGAGTATTACGCTCCACGAAACTCTAAAATATCGCCAGGCTGGCAATCCAGAACAGCACAGATAGCCTCCAGTGTTTCTAAACGGATGGCTTTGGCTTTACCGGTTTTTAATATCGATAAATTAGACATCGTAATCCCTACCCGCTCACTCAGTTCGGTAAGTGACATTTTTCGCCTCGCAAGCATTACATCTAAGTTGATTATTATGGGCATTATAGAATCGGTAAAGTTAAAATCTTTTCAGTTAACCTAAATGGTTAAATCGTTTTCCTGTTTAAGCTCAATCCCTTTTTTAAATACAAAGGCAATGGTTAAAAGCGTTAAGCCAAAAATCAACAACCAGATCTGGAAATCTACATTTTGAATGGTTTTAAATATTAAATTTTCATTATTGCCCGATGAATGCATATAATCCATTGCATTAAAAATAAACAGCAAAAACGGAATAGCAGTACAGTACCATCCCATCCGCTTTAGGCGACTTGTATTTTTTTCACTAAAAACATTGCCCACCTGTACCGAATCGATAAAACGGTATAAATAAATCAATACCCTTAAACCAAAGAAAGAAATTGTAAGAATAAGTGTACCATGTACTAAACCAAAAATACCTCCATTTCCCCCGTCAGTATAACCGTCTTCAAAACCACGGGCCAAATCTTTAAGTGAAAATAGAAATACAGTTATCAGCGTAATTACGTAACCGAGTTTAATAAGCATAATTTGATTTTGCGTTTTCATATTATATGGTTAAATCGTTTTCTTCTTTTAGCTTTCTCGAATAAGAAAGCAGTTCATAAATGATGGTGAGTATAGCCACCAATGATAGCATACTGAAATTAATGGATTTCTGATGAAAGCTTGGGATACCAAATTGATTATTGGTTAAGTGCAATACGTATTTATTAACCAGTAGAAATACAGCACCTTTTAAAACCAGGAACAAAATACCTCCTGCAAATACAATTTGCCATAATATACTTTCAGTTAACTTTTCAATAGAATTTGGCCTAATGTATGCAATAATTAAGATCGTAACGCCCAGAATTAAATAAAATACAATACCCGCACCGATATCGCTAACAGCATTATCTGATAAAAGGATAGCTTGCATAAAAGTGGGTTTAAATTGATAGGTACCCATATACATACTTGTAAATTTTGCCCCGTTAACAATCTTTGGTTCTGCTTTCACATTTTTCTCCACCACATTAACAGATATTAGCCCATCCTTATAATCGTCGTATGCCGAAAATAAATGCCCAACAATAGATACTAATGCTATAAAAACCAGGCTTAAACCGGCGTATCTAAAAACTTTTAAAATTTTATTCATTATTTATATGGTTAAATCATTTTCTTGTTTAAGCTGTTTCGAATACTCGATAAGGCTATATACGGCATTAAAAATCATCAGGACAAGCACTGAACTGCCGAAAAAGCCCTGTAAATTGTCATAATGTTTAAACTGCCCTATAGATAGGGCTTCAACGGATTCGTTAAGCAATATCCTGCTCAGAAATTTAAGTGCAAAGAATAGTGCACTTCCTGTTAAAAGCACTTTTGCAATGTTCTTTTCCGTTAAACTTTCCAAAGTAATTTCCTTTTTCTTTGTGATGTTAAGTATTACAAAACATGATATCAGGTAAAAAAGCATGGTGGCACCACCATCCTTATAAATACCGTTTTCCAAAATGATAGCCTGCATAATGGTCGGCTTGATTGTTAGCTCACCAATCTGTTTACTTTCAAACTTCAAATCCTGAATATTTTCGATTTGGGGATTTGAAGCCTTCTTTACCAGAAAACTAAGCTTTTCACTATGATAATCTACACAGGCAAAAACCAGATGTGCAACCACAGAAATGATGCAGAATGCGATTAAGGTAATTGCAGATGTTCTTAAAGTTGTGGTAAATGTGTTCATATCATTAAAAGTTAATATCAGTATTATTTAAGAATAACGTATTCATTTCTGGTCAGATTAAAAAGCAATGTTGAGTCATAAAATCTGACAAAAATTCCTGCCGCTAAAATCACTCAAAACCAGAAGTTGTATTTTTCAGCCTGATAAACAGAAATTTGAGAAACGTCATATTTATTTAATTATTTACACCACAAACATAAATAATTAATTATTACAATTCAAAATATATTTATTGATTTACAATAAATAATATCCGAATAACAGCTATAACGGGTTGAATAACATAAATGATGTCAGAAATTTATTTGGAATGATTTTTGTAGTAAGTAATACTGTAAAAAAATTGTGCAAACGGCAACATTTTCAGCATTTTATCCTTTCAGAATGCCATACAATTTCGTAACTTTGCACACTCAATAATTAAAGAGCACACAATTCGTATAAATGAGACAACTCAAGATAACGCAATCTATTACCAACCGTGAAAGTCAATCCTTAGATAAGTATCTACACGAAATCGGTAAAGTAGATTTAATAACAGCAGAAGAGGAAGTAATTTTAGCAAGGAAGATTCGTGAGGGCGATCAGGCTGCATTAGAGCGATTGACTAAAACCAACTTACGTTTCGTTGTATCTGTTGCAAAACAATATCAAAATCAAGGTTTAACTTTAGGAGATTTAATTAACGAAGGTAACTTAGGTTTAATTAAAGCGGCAAAACGTTTTGATGAGACCAAAGGTTTCAAATTCATTTCTTATGCCGTTTGGTGGATCCGTCAATCAATTCTGCAGGCAATTGCCGAGCAGAGCCGGATTGTACGTTTACCTTTAAACCAGGTAGGATCGTTAAGTAAAATCAGTAAGGCCTTCTCTAAATTAGAGCAGGAATACGAACGTGAGCCTTCTCCGGAAGAACTAGCGGATATTTTAGAAACTACGGTTGATAAAATTTCTGATACATTAAGTAATTCTGGCCGTCATGTATCAATGGATGCTCCTTTTGTTCAGGGTGAAGAAAATACATTATTAGATGTATTGGAAAACCATGAGCCAAACACGGATAGCTCACTAATTAATGAATCGTTATCAGAAGAAATTAAACGATCATTATCGACCTTAACAGAAAGAGAAAGAGAAATTATTGTTTTATTCTTTGGCTTAGGTTCTAACCATCCACTCTCGTTAGAAGAGATTGGTGAGAAATTTAATTTAACACGCGAACGTGTTCGTCAGATTAAAGATAAAGCGTTACAACGCTTACGTCATACTTCAAGAAGTAAAATCTTAAAATCTTATTTAGGATAAGATTTTAGATCTACACAGATATTAAAAGATCGGCTAACGCTGGTCTTTTTTTGTTTATTAGATTTCTCCGCTACGGTCGAAATGACGATTACACGCTAGCGATCTTTTTTTATTATAAACAACTAAGTTTATCGTTATGATTTTATATCTTTAAATCATGTCGATTGGCTTGCTCAAAAATTCCTTAACTGTATACAAACCCATTTTCATCTGGAATGTGCTGGTTAGTTTACTAACATCCGGTTTTTTTATGCTAAATGGCTTTAGAACGCCGGGCATTTACTCCTTCGCCATATTCATCAAACTTATAGGCTGGATATTTTCCATTGCCATATATTTTATGTTTTATCGGGATACAGGCTATTTTTTCAAAAATCAAGGTATTGGTTTCAGAAAAATTATGATAAACATAGCTTTATACGACCTAATTGTTTTAATCGGAATCTTAATCATATCATCCATATGCAAGGACTTTTTATCGACAGTGTTAACCAATCTTTTGCGGATCGAGAAGTATTAAGCAGCGTTTACTTAAACTGCGAAATTGGTGAAGTAGTGGGCTTATTAGGTAGAAATGGGTCGGGTAAATCTACTTTGTTAAAAATTATTTTCGGAAGTGTAAAGGCAAACTTTAAATACCTTAATATAAATAACAAAATATATGAGAAAGGTTATTTATCCAAAAAACTTTCTTATTTGCCTCAGGATAACTTTATTCCACACCAAATCAATGTTTTGCAGGCCATTAATATCTTTTGTAGAAAATCTCAGGCAGAATTATTTGAAATTGAAATTATTCGCAATAATCTCAAATCGAAATTTTACCAGTTATCCGGTGGAGAATGCCGGTTTATAGAATGTTTACTTATGATTTACAGCGATGCCATATATGTATTGCTTGATGAACCCTTTTCACAATTATCGCCATTATGGATCGAAGAATTGAAAAAGCACATCAATAGAACAAAAACAGACAAAGGCTTTATCATTACTGATCATTACTACAAGTCAATCTTAGATGTTTCTGACAGGATCGTACTTTTGCATAACAGATGCAATTACACCATCAATAATGATGATGATTTAATACTACATGGGTACTTGCCTGGGTTTACAGCTTAAGCATAGCCACGTCCACCAAGACACGAAGGACACAAAGAATAATGATACTTTTGGTGCGCCTTGAGTCTTTGTGGTCAGCTTAATTACCTATTAAAACAACAAGTGTTTCACCGTTAATCCGTTATTGATTAATTGTTTCAACGAATCAATACCGATGCGTAAATGTGTTTCTACATATTTTTCGGTCACGCTGCTATCGCTTTCTGCAGTTTTAACGCCTTCAGGGATCATCGGTTGATCGGAAACCAAAAGCAATGCACCAGCAGGGATTTTATTGGCAAATGCGGTGGTAAAAATGGTTGCAGTTTCCATATCTACTGCCATTGCGCGTAAAGTTTTTAAATACTTTTTAAATTCTTTATCATGCTCCCAAACCCTGCGGTTGGTGGTGTAACAGGTACCAGTCCAGTAATCTCTTCCATGATCACGTATGGTGGTAGAAATTGCTTTCTGCAAGGCGAATGCTGGCAACGCCGGCACTTCTGCCGGAAGGTAATCATTTGATGTACCTTCTCCCCTAATGGCCGCAATTGGAAGGATTAAATCGCCCAGTTGGTTTTTCTTTTTTAAGCCCCCGCATTTCCCTAAAAACAATACTGCCTTGGGTTTGATTGCGGTTAGTAAATCCATCATGGTAGCTGCCAACGGACTTCCCATACCAAAGTTGATAATTGTGATCCCATTTGCAGTAACACTTTGCATAGGCTTATCTAAACCCATAATCGGCGCGTTATCGTTCCATTCAGAAAACATGGTTACATATTTGCTGAAATTGGTTAACAGGATATAATCTCCAAATTGATCCAACGGACGGCCGGTATAACGAGGCAACCAGTTTTTAACAATTTCGTCTTTAGACTTCAAGCCTGCCTTAACAGGACTTTCTACTTCTTTTACTTTTTTGGATTGTGCTACAATGGCTTCATCTTTTTTTATATCTTTTTCTTCGTTCATATTCTTTTAGTTTAGAGCATGGCGCATGGCGCGTAGCGTTAACAATACTATATTACAAAAAATCCCTCCCGAATTACGGGAAGGATTTGATTTTTTAAGCGGCCTGTAACTTTTTAAAGTCGGCCTTTTCAAATTTCTCTATCGCGTAATCGAGATTGATGTGTAACTCCTTGACATCTGTTTGCGTTGGTGTATCAAACATCGCATCCAGCATAATGGCTTCACAGATCGATCTTAAACCACGGGCACCCAATTTATATTCCATTGCTTTATCTACAATAAAATTTAAAACATCTTCATCAAAAACAAGTTTAACGTCTTCGTAAGCAAAAAGCTTAACGTATTGCTTGATCAATGAATTTTTAGGTGCCGTTAAAATGTTTCTTAATGATTCTTTATCTAAAGGATTTAAGTGCGAAAGAACTGGTATACGACCAATTAATTCGGGAATTAAACCAAAAGATTTCAAATCCTGAGGTGTAATATACTTATAAAGATTTTTAAGATCTAAAACGGTCTCATCTTTCTTTACCCTGTATCCTACAGCCTGTGTGCGTAAACGGTTCGCAATTTTACGTTCAATGCCATCAAATGCTCCACCACAGATAAATAAAATATTATTGGTGTTTACCGGGATCATCTTCTGATCAGGGTGCTTACGTCCGCCCTGAGGTGGAACGTTTACCACAGTACCTTCTAAAATCTTTAACAAAGCTTGCTGAACACCTTCGCCTGATACATCACGGGTGATAGATGGATTGTCGCTTTTACGCGCTACTTTATCTACCTCATCGATATATACAATACCGCGTTCGGCAGCCGTTACATCATAATCAGCAGCCTGAAGCAGGCGCGTTAAGATACTTTCCACATCCTCGCCTACGTAACCTGCTTCTGTTAAAACAGTAGCATCGCAGATACAAAATGGCACATGCAGAATTTTCGCAATGGTTTTCGCTAAAAGCGTTTTACCAGTACCGGTTTCGCCCACCAACATGATGTTCGATTTTTCAATCTCAATCTCGTCTTTATCAACCTTTTGATTTAAACGTTTATAGTGATTATACACAGCAACAGCTAGTACCTTTTTAGCATCATCCTGACCAATTACATATTGATCAAGATGTTGTTTAATTTCAAGCGGCTTTAATAAGTTTATCGCCTCCTGAATATTTTTTGTCCCTTTGGTCCCTAATTCCTGCGCAAGCAACTGATTGGCCTGGGTAACACACTTATCGCAGATAAATGCATCCATGCCTTCAATTAACATTAAAGTTTCATGCTTGCCAGAATGGCAGAATGAGCAACGGGATTCTTTATTTTGTTTCGCCATTTTTTCTTGCGTTTCTCGATAATACTTCATCAATCATACCAAATCCTTTGGCTTCTTCAGCACTCATCCAGTAATCACGATCTGAAGCTTTCTCTACCCAGTCATAAGTTTGTCCAGAGTGCTCTGAAATAATATCGTATAATTCTTTTTTCAATTTCAACATCTCTCTTAAGTTGATCTCCATATCAGATGCTACACCTTGTGCACCTCCTGACGGTTGGTGAATCATTACCCTTGAGTGTGGCAACGCAGAGCGTTTACCTTCTGCACCAGCAACCAATAAAACAGCGCCCATTGATGCTGCCATACCCGTACAAATTGTAGCCACATCGGGCTGAATATACTGCATGGTATCATAAATACCTAAACCAGCATAAACTGAACCACCTGGCGAGTTAATATAGATCTGAATGTCTCTATCAGCATCTGTTGACTGTAAAAACAGCAACTGCGCCTGGATAATGTTGGCATTCTGATCGTAAATGGCATCACCTAAAAAGATAATACGGTCCATCATTAATCTTGAAAAAACATCCATTTGAGCTACGTTCATTTGGCGTTCTTCAATAATATATGGCGTCATCGATTGTGGCGATAGATTAGCCTGAGCAATAAATTTATCTACGTGTAAACCGCCAATCCCCTGATGTTTAACGGCAAATTTTCTGAATTCTTGTGAATCTATGTTCATGAGTTATAGAGTTTGGCGCTTTGCGGTAAGCGTTTGGCGCTTAAGCGAAATACGCGGTTATTTTAATAAAAACTTTCTGAAGTTGGTTAATTTCCGTGCCAATTTATCCAATTCTTCCAGATAATCATTCAGTTCTATGTCAGAAATATATTTTCTCCGTCCTAAAACTACTAAAATATTTGCATTCTCAAAGGCGGATCGATGCGCAATATTCAGATAATGAGCCAATTCCTTATTAGAAATAGAACCTGAACCTTCAGCAATATTATTGGATATGCTAAGAGCAGCCCCATTGAGCTGCTCTGCAAATCTGTATTTTTTATCAACTGACAATCGGTCAGCTATATCAAGTAATTTATCAGTTAAAGCAATTGATAACTGCCAAACTTCGAGCGATTGAAATTTAAATTGTGCCATAACTAAATACAGCAATAGCACTATTATTTTCAAAGTGGCTTTGGCTCGTTGTTAAACGCTGAGCGCCATACGCCAACCGCCGTTACTTTTTCTCTACTAACGCCACAAACTTATCGTAGTCAATATCTTTTTGTTCTAAAGTAACGATAGATTTGATTTGCTCGAAAGTTTTTAATGCTTTTACCTCTTCGAAAACACGGTTTGCATTTTCTTTGTCCTGTAAAAACTGAACAGCATATTGCGCCAGTTGATCTTCAGGAAGCGGGCTTGGGCTGTACATTCTGAACTGTGCATCTAATTTTGCTTTAGCTGCCTGAACTACATCTTCGTATTTAATTTCGACGCTGTTATCTTTAATGATTTTGTTTTCGATTAAAGTCCATTTAAGGTTTTTAGCGAAATCATCATAACCTTCTGCCAATTCTTCGTCAGTTAGTTTTTCGTTAGTTGCTTTTAACCAACGACGTAAAAACTCATCAGGTAATTCAAAATTGTGTTTAACTAATAATGCTTCATAAATATCATTCGATAATTTACGATCAGCATCTTGTTTAAACATGCTTTCTACTTCTTCAGTAATTTTTGCTTTGAAACCGGCTTCGTCAGTTACCGTACCTTCACCAAATAATTTATCAAAAAACTCCTGGTTTAAGTCTGATTCTTCTAAACGGTTTACATTTTTAATTTGAAGTTTAAAATCTGCTTTCAATTCAGCAGCTTGTTCTTCAGAAATATTTAAAGCTTTTGCAATCACCGCAGCATCTTCCAATGCTTTTTGGATATTGATGGTAACTTCATCATCTTTCTTTAAACCGATTAACGATTTAAGGATTTTTTTATCTTTAACCTGGTCTAAACGGATTGTACCTGTGCTGGCAATACCACCTTCTACAGCAGTCCCGTCAGTACCCACCTCAGTTAATTCGGCATATAGAACATCATCATCAGCTGAAACCTCTGGATTTGTCATTTTGCCATAGCTGCGACGGATATTTTTGATACGGCTTTCTAAAGTTTCTTTATCAGCTTTAACTACGTACTCGGTAAATTTATCTTTAGATGAAACATTTACTTCAAACGCAGGCGCTAAACCTAACTCGTAATCAAATTCGAAATCATCTGTATTATCCCATTTAAATTCACGCTCATCATCCATTTTAGGAAGTGGCTGACCTAAAATTTCTAATTTTTGCTCAGCGATGTAGTTTGATAAGGTGTCGTTCAATAAGTTGTTAACCTCTTCTACCAGGATACTTTTGCCATACATTTTTTTAATGTGGGCAGCAGGAACCATTCCTTTACGGAAACCAGGTAATTGTGCTTTTTTAGCTTGATCTTTAATAGCTTTCTCTACTTTTGCAGTGTAATCAGCAGGTGCGATCTTGATTTTTACAACAGCATTTAAGTTGCCGGTTTTTTCCTGTGTAATATTCATTTTGTGAGATATATTAAGATGTACAATTAGATCGGAAAATTGAAATACAAGATTTGAGAAAACCAGGTATCAACACAACCGAAACAGCACATCAATTTTTATTAATCAATGTTTTTTAAAAACAAAACCGTTCCGATGTTTAAATCGAAACGGCCTTTATCTTGTTGTGCGGAAGAAGGGACTCGAACCCCCACGCCGTGAAGCGCCAGATCCTAAGTCTGGTGCGGCTACCAATTACGCCACTTCCGCAGTTAGGATGTTGTAAGGACTGCAAAGATAGAAACAAGATTGAATAATCAAAAGGCATTCAACATATTTTATTGATTATTTTGACCAAAAAAGGCTAACTAATTAGTTTTTAAGGAGAAAAAATTAACTGAAGGTATTTTTCGTGATGGTTTGCAGAGACACATTGAAGACTTGTAACTTGAATTAGGGCTATGTTGCAATAAAGAATAGATTTTTGTTTTCAGAATAATGATGCGTTTATTTTTTTGGAAAGCAGATTCAGTAGCGTTTAGGATAATATAATCCCGCTGTACGCTTTATCCCGATGAAAAATCGGGACCGCTTCCATCGGGTTTAGGTGGCAAGAATAGGTGAAGTATTAATGGTTTAAATACCAAACGTTCCTACAGAACGAAAACGCCAATTTGGTAATTGGCTTGACATGATTCGTCCGTACGGGACGACCAGAAAATCTTCTTTGGCTATTTTTTAAAATGCAGCGTATAGAAAGAAAGCCTGTTAATTATATAATGAATGTATAAAAAATACACCATCCGTGTTTATCTGTTTGCATCTGTGGTTAAAAAGAACGAAGCGGTAACACTAATTACAAGATCAATGGGCTGAGCCATAAAAAAACCGTTCTGACTTTAAATCGGAACGGTTGATTTTGTTGTGCGGAAGAAGGGACTCGAACCCCCACGCCGTGAAGCGCCAGATCCTAAGTCTGGTGCGGCTACCAATTACGCCACTTCCGCATTAGGATGTTTTAAGGACTGCAAAGATAGAAACTAAATTGAAAAATCAAATTTTTATGGGGACTTATAAAATTTAATTAGCGATGGTCTCTGAGACACAGACGGTGGAATGCAACGAGCTCGGCTCGCCGCACATCATCCATCTTACATTTCCCATCTTACCTAAAACTTCACCAGTGTTACATCAACCAGTTCAGGTCCACCATCTACTGGATAACCGGCAACTTTCTTTCCTTTTATGGTCACTTTTTTATCTAAATAAGTATCAAGATTTATGGAACCACTTTTTAAAGCATAGGTTTTATTGTCTGCTTTTAACAGGTGCGTACCATACTGAAAGGTGCTCATACCTAATTTCTGGATTGTTCCGCTTGCCGTAACCGAACCCTTGTGGCTGGCATCTTTCATAGTGCTACAGCCAGAAATTGCGGCAACAAACAGGGATAATATTAGTATTCTTTTCATGATAGTTTAAACGGAATGATTTAATTTTATGCTACAATTTACAAAAATTAAAACGGTATCGTTAATAAAGTTGTTTTTGGAATTCGAAAAAATACTGAACAGCTTTAACCAATCTGCTGCCATACCAACTGAACATTTCACCGTCAACAAGCATAATTTTAACATCAGGAATAGCTGCTCGAATTTCTTCTATGTGTTTTTCTCCAAAAGGATAAGGTTCTGATGAGAGTAAAATCAGTTCACAGTTTGTAGTTTTCAGTTGTTCTAATGTTACAGCAGGATAACGCTCGGTTTTTATCACATTCGTCATACCGTTGATGAGCAGGATATCATCAATAAAAGTATTTTTCCCGGCGGCCATGTAGGGCTTACGCCAGATGAGGTAGGCTACTTTTTTATCGATATGATGTTGTAATGCAAGTGTTTTTAAATCGTTAAAGCCAGCCGAAATAAGGTGGTTAAGGTAACTGGCTTCTGGTTCCCGATCTACCAATGCGCCTATTTCGGCAATGGTTTTCATCGCACCATCAAGGGTAAAAATATCACTCATCCAAACGGGAAAATGTTCTGCAAGTTCTGCTATATCACTCTGGGTATTTTCTTCTTTATTACCAATAATCAGATCGGGTTTTAGATCCTTAATCAGATCGATATTGAGCTTTTTCGTCCCTCCTACTTTGGTTCGTCCTGCAAATTTTTCGATCGGATGGATGCAAAATCTGGTCAATCCGATAATTTCCTGATCCAGGCTTAAATCGAACAAAAGCTCTGTTTGCGAGGGTACAACAGAAATAATCCGTTTTGGTGGGAAATTGATTGTGATTTCCACTCCCATTTGATCGGTAAACGTTTTTTGCATGATGCAAAGGTAAGGTTTAGGGTTTACATGTTGAGCGCTCCAGGTGTCGTCATTTTGAGCCGACCCGACAACTATCGGGTGCAACGTAGTCCGGAATCACAAAGTGCTCAGCGATGCTAAACCCATCTCGAGAGAAATCTCTCCGCTCCACTGTGCTTCGGTCGAGATAACAACTCTTCTATTCAAAACTACGCACCACTCTTTTTTTGCTCTACATAACCGTCGCTATAAAAATGGTTTGGTTTAAGGTAAATTACATTATTCTGAAAATCAAGAAAGGTATTGAATCGTTTTAATACTTCGTTACCTAAAATATGGATATTTGCACCTCTTAAAGGTTTATTCCCTGTTATCAATTGTACAGGTACATCTTTCAGATCATATTTACCTATTTTAAGGGTTTGCAGGCTAGCAGTGATCACAGGTATTTCGTTTCCTGTGGCGCCATGCATCATTACTTTTTTAATCACATCCATTTTGTCTGTCGGGAAGTTTCCTGTTTTTAGCAGGTCGTTATCGAGCATAGCTGTGCGATGGTAACCCGTATCAAAAAGAAACCAATCTGTATTTTTTAACCCATTTTGTTCAATGGTGCTTTCTACAAGAAAAAGCGACGAAAAATATTTGATGTTTAATTTGCTAAAACTTTTGTCTTTAGTTACATGCTTTGGCAAAACGGAATGTACAACCATTACATTTTGATCGTAATTCAATTCAACTATTTTTCCATCAAACAAATCCCAGCCAAACCTGCCATCAGTACCTGTCCCTGTTAGTTCGGCAGGATAAACCTTGGTTTTATATTCGCTGTTGCCTATGTTCAGGTTATAATAGGTATCGTATAATTTAGGGTTAGATTTTATTTTATTTTTCAGCACATTATTGGTAAACACCAATTCTGTTGTTCCGCTATCAAAGTTTAAATTTAAAGTATCAATTTTATTGAATACCGATTTTACATATATGGTACTTTCGCTATTGATAAAGAGTGAAATACTATCGTGGATTTCGGGTTTAATTTTACTGAAATTTTTAATTTCCGGACTAGCAATTTGTGTATAACAAGAATCTTTACCATTTAACAGCACCATGAAATCCTTTTTTTCTCCTGGTTTGAGTTTAAAGGTAATGGAATCGATATCGGTTTTAAATTTAACCGTTTTGGCTTTTACCAGTTTTGTAGTTATAAAAACATCCGGATTCGTTTTTGGATCGATATTCCAGCCTTTAACCAGGCCATCTTCTTCTAAAATTTTAGCTGTTTTGGAATTTGCTTTAACAATGGGCAGCTGTTTTTGTGAAAACGCTGCTGTTGAAAGGAAAGTAAGTGCGATAATGAGGAGCTGTTTCATTAAAATGGTTTTAGAAAACGAATTTAAGGATTAGCAATGGTATTAAAGCTAAAATTTTATGTTCGGGATGTACTTTACTACACATCCCGAACATCTATTTTGCTGTAACCTGATCCTTCTTCTGTTTTTTTCGCCACAGATGTACGGATAACCCCAGATTTTATATTTGAGTGCATCCTTTTCATTTCTCCATAAGTGAAATAAACAATGTTTAACTTTAGCCGAGGTTTATGCTACGGTAATATCTTCCTTTACAACGCCATCGGCAATGTGTAAAATCCGGTTGCCATATTGCGCATTTTTTTCAGAGTGTGTTACCTGGATAATGGTAATCCCATCTTCCTGGTTTAGTTTTTTAAAGAGTTCCATAATTTCTTCGGCCTGTGCCGATTGAAGGTTACCCGTTGGTTCGTCGGCCAGAATAATTGATGGCTGTGCTGCTAATGCTCTTGCAATACCAACCAGTTGTTGCTGTCCGCCCGAAAGCTGGTTCGGGAATAAATCTTTTTTGGCCACGATGTTAAAACGGTCTAAAAGATCGGCAATTCTGCTTGCCCGCTCAGAGCTACCCACTTTTTTATACAACAGAGGGGCTTCGATGTTCTCGTAAACCGTCATCTCGTCTATAAGGTGGTAAGCCTGAAAAACAAAACCGATGTGGTTACGGTACAGTTCAATGCGTTTACGTTCGTTAAGTGAAGTTACATTTTCGCCTAAAAATTCGTACGTACCGTAAGTTGGTTCTTCGAGCATACCGATAATATTAAGCAGGGTCGATTTCCCGGCACCTGATGGTCCCATAATGGAAACAAATTCACCTTGTTTAATGGTAGTGGTTACCAAACGGAGTACATAATTTTTAACGCCTTTGTTGGCGTAGTATTTTTCGATGTTGTTAAGTTGAATCATCATTTTAGCGTTGGGCGTGGAGCGGTTGGTGTGTGGCGTGGATTTATCGCCTGGTACCAAACGCTCTGCGCAGGTTTATTCGTATTTTTGATGTGGAGCGTTTAACGGTCTGCGAAAACTTATCGCCTAATGCCAAACGCCTCCCACTGGTTTATTCGTATTTTAAAGCATCAACCGCATTTATTTTAGCCGCGCGATAAGTTTGCCAGGTAATGGTTAAAACAGCAATCAGTAAGGTAAACATTGCGGTTGCTAAAAACATCCACAAATTTAAGCTTGTTCTGATCTCGAAATGCATTAACCAGTTATTCATAATATAATAGGCAACCGGAAGTGCAATGAAAATTGCAATACCAATCAGTTTTATAAAACTTAAAGATAATAAAGCCATTAATTCGGTGATAGAGGCCCCTAAAATTTTGCGGATGCTTACTTCTTTAATCCTTTGGGCAGTGCTGAAAGAAGAAAGACCAAATAAGCCTAAACAAGATACAAAAACAGCCAAACAACCAAATAAATTTGCCAAAGTGCCTAAAATCTGCTCGTTTTTTAGTTTAATTTCATTCAAACCATCAATAAATTTAATTTCGACAGGAAAATTCGGGTTTATTTCTTTTACCAGCCTGTTAATAATGCCAATGCTCTCACTTAAGCTTTTGCCAGGGTTTAAGCGCATGGTAATTACATCGCTAATATCGGCATAGGCAATTACCATGGGTGCAGCAACATTACCTGGATCGCCCCATACGATATTTTCAAAAACCCCTACCACATTTCTTTTCGCACCCTGATATACAATGCTGGCGCCCACTGGATTTTTTAAATGCATCACTTCCACTGCTTTTTTGCTCAACAATAGAGCAGCGGTATCTGAAGCAAATTTCTGGTCGAAATCCCTTCCGGCCAGCAACCTGATGTTTACGGTTTTGGTAAAATCGTAAGTGGTATAAATCTGATCAAAATCGATCATTTTATCACTTTCGGACATTCCATACCAGCCCAACCCCCTAACACTGCTGTTTTTGTTCGAAATACTGCCTGATGACTGGGTTACCCCTACTACAGCGCCGCTCGATAGCAGTCTTGCTTTTAACAGGTTGAATTTTTCATATAATAGTCCTTCGTGAGGTATTTCCAGCAATCCGTTTGATTTATAACCCAAAGGTGTATTTTTAATAAACTGGATCTGCTTGTAAATGGTGATGGTTGCCGCAATTAACACCACCGAAAATCCAAATTGTACCACCACCAAAACCTGTCTGAAAGTTAGGGCATATCCTTTTTTAAAATTCAGAGATTTTTTGAGTGACTGGATCACATTAAAACCTGAAAGGTAAAATGAAGGATAGCTACCGGAGATAAAACCGGTAATGATTAATACGCTAAAAATCAATATCCAGTTAACCGGATTGAGGTAATCAAAAACAATCTCAATGCCGAGTAGGCGGTTGAACATGGGCAAACTGAATTCGAGCAGAACAATACTTAACAGGATACTGATTAGGGTTAAAATAAAAGATTCTAACATAAACTGAAAAATCAGATTTGTTCTGGATGCGCCCATTGTTTTTTTAACGCCAATTTCTTTTGCCCTGCCCTGTGTACTGGCGGTTGCAAGGTTCATAAAATTGATACAGGCAATAAGCAGGATACCGATTGATAAACCTACAAACAGCTGAACCTGTTTGATATTACCTCCAATGCTTTTACCATTTAAAAAAGTTCCATACAGGTGTAGTTTGGTTAAAGGGTAAAGAAATACATCTTCTTTGGCGGTTGCAAAGTGTTTACCTACAAAACCTTTTAATTTGGTATTAAAAGCGGCAACATCGGTATTTTCGTTCAATTTCACCAGGGTATAATAATCATGGCTGCCCCAATTTGGCTTTTTGGGCCATTGGTTTAAATTTTCGTACAGGGCAAATGTGGTTAACGATTCGAAGCTATAAGTAACATTCGTAGGAAGATCTTTAATTACGGCGGTAACTTTTAAATCAGCCTGGTTTTCAAAACGCACTTTTTGATTCAGCACATCAGTTGTTCCGAATATCCGTTTCGCAGCTGTTTCGGTTAACACGATCGAATTGGGATCGTTTAAGGCTTTTTCAGGGTTTCCGCTGATAAAATGATAATTAAATAATTTCAAAAAATCAGGATCAACATACCTGCTATCCAGTTTCAAACTTTCTTCTCCACTGGCCACCAGCCTTTTATAAGTGCCCGTAATCCTGGCACCAGATAAAACATCAGGAAATTCTTGCTTCAGTGCCCCCAGCATTACATTTTGCGATTGATCAATCGTCCTGATGATTTCCCCTTTCTGGTCATTTAAATTAATCATGGCCTGGTAAATATGGGGTGAATTTTTAAATTGCCGATCGTAGCCCCACTCATAACCGGCATACAACAACAATAACAAACAGGAGGTTAAGCCAATAGCCAAACCACAAATGTTAATGGCTGCATAAACTTTGTTTCTAAACAGGTTACGCAATGCGATTTTTAGGTTGAGTTTAAACATAAGGCGTTGTGTATAGTGTAAAGCGCTTAGCGGTCAGCGATAAATTTACGCTAACCGCAAAAAGTTTTACGCAGATATTATTCATATTTAAGTGCATCAATAGTATTTGCATTCGCGGCTTTATAAGATCGAAAGCTTACTGTTATTAAAGTAATCAGCATTGATATTACCATCGCCATAACAAATGGCCAAACACTCAGATCTATCCGATAGGCAAAGCCCGAAAGCCATCTCGAAACAAATAAATAAGCCATTGGCCATGCTACCATGTTTGCAATAAATACCATCAATAAAAAGGATCCGTTAAGCATTTTTACCAATTGTAAGGTAGATGCACCCAAAACTTTACGGATAGCCACTTCTTTGGTTCTTTGCATGGCTACAAAAGAGATCAGGCCAAACAAACCTATAAAGGAAATAAAAATGATTACACTGGCAAATACTTTAAATAATATTCCCATTACCCGTTCGCTTTCGTAGTAATTTTTGATCCTCTCATCAACAAAATTTGCATTGTAAATGCTGTTTGGAAAAGTATTAGTCCATAAGGCCTCTATTTGTTTCGTTGTAGATAGCAGATGGTTGCCTTCTAACTTTATTGCGGCTTGCCAATATTGATTTTTATCTGAAGAAATGGCCAGACCAGAAATGCTTTCTTTTAACGATTTATCGTTGTAATCTTTCACTACACCAACAATGGGAATATTAATTCCATTGGTATTAATTGTTTTGCCTAAGGCATTTTCGGGCTTGTTTATGCCTACCTTTTTAAGAAAAGTTTCGTTCACCACATACCCATTGGCGGTATCGCTTTTCATAAAAATTTTACCGGCAATTATTTTTAAATCAAAAAGCTTAAAATAATCTTCGTCGGCCTTACAGGTCCTTACCTCGAAATCTTTATTCATTGCTCCATTAAAGGTAAAATTAGTAGAATTTACATCCTGAGATAAAGGTGGTGCCTGGCAATAGCTTAACAATTGTACACCGGGGATTTTCAAAACCCTTTCTTTAAAATTATTACGCTTGTTCCGACTAATATTGTCTCCGGGCATTCTCACCATTACTACCGCAGCAGAATTAAAACCCAATGGTTTTTGCTGCAGGTAGTCCATTTGATTTACAATTACAATAGTTCCGATAATGAGGATCACAGTAATTGCAAACTGAACCACAACCAGGATTTTACGCAAGCTTAAGCCATTATTGTTAAGGGTAACTTTATTTTTTATCGCCAATGCCGGATTAAAGCCCGATATAATCATAGCCGGATAAAAACCAGCCAGAAAGCCAACAAAAGCAACCAGCAAAATCATAAACACGAAAATAACCGGGTGACCAAACAAACTGAAGGTAACCTGATTTTTGAAAAGGTTCTGCATGGATGGTATGGCCAGCTCGCTAATGATGCAGGCAACCAGCAGCGCGATTAAAACCAACACAACCGTTTCTGTTAAAAACTGTATAATAAGTTGTTTCCGTTTGCCCCCCATTACTTTACGCACGCCAACCTCTTTACTCCGGTTAACGGCCTGAGCCGTATTTAAATTAACAAAGTTAATACAGGCGGTAAAAATTAAAAACAACCCAATAACAGCAAGACCATAAATCTGGCTCCTTGCAATTGTTGCGTTTGCAAAATTATCGTAACGTTCATCAAAATGGATCTCTTTTAAAGCCTGAAGCCTGTTGACCTGATTACCTTCAATTTTCCGATCTGCATAATATTTTTTATTAAATTTTGCCATTGCGCCATCAAGATCTGATTTGCTCAGTCCTTCTTTAAGCAATACATAGCTACTTAAGCTCGAGTTTATGCAATCCCAGCAATCTTTGTTACCATAGTAATCATATAAATTTTGATAAGCAATTACTATTTTTAGTGGAAAGCTTGAGTTTTGTGGCATATCCTGAAATACCCCGGTAACCCTTAATTGTGTCTTTGTGCCTAGTGTAATACTTTTGCCGACTGCATTGTTTACGCTGCCAAAATACTTAATGGCCATCGCTTCAGATAAGGTTACACTGTTAGGGGCCTTTAGTGCTTCTGCTGGCTTTCCGTATTTCCAGTTGATATGGAGTACATTAAAAAATTCGGGTTCAGCGAAATACATGTTCTCATTACTCTTTATAATTTCTTTGCCGCTATCATCCTTAACATGTACAATATCATCTATTTTAGCTATGGCACCAATCTTTTCTATACCAGCTATTTCATTTCTTGCTGCCGCGGTAAAAGGTATGGGTACACCGGCAGAGAAATCGTCGAAAGCATTATATTTCCAATCGGTAACCACCCTATAAATGCGATCTGCGTTTTTATAACCCTCATCAAAACTAAGTTGAAACCGGATAAATATAAAAATAAGGATACAACTGGCCATCCCGATTGATAAACCAAGAATATTAATCAACGTATAACCTTTGTTTTTCCAGAGGTTCCGCCAGGCGATTTTTAAATTTAGTTTGAACATATTTTGAGGTTTAGCGTGAAGCGGCTTAGCGGCCAGCGATAAATCAACGCTAACCGCAAAACGCCACCCTTAGGTTTTATTCGTATTTAAGGGCATCAATGGTATTGGCAACCGCAGCTTTATACGAGCGGATGCTTACGGTAATCAGGGTAATAACCATCGAAATAACCATGGCAATTGCAAATGGCCAGATGCTCAAATCAATCCGGTAGGTAAAAGTGGCCAGCCATTTGGCTACACAAAGATAAGCTAAAGGCCACGCTACTAAATTGGCGATAAAAACCATCATTAAAAATGAACCATTAAGCATTTTAATCAGCTCTATGGTTGATGCGCCCAATACCTTTCTGATGGCTACTTCGCGGGTTCTTTGCGTGGCAACAAAAGAGATGAGTCCAAATAAACCAATAAAGGAGATAAATATAATTACCCCCGCAAAAACCTTAAACAAGGCCCCCATAATTTTTTCAGTTTGATAATACTCACTGATTTTATCATCCATAAAGGTAGCACCATACACATACTCTGGCAGTACATTATTCCAGGTTTTTTCGATGATCTGCATGGCCGGTAAAATGCTTTTGCCATCGAGTTTTATGGCAATGGTGGTATAGGATTCTTTATCACTGTTTATAATAATAGGCGAAATGGGTTCGTGCAGACTTTTGTTATTGAAATCTTTAACCACGCCAATAATATTACCGGTTTTGCCATGAATCCTAATGGTTTTGCCCAGCGCTTCGTTATAATTAACCACATTGAGTTTTTTCAGCATAGTTTCGTTCACCACAAAATTTTTAACGGTGTCACTTTTCGGCAAACCTTTGCCCGCAATAACCTGTAAACCAAATGTTTTAAAATAATTTTCATCACCGGTTTTGGTATTTACCTGAAAATTTGCTGTTACAGTACCATTGTATTTAAAATTACTTTCGTTATTATAATCAGAAGATGGGGCAGCATTACAGTAACTGGTTGATAATACCCCAGGAATTTTACTAATCTGATCCTGCAAGGTATGGTAACGGGTAATCGCCATACTATCAGAAGGAACATCAACCAGGGCTATAGCGGTAGGAACAAAACCAAGCGGTTTCTCACGCATGTAACTCATTTGCCGCAGCACCACCAAAGTACCAATAATGAGGATAATGGTAATGGCAAACTGCACCACAACAAGAACTTTACGTAAACTTAAACCCGAAGCATTTGCGGTAATCTTATTTTTTATAGCTAGTGCCGGGCTATAGCCAGACATGACCATCGCAGGGTAAAAGCCTGCCAAAAAGCTCACCAATATCACCAAAACAAACATAAATACCAGTATAACCGGGTGTTGGATAATGCTAAAGGAAATATGATCTTTAAATAAACTTTGCATGCCTGGCAGCGCAATTTCGGTTAAAACACATCCCACCAATAAAGAAAGAACGGTTATGGTTAACGTTTCGGTTAAAAACTGAACAATGAGCTGCCTGCGTAAACTACCCATTACCTTACGCACACCAACTTCTTTGCCCCTGCTTACCGCTTGTGCTGTTGCAAGATTGATAAAATTGATACAGGCGGTTAACAGTAAAAAAACACCGATAATGGCCAATCCATAAAGTTCTTTTTTAGAAATCACCTTGTTTGCAAAATTGCCTAACTCTTCGTTATAGTGGATATCCCTTAGTGGCTGAAAACGATGGCCCTCCTTCGAAATATTATCTTTTTGATAGTATTTATCAATAAATTGGGGGACACTCCTGTTCACTTCTTCAATAGAAATACCCTTTTTTAACATTACATAACATTCAGACGATGATGAAACCGATCCCCAGCTGGTTAACTCTGGCCCGGCCTGGTTTTGGTAAGTTTTGTAAGAGACAATGATGTTAAGTGGGAAAGAACTGTTTTCGGGTGTTTTTTCTATAATCCCGGTTACTTTAAGGTCTAATTTGTTTCTGAAATTGATGCTTTGACCTACAGCCTTATGCCAATCGCCAAAAAGTTTAGTAGCCATTTCATCAGATAAAACAACGGTATTGGGTTGACTCAGTGCCTGGCGTGGATTGCCTTCCAGCCATTTAAAATCGAGGATTTCAAAAAAATCAGGCTCTGCATATTGTACATCTTCTGCGGTTTTAATGCTTTCCCTTCCCTGTGCATCTTTTACTTTAACAATGCCACCACCAGCCTGAATGGCTGCAACCTTTTCAAATTGCTGGCTAAAATCATTCCGCATGGCAGCCGGAAGTGGCCGTGCAGTACCTGGTGATTCAAAAAAGCTGTCAGGAGCAGTCCAGCTGGTGATTACGCGGTATACCCTGCTTTCGTTTTTAAAATTCTCATCAAAACTAAGCTGGTAACGGATAAAAATAAAAATGAGGATACAGCTGGCCATACCTATAGAAAGGCCCATAATATTGATAAAGGTATAACCTTTATTCTTCCAAAGGTTTCGCCAGGCAATTTTCAAATTTAATTTAAACATGTATCGAATAATTAATAGAATGAAATTCTGTAAATGCTTATGCCAATTTTATACCAAGAACAAAATAAAACACAAATAACTCAATATCAATAACATACAATTAATTAAAACAGAAACATGTCCGTTTATGAACAGTAGCTGTACGGTACTGAACGGAGAATAGAGGAGCGTTTGGCGTTAAGCGATAAATGCACGCTGATTGCCAAACGCCTTCCGCAGGTATTATTCGTATTTAAGTGCATCAACAGGATTTGCTTTTACTGCACTGTTAGCCTGGATGCTTACTGTAATAATGGTTAATAAAATGGTTAATGCTGCGCTGATGATAAAAGGTAAAAGCGGCAAATCGATGCGATAAGCAAAGGTTTCGAGCCACTTTTTGGTCAAAACATAAGCTAAAGGCCAGGAAATAATGTTGGCTATAATCACCATAATAAAGAACGAGCTGTTGATCAGTTTAAAAATCTGCAGGTTACTTGCACCCAAAATTTTCCGTACGGCAATTTCCTTAATCTTACCTGTTGTGATATACTTCGCAAAGGCAAACAGACCGAGTATGGCTATAAAAATAGTAAGTAAAGCCGCGGCAAAAAATACAGATTGTAATTGTTCTTGCTTTTTAAACAATTTGCCATACATTTCATCTAAAAACTGGTAACGAAAATTATCGCCATCCAATTTGTTGATTTCGGGCCATTGTGCTTTCAGTGTATTTAATACGTCCGACATGCGGCTTTCTTCTATCTTGAGCATAATTTCTGTTTTCGGGTTCCCACATGGATCATTTATCGAATAAATTGTCGGTTCTACCGGTTTTTCGAAACCAAGTGTTTTAAAATCTTTTATCACACCCACAATTTTATACGCTTTGTTTTGGCAGCCCCTGATGGATTTGCCGATGGGATTGGTTATGCCATATTTGGCAACCGCAGCCTCATTCAGAATAGCAGAATTAGCCGTATCGGTTTTAAATTCTCTGGAAAAAGTTCTTCCTTCTTTAACCTTGATGTTCAACGTTTCAAAATAATCAAAATCAACATCTGTAAAGGTCAAACTTTGTTCTTTTCCATCTACCGTATATCTGTTTTTACCACCATCAGAGCCATCTGGTACCGCATTTGCCACCGTAACCGATTTCACACCAGGGATTTTCGCAATTCTATCCCTTATCGGATCAAATTTATCCGGAGAAACAAAATAGGCAAGATTTTTAATATACACTACCTGCTCGGGTTTGAAGCCAATATCCTGTGTACGCATATATTTTAACTGCGAATTGATGATCAATAAACCGGTAATAAAAATAACGGCAATGCTAAATTGGAATACCAGTAAACCATTACGCAACCAATAACTTTGTTTGCTGGTTTGGAAATTGCCCTTTAATACAAGGGCTGGTTTAAATCCGGATAAAACCATTGCCGGGTAAATACCAGCAACCAGGGTAATAAAAATTAAAATTAATGGAAGCTGCCAAAAAATAGCATTGTGAGGATCCCAGATGGATAGATTTACCGTAAACAGGTTATTAAATTTGGGCAGAATAATTTCGGCTATGATCAATCCTAAAATGGTGGCCACAAAACACTGGATGAGTATTTCGGTTAAAAACTGTAAAGCAAGCTGAAAACGGTATGCACCCATCACTTTTTTAACACCCACTTCTTTAGCCCTTTTGGTGGCCTGGGCAATGCTCAGGTTGGTAAAATTGATACAGGCAATCACCAAAATCAAAATACCCAAGACTGACAAAGCCATAAGCACTTTATAATTGGCATCGGTACCGGCCTTTGGTTTCAAGTGCAGGTTTTTTAATGGATCGAGAAATGCCTTTGTACCTTTAAAAGTCTCGTTATTGGGATCCTCTCCTGCTTTAAGCGCTTCTCTTTTATAAATTGCATTAACTTTGTGCTCCAGGGCCTCAATATCCGTCCCCGGTTTTACCTGGATGTAAGTGTTATAGTTATTATAACCATAGTTTTCGCCCAGGCCCATTTCTTTTACTACTGAAATGCCATCGAAGTTAATATTGGAATGTGGATCAGCATAAACACTTCCACTCAGTTTGCCGGTTATGCCTGAAGATTTACCGCCTATACCAATCATTTCGGGCTTACCGTTTTTATTGTTCGGAAAAAGTGTTTTATAATTTTCGTTGCTTAAGTAAAACAGGTTCTCCGTTGTGCTTTCTGGCCTAAGCAAACCATTACTGGGTTTAATCTTAAACATCTGTGCTGCATCATAATCGAGATACAGGCATTTACTTAAAAAAACAACGCCATTTTTACTGGTCACCGGAAATTCAAAATTGCTCATTTTCATGGTACCAACCGAAACGATTTCAGGCAGTTCGGCTTTTAAGGTTTTACCCAATGGCGGCGGGGTATTATTGGTTTTAAAATCGGGTAATTGCCTGCCTATCAAGTAAATTTCGTTGTAGTTGGGTTTTGCCTTATCAAAACCTGTTTCGTAGGTAAAATACATGGTAACCAAAATAAAAGCAGCTAATGCAATGGCCAGACCACCAATGTTGATGGAGGTAATTACCTTGTTCCGCCAAAGGTTACGAAGTGCGATTTTTAAGTTGAGTTTGAACATAGGGTGTAGGGTTTGAGGTGTAGGGTATGAGGTTTGCGCGCTTTAACCTTACGCCCTAAACCTTTTAACCTTCTAACTTATTCGTATTTAAGGGCATCTACAGCATTTGCTTTAGCCACTTTGAAAGTTTGCAGGCTAACGGTTAAAATGGCAATGACTACCGAGGTTAACAACGCGAGCAAAAATGGCCAGGGATTTACTGTAATTTTATAATCGTATTTTTCGAGCCATTTGGCAAGGAGAATGTAAGCCACCGGAATGGCAATCACGTTAGAAATGATCACCAGTTTCATAAAATCTTTGTTTAGCAGGATTAAAATATCCGAAAGATTGGCTCCCAGCACCTTACGGATACTGATTTCTTTGCTGCGCTGTTCGGCAGTGTACAATGCCAGGCCTAAAAGACCTAAGCAGGAAATAAAAATGGCAAATCCTCCAAAAATGTTCGAGAGTGCACTGAGCAACCGCTCGCTCCTTAGTTTCTCTGCCATGCCCTGACTAACCATTTTCACCTCAATGGGATAAGCAGGGTTTAAATTTTGACTTATTGATTTTATCTTTTCGATGGAAGTAGAAAGCGCTTGTTTAGGATTGAGTTTGAGCAGTAGCACTTTGCTAGTTCTAACGCTGAAATAATAAACGGTAGGCTGTATTTTAGAAGCAAGTGATTCATTGGAATAATCCTGTACTACACCCACAACTTTAAGCGGTGGATTATCGCCCCAATGGATAATGGTACCAACCGGATTTTTTAAACCCATTATTTTAACGGCACTTTGGTTCAGTAAAAGTGATGTGGTACTATCAGCAGAAAACTTACGGTCAAAATCCCTTCCTTCAAGCACTTTTACGCCTGTTGTTTTGGCAAAATCGAAACCTGTACTTCTATAATTGATGATGGAAACATCATTTTTGGGTTTTCCAGGCCATTGAATGTCGCCGGTAATGGAACCGCTACTGGTAAAAGAATTGGCATATTCGGTTGCAGCAACAATGGCTCCCTCCCTTTCCAATTCGTTTTTAAAAGTCTTCAGTTTCTCCGGTTTTGTCCACTCGCCTTCCAGGTCTACCTGTGCCAATGCCGTTTCGTCGAACCCTAAAGGTTTATTTTTAAGGTGCTGGATCTGACTGTAAATTACAATTGCAGAGATAATCATGCAGATAGAAAGACTAAACTGCACCACCACCAAGGTTTTACGGATGGATAAAGAACCGGTTGAACCTTTAAAACCTTTTAAAACCTTTACTGGGATAAAAGATGACAGGTAAAATGCGGGGTAACTTCCGGCAAGGAGGCCTGTAAGCAATACCATGGAAGATAAAACCGCCCAAAAGCCGATTGAACCATAATTGATTTTGATCGAAATATCGAGCAGGTTGTTAAAGTACGGCAGAGAAACTTCGAGCAGTGTAAAAGCAATTAACATGGCTAAAAACGACAACAATAATGATTCTACCATGAACTGCCCCATAATGGTATTTCGGGTAGAACCTAAAGCTTTTCGCACGCCAACCTCGCGTGCGCGTTTTTCTGATTTGGCGGTAGAAAGGTTCATGTAATTGATACAGGCGATAAACAATACACAAATGGCCAGAAAAACGAATAACTTTAACTGATCTATTTTACCGCCAACAACCTTTCCGTTGTCAAAATCATCATATAAATGCAATTTGCTAAGGGGAAAAAGAAAAGGTTCGTAGGTCATTTCTTTCAAATCGGGTTCTTTATCTACAATGAAGTGTTTTAATGCCGCATTTGTAGCCTCAAAGGAAGCATTATCTTTAAGCTGGAATAAAGTTAAACAGGTAATAGCGCCCCATCCATTTTCCTTTTCCCGAGGATTTTCCTGCTCCAAAAAGGCCCATGGCTGTAATAGATCATACTGCATGCTTTGATTTTTGGGTAGGTCTTCGATAACAGCGCTCACTTTTAAATCGATCCTGTTATCGTATTTAATGCGCTGCCCTATTGGGTTTTCATCTCCAAACAGCTTTTTAGCGGTAGATTGACTAATGAGTACGTTATTAGGTTCAGCTAACGCTGTATTTGGATCTCCATAAATAAATTTGTGATTGAGGATCTTTAAAAAATCAGGATCGACATTCATTCCTTGTAATTTAAAATTATACTGGTTATGGCTATATAGCCTTTGCCCGTTATTCATCGATATGCGGGCTGCGCTTTTAATGCCCGGCAGTTCTGCAACCCCTGCTTTCGCCAATTTATTCGGAACCGCCATGGTAGTAGCCAGTTTGCCGTTAAACTTTAAATTTAAGGCAGCCAAATATACCTTATCGGCATTTTTATATTGTTTATCGAAGCTCCATTCGTAATATACATACAGCAACAACATTAAACAACAGGCCATGCCGATTGCCAGTCCGCCAACATTGATCAATGTAAAGCCCTTGTTTTTCCAAAGGTTACGCAGTGCTATTTTTAGGTTGAGTTTAAACATATTTTTGAGGTTTTAGCGTAAAGCGTTTGGCGATGGGCGAAGCATAAACGCTGATCGCCAAGCGCTAACCGCAGATATTATTCGTATTTAAGTGCATCAACAGGATTGGCATGAGCCGTTTTATAAGCCTGGAAACTTACGGTAACCAATGCCATCAATAAGGTTCCCAATCCGGCAAGTGGCATAATCCACCATGATATTTCGGTATGAAACTCAAATTTCATCAGCCATTTATTCATTAGAAAATAACTCAGCGGAATGGCGATCACAATTGATACCACTATCATTTTTACAAAAGAGAGTGATAACAACTGCATGAGGTTGAATAAGGAAGCGCCTAATACTTTGCGCACGCCAAATTCTTTTGTTCTTTGCTCGGCACTATAAGCCACCAGACCAAAAAGGCCTAAACAGGAAACGAAAATCGCCAAACCACCGAAAAGGTTAGATAGGATGCCTAAAGTTTTTTCGGCATTGTATTTTTCAGCGTATACGTTATTTAAAAAATTAATTTCTAAAGGATAAGCTGGATTTAAAGCTTTTGTAATCCTACTGATCGTTTCGATATTACTTTGGATGCTGTTGTTTTCATTTAAACGCATGGTGATGTTTCCCGTTCGTTTCTTATCAAAAAATACCACCATCGGGTTATTCGATTTGTAGGGCGAATCCCATACGTAATCATCGAAAATGCCTATAATATTAAATTTATCATCATTAATAGTAACCGTTTTACCAACCGGATTTTTATACCCAAAAATTTTAACTGCAGAAGCACTTACCATCACCGCACTGGTATCGGAAGCGAAATTTTCAGAAAAATCCCTTCCACTAGTCAATTTGATACCATTGGTTTTGGTAAAATCGTAAGTAGTAATTACCTGGTTGAACATTTGGTTATTTGTGGCTTTCAACATTCCTTCCCATTCGATACCGGAAAAATTGCGACCTCTGTGTGATAAACTTACTGACGATTGGAACATGGAGGTAACCGCACCTGATTTTAGTAATTCCGACCGCAGCAATTCATATTTTGTTTTCAGTTCGCCATCCTGTGGCATCTCAACCAGGGCATTTACATCGAAGCCCACAGGTCTGTTTTTAATATACTGGATCTGTTTGTAAATCACCAAAGTGGAAATGATGAGGATAATAGCAAAACAGAATTGTCCCACGACCAAAACCTGTCTTAAACTCACAGAAAAGAAAGTTTTCGATTTAATTTTTCTTTTTAAGGTTTGGATCGGATTAAAAGAAGATAGGTAAAATGCAGGGTAACTACCTGCAATTAGGCCAGTAGCGATAACAATCCCTAAAATACCTACCCAACTGCTGCTGTTGAAATATGATACGTTCAACCTGATATTCAGCAGGTTATTAAAAGCTGGCAAAAAGATTTCGAGAATGGCAATGGAAAAAATCACCGCGACAAAAGTCAGCATCATCGATTCGGTTAAAAACTGGACAATGAGTGAGCCGCGGTTAGCACCAATGGTCTTTTTTATACCAACTTCTTTTGCACGTTTTTCTGATTTGGCCGTTGCCATATTCATAAAATTGATACAGGCGATTAACAAGATGCCAAAAGCCAGGCCAACAAACAGATAAATCTGCTCTATAGCACCGCCAGCACTTTTACCATCTTCAAACTTGCCATATAAATGTAATTTAGCCAATGGATACAATACCTGGGTTTGCTGGTTGTTGGTGTTATTTTTTTTCTCTATCTGATTTATTTTTTGGTTAACCAGGTCTAAATTCGCATCGCTTTTTAACATTACAAGTGTTATAAAACTGTAATTGCTCCAGTTTAAATCTTTGGCGCTTTCGTCAATAGTTTCGTATAAAGCCCAGGGCATTAAATAATCAAATTTGTTTGAGCTGTTATCGGGCTGGTCTTTAATTACACCGGTAATATTCAAATCGAACTGATCTTTAAAACGCACCGATTTATTCAACACATCAGTAGTTCCAAACAGTATTTTAGCGGTAGATTCTGTTAAAATAACCGAATTAGGGCTACTCAAAGCGGTATTCTCATTGCCCTGAATAAATTCATAGTCGTACATTTTCAGGATATCGGGCTCAGCGAATTTAGATTGACGTTTGAAAGCGTTCTGTCCGTTGGCAATTAAATTTTTACCTCCGTAATCCATCCTTGCCATATATTTCAGCTCGGGCAGGCCCTGCTTAATTACCGGACCAAATGCCGTGGTTGAACCTTCAAACGTTCCTGAAATTTTACCGTTATCACCTGGAATATTGGTCATAGTAGTATAAACATCGGCCGAATTTTTAGCCTGCTTATCAAAGTTCCATTCGTAGGTAACGTACAACAGCAACGTTAAACAGGCAGCCAAGCCGATGGCCAGACCAATTACGTTAATAAACGAGCTTACCTTATTTTTCCAAAGGTTACGTAAAGCTATTTTAAGGTTTAATCTAAACATCTTTTTAAGGTTGAAGGTAGGAAGGTTGAAGGTTGGAAGGTTGAGGTGTATATACCTTCAACCTCTATTACCATCTTTCTTCTAACCATTATGTCTAATTTTAATATTTTCTAAAACCAGAAAGGTTGAGGGGCTAGGCTTTTCAACCTTCTACCCTATTACCCTCTAGCTTCGCACCATTACTCGTACTTTAAAGCATCAACAGGATTAGCATGAGCAACTTTATACGATTGTAAACTCACAATAACAACTGTAAGTAAAAGCGTAATTAATCCTGATAAAATGAAAGGCAAAACAGGCATGGCTATCCTAAAGGCAAAACCATTAAGCCATTCTCTTAATATGAAATAGGCAATTGGCCAGGCAATTAGGTTTGCCAGTACAATAAGTTTGGCAAATCCTTTATTTAATAAGCCCAGGATATCAAAAATTGAGGCACCAAGAACTTTTCTAATGTTAATTTCTTTACTTCTGCGCTGAGTGGTAAATGTGGCGATGGCAAAAATCCCCATTAAGGCAAGCGCAACCGTAATGATGGATAAAAATGCAACAACACTTCGGAGTTGCATCTGTTTTTGCAGCAGCTTTTCGAATGATTTATCCAGCAAACTATATTTAATCGGAAAATCGGGTTCGAGTTTTGTCCATTCTTTTTCTATCTGCGAAATAACTGCTGCAGATTTTTGCGCAGAAACATTGATCAAAACATATCGAAGCGGATTTCCTTTAATATATTGAAAAACAATTGGCTGATAGGCTTTTTCAGGACTATAATGGTTAAAATCTTTTACCAGGCCAACTACTTTCACATCCCTTGTATGGAATTTAAGCATTTTGCCAACAGGATTTTGAAGATTAAAAGTTTTAGCTGCAGTTTCTGTCAGTATCAGCGAATTCAGGGTATCAGTTGCTATGGCGGCACTAAACGGCCTTCCATCAACAATTTTCATCCCCATGGTGTTAAAATAATCTACATCGATAGAAATAAAATTGGCATTGTAGGTTTTTCCCTGGTTTACATAACTATTTCCACCCATATCTTCACCCGGAATATGATCGGCCCTGCTGATGCTGTTTACACCACTGATATTTTTTAGCGTATTTTTTACTTTCTGGTAATGTGCTTCACTATCATCTTGTAAATTGATGGCCATTACCTGTTGTGGCTTATAGCCCAAATCACGTTGCTGCATGTAGTTCAGCTGATTATTGATGATCCAGATGCCTGAAATAAATAAAACTGCAATGGCAAACTGAAGTACAATTAAGCTGTTTCTAATCCAATAACCATTATTGCTGTTCGCAAAATTCCCTTTTAATACCTTGGCAGGAATGATATTACTAATGAGTAATGCCGGATAAAGGCCCACAATTAAGGTTACCGTTAAAAGCAATAGTAAAACCTGGCCCGCTATCTGGCTGTAATCAGAAAAGTAATTGAGCTGGATAGATGAACCAATGGTATTATTGAAGGCAGGCAGAAAGAGTTCTACCATTATAACGGCCATAACCAGACTTATTAGGCACTGAAAGGCTGTTTCTAAAATAAACTGCATGCCAATCTGCATTTTATGTGCACCTAAAACTTTCCTTACACCAGTTTCTTTAGCTCTTTTTGTGGCAATAGTAATGGATAAATTGGTAAAGTTGACCGCAGCAATAACCAAAACGAGCGTAGCTACAATAAACATCAGGTACATGTAACGCCCCATGCCATTACCTGTAAATTCGTACTCTACATCGGCTTTGGTTAAATGTATCGCTTTTACAGGCTGCAGATAAAGTTTGTTTTGGGTAATAAATTCAGAAAAGCCACTTTTTTCTTCATTTGGTAATTTGGCCAGTTCGGCGTTTAATATTTCTGTACGGTTCTTATTTAATAAATCTGTTGTTTGCGCCAGGTTACTGTTCGCATTCAATTTTACATAAGTGTAAAAGTTATTACTGTAATAATCTTCACTGGCACTCTTTTTAAACCTCCTGATCAATTTAAAATGAAAATGTGATGGAAATTTAGCTTCATCTATCACAGCGGCTACGGTACAGGGTAATGTTTGATCGAGTAGAATGGTTTCACCAACCGGATTTACCCCAATTCCAAAAAGCGTTTCACTCATTGTTTTACTTAAAATCAACGTTTGCGGTTTGCTAAATGCAGTTTCTGCATTACCATAAACCAATGGGTAATTAAATACCTTTAAAAAATTACTGTCAGCAAGTAAAACATCGTTGATATATAAACTTTTGGTTTTTGTTTTAAGCAACAAATCTCCAAACCAGTAATCCTGTATCCGTGTTGCAGCTTCAACCGCAGGGATTTTCTCCTTACTCACGGTTGCCATATTACCAGGGCTTAAAGCAACATTTTCGGTTGTGGATTTATAATTTACGCGATAAATATGCTCATAACCCGAATTCCAGGAATCATATCCTTTTTCATAATTCGCATATAACATGGTTAAAATAAAAATGGTTAAGGCCACGGCCAAACCAAATATGCTGATCATGGCATAACTTTTATTCTTCCAAAGGTTACGTAACGCTATTTTTAAATTGAGTTTAAACATTAGGTTTAAGGTTTAGGGTATACGGCTTAGGGTGTTGGCGTACTAATCATACGCTTTACACCATAAATTCTTATACCTTGTTTATATTCTATCTTTAGGTTTAGGGTTGGCATAATATTGTTAAGCCTTATCCTTACGCCTTATTCATATTGTGTTAATTGGATTTAAGGTATAGCGTATTAACCTTAAACCTTACGCCTTATTCATACTTAAGTGCATCTACCGGGTTTGCCTTTGCCACTTTTACCGATTGGATACTTACGGTAAGTATTGCTATAATAACCGACAGGCTAATGGCAGCAATAAACGGCAATGCAGAAACTGAAATGCGGTATTCGTAACCCGAAAGCCATTTGTTAATAATAATATAGGCCAATGGAAATGCAATTATATTTGCAATAGCAACCAGTTTAATAAAATCTTTATTTAATAAAGTGAGGATGTTGGTTGTACTTGCGCCCAAAACCTTACGGATGCTGATTTCTTTTTTGCGCTGCTCGGCCATAAACAGTGCTAACCCCAGTAAACCTAAGCACGAAATAAAGATGGCAAAACCTCCAAACCAGTTAGAAAGTGTGCCTAACAGCTTTTCATTTCTGAATTTTAATTCAAAATTATCGTCTACAAATTTTATTGTTGCAGGGTAAGCCGGATTTAACCTTTTTACCGTTTCATTAATCTGGTTAACAGACGAGGTAATGTTATTTTTATCGTTTAACCGCATAATGATGGTAGTGGTACGGTTAGGGTTTTGCGCAATAAGCAGTGGTTTGGCTTTTTGATATGGAGATTCCATTACATAATCTTTTACTACGCCAATGATTCTTATGGGCTGATCCCAATCGATCATTTTACCTACCGGATTTTTCATCCCCATAACTTTAACCATTGCTTCATTAACCAGCACATTGGCTGTATCTACAAAATCTTTCGAAAAATCTCTACCCTGCAGTATTTCCATTCCGGTAGTTTTGGTCAGGTCGAGATTGGTAAACCTAAAGTTGACCAGGATTTTATCTTTTTCGTTTTTGCCCGGCCAGTTGATTCCATAAGTGTTGTTTCCGCCACCGGTTAACGACATGCTGTATTCGGTAAAGCCAGTTATAGCGCCTGATTTGAGCAATTCATCCTTTAAAATTTCGCGCTTTTCTTTTTTTGAAAATTCACCTTCGGTAGAAATCTGTACCAGGTTAGCTTTATTGTAACCGATTGGTTTATTTTTGATATAATTTAACTGCTGGTAAATTACTCCGGTACAAACAATTAAACAAGCAGCAAACACAAATTGAAAAATCACCAGAAATTTACGGATAGACAGTGTAGAGCCTCCCGAAATTTTAAATCCTTTTAAAACCTTAACCGGATCGAAAGAAGAGAGGTAAAATGCAGGGTAACTTCCGGCTATAAAAGCGGTTAGCAACGTCAAACCTAAAAATACAGTCCAGAATTTATAATCGCTATAGTTAATATCAAGGGTAATCCCCAACAGATTATTGAAATATGGCAAACTTACTTCAATCAGTACAAAAGCCACCAACATGCTCAATGTGGTTAATAAAACAGACTCGAACATAAACTGACCTACAAGATTATTTCTGGAAGAACCAATGGCTTTACGCACGCCAACCTCCCGGGCCCTCTTTTCTGATTTGGCAGTAGAAAGGTTCATAAAATTAACACAGGCAATTAAAAGGATGCAGAAAGCCAGTAAGAAAAATATCCTTAGCTGATCTATCCTTCCACCAACATTTTTGCCATTTTCGAATTTATCGTATAAATGCCATTTAGAAAGCGGATGCATAAAAGGCTCACCATTCGCTTCTTTATCATGCGCCTTGATCATACCATTTAACTGGTGATTGGCCTGATCAAAAAATGAATTGTTTTGAAGTTGCATAAACATCATACAATAATTATTGCCCCAGCCACTGTTTTTTGTCCATGGATTTAATTTTTCATACAATTTCCACGACATAATATAATCCAGTTCAAGCGTCGAATTTTTTGGCCGGTCTGCAATTACGCCTTCAACCTTTAAATTATCTTTATTATCAATCTTTATTACTTTGTTAAGCGGATCTTCATTACCAAAAAGGTTTTTAGCCAGTGTTTCTGTCAGAATCACCCCATCTATGCTATTCAAAAATGTATTGGCATTCCCTTTCAACACCTTATAATCAAACATTTTAAGAAAATCGGGATCACCAAAAACAGCATTCATTTTAAAGTTGTTCTGGTTGTAAGATAAAAGCATCGGCTCAGGATAAGATAAACGGCTTACCTTTGCTAATCCTGGTACTTTATCTTTTATTTCGTCTTTTAACTGGCCAGGGAAAGCCATAAAACTAAAAGTTTCGGAGGCTGTTTTTTGATTATTGTAAAGCACATATGTTTTATCATAATCGGTAAATTGCTTATCATAACCATATTCATAAGCAACATATAGCAACAAAATCATACAGCTGGCCAAACCAATGGCCAAGCCGCCCAAATTAATCAGGGTAAAGCCTTTGTTTCTCCAGAGGTTGCGGAATGCTATTTTTAGGTTGAGTTTGAACATAAGGTGTAGGGTTTAGGGTGTAGGGGTTATGGTCTGGGCGCTTTAACCTTACGCCCTAAATCTTCTAATCTTCCACCTTATTCGTATTTAAGTGCATCAATAGGGTTTGCTTTGGCTACTTTAACAGACTGGGCACTCACTGTAAGTATGGCAATGAGTACTGACAAAGTAACGGCAACAATAAATGGCATTGCAGATATAGAGATGCGGTACTCGAAAGCTGAAAGCCATTTATTTATAATAATATATGCTAATGGGAATGCTATGAGATTGGCAATGGCCACCAGTTTTATAAAATCTTTATTTAGTAACACGAGGATATTGCCAGTGCTGGCGCCTAAAACCTTACGGATACTGATTTCTTTTTTGCGTTGCTCTGCCATAAAAAGCGCCAGGCCTAATAATCCTAAACAAGAAATAAAAATGGCGAAACCACCAAACCAGTTTGAAAGTGAACCTAGAATTTTTTCATTTTTAAATTTTACTTCAAAAGATTCGTTCACAAATTTGCGGTTAACAGGATAATTAGGTTCCATTTGTTTTACTAAATCATCAATTTTGGCCAGTGATGAACTGATGTTTTGATTTGGATTTAAACGCGCAATGATAACCCGCGCATCGTACTTTCCATTTGACCTAAAAATCATTGGGGCCACTCTTTGGTAAACACTTTCTACCACAAAATCTTTTACAATGCCAACTATAGTCAGCTTTTTATCTCCCCAGAAAGTAATTACTTTGCCAATTGGATTTTTTAATTGCATCATTCTCACAGCCGCCTCATTTAACAATACGCTGGCTGTATCGTTAGGAAATTTCGCAGAAAACTCCCTGCCACTAATCATTTTAGTGCCAATAGTTTCAACAAAATCATACCCTATTGATCTATGGTTAAAAGAAATTTTCTCATTCGGGTTTTTACCTTCCCATTCTACCCCCGTTGTATTATCTCCTCCTTCAGTAAAATCAGTACTAAAAGAAGTAACATGAGTTGTTGCACCAGCTGCTATTAGTTGCGTTTTAAGCAATTCTAGTTTAGCGGCATCGTTCATTTGGCCAACTACTGCTATTTGCAATAAATTAGATTGATTGTAACCAATAGGCTTGTTTTTAACATAATTAAGTTGTTGATAAATTACTGCGGTACAAATAATTAAACCAGCAGCAAAAACAAATTGCCCTACTACCAATACTTTCCTTACCAAAGCTGATGAATCTGTTTTAAGGGTGAAACCTTTTAACACTTTAATCGGCTCGAAAGAAGATAAATAAAGTGCCGGATAACTACCTGCCACAAATCCGGTTAAAAACATTAGCCCCACAAGTGTTAACCAAAATGTGCCATTATGGTAATCGATTGATAAATTAATATCTAACAAACTATTAAAATATGGTAAGCTAACTTCAATTAAGATAAAAGCAAAAACTGTGGCGATAAATGTGATGAGCAGGGACTCTAAAAAAAACTGATATATTAATGATTTACGTGTTGATCCAATTGCTTTACGAACGCCAACTTCTTTTGCCCTACGTTCTGACCGTGCTGTAGATAAATTCATAAAATTTACACAGGCAATTAATAAGATGCAAAAGGCCAGTAATAAAAATATTTTAAGCTGATCTATTTTTCCACCTACCGATTTACCGTTTTGAAAATCATCGTATAAATGCCATTTGGTTAAAGGATGCAATAAAGCTACGGATGTATTATCTTTTTGATTGCGTTTGTAAATACCCTCCATCAAATCATTTGCATTATTGAAAAAGCTATTATCCTTTAACTGAACAAGTGTTAAACACATATTATTTCCCCAATTGCCTTCCTTTACCCAAGATTGGCGCTTTTCGAACAATGCCCAGGGCATAATACATTCAAAAATTAAGCTGCTGTTTGCAGGAGCATCTTCTATTACCGCTTCTACTTTTAATACTTCCTCGTTTTCGAGCTTTACTGTCTTATTAACAGGATCTTCATTTCCAAATAATTTTGTTGCAAAAGACCTGGTCAGAATAATGGTATTTACATCTTTTAAAACTGTAGACGAATTACCTTCAAGAAATTTATAATCCAATATTTTAATAAAATTCTGATCGGCAAATACAGCATTGCTATTTATCTTATTATCGCCAACGGTAATGAGTTGTTTTCTTGGGTAAGTAGTGTGAGAGGCATATTTAACCCCAGGTATTTTTTCCTGCACTTCTTTAGCCATCACATTAGGTGTCCACGCCCAGCTGAAAGTTTTACCATTTGCTACCATATTTTGATAAACTACATAAGTTTTTTCATGATTAGAAAACTGTTTATCGTAGCTCCATTCGTAGTTCACATACAATAACAAAACCATGCAACTGGCCAAACCAATAGCCAATCCGCCGATGTTGATCAGGGAGAAGCCCTTGCTTTTCCAAAGGTTACGTAAGGCTATTTTTAGGTTTAATTTGAACATATTCGTAGTATCTGGTAATTAGTATCAAGTATCAAGACGGTATCAGTCATAAAGATTCCGGGCAAAATGCTTTGGTCTTTCTTTTTAACTTTTCTTGATGCCGATCCAAAATCTCCCCATCCGGGGAAGATTGTTGGTGGCTATTATTAACTAAACTAAAATCTTTTTTGAGGTTGAAGGCGGGAAGGTGGAGGGTTAAAGGTGATACAACTCGACCTTCTACCTTAAAACCTTCAGCCTTTTGCCCTTTATATCAGCTCCTCGTTCCGGCTTTTGTTAATCTTTTCGGAAATCACATGACCATCTTTCAGGTTAATAATCCGGTTAGAAAAACTGGCATCGTGACTGGAGTGGGTTACCATTACGATGGTTGTTCCGGTTTCGTTCAACTCGCAGAGCAGTTCCATTACTTCGTTACCATGCGAACTATCGAGGTTTCCGGTAGGCTCATCGGCTAAAACCAGTTTAGGTTTGGTTACCAAAGCCCTTGCTACAGCAACACGCTGCTGTTGTCCACCCGATAACTGTTGAGGAAAGTGTCCGCTACGGTTTACAATGTTCATCCTTTCGATGATTTCGTTTACCAGTTTTTTGCGTTCGCCGGCTGCAACTTTATTGTAAATCAATGGCAGTTCGATGTTTTCAAAAACCGTTAACTCATCGATCAGGTTAAAATTCTGGAAAACGAAGCCCATATTTCGCTTACGGAAATTTGAACGTTCCCTGTCGTTTAGCGTTAAAAGCTCTGTATCGATAAACTTATAACTTCCGCTTTCAGGCTTGTCTAATAAACCCATTACATTTAATAAGGTAGATTTTCCACAGCCAGATGGGCCCATGATGGAAACAAATTCGCCTGCTGCCACATGAAGGTTAATTCCGTTAAGTGCAGTGGTTTCTACCTCTTCAGTTTTGTAAACTTTTTCCAGATTTTCTATTTTAATCATCGTATCAAGTGTTATTCTAGTTTTATATCTAGTATCAAGTATTTAGTATCAAGTATCAAGACCTGATTATATTATTATTTATTTTGGTTCATTGGTCATTAGTTCATTGGTACTGCATGATTTCAAATCACAAATCCCAATTTTTCAAAGTCCAAATCTGTTACCGGCTAATTTTAGTTTATTGGTTATTGATTCATTAGTTATTGGTCATTGTTATATTCAACTTAAAACTCCCAACTCAAAACTCCCAACTTATTTATTGATCACCACCTGATCGTATTGGTTAAACTGATCGTATGATGAGGTAATTACTTCGTCTCCTTTTTGCAAACCATCTAATATTTCATAGTAGAGGTAATTTTTTCTGCCAATTTTTACGTTTTTCTTGGTTGCTTTGCCATTGTTTACCACAAATACCCATGAGCCACCCGTACTCTGGAAAAACTGTCCTTGTGCTAAAAGCAACGATTTGCTATTATCCGACAGGGTTAACTTGGTCTGTAATGATAAACCTCTACGTAAGCCTTCGGGTGCAGGACCTTTAAACACCATCTCCACTTGAAACTGACCGGCAGTAACCTCTGGAATTACCTTGCTTACTGTTAAGTTATAAGTTTTGCCATTAAATTCGCAACTGGCAGTCTGGCCTTCTTTAACCCTGTTGATGTAATATTCATCCACACCGGCCTGAAGTTTATAACCTTGCAAAACGTCGATTTTACCGATCATTTCGTTGGAGTTGTATGATTTGCCAATTACGGGATCGTAAGACGATAATTTACCCGAAACCGGAGCTTTGATCGTCATATTTTCAATATTTTTACGGATCATTTCCAAACTTTCGTTCATTTGCCCCATTGATTGGTCGATCTGCGCCAACTGCATTTTTCTGCTCTGGTTTTCCTGCTTAATAGCCTGACGTACGATTTTCAATTTGCCCTGGTAATATTCGTAATCCTGGCTCGATTTATTAAGTTCTTGCAACGTAATTACTTTTTTGGCAAATAGCGAACTATCCAAACGGTATTGGCGCGTTGCTGTTCTCAAATTATTTTCTACATCTAAAACATCCTGATTTAATACCCGCTGGTTTTGTTCTAAATCTAAGCGTGATTTACGTAACTGATTAATCTGCTCAGTAGCAGCAGTTTGACTGGAAGTATAACTCAACATCGCATTTGAGTTCGAGATTCTTAACAAAGGCGTACCTTTTACTACCGAAGCACCATTTTCGGTAAATATTTCGGCAACCGTACCACCTTCTGATGAACTTACAATTACCGAAGTTAATGGAACAACACTGGCATTTAATAAAACTACATCTTCAAAATCGCCGTATTCTACTTTGCTGATTGTTAATTTATCGGCATCGGCGCTGTAAACTTTTTTAAGGGATAAAGTATAGCCATAAATTACAACTGCTACAAAAGCAATCGCCCCCCCTATAATGATGAGGGTTTTAGTGCTAAATCTTTTTTTCTCTATTTTCTTGTCCATGTGTTCGGTTGTACTGTTCGTTTTCCCTTATGCCAAGCTTGTGCCAAAAGCAACAAACATAATTAAAGCACTAATAATCAATTAATTAAAAGTTTTTATAATTTTTATCTGTTCATTATCGGACAGTTCGTGTGCGCGAGCGGACAGTTTTGGTATTTTTGCCCCACCCCTTCATCCCCTCCCCTGGAGGAGAGAGGGCAGGTGCAAAAACATGGTGCAGATTTTTTGAAGAGATAAATAGCCCAAAACCATTATCTTTAATAGGTTAAGTTTAGTCTATTAGATATGGCGGATTATAAGGATAACCTATTTGATGGTGCCAATTCGAAGCTTTTAGAGTTTTCGAAAGCATTAAGGAGAAATCAAACAGAGGCTGAAGAAATGATGTGGCAATGTTTGAGGAATAGAAAAATCCTGAATTTTAAATTTACAAGACAGCATCCGGTAAATAAACATATTGGAGATTTTTACTGCCATGAGCTAAATTAATCATTGAAATTGATGGATGGATACACCACAACCCCGAAAATCAACAATATGATCAAAAGCGTACTGATGAACTTAAAAAGATTGGGATAAAGGTAATCCGCTTTACAAATCAAGCTATAAATAATAACCTGGACGAGGTTATTAATGCTATTAAAATTCACCTTTCTCTTTAAAAATGGAGAAAAAAATAATAAACCCAACAAAAATTGTGGGTTTAAACCACAAAATACCGTTACCACTCCTGCAGGAGAGGGACAGCAAATATATATATATATACTAACTTTAATAGGGAGAGGCTATGCTAGACGCCACAGTTTTAATTATCGATGATGATGACGATATCCTGCTCAGTGCCCGTTTGTTTCTAAAACAGCAGGTAAAGCAGGTAATTACCTGTAAATCGCCTAAAGAAATCAATGTTTTATTGAGTAAAAATGAAGTTGACATCATTCTGCTCGATATGAATTACCAAAAAGGTGCTAGTGATGGCAGAGAAGGTTTATACTGGCTCGAGCACATTTTATCTATCGATAAAGATTATGTGGTGATCTTGATGACGGCTTTTGGAAACGTAGAACTGGCTGTTAAAGCGATAAAAAAGGGCGCTACAGATTTTATTTTAAAACCCTGGGAAAATGAAAAACTTTTCGCCACCATTTCTGCAGCATCCAAACTACGCGAATCGACCCGAAAAGTAAAAAAACTCGAAAAAATACACTCTTCCCTTCAAAAAGACCTTACCCGAGGTTTTGAAAACATTGTTGGTCAGGCCGATGGCATAAAACAGTTGCAGGCCACCTTATTAAAAGTTGCGCCGACAGATGCCAATGTGCTTATTTTGGGAGAAAATGGTACCGGAAAACAGGTTTTTGCTTATGAAATCCATGGAAATTCGCAAAGGAAAAATCAGGTTTTTATGCATGTTGATTTAGGTTCCCTGAACGAAAATTTATTCGAAAGTGAGCTATTCGGTTATGCCAAAGGTGCTTTTACCGATGCCAAAGAAGATAAACCCGGCCGTTTTGAACTGGCAGATGGCGGATCAATCTTTTTAGATGAGATTGGAAATTTAACATTACCGCTTCAGGCCAAGCTTTTAAGCGTTTTACAAAACCGCACGGTTACCCGTTTAGGCGAAAGTAAAGAGCGCAAGGTAAATGTTCGCCTCATTACCGCTACCAATATGCCATTAAACGAAATGGTGGCTAAAAACACCTTCAGGCAGGATTTACTTTTCCGGATCAACACCGTTGAATTGGTGTTACCACCTTTACGCAAGCGCGGAACGGATATTTTACTATTGGCCAATCATTTTATGCAGGTTTTCAGTTCCAAGTATCACAAAGAAATTCGTAAACTCAGCCATAAAGCCGAAGATGTGCTTTTAAATTATAAATGGCCAGGCAATGTGCGCGAATTACAGCATGTTTTAGAACGGGCCGTAATTATGAGTGATGGAACTGAAATTTCGGAAGAAGATTTACAGTTAAGCCCGCAGCGTTTTGCGCAAAATAACTCCATGCCCGATGAAATGGCTTTAGAAGATATGGAAAAAATGATGGTGCAGAAAGCAATCGACAAACACAAAGGAAACATATCAAAAGCTGCTGCCGAGCTGGGCTTAACCCGGGCCGCACTTTACAGAAGAATCGAAAAATTTGGAATCTGAGAGAGGTTTGAGGTATAAGGTTTAAGGCGTAAGGTTATAATGCCGTTCTTCAACCCTAAACCCTATACCTTAAACCCTAAACCTTAACTATGTTCTACCAACGCTTTACCTTCCGTTTAATATTCCGCCTGGTAATTATCAACCTGCTGGGCTATCTCTTATTTTACCTCATCAAAAATACACAGCTCTGGTTTACCATTATCGGTGTTGCGTTAATTTTGCTAGGCACCATTATTTCGCTTTATTATTATATCAATCAGATCCGCTCGGATATTAACCGTTTCATTTTGGCGGTTAAAACGCGAGATCATACGTTAAATTTCAAAAATAAAGTCACAAGAGGTAGTTTTCCTGAGCTTTATGAATCATTCAGTGATATCTTATTAGTCCATAAACAGATCAGACTGGAGCAGGAAGCCATGTTTCAGCTCATCAAAACCATTTTAGAGCAGGTTCCGGTTGGTGTAATTGTGGTGAATAATGCAGTGGAAGAAAAAGGGGAAGAAATCGCTTTTTTCAATCAGGCCGCTTCAAATTTATTGGCTGTGCCCGCTTACAAATATTGGCATAGGCTAAAACAACACCTTCCATCATTTGCAACAGAAATAGAGCAGATTTTAACAGGAGGAAAAAGGTTTCTTGAATTAAAAATCCAGGATAAGCTGATCCAGCTTTCTACCGAAGTGATCCCTTTAAACCTATACGGAAAGAATTATACGATTATCAGTTTCCAAAACATTAAAGACGAAATTGAGCAAAAAGAAACCGAAGCCTGGAACAGGTTGATTGGTGTGATTTCGCACGAGATTTTAAACTCGATAACTCCGATCAGTTCATTATCGGATACGATCAATAAAATGGTAACCGATAAAAAGAACCTCACGGAGGATGAAATGGACGACTTGAAAACTGCCTTACAAACTATCCAAAGGCGTTCGTCGGGTTTATTGGATTTCGTAAAAGATTACCGTTTGATTGCCGAACTGCCAACACCAAATCTCGAATCGCATACCATTGGCGAAATATTGAAACACATTAAAGTTTTGATGCAGCCATTTGCCAAGGTTAAAAATGTGGTACTGGATGTAGAGCAGACTTCTTCAAAAATCACGGTACAACTCGACCTTAAATTAGTAGAACAAGTGTTGATTAACCTGATTACCAACAGCATATATGCCGTCGAAAATAGGGAGATGCCTTATATCAATGTAAATTACCGATTGGAGAACACCAAACTCTACATTGATGTTAGCGATAATGGAAAGGGAATTGATGCCGAGGACCTGGAAAAAATCTTTGTTCCATTTTATACCACCAGAAAAAATGGATCGGGTATTGGATTAACCATTAGTCGCAATATTATGAAAATGCATAAGGGAAGTATTGAAGTCATTTCGACACCTGACAGTGGCACAACTTTTTCTTTGCTGTTTAACTACGTTTAATCATTTGAATGTTTTTTTGGGTTAAAAATCCAAACAAAACCAATTTGATATGCTTTTAATGATGTAGATACATCAAATACAAGCATGAAGACAGTTATAATATCGAACAGACTACCCGTTAAAATCATTGAAGAAAACGACGAATACACGTTTATTCCCAGCGAAGGTGGCCTTGCTACCGGCCTCGGCGACGTGTATAAATCAGGCAATTCCATCTGGATCGGATGGCCGGGAATAGATGTTCCTGAAGAACGTCAAGAAGAAGTTACACAGAAACTCGCCGAATTAAATCTATATCCCGTTTTCCTTACACAATCCGAAATCAATTTATATTACGAAGGTTTTTCTAACGAGGTATTATGGCCCGTGTTTCATTATGTGGTTACTTATGCACATTTTGAGCAGAGCTATTGGGACTGCTATAAATCGGTAAACGAAAAATTCGCGAAAAGTGCCATGCAGGTACTGCAAAGAAGGGATAAAATCTGGATCCAGGATTATCAATTACTCCTTTTACCGGGTATTTTAAGAGAAAAATTACCCAATGCCACCATTGGTTTTTTCCAGCATATCCCCTTTCCGTCATACGAAATATTCAGGTTAATCCCCTGGCGCGAAGAACTGCTAAATGGATTAATCGGTGCCGATTTAATCGGTTTTCATACCTACGATGATGTGCGTCATTTCATCAGTACAGCAACACGATTACTTCCGGTAAATTCATCATCAAACGTGCTCAACAGCAACGAAAGGCAAATTGTGGTAGAGGCTTTCCCAATGGGCATCGACTTTGATAAATTTTCGGGCCTGACTGCTTCCGACGAAGTAAAAAGAGAAATCGATTTTTTCAGAACCGGAAAAGAGAACATGAAAGTGATCCTTTCCATCGATCGCTTAGATTACAGCAAAGGGATTTTAGAACGCCTAAAAGCTTTAGAATTATTGTTGCAGCTTCACCCTGAATATATAGGAAAAATTGAACTTTTTATGATTGTGGTTCCTTCACGGGATACAGTACCGCAATACAGCGATCTAAGAGATCAGATCGATCAGTTTGTGGGTAATTTAAATGCACGCTATCGCTCCATTAACTGGATTCCTGTTAATTATTTCTACCGATCCTTTCCCATCCAGGTATTATCGGCACTTTATGCCACTGCTGATATATGCCTGGTAACCCCAATGCGTGATGGCATGAACCTGGTAAGCAAGGAATACATTGCCAGCAGGAACAATAACGATGGTGTGCTGATTTTAAGTGAAATGGCCGGTGCATCCAAAGAATTAACTGATGCGGTAATTGTTAACCCCAACAACCTTGGCGACATTATGGAGGCCATTGTTAGCGCATTAAAAATGCCATTGGAAGAGCAACAACAACGCATGAAAGCCATGCGTACCATTGTAGAAAAATTCAATGTAAAACATTGGGTAAACAATTTTATTTTAAGATTAAACGAAGTGAAAGATTCTCAAAAATCGTTATTGACCAAACACGCGGTGAATGCCATTAACGAAGTAATAGCCGCTAAATACGCTAAAACAACCGATCGTGCACTATTTTTAGATTACGATGGTACCCTGGTAGATTTTACCGGAAATATTGATGATGCCTCTCCGGATGCGGAACTCTATGATCTGATCGAAAACCTAGCCATTAACAATTCGAATACAGTGGTTATTATTAGTGGCAGAAGACACGAAACTTTGGAACAGTGGTTCGGACATTTAAAAGTAGATCTGATTGCCGAACATGGCGCATGGCAAAAATCGCATGGGGATAAATGGAATTGCCTTCCTTTACTTACCGACCAGTGGAAACAAGAAATAAGAACTTTATTAGAAACTTATACCGATAGAACACCTGGATCATTTATTGAAGAAAAAAGTTACTCTTTGGTTTGGCACTACCGCAAGGCAGAAGAGGGTTTGGGCGATTTAAGGGCTAATGAAATTATTAGCCACATGAAAATACTCGCTGCAGATAAAGGCTTGCAATTAATGCCAGGCAACAAAGTAATCGAGTTTAAAAATATGGAAGTAAATAAAGGGAAAGCAGCTTTAAACTGGCTATATGAGAAAGATCCTGATTTTATTCTCGCGCTTGGCGATGACCATACCGACGAAGATATTTTCCGGGCCTTACCAGATGAAGCTTTCACGATTAAAGTTGGCAACAACATTTCTGAAGCAAAATATTACCTCAACGATTTTAAAGAAGTGAGAAAATTGCTCTGGAGTTTGGTGAAGGAAGAATTTGTAGAGCGGGGGTAAAAATGCACTTTTTCTGTCGTTAAGACAGCGACCGATAGAGGTAACTTCCCTATGAGTTACCGTCATCCCGACCGGAGCGGAGAGATCTGCCCCGGGGCAGATCTCTCCGCTCCGGTCGATATGAAGATTCTTTTTTTGAAATAAATATAAAACCAAATCAGCATCTCCGCAGACCTTTTTTATAATAGCGGAGGTAACTTCCCTATAAGTTACCGTCATCCCGAGCGGAGTGCAACGAAGTCGAGAGATCTATCCCGGGGCAGATCTCTCCTCTCCGCGATGCTCCGGTAGAGATGACGATTCTTTTTTGAAATAAATATAAAACCAAAATCTGCATCTCCGCAGAGCTTTTTCATATAGCTTTGACAACTTTAATGTAGGTTGTTCATATTAAAGTTGTCAAAGCTTTCTTAGTTGGTCGGAATTTACAATCCACCATCTTTACAAAAATATCGGTCTATCCAGTTTAATTGCAATGCGGTAAGCTGCATTCATCAATCCCACATGACTATACGCCTGCGGAAAATTCCCCCACTGGCTACCGGTTTTGGCATCAACATCTTCGCTGAATAAGAGTAAGTGGTTACAATATTTAATGATGTTTTCAAACTCTTTAATCGCCTCATCAGTTCTGCCTACACAGGCCAGGGCTTCAACATACCAGAAAGCGCAGATTAAAAATGTGGTTTTAGGTTTCCCAAAATCATCGGCATGCAGGTAACGGTAAAAAAGTCCGTCTTCCGTTTTTAATTCCTTTTCTAAAGCAATTAGATGATCTTTTGCACGGTCTGATGCAGGGTCCAGGTAGTTCATCATAATTAATTGCAATGTGCTGGCATCTAAATGCGGACTACCAACGGCATTGGTATACACTTTTCTTTCCGGATCGTAACAAGCTTCAATATGAGCCGCTGCTTTATCAATTAAAACCTGTGCCCGTTTCTCAAAATCCTCGTTACCGATTGTTTTGGCCATTTTTAAAGCTGCCTGAGCGCCAGCCCATTGAAATAAATTGCTATAACAATGCACATTGGCAATATTCCTGAATTCCCAGATTCCGGCATCTTTTTCGTCAATCGTGCTTTCTATTTTAGAAAGCACACTTTCTATCCATTTTACTGAATCGCTGCGTTCAGAAAATACAAAACGGTGATCGGTATAAAGTGGTAGCATCGAAATTAAAACCTGACCGTAAATATCATTCTGAATGTGTTCATAAGCCTGGTTTCCAATTCTAATCGGTTGTTCACCTTTGTAACCTTCAAGATGATCTAAAGTGCGTTCGGTAATTTCCCTTTCACCTGCGATGCCATATAGCGGTTGGTATCGCGTATCCTCTGCATGAGAAATATCAGATAGGTAATTAAAATACTTCTCCATTTCTTCAAAATGCCCGATATGGTTTAACGAAGTTAATACATAGTGCGAATCGCGTAACCAGCAATAGCGGTAATCCCAATTCCGCGTACTCCCCGGCGATTCTGGCAAACTTGTGGTACTGGCCGCAATGATAGCACCTGTATCTTCATATTGATGGATTTTTAAAACCAAAGCCGAGCGGATCACAAAGGGTTGGTAAAAACCTGCGATGGAGGAGTGTTTAATCCACAAACGCCAGTAAGCAACGGTTTCACGCAGAAAATTTTCTGCAGTACTTACTACAGGAGCTTCCAGATTTTGTCCGTAAGTCATGATGAGGTATTTCGCCTCATTTAATACAAATGCCTTTTCATCGATGATGTAGGTAAGTGATATATTGGTGCTTAAACGAATATTCTCATCGCAGCCAAGATAATCGATATGATTGCTGCCCCTACTCGATTTCATTTTGCCCTTTCCGTAATCACAAACCGGTTCACATTTTATGGTAACGCGTGGATTTCCCTCCAAAGGTTCAATCTTTCTGATGAACATTAAAGGTTTAAAATAACGTTCGTAAAGGTGAAAACGCGGCGCAAAATCGGTTATGCGGTATTTACCGTCATCTGCGGTGATCTCTGTTCTTAAAACGTTGGTATTTTCGATATAATATTGCGTAGAGGTAAATTCGCCCTGAGGCAGGATCGAAAACTCCCCTCCTTTTTTCTGATCCAATAAACTCCCAAAAACAAAAGGACTATCGAAACGTGGCCAGCAAAGCCATGATATATCTGTATTTTTATTTACGTGTGCAATGAAAGCGCAATTTCCTATAATTCCTGTTTGATAAAGGTGTTGTTCGGCCATAAACTATTTTTTCGTTTATTTACAAACAAGCTCATGGGGAAAATGTTGGGTAGAAAACGAAAAAGACCTTCTAAATTTGTAGATCTTGCAGATTTTAGAAACTTGCAAGGTATGTTTAGCATGGCGAAAAGTTAGTTTTTTTTTGGAAAAGTAAGGTTCTGTGTTCATGGCGGCCAGTTGCCCTGCTATCGCTTCAAGTCCTCACTCGTACCTCGCTCCGGGCTTTCCGCTTTATCAGGTTTACGAAACAAAGGTTCTGCCCAAGCTCATTAAAGACTAAATCTATTTGAAAACGGTTTCTCTCTTGCGTTAGGGATTGTAAGGGTTTAGTACCGATTCTTCATCGGTACCGGAGCGAAGCGCAGCCCTGAAAAGCCCGCCCCTTTCCCGTATTTCCCGGGAATGGGGAACGCCCAAATCCGTTAATAATATTTCACATGCACTTCTTTTATCTGTAAATTACGAGCTGTTGATAGTCATCTCAGGGATTCTTCGTTGAACTCAGAATTACAATCAGACAATAAAAAAGCCAGTCGCGAAAAATCGTGACTGGCCTGACTAATGAGTAATGATTATCTTAAATTACTGTTCCACTTGGTACAACAGCACCTTTTTTAATTACCACGATACCATCCTTAACGGCATAAAGTTCAAAATCTCCATCTTCTAAATGGTCGCCGCCGTTAATTTTCACGTCATTACCAATACGGCAGTTTTTATCAATAATGGCATTATTAATAAAACAGCGGTCACCGATACCGATCAAAGAATTTCCTTTGCTGTTTTCTTCCTGTATCTCTTCCAAAGTCTGGTACCTATCGCTGCCCATAATGTAGGCGTTGGTAATTACCGTATCTTTTCCAATCCGCGATCTGATCCCCAAAACGGCATGTTCTACTTTGCTGGCCTGGATAATACAGCCTTCCGCAATAATGGTTTTATCTAAAGTAGTACCCGAAATTTTTGAAGGTGGCAGCATCCTCGCCCTTGTAAAAATGGCATGGTTACTATCGAACATGTTAAATTTAGGAATTTCATCAGTTAAGCCTAAATTGGCTTCAAAGAATGATGAAATATTACCAATATCAGTCCAGTAACCTTCGTATTGATAACTTAAAACCCTGCTTTGTGTAATGGCCCTTGGCAGAATTTCTTTACCAAAATCTTTTTCCTCTTCGTTCTCATTTAAGATATTGATCAGGTATTCGCGGTTAAAAACATAAATCCCCATCGATGCCAAAAAGTTACGGCCTTCGCCCTGCATTTCTTCACCCGTATCCGAAATCCAATCTTCCAAACCTGTTTTAGGTTTTTCGATAAAAGAGGTGATCATGTTTTCATCATCAGCCTTCAAAATACCAAAATCAGTCGCATCTTTTGCCGTTACCGGAATGGTAGCAATGGTGATTTCTGCATTTGCTTCGATGTGTTTTTCGATCATATCTTTAAAATCCATCTGGTAAAGCTGATCGCCGGATAAAATTAAAATGTAATCGAACTCATGCGAAACAATGTGATGCATGCACTGACGGACCGCATCTGCTGTACCCTGAAACCAACCTGAGTTTTGTACAGTTTGTTCAGCCGCCAAAATATCAACAAAAGCCGTACTAAAGTGGCTAAAGTGATACGTGTTTTTAATGTGTTTGTTTAGGGATGCCGAATTAAACTGTGTTAACACAAACATACGGTGGATGCCTGAATTGAGGCAATTGGAAATTGGGATATCTACCAACCGATATTTACCTGCAATCGGAACTGCCGGTTTTGAACGTGTTTGTGTTAGTGGCGATAATCTAGAGCCCTGGCCACCGCCAAGGATAACGCCTAAAACTTTGTCAGTCATGTTTAAGCTTATTTTAATTTTTGGTATAATTCTATATAATTTAATGCTGCCCTATCCCAAGAATGATCAATTTTCATCATCGTTTTTCTAACAGCTTTAAAGGCTTTTTTATCATTGTATAATTCAACAGCGCGATTAATGGCATGTGTAACATCCCAAATACTTGTTTGATCGTGGCAAATCCCGAAACCATTGTCGCCAATATCAACCACCGTATCCCTCAACCCTCCAACCCTGCGCACAATTGGTACCGTACCATAACGTAAAGCATATAACTGGTTTAAACCACAAGGCTCAACCCTCGATGGCATAATCAGGAAATCTGCACCGGCATACATCTCATGCGATACCTGCTCGTTATAACCGATATAAACATTGTACTTGCCGCCAAAAAGGTCCTTTAACTGGTTTAATCGTCCTTCTACCCAACTATCTCCCGAGCCTAAAACCAGTATATTGATGTTATCGCCGTGCTGTTGCAAAGCCGTATAAAAAATATCTGGTAGAATATCAGCTCCCTTTTCATCAACCAACCTGCCGATAAAAGTAAACAGGGGTTTAGATGGATCTAATTGAAAAACATTGCAAAGTGCCGTTTTGTTTGCCAGTTTTCCCACTTCAACCGTTTTTAAATTGTAATTTTTACCAAGCATCGGGTCAGTTTCCGGATTCCACACTTCGCTATCAATTCCGTTTAAAATCCCGATCGATTTCCAACGCTCCTGCCTCAGCAAACTTTCCAGTCCGCGGGCATTGCCCATCATTTCTTCCAGGTAAGTTGGCGAAACGGTGGTTACCCTCCAGGCGCATTTAATGGCCGATGCCAATGGATTTATCGCATCTTCCCAACCTAATAAACCACCTTTCCATAAATCAAAAGCTGGCAGGTAATAGAGTTTATTCCAGCCAAACTGACCCTGATATTGTGCATTATGGATGGTTAAAACAGTGGGAACGCCACTTATTGGTTTATATTTTATAGAATTTGCTACCATAAAAGGCACTAAACCAGTATGGTGGTCGTGACAATGAATTACATCCGGGCGGTGCTCCCATTGTACAATCCAATCTAAAGTAGCGATCTGAAAAGCAACAAAACGTTCCGTATCGTCGCTATAACCATATACATTTGGCCGATCGGTTAAACCCTGAATATGGATAACATATAAATCGAAACCCAGTTTATTGGTTTTTTCTTTTAAAATGCGGTATTGAAAATGGTGGTTACCATAGTTTCCCCAGGCATCGTAGGTTACTTCAAATTCACTTTCACGGATAAATTTGGTATCGTATGCAGGCACAACCACTTTAGCAATGTGGCCTAGTTTATTCTGATATTTTGGTAAAGCCCCTACCACATCGGCTAAACCACCAACTTTTGCAACAGGGTAACACTCGGCGCTTATATGTATAATTTCCATCAACTATTTGGTGTAGATAACCCAAGTAAGTTACTAATTGTTTTGAGCTTTGCAAATAATGTAAATTATATTTTTAGTTGATTATTTTAGAGAAAAAATCGTCATCTCGACTGAAGCAACGCGCAATGGAGATCTAATTTATAATTTAGGTTGTTTTTATTAGAAAGTGATTGCTCAGTTCTTGGTGGCTGCCTACAGCCCTGCTTTTCGTTGCAAGTCCTCGCTACGCTCCGGGCTTTACACTGCAATCAGGCTTAAAAACAAAGTTGGTTTCTGCTAAATGTAAAAACATATTTTCTTTTGCAATAAGCATCTTAAATCTGCGGGTTTTAGAGAAGCATCGTCATCTCGATTGAAGCAACGCGCAATGGAAAGATCTAATTATATATTGTTTCTTATTAGAAAGTGATTGTTCAGTTCTTCGTGGCTGCCTACAGCCCTGCTTTTCGTTGCAAGTCCTCGCTACGCTCCGGGCTTTACACTGCAATCAGGCTTAAAAACAAAGTTGGTTTCTGCTAAATGTAAAAACATATTTTCTTTTGGGGTAAGCATCTTAAATCTGCGGCATATAAAACGAAAAAACCGCCTAAATCCATAAGCGGTTTTTAACAACAAAACAAATATATTTTTGGTTTAAAAATATCTTAATACTCTTCAGCGATAGTCTCGTAGAAATCGCGGATGGGTTGAAACTGAGGATGAAGTGAAACCACATCACCAAAAACCAATAGCGCAGGCGCATCAATTCTTTTATCTTCAACAATTTCTGCAATGGTATCTACTATACCAATAGCAATTTTTTCCTGCGGGGTAGAGCCATTCTGGATTACCGCAACAGGCAACAGGTTTTTATTTTCAGCCTGAAAAATGGCGGCAATTTCTTTTACTTTTTCTATTCCGTTCAAAACCACAATGGTAGCTTTGGTTTTTGCAGCGATATATAAATCCTCAGAAATTTCGCCTTTGGCATTTGTTCCGGTTACTGCCCAGAAACTTTCGCTCAGGTCTTTGTAAATCATCGGGATTTTCTGCAAACTTGGTGCACCAGTTGCGCTCGAGATACCCGGGATAATTTCGGTTGGAATGCTATACGATTCTGCCGCATCAATCTCCTCATATCCTTTGGCAAAGAAAAACGGATCGCCACTTTTTAAACGTACCACGTGACCATAGTTTAAAGCATAATCAATAATCAGCTTGTTTACCGCATCCTGAGAAAAAGATTCGTCATCAGAACGTTTGCCCACATAAACTTTTGGAATACCATCTGGCGCATGACACAATAAAGCTTCGTTCACATTTGCATCGTATAAAACAACATCAGCTGTTTTTAATGCTTTAACACCTTTTAAACTAAATAAATCCGGATCGCCAGGACCTGCACCTATTAAAGTAATTCGTGGTTCAATGTTCGCTTTTTCTACTTTATTCAAAATCATAACAGATAATTTATGCTCGTTATACGTTTGTTAATTATACAAATATATAAAGTCTATGGGAATAGTAGTAATTTATTTTAAAATAATTTTATTTATCTTATTACGAATGTAATAAAATGTATAGACAGGCAATATAGCTTAGAGGGTCATCATCTCGACTGAAGCGCAGCGGAACGGAGAGATCTACCTCGATAGATTTCTCGACTTCGCTACACTCCGCTCGAAATGACGGTACCTTGTGGTGAAATGTAAAGCAGAGCTTAAAGATCCATCACTGCGTTCAGGATGACAAACTACAGGTTAATAACCAGGCTATATCTCTGTGTTTTCAGCGCTTCCTGGAAAAAATATGAGCGTTTATTTACAATTTACTTCTGCAAAAGTAAATTTACCTGCTTCGTAATTAATCGGTTTGCCTTTCACAAAATACGATCTGCCCAATGTGGTTTCTATCTGCGCAACGCCCATAACTAACTTACCATCTTTCTTTAAAAATGCCAATGGATTAGTAAACGCCTTGGTGGTATCTTTCCCTGTGTTAAATCGATAATCAACCAATAAGGTATCACCATTAAATTTACCTGTTATCTTTCCATTATTCTGGGGTTTGTTGGCATATTTAACCAATAAAGATCCTGTTACTTTACCAGACGACATGGTTTTTACAATCATGGCGGCACTGTCTTTTTCAAAAAAAGCAGCATAACAGTTTTGATTGATTACGGAATCCTTTTTTGCGGTATCAGCCTTTTTTTCTGATTGGTTACAGGCAAAAACAAATGGAACAGCGGCAAAAACGAGGTATAAAAGATTTCTTTTCATGTTTTTTGTGATTAGGATTTATATGTTAAGTGGATGAAAACTTCCAAGCATTTCCATAAATAAATATACAAAAAACCGCATAACGAAAAATGGGATACCATTTGGCATCCCATCGAAATTGCTTTCACTTTAGATGAATCTAAAGCTTTCATTATTATATTTGGTTGTGGTTCTCTACTTTAAGATTTTCAGGATTGTGGGATTTTAGAATCAATGGGTTATTTTATCATTTCTCATAAAGCTGTCGCCATTGATCATTGAAAATTGGTCATTGATTATTTTCTATTATCCATTTTTCCACAATTAAGGAGTTAAGAATATTAAGGTTTTAGCCGTATTTCATGAACCTGTCGCTGTTGATCATTGAAAATTGGTTATTAACCGTTGCCATTTTCCATCTTCCATGCTACTCCACTGCCGCTCTGAACATTAGTGCACCAACTGTTAAATTGGTACGTGCATCAACCAAAATAGCCGAACCATTTGCGCGGTTATCGTCGTATAAATCAAATGCCAAAGCATCAGCTGTTTTCACGATTACACGGCCAATATCGTTCAATTTAAATTCGTGTGCAGCGTGTTTTTCGAGGGTATTGATATCTACTTTATGCAAAATTTCGCTGATTTTACATTTGGTGATCTTGCTGTTATGCTGAATGTTGTACATTATCGAAGTATCCAATGCACGGGTATCCATCCAGCAAAGATCAGCTTCGATCAGTTTTGACTCCTGTGGCAAAGCCGATGCATTTACGATGGTATCGCCACGACTGATATCCACATCATCTTTTAAATGGATAATCACAGATTGACCAGCATGTGCGGCATCAAGTGCTTCATCAAAAAATTCTATTTTCTCTACAGTGGAGCTGGCTCCTGATGGAAGCACAGTAACTTTATCATTTAAATTAAAGGTTCCGCTCAATATCCTGCCGGCATAACCACGGTAGTCGTGCAGCTCTTCAGTTTGCGGGCGTACTACCCACTGCACAGGCATACGGGCCAGTTGCGAACGGTCTAAATGGTCGGTATCTACTTTTTCTAAAAAGTGTAATAAACTCTCCCCTTCATACCAGTCCATATGTTCAGAAGTTTGCACCACATTATCCCCTTTTAATGCACTTACGGGAATGTAGGTTACATCAGCCAGCTTTAATTGCTGCGCTAAAATTTTGTATTTATCTATAATCGAATTGTAAACGGTTTTGCTATAATCAACCATATCCATTTTGTTGATGCATACCACCACGTGTTTAATGCCCAATAAGGAAACGATATACGAGTGGCGAATCGTCTGCTCAACCACACCGTTACGGGCATCGATTAAAATAATAGCCAGGTTTGCTGTAGAAGCACCGGTAACCATGTTTCTGGTATACTGAATATGCCCGGGGGTATCGGCTATAATGAATTTACGTTTCTCTGTTTGAAAGTATTTGTAAGCTACATCAATGGTAATGCCCTGCTCGCGCTCTGCTCTTAAACCATCCGTTAAAATAGCTAAATCTATTGATCCGTCATCATTTTTGCGGTTAGAACTCTGCAAAGCTTCTAATTGATCGGCTAAAATAGAATCTGTATCGTATAACAAACGGCCGATTAAGGTACTTTTACCATCATCTACACTGCCTGCTGTGAAAAATTTTAATATGTTCATGTTATTTATAGTATTAAGATAGAAGTATAAAGTATCAAGACCTGAATGCGATCTAAAAACGCTTATACTAATTAATGGCATCAATGTAAAATATCTGTATTAAGACTCATGTCAATCTTGATACCTGATACTTATTACTTGATACTCCTTAAAAATACCCCCCTTTTTTCCTGTCTTCCATTGCGGCTTCAGAAACTTTATCATCCAAACGGGCACCGCGCTCTGAAATTTTAGACGCGCTGATTTCCGAAATAATATCATCGATTAAAGTGGCATCTGATTCTACCGCAGCAGTACACGACATATCGCCCACTGTACGGAAACGAACCTGTTTGCGTTCTACCACATCTTCATCATCCATATTTAAAAATGGCGAAGCTGCCATCAGTTGTCCATTTCTGGTGATACAATCACGTTCGTGCGAGAAATATATGCTCGGAAGATCTATTTTCTCCCTACGGATATAATTCCAAACATCAAGTTCAGTCCAGTTACTGATCGGGAATACACGGATGTTTTCACCCTTGTGGATTTTACCGTTGTAAATGTTCCAAAGTTCAGGTCGCTGGCGTTTTGGATCCCACTGTCCGAATTCATCACGAACAGAAAAAATACGTTCTTTGGCCCTTGCTTTTTCTTCATCCCTGCGTGCACCACCAATGCAGGCATCAAACTGGTGTTTTGCAATGGTATCGAGCAAAGTTACCGTCTGTAAAGCATTTCTACTGGCATTTTTACCGGTTTGCTCTACAACTTTACCCTGATCAATAGATTCTTGTACTGAACCGATGATTAATTTTTCGCCAATCCGCTCTACCATCTGATCGCGGTAAGTGATGGTTTCTTCGAAATTATGGCCGGTATCTATGTGTACCAAGGGAAAAGGAAATTTTCCCGGACGGAATGCTTTTTCTGCCAAACGAACCAAAGTAATTGAATCTTTCCCGCCAGAAAATAATAAGGCAGGCTTTTCAAACTGACCTGCTACTTCACGTAAAATGTGAATGGCTTCGGCCTCCAGTTCATCTAAATAATCAAAATTATATGTACTCATTACAATTGTTGAAATGTTAAAATGTTGAATGTTGGAATGTTCCAATCATTCAAAGTTATATTTGTTGTTGTTGTTAAAAATTGTTGAAGGTTTAAAGGTTGTAAAGTAAAGATGCCATCATCCCTTTTCCATCTTCCATTTTACATCAGGATGCTGCATGCAAACCACATTCTTTTTTGCTCTGGTCTTCCCACCACCATCTTCCGGCCCTAAAATCTTCGCCTGGCTGTACTGCTCTTGTACATGGGGCGCATCCTATGCTCGGAAAACCTTTGTCGTGCAAGGTATTATACACAATATTGTTTTCCTTAATGTAGGTTTTCACATCCTCTAAAGTCCAGTCGAAAATTGGATGGAATTTAACCATTTGGTTGCCTTCGTCCCATTCTAAATCGTGCATATCCTCGCGGTTGGCACTTTGATCGGCCCTTATACCTGTTATCCAGATTTCGTTTCCTTTTAATGCTCTTTTTAAAGGTTCGATTTTTCTGATGTAACAGCACTCTTTTCTATTTTCTACCGATTCGTAAAAGCTGCTCGGGCCTTTTGTATTTACCATATCCTGCAATAGCTCATTTTGCGGATAATAGGCGTGAATCGGTTTGTTATAAATTTCTAAAGTACGGTTCCAAACGTAATAGGTTTCTGGAAATAAACGTCCGGTTTCTAAGGTAAAAACCTTGATTGGAATGTTATTGGCAAAAATTAAATGGGTAATCGCCTGATCTTCCCAACCAAAACTGGTCGAAAATATAATACGACCGGCATATTGATCTGCCAAAAATTTCAGTTTATCAATTGTACTTAAACCTGCCAGTGCTGTCCTTATCTCTTCTAGGTTCTTCATCACTAAATTAATTTTAAAATAAACATAATCACACTGCGCAAGCTTACCAGCATTACAATAATCCCAACGGCTACCATAATGGTTTTTGCCGAAATTTTGTTCGATACTTTTGCTGCTATGGGTGATGCAATTGCACTACCAATAATTAAGCCTAAAACGGCTTCCCAGTGTTTGCCACCTAACATGGTAAAAAAGGTAAGCGAACTTAAAGTGGCAATAAAAAAACGGCTGATTTTTACCGTTCCCAAAGAAAACAAAGGATGACGGCCGCCTGCAATTAAGCTGGATAATACGATTGACCCCCAGCCACCACCAAAAGCAGCATCGATAAAACCGCCAAAAAAGCCCAATAAACCAATTTTCTTGATTTTTTGATCGGCCTTTTTCCTTTTGATGTTAAAAGCTTTCATTAAAATAACAGCACCTAAAAATAGTGTATAAACGGCTACAACCGGTTTTACATAACTGCTATAATGTTCTAACGATGATAAAATATAGGCACCCAATACCGCACCAACGATTGCCGGAAGAATTAATATTTTGAACAATTTCCAGTTCACATTTCCCATGCGGTAATGCATCCAGCCCGCAATACCATTGCTCATTACTTCCGAAATATGAATGGCCATACTTGCCGATGCAGGCGGTAAACCCATAGCGAGTGAAAAAGATGCGGTGGTTACCCCATACGACATGCCGATGGCACCATCAACTAAGGCGAATAAAAATCCTGCACCTAAAAACCAATAGAATAACGGATCGATATTGATTAAAAAAGTTTGAAACTCAGGTTCAGTATTCCAAAGAGAAAGCCCGATTGCGCCGATTAATAAAACCGAAGCCACCCAGATTAACCATTTAATATTGCGCTCTGCAAAACTTTTTTTAGGGTTAATTAAACTTTGGGTAACCTTATTCAGTTTTTTAACCTTTGCCGAAAAATCGCCGTTTAAGGTCTGGCGCAGGGCGCTCATGTTTTGTAGGGTTTCATCCAGCTCTGCCGGCAAACCTTCGTTTAAAATTTGTTTTAAACGTTTGGCAATTGTTGGCGATTTACCATTTGTAGATATCGCAATCTTCAAATCACCTTTCTGAACGATGGACCCCAGGTAGAAATCACATAATTCAGGTTTATCGGCCACATTGATCAACAGGCCCCGCTCGTGCGTAACCCTTCTGATCTCTTCATTTAGAATATTGTTATTGGTTGCGGCAAAAACGATATCAATATCATTCAAGTCATTGATATCAAAACTTTTCTGTTTAACCTTTATCAGCGGATAATTTGCAATAAGTGCATAAACCTCTGGCGATATGATCTCTGCAACGATGGTAATGGTAGCGCTATGGCTGTTATTTACAATCGCTGTTAATTTCTCGAGCCCAATATTCCCTGCCCCAATTAATAATGTACGCAGCTTATTCAGCTTTACAAAAACCGGAAAGAGCTGATTGCCCTTTTCTTCTTCCGAAAAAGATGCCGCATTATCAGGTTGGTTAGGCAATACTTGCATATTGTTTAATTAATTTCTTAAATGATGGATGTAATGATACAACTTCTCCAAAAATTAATAAAGCTGGTGCTTTAATATTTTCTTGTTGAACTAAACCTTCTATGGTTTCGACTACGCCAACTACTAGTCTTTCATCTTCTGCTGATCCATTTTGAACTACAGCAGTTGGTAGATGTTGTTTGCCCGCGGCTTTAAAAATCTCAACAATTTTTGACAATTTTTTAAGCCCCATCAATACCACTACTGTAGCGTTTGATTGGGCTGCCTGGTAAATATCTGCCGAAACTTCTCCGGAAGTGGTCGTTCCGGTGATTACCCAAAAACTTTCGCTCATCCCTCGGTGTGTAACCGGAATTTGTTGTAAACCAGGTACACCGATTGAACTAGAAATACCAGGAATTACACTTACCGGAATACTATAAGAAGCTGCATAATCCAGTTCTTCGTACCCTCTGCCAAAAACAAATGGATCGCCACCTTTTAAACGCACTACATGACCATAGTTTAAAGCATAATCGATCATTAATTTATTAATGGTATCCTGAGGATAAGAATGTTCACCAGAGCGTTTTCCCACATAAACCTTAATGGCTGCTGCCGGGGCATGCTCCAGTAAAGCTTCGTTGGTTAAAGCATCATACAACACCACATCAGCAGTTTGTAATGCCTTTACGCCTTTTAAAGTTAACAAATCCGGATCACCAGGACCTGCACCTAAAAGGGTTATTTTTGATTCTATATTTAATTTCTGATCGCTCATTTTTATATTTTAATTTTGAATGATTGAGTTTTGACTATTTAACGCTTGCAGCTCTCCAATCTCATATCTATTCTCTCCAATCTCATTTCACTAATACCGCTCTCTTTTCCTTAATCTGATTTAAAAATGCCTCAGCCTGATTGAAATAACGGTTAGCAAATTCGGCTGTTGGTTCATTTTTGTTAATCTGTAAAACCAGGTCAGAAAAATTGGTCGGTAAATTAAATTCACCGGTTTCTACATAATGGTTATCAAATTCGCGGATTACTCCAACCTGGGTACTGCTGTTTACGCTTTTATCTAACAATAAAGATTTTGCTGCGCTTACAAAAGTGCTGTAAGTATGGTAAATGGCATCAGCATAAGCTTCCTTATCTAAATTCTGTTTTGCCCAACCGAATTTTTCATCAGCCTCTAATAATAAAGTCGCTACCAAATCAATCACCACGCCGGCACATTCGCCCACACCAATTGCTGTCACAAATTCTTCTACATGACCCCAATCTACAAATTCTTCTGTTTTAAGGTTGGTTAAGTCAGCCAATGGCTTTAGTAACTGATAAAAATGATCTTTACCTTTTCTATCATAATATTGGTGGAAGTTTTCATCCTCCAGGTTATTGGCTTTAAAATCATTTAAAATGAAATGTAAAACACTTGTGGCCCTTTTAGAAGGCACTTTAATTACCCGCTCTGCAACTCTACCTACTCCGTTCCCAACTGTACCACCACCCAACATTACCTGAACGGCCGGAACAACTTTTCCTTCTGCTTTTACTGAACTTCCATGGAAACCAATTTCAGCTAAACCATGCTGACCGCAAGAGTTCATACATCCGCTGATTTTAATCTTGATGTTTTTCTCGTAGATAAATTCAGGGAAATCGGTATAAATCACCTCTTCCAAAACTTCGGCCAAGGTCATTGAATTCGAAATACCCAAATTACAGGTATCCGTGCCGGGACAAGTGGTAATATCAGCCAAACTATCAAAGCCAGCCGTGGTAAAACCTATTTTATTTAAAGCTGAATATAATGAAGGCAAGGCTTCCTTACGTACAAATTTTAATAATAAACCCTGGTTTTGGGTAATCCTGATTTCATCAGCAACATATAACCTGATGGCATCAACAAATGCCCTTGCTTTATCTGTTTTAATATCACCAACCTGAACTTTTACGTAAACGCCGTAAAACCCCTCCTGTTTCTGCTCAATTACGTTTGTAGCTAACCAATGTTTGTAATGGGCTTCATTCAATATTTCAACAGCCGGGTATTCCTGATCTAAAGGTAAAACTGGCTGCGGAACAGTATTTATATCTATTTTAAAGGTTTTTACTTTATTGGCGATGCGCTCTTCGGCAACCAAACGTAAAACTTCTTCTAAACCTAATTTTTGAACCAGGTACTTTAAACGTGCTTTGTTACGGTTGGTACGTTCGCCATAACGATCAAATACGCGAAGAACAGATTCAGTAAACGGAATTAACTGATCTTCAGGTAAAAAATCGTGTACTGCATTGGCAAGGAAAGGCTGTGCACCTAAACCACCGGCGAATAAAACTTTAAATCCACGTTCGCCGTTTTCATTAATTTTCGGAATAAAACCTAAATCGTGAATGTAGCTAAAAGCCGTATCCCGATCGCTCGAAGAAAAGGAGATTTTAATCTTTCTACCCATTTCCTGACAAATCGGATTACGCAAGAAGTAAGCAAATACAGCCTGTGCATAAGGCGAAACATCAAATGGTTCTTCAGCGTCGATTCCCGAATTTGGAGAAGCGGTTACATTACGTACCGTGTTTCCGCAAGCCTCGCGCAGTGTAATATCATCCTGTTCCAGTTTAGCCCAAAGTTCGGGCGTACGGTCTAAACTCACATAATGGATCTGAATATCCTGACGTGTAGTTAAGTGCAAATTACCACTTCCGTACTCATCAGCAATATCGGCAATACGCAATAATTGCTTAAAAGTTACCTTACCAAATGGTAGTTTAATGCGTACCATCTGTACGCCAGGCTGTCTTTGTCCGTAAACACCGCGGGCCAAACGTAGGCTCCTAAACTTTTCGTCGTGGATAGTTCCATCCCTAAAAGCTTTAATTTTATTCTCTAAATCGATGATGTCCTGCTCGACGATCGGATTTTCGAGTTCTGTTCTGAAACTTTGCATATGTGTTGTTAGCTTTATTCAAAAAATGCTTCCCTTTTACCGAGAAGCATTCAATATTTTATACATAAAATTATCTGTAGGCTCCTATTATTGCGTTTTACAACAGCACATCATTTGCATAGCGATTAATTGGTTAGGTATAAAATTGAAGTTCATACGCCAAATATATAAAGTATATAGGAATAGTCGTAATTTATTATGAAAAATTTTACATAAATAAAACGTCATTTCGACTGGAGCGTAGTCCCGATGTTAAATCGGGAGAGAAATCTATAAGTTAAATGCTCTAAGTAGTAGCTGAAAACTGCCAACCGAAAATTGAAAACTAATTTGGGCGTTACCCAATCCCGAGAATTCGGGGAAGGGTCAGGCTTTGCAGGGCTGCGCTGCGCTCCGGTACCGATGAAGAATCGGTACTGAACCCTTACAATCCCTAACGCGGAAGTATCGCTTTTTTTCATCCGTATAGTTAGATAGTCCTAGAACTAGAATCTGATGTTAAGTAAACCTGATATAGCGGAAAGCCCACAGCGAGGCACGAGCGAGGACTTGCAGCGGTAGCAGGACTACCCTAACCGAAACGTACAGAACCCTGCTTTCCAAAATAATATTGGCAAGCTAAGTCAACTGTGATTTCAAACCTGATAGGTTTCTTGAATATTACAAATTAATGATACCGATTTTTAGGTTATCCTCTCTACCGATTACATCAGCAATGCTGGTTTCGCTCAAAACTTTCAGCGTAGCATCTCTAACATCAATAAATGCACTTCTAATGCCACAAGTTTTTTCATCTTCGCATTCATCACATTTGTGGTAGAAATTTAAACTTGCGCATGGAACCATAGCAATCGGGCCGTCGGTTACACGCATTACATGTACCAATAAAATCTCTTCAGGTTTCTTATTTAAACTATAGCCACCTCCTGCGCCTTTTTTACTGTATAAAAAGCCAGCATTACGCAGATCAAGAAGAATTTGTTCTAAGAATTTTTTCGGGATATGCTCCTCCTCTGCAATTTTCGAAATTTGCATAGGTGGTTTATCTAAATTTTTACCCAGCGCAACAAGCGCTTTAATGGCATATTTTGTTTTTTTGGACAGCATATTCGCACAAAGCTAATAAAAGAAAGTAAATTATAAAATATGCAACACGAAGTTGATTTTAATTCAACATACTATCATATTTATAAATATAACGCATAATTATATGAATTACATTAATCAAACGAGCGTAAAAATAATCGCTAACCGTAACAGTAAGCAATTATCGGCGTTTAAATTCTATTTTTACCATATATACTGATTACAGATTCTTAACAATGAGAAGAAAACTCAATCTATTGCCGCTCCTTATAGTCGCAATTATATTTTTTGCCTTAAACGCCTACGTTTTATCCGGCTTAGGCACCATTAACCAATCTAGTTTACTCAGTCCTGTTTTCTGGGTATTTATCGTTGGTTTAACTTTTGCTTTGTTTTTTGCCATTCAGCAGATGCGCCTTCAGGGCGTTAACCGGTTTTTCCAGATTGTTAGTCATGCTTTTTTAATTGTTTTTACTGCCGAAATTGTTTTTGCTTTTTTTCTGCTTCTTGGCGATATTTATCGTTTACTACTGGGTTTGGCCACTAATTTTGAGCCCGGCGGGTTTCATATTTTAGGCCGCAGCAGCTATTGGGTAGATTTTGCCTTCATCATGTTTTGTTTAACCATTGCCTTGTTTGCTTACGGCATTACCCAGGGAAAATACGCCTACCGGGTAATTAAACACACTTTGTATTTTGATGATCTGCCGGCCAGTTTTGATGGTTTTACGCTCACCCAAATTTCGGATATACACTCAGGAAGCTTTACGAACCCTAAAGCCGTACAAAAAGGTATTGATATGATTAATGCTCAAAAAAGCGACCTTTTTGTTTTTACCGGCGATTTAGTAAATAATGCCTCTTCTGAAATTGTGCCTTATATTGGCCATTTCTCGCAGATTAAAGCGCCGTACGGGCAATTTTCTATTCTTGGCAACCATGATTATGGCGATTACATTAAATGGCCAACAGAAGAAGCTAAAACACAGAATTTAAACCAGTTAAAAGCATACCACAAAGATTTGGGTTTTAAACTCTTACTGGATGAACATGTAGAGCTGCATAAAAATGGAGAGAAAATTATCCTCGCTGGTATAGAAAACTGGGGAGTTGGCTTTGGAGAACGTGGCGATCTGAATAAAGCTTTACAAAACACCAACACCAACGATTTTAAAATTTTGTTATCACATGATCCTTCACATTGGGATGCGCAGGTAAAAAATTATCCTTCAAAAATCCAGCTTTCTCTTGCCGGGCATACCCACGGTATGCAGTTCGGTATCGAAGCCTTCGGGATTAAATGGAGTCCGGTAAAATACCGTTACAAACACTGGGCAGGCATTAAAACTGAAAATGGCCGGTATTTAAATGTAAACCGTGGTTTCGGATTTCTTGGCTTCTCGGGGAGGATTGGGATCTGGCCAGAGATTACGGTAATTGAATTGAAGAAGAAATAAACAACAAATGCCCCGAGTTGGGGCATTTGTTGTTTATAGTAGTATCGTCATTGCGAGAAGGCTTTTTCAGCCGACGAAGCAATCTTAATGCGCTCGCTAAAGCGATATTTGTAAGATTGCTTCGTCGTTCCTCCTCGCAATGACGATTTAGCTTAAAAACTAATAATTAAGCGTATACGTTAAATTATAAGTACGGCCGCGGCCTGCATAATAAAAGGTTTCTGGTTTGGCCAATGCTGCATACAAAATTGTTGAACGCTGACTCCAAACCGTTTGGTAATTTTTGTTCAGTAAGTTTTGTACACCGATTGACAGGCTTCCGGTAAATATTTTAACCGATCCCAATAAATCAACAGTCGTATATCCTTTTATTTCATATTCTTTTGGTATAGCTGGCTTGGTATCAATACCTTTCGAATCAAAAGAATGGAAAATCTGCGCTTTTAATCCAAATACTTTACCGTTATAACCTAAGTAACCGGCAATTTTCGACGGACTGGCAACGGTTACATCCTGTAATGACCAGGTACCATCGGTATTTTGTTTCTGGGTTTTAATGTATAATCCGTTAGCTCCGGCTTCAAAACCATTTTTCAGGTTTAAAGATAATGAACCTTCAGCACCAATGTTTCTTACTTTTTCGTCAAAAACTTCGATATTAAATGTGCTGTTGGTTTTTACGTTTTTGTCTGACAGGGCATAAAAACCAGCTACCTGCGCATTAAATATACCTGTGCGGTAACGGTAACCAGCTTCATACTGTTCTGTTTTAATACCGGTTAATGGAGAACCCGCTACATTGATTGAGTTACCTAAATTAAAATTGGTACCTACCAAAGTATAACTTCCCTGTCCGTAATATTTTGCCGGATCTGCTAAGTTAAATCCTTGCGAAAAATTAACCCAAACCTGTTGCGGTGCATTGATTTTAACCACTAAACCACCATTTAGCAAATTTACATCATAATGGTTTTTGCCACCTGCAATAGGCGTAGCAGTTCTGCCCACCCCATAAGCCAAAGGTACAGAAGCACCAGTACCCACAAAATCGCCAACTTTAACAAACATACGTTGCTGACGCACACCTCCTGATAGGCTTAAAAAATCGGTTACCTTAACCTGTGCCTGTAAAAAGCCCGATAAACCATTTACCCTGAAATTAGGATAACGTGTAATAGTTGCAACAGTATTATTGATAAGTCCACCCGATGAAGCTGCTTTTACCCTGTCGAATAAGGCTTGCTGTGCATTAAAGTTTTCGTTGTCGGCATCTAAACCATAAGTTAGGTTAACCCTGTTCCAATCTTTATTCAATACCAATTTTAAAGCACTGTAATTGGTATTTTGAATAGATGATCCGCTATAAAGTACGCCTGGTATTAAAGCCTGCCCTGGAAAAGGGTGAAAACTGAATTGCTCATTTCTGGCCGCAGCCTGTATGTAAAGCGTTTGTCCGCCTAATATTTCACTAGCCTGGTAATTTGCGTTGATATTCGCTCTGCTTGTTTTCGGGTCAACGTCAGATGAATAACCATTTCTCATTTCAAGAAGATTGGCATTTGATAACAAACCAGCATAATTTGTACCTAAAAACAAATCTTTATCGCCACGGTAACCTGAGTTATAATATTGTGCATTTACCGATAGTTTCTGGTACTCAGTCAACTTAAATTCGGTGCTTCCAAAGAAATCGAACGATTGGTTGTATTGTAAATCGGTTTGGGTAATATCGGTAAAAATCTGTTTTCCATCAGCACCATAAGCGGCGTTGTTTTTCTGAAAAGCCATACCAATACGTCCGTTCCAATCTTTACTACCACCCGAAATGGCCTGCGCCACACGTACATCGTGGTCGCTTTTTTCTTTCAAACCACTGCGTACACCAACTTCTGTAGTGAAACTTGGCTGACTGTCTTGTCCTTTTTTAGTAATGATATTGATGATACCACCTGTTGCGCCGCCGCCATAAACAGCACTTGCTCCAGATAATACTTCAATTCGCTCAATGTTAAAAGGATCAATCGATTCGAACTGACGGCTTACCCCACGGGTACTGTTTAACGATACGCCATCAATCATCACCAATGCATCTCTGCCACGTTGGTTCTGCCCGTAATTGGTACGCCCTTCCGGACCAGCATCCAAACTTGGGATTAATTGAGCTAATGCCACTTTAAACGGAATCCCTGCCCTGGCCTGTTCCTGAATTTTAGCACCATCCAGAACCCAAACCGTACCAGGTATTTCGCTGATTTTGGTCGGTTTACGTGATGATACTACGACTACTTCCTGCATGTTTGAAGTTGGGCTCAAGCTAATGGTTAAGTTAACCGTTTGATCTTTAGCTAAATTCACTTTTTGAAATACCGTGGTATAACCTACATAACTTACCTGTAAAATGTAAGCGCCTTCCGCTAGTTTTAATTCGAAAGTACCATCTGTATTTGTTGTAGCAGTGGTGCCTTTGCCTTCCACTTTAATATTAGCCCCGGCTAAGGGAGCGGTTTCCCCAAGCACTTTACCTGTTACGGTTTGCGCCTGGCCTGTAAGTATAAACCCACAGATTAAGATTGCAATTAAGTATAGATTCTTCATTAATAATTATTTTTTTTGCGCAAAGCAATCATTAATTTAGATTAAATCCAAATAAAATAAATTTATTTTTAATTGAACAGCCTACTCAAACGTTTGATAGAGTGCATGTAAAACACTTACTAACAATATGTTAAAAATATTTTAAATATTATTTTTAATCAATCTAAATAAAAATATACCTTAGCAGTCGTAATTATCGATAAAAATCGCTCGCGTTTAAGTATCTCAGCTAACCAGATTATGATTAAAGAATATCGGCAATAAATGCCTGATATGTTAGTGCCTTTTACCATTAAACTTTTTGAAAAATTGAAAAACTAATGTTTACATCAGACCTAGAAAAACATGAACTTATCGATTTCCTTACGGAAAGTCCGACAAAGGAAATCTTTCACCACGAAAACGAAGAAGAATACCTCCATGCTGTTGGCAAGGTTACCCAGGCGGTAAAAAAATTCCTTCACCACAACCAGAAACCTTTTAGCGGCGTATCGCCTGCCCAATTGAAACCTTTGTTTGATGCGATTGAATTTGAAAAAACGCACGACAATTATGATGCAATGCTTAAAGAAGTAGAGCAACTTTATACCAACCATGCGGTTGCCTTTCATCATCCGGCCTACATTGCCCACTTAAACTGTCCGATTGTAATTCCGGCAGTTGCCGCAGAAATGATGATCTCATCGATCAACTCTTCTATCGATACCTGGGATCAAAGTGCCGGCGGCACGCTGATTGAACAAAAGCTGATCGAATGGACCTGCGACCAGATTGGCTACAGCAAAAAAGCAGACGGTATTTTTACCAGTGGGGGTACGCAAAGCAATTTAATGGGACTTTTATTGGCCAGAGACCATTATGCCATTACCGTTTTAAACCACAACATTAAATTAAATGGTTTACCTCCTGAAGCTTCCCGGTTCAGGATTTTTGTTTCAGAAAAGGCACATTTCAGCATTCAGAAAAATGCTTCATTGCTAGGTTTGGGCGAAAAATCGGTGGTCAAAATTAAAACCGATCGCAGTTTCAGGATGAATACCGTTTTGCTGGAAGATGCCATTAAGCGTGAAATTGCCCAGGGCAATATTCCTATTGCAGTAGTGGGCACAGCAGGTACTACCGATTTTGGAAATGTAGATCCCTTAAAAGAACTTGCTTCGATTAGCAAAAAATACCATACCTGGTTCCATATTGATGCTGCCTATGGCTGTGGGTTATTACTGACCGATAAATACAGAGGTCTCCTAAACGGAATTGAGCTGGCCCATTCTGTTACGGTCGATTATCATAAATCTTTCTTCCAGCCGGTAAGCAGCAGCGGTTTCCTGGTAAATGATAAAAAATATTTTAACCTGATTACCCATCATGCTGATTACTTAAATCCTAAAGACCATGATGAAGATGGTTTGCCGAACCAGGTAAATAAATCAATACAAACTACCCGCCGTTTTGATGCTTTAAAACTCTGGTTTACATTAAGAATGATGGGCAGAGATAAACTGGGCGGTTATTTTGATACCATTATCGAAACGGCAGCCAAAATTGCAGACCGGTTACATTTAGACCAGGATTTTGAACTAATGAACGAATCGGATATCAGCGCCCTGGTTTTCCGTTACCGCCCTAAACATGTACAGTTCGATGTTTGTGCAATGAACCAGTACATTAAAAAAGCCCTGTTTAATGAGGGTAAGGCACTAGTTGCCGGCACCAAGATTAACCAACAATTCTACCTCAAATTTACCCTACTTAACCCGCTTACTACCATGAGCGATATTGAAAACATTATTAAAATTATTAAAAAACATGGAAACGAATACGTTAGACTTAATCAAGCTTCAGCAGATTTCAGAAGAAACTAACTTTAATGCTCTCCTAAACAGTTATTGCAGGGAGTTTAGCAACTGGAGCCGTTATGCAGGCATCCCGAAATATGATGCTCCACTGGCCGAGTACCTGAATACAACAACTGACCGGCTGCACATCAGGTTCGATTTCAGCGCTATTGGTTCTGAAGTATATGCACCTTTAAAATTTTATGCGGATAGTGGCCGCCATGTATTTAATTTTCCGGTAATTGAACGCCATATTGCCACAGATGAGATCAAACCGATTAGCATTTACCGTTTTATGGAACTGGCTATTCAGTTTAGTACAGAAGAGTTTCCTGATGCAAATGCCAATGTGGTTAATCAACGTTTAACCAACAGTGTTGACAACCTTGAGGCATTTCTTTCTTATTTTAAACAAAATGGCAAACCGGTAAATTTTGCCAAAATGAGTTTTATTGAGGCAGAACAATCTTTGTTCTTAGGTCATAATGCCCATCCCCTACCCAAAGGCCGTGCGGGCTTTAACAGCAGGGAAGAACTCTTCAAGTTTTCTCCAGAAACACAGGGTCAGTTTCAGCTGGCCTATTTTTTAATTGCTGCAGATAACGTTGTAGAGAAAAATGCAGAAGGTTTTGACAGCACAGACCTTTTCAGGATTGAGCTGTTAGAAAGTAATCACACGGATACTATTGCTTTATTAGATAAGCACGCTGGTTATAAAGTTGTGCCTATGCACCCATGGGAAGCAGATTATTTGCTTAACCTGCCCGAGGTACAAGCAATGGAATCAGAAAATTTATTGTTTTATCTGGGCCATTTTGGAGCGCTCTATACCCCTACTTCTTCTGTAAGAACCGTTTATAATGCATCAAGCGACTGGATGTTTAAGTTTTCATTACATGTAAAAATAACCAATTCAGAAAGGGTTAACCTGGTTCGCGAGCTTCACCGCGGTTATGATGTGAGCAAACTCTTAAAAACAGCATATGGCAAAGCAGCGAAATCCGAATTCCCTGAAATTGAATTTATTACCGATCCTGCATTTATTACGGTAAATTATAAAGGCGAAACCATTAATGGCTTTAATATCAGCATCAGGCATAACCCTTTTAAAGGCGATGGAGCAGAAAAAAATGTAACCTTATTAGCTGCACTTTGCCAGGATGGATTATTGGGACAAAAACCCAGGATTGTGCATGTGATTGAAGAAGCATCGATCAGTAAAAATAAAACGGTTGCTTATACTGCTGTAAGCTGGTTTAAACAATACCTGCACCTTTGTGTGTCGCCAATTGTTGGTCTTTATAATAATTTTGGGATGGCTTTTGAGTTCCATCAGCAGAATGTAATGCTCGAGCTGGACAAAGATTTTTATCCGGCTAAACTTTATTTCAGGGATAACCAGGGTTATTTTTTTAGCGATACCAAAGCCGAAGCATTGAAAGCGGCTTATCCCGGAATAGCTGCCGAAAGTGGTTCAATTGTCCCGAATAACTACATTATTCCTAAATTAACCTATTATCTGCTCATCAACAACATTTTAGGCGTAGTAAATGCCATTGCCAGCAATGGTTTGGCTGATGAAAAAACCCTGATTGACCTGGTTTACCTTGAATTTAAACAATTCGAAAACAGCGATACCACCGGGCTTGTAGATTATGTCATCAACCGCCGCAGCTGGGAAGTAAAAGGTAATTTATTAACCAATCTATGCAACATTGATGAAGCCAGTGCCCCTATCGATAATCCGGCTATTTACCGTGAGTTTCCAAATCCGCTATCTAAATTTTTCTTTTCTGAAAATCTGATCAAACCCAAAACCAACGAGGTATTATACAGCAGGTTTTTCCCTAAAGAAAATGTAACCATCAATATCCGCCCGTTTAATATTGACCGAGATTTGGAAATGGTGCACGATTGGTTTAACCAGGAACATGCTAAACCGATCTGGAAAATGGATGGACCAATTAAAGGCCTGGAGTTATTTTACCGGACATTATTACCTAACGATTCATCACACAGTTTCATAGGTGAAATAAATGGGGAACCAACTTTTACCATTGAGCCTTATTGGCCTATGCGCGATGGTGTAGGTGCCTGTTATGAAGCCTTAACCACTGACTATGGCGCCCATTTATTGATCGCCCCGACAGAAAAGGACAAAAAATTCAGCTTTGAAACCGGACAGGCTTTAATGGATTTCATTTTCGAACAACCGGAAGTAGGCAAATGCATCGGTGAAGCAGCGGTTGAAAGTCGTGCGATGCACATTTTTGTAACCAGATTGGGTTTCAAATTAGAAAAGGTAATTCAAATGCCTTATAAAATGGCCAACCTAACGTTTTGTTACCGCGATTGGTATTGGGACAAATACCCTGAAGCAAAGGCATATGCTATGATTAAGTTAGGACAGTTTGAAACGGAGGAAATTTAAATGCAGAACCCAAAAACATACGACATTGTAGGCATCGGTATAGGTCCATTTAACCTGGGTTTAGCTGCCTTATGTGCGCCCATCAATAGTTTATCTACTTTATTTTTAGATCAGGCGAGCGAATTTAACTGGCATCCGGGTATGATGCTGAGCGATGCCACTTTACAGGTCCCTTTTATGGCCGATTTGGTTACCATGGCCGATCCAACGAGTTCATACAGCTTTTTAAACTATTTAAAGCAAACCGATCGCTTATATAAATTTTATATCAGGGAAGATTTTTTTGTATTGCGCAAAGAATATAATGCTTACTGTAAATGGGCCATCACCCACCTGCAAAACTGCCAATTTGGACAAAAGGTAACTCAGGTGAATTACCTTGATGGCATTTACCAGATCGAAAAAATAGATCAGCTAACCGGAGCAACGGAAAACATCTTCGCTAAAAAAATAGTACTCGGAACAGGAACAGCACCCAAAGTACCTGCTTTTGTAAATCCAACCGTTCATCAACATGCCATACATTCTTCGGAGTATTTAAAGTTTAAACAGACTTTACTGGAGCAAAAAACGATAACGGTTATCGGTTCTGGACAAAGTGCTGCTGAGATTTTTTACGACCTTTTACCGGAAACTGAAAATGGCTTAAAACTGAAATGGTTTACCCGCCCGGATCGTTTTTTCCCCATGGAGTATTCGAAATTGACTTTAGAACTCACTTCACCTGAATATGTAGATCATTTTTATAATCTAAGTGATGCCAAACGAAAACAACTTTTAAGTAAACAGAATTCGTTGTTTAAAGGCATTAATTTCGAATTAATTAACCAGATTTTCGATAAATTGTATGAAATGAGTGTTGATGGAGAAAAAATCAATGCCGAATTGATGCCGAACTGCCAATTGAACAACCTAAGTGTAAATAACGATGGCAGTTATCAACTTGATTTTTACCATACAGAAAGCGAAAAGGATTTTACGGTTGATACAGATGCAGTGGTATTGGCTACGGGTTATAAATATAACGAACCGGGCTTTTTATCAACAATTAATGAACGTATAACCCGTAATGCCGACGGACTTTTCCAGGTACATCGCAATTATGCCATTGATATAAACGGGGACGAAATTTTTGTTCAAAATGCCGAATTGCATACGCATGGTTTTGTAACGCCTGATTTGGGAATGGGGGCTTACCGTAATGCTTCCATTATCAACGCCATTTTAGGCTTCGAAATCTACCCGGTGGAGAAACGGATTGCCTTCCAGCAGTTTAGCGTAAATGGTGAACAAGAGATCAATGGACAGGCTCATGATTTCATCCGGAACTGTCACGTTGAGCCTGTCGAAACGCCTTAAACCTTATGTTGTCCTTCGACAAGCTCGGGATAACGGAGCATGTTGGTCGGGATTTGTAACCCGATCATTGAGAACTGGATTTAAAATCCAGTGTATAACAAGCCCAGATTACAAATCTGGACTAACAAAAAAACACAACACCATGAATTACAACAACTTTAATAACATAAAACCTTTAAAAAAAGAAGTTTGGGATAAAGTAAACCTAAACTATATTGCAAAATCGATAGTAGAGCTCATGCACGAAAAATTGGCAGAGCCGACACTTATAAACACCAATGAACAAGGGGTTTCCGATTTCCGTCTTACAACAGATACTGATCATATTTATTACACTTTTTCAGGTCAGCAGCGTGCTTTAGATTATCTTCATATTGATAAACAAAGTATCAAAAAATTCGTAAATGGTGAAAGTGTAACGGTAAATAATGCACCTGCCTTTTACACGGAACTACAGCAAACTTTCGGCATTAAACCGTTTACGCTTGCTCATTTTGTTGAAGAAACCTTAAACACCCTTTATGCCGATGCCTATATCCACGAAAAAGGAAGGTTATCTGCTGATGAACTGGCCAATGCTGATTACCAGACTATCGAACATCAAATGGATGGCCATCCCTGGGCAACCATTAATAAAGGTAGAATTGGTTTTAACCATAGCGATCAGGGGAAATATGCCCCAGAAGCTGCGCAAAAAACACAACTGGCCTGGTTAGCCGTACATAAATCGAGGGCACAGTTTAAAAGTGTAGAAAGCATTTCCTCATTTTCTTTTTATAATGAAGAGCTGAGCCTGAAACAGGTTCATGATTTTAACCAGGTATTGATACATCAGCAATTAGATCCGGAAGATTATTTCTTTATCCCGGTACATGAATGGCAGTGGAACAATAAAATTGTATTGCAACTGGCGCATGATATCGCCCATCAGCTAATTATCCCTATTGGTATTGGAACGGATGAATACATGTGCCAAAACAGTATCCGTACCTTTTTTAACGTAAGTGAGCCCAAAAAACACTATGTAAAAACAGCTATCTCGATCTTAAATACTTCCATTTTCAGGGGCTTATCGCCTAAAAAACTGGCCATTGCACCAAAAGTAACCCAATGGGCAAAAGATATGTTACAAGGCGATGAATACCTGAAACAAACCCGGGTGGTGCTTTTAGGCGAAGTGGCAACCGTGGCTTATACACACCCACAATACAGCGAAATACCGGGCTCTCCTTATCAATATCAAGAATTTTTAGGTGCCATTTGGCGCGAAAGTGCTGAAAATTACCTGCTGGAAGGCGAAAACATCATGACAATGGCCAGTTTGCTTTATGTAGACGACAATGGCAAAAGTATGGTACAGGCTTTAATTGAAAAATCCGGACTGGATGCTGAAGCCTGGTTAAATGCATATTTATCGGCTTACTTGAAACCGGTATTGAGGATTTTTTATAAACATGCTTTTTTCTTTAGTCCACATGGTGAAAACACAATTTTAGTCATGAAAAATGGCGTACCGGAAAGAATTATCATTAAAGATTTTGTGGAAGAAATTGTGCTAACAGAAGAATCGAAGGCAAAATTACCGAACGATCTGGTCGATATTTTAAGGGAAATTAATGACGAATTGGCACCATTATTTATTCTTTCGGGCATATTCGATGCCGTATTCAGATACCTGAGCAATATTTTCCACAGTTATGTTGGATTGGATGAAAAGCAGTTCTGGCGTCAGGTGGCTGATGTGATTTTAACATTTCAGCAGGAAAACCCTGAATTAGCTTCAAAATTCGAAAAATTCGACTTGTTTGTGCCAGAATTTATCAGGGTTTGCATTAACAGGGTAAGGTTGTTAACCCATGGTTATAGCGAAAGTACCGATGTACCGGTGCCTGAACTGATTGGTACCCTGGTTAACCCTGCGGCAGAGGCATTGAAAGAGAATGTTTTGGCGTAATTGAGATAAATCGTCATTGCGAGAAGGTTTTTTTAGCCGACGAAGCAATCCTAAAGCAAACGCTAACAGCGATGGTTGTAACATTGCTTCGTCATTCCTCTCCGAGAAGTCGGAGCTGGCACTCGCAATGATGCTCCTTTGCAACCAGAGTTGTCAACTTTCTAGCGAAAGCCTATAAAAGTTGACAACTCTTTTAAACTACAAAAATAGTTTATATTAATAAAATCATTATCTTGCTTCATAAATTACCTGAAGCATGAAAACATTATTATTTCTCTTTTTATCAATTTTTCTATTCGAAACACCAACAATTGAGAAAGACCGCGATCGTTGGAAACCTTATTATACAGATACCGCTCCTGCAAAAACTGCAGATCAATGGTTTCTGCCTTTCGATGTAACCAACCGAAAAAAGATCAGCAACATCAAAATCATCAGCATTTTTGGCGATCACCGCGATAGCTATGTTAAAGGGCATATCCACACGGCTATCGATATTAACCCTACACAAGCCAAAGCCAAACTGGTTAGTGTTTATGCCATGGCCAATGGAATAGTTTGTTCTGTCCATTTAGGCGAAAACCAACGCACAGTGGTGATAAAACATAAATTGCCAGGCGGACAAACTATGTTTACCTCCTATAAACACCTGAAAGAAGTTTATGTAAGCAACGGTCAGCAGGTTGATCAGCATACCAAACTGGCCCGGTTATTCACCCCACAGGAAAGTAAAAAATATGGCGGCGATTACCATCACCTTCATCTGGAAATCAGGAAAAAGTTTGATGATTATGGTTGTGCCAGCTGGTTAACGTTTAATAATACACAACTGAACGAACGGTTTTATAATCCTCAGAATTTTATTAAAGAGCATGTTAAATAAATAAATTTTCGGTTGGTGAGACACCAACCGATAGAAAAAAACTGAAACCAAACCCCTGTAAACTTGTTAATAAAATATACGCTCGTAACTAAAAATTGATTGTTATGTACGTAATCTTGGGTGCGTCTGGTCAGGTGGGATCAGCAATTGTAGATCATCTATTAGCTAAAAAACTTCCCGTTAAAGCAGTTATCCATAATCCGGAAAAAGCTTCGGAAGTTAAAGAAAAAGGAGCTGAAGTAGCGGTAGCAGATGCACTGGATTTAAATGCATTAACTGCAGCTTTTGATGGTGGCGATACCCTTTTCGCTTTAACGCCAGAAACCGGAAAAAGTAAGGATGTATTGGGCGAAACCAAAACCATTCTCGAAAATTATCATCAGGCCATCCGTAAATCATCCATTAAAAAAGTGGTGGGTTTATCGTCAATTGGTGCACAATACAGTAAAGGAACAGGTAATTTATTAATGTCGTACATGCTGGAACATGCTTTTAAAGATCTTGAAATTCCACAGATTTTCGTTCGTCCGGCATATTATTATAGCAATTGGTTAGCGCAACTGCCTGAAGTTAAAAAAAATGGCGTGTTGCCAACATTTTATCCGGCTGATTTGGCAATCCCAATGATTTCACCTATGGATGTAGCTTCATTTGTAGCTGATGTACTGACAAATGACGATCAATCTAAAATTTACGAAATTACCGGGCCTGAAAAATTAAGTTCTGATGATATTGCCGCAACACTTTCAGCAATATTGAAGAAAGAAGTAAAAGCGAAGCAAATTCCACACGAAGATTGGGATACAACCTTACAAAAAATGGGTTTTTCGCCTGATGCACGGAAAAATTTTATCGAAATGACAGAAACAGTTGTAAACGGCGATACCGATCCTGTAAATAAGGGTACTACTGTTGTGAAATTAAAAACGCGCATTTCCGAATACTTCGAAAATACGCTACGAGACAATTGATTCAATGTGGTGTCAGATGTTTCCATCTAACGCTGTTCAAATCCAAAAATTAATTGATTTCGGGTGGTGTGGATACCAACCGATAATATTCAGCTGTTAAGTTTGCGTCAATCGCCGTTTTGCATGGGTTCATCGCCATCTTTATGGCCCCAAGTTAAGCTTATAATCAATACTACGGAGGTTAATATATAGAGCATGCGTTTAAGTGATTTGGTTAATTTAACCATAAACGAATGTTATAATGAAAACGCTACAGCAGTATATATGCCTTTTATATTAAGACCTATGAGGTTTTTAAGCAATGTGCTTATTCAAACCTCATAGGTCTCTGGAGAATTTTAAAATTTAATCTTTAACGTGCACTTTTTTCGGGTTTCATCATTGGTTAATCCATCTGGAAGCGTAATCCGTAAACCTTTAGCATTTTGCTTCCATTTAACGGTAAACTCTTCATCTTCCATAAATAGTTGCTTTACTTTTAATACGGCTGTAGATAATGATTTAATAATCAGTTCACCATAGTTAAATTCTAAAAGTTCGATATTAAGTTCGTCTGCCTCACCAGAGTAAAATATAATCGGATTAACCTCGTAAATATGAAGTTGATTACCGCTTTGCTCATCGGTTTTTAAAGCAATTTTTCTGCTTACTGCCATCTTGGTTGATTTGAGATAATTTAGGCGTGAGGGATTAATTTACAGGTGGAAAATTATAAGGTTTCCATGAAGGGAGGCTTATCAGCTCTTTCTGTGTTTTTTCACTGATATCTACTCCCCAGGTATTAAAAAATGGCGCAAGATTTCGCTTTACCACATTAGAATAGGTTTTTACCCATAAATCGCGTTTCTCCTGATCGTTTAACCTGCCGATGCCTGGTCCTATTTTTTGATATTCTTTAAAGAAAGCTTTAAAACTTTCCCATCCAAAACCTTCCTGCATCTGGCGAAACATAATCAAACCTAAAAAAGGATCACTTTTCCATTTTTCGTAACTCGCACCTTCGGCGAAATATTTTTTCATCATTTTTTGCGTATTGGCACTTGAAACGGCAGCATGCGAATCGTCTCTTCCGCCCATTAAACGATCGAACATATAAAGCGAAAAGAAATTGTTGCTGACTTCGGTAGTCCCGCCAAAAACCCAGTTCAAATTCTGCATATTATGACCAATTTCGTGGAAGAAACCCCAGTTTGCACCGCCTTTACTGGGTTTCATCAACAATTCGGGATTGGCCATGATCTCGTTTGAAAGCATTTTTCTTGAAGGAGAATGATGGATCATGATCGGATAACCGCTGTGCATATAACCGCCACCAATATGTTCATCGGGCACCATACGCTGCGCCCTGTAAAATGGAGCAGGCATATTGGCCAGATCTAATTCGCCAAGCACCACCAAATCCCATAATTTTAATACTTCTTCGGGCTTTTTAATGGTTTGCAATACACTATCGGGCAAGGTTAAAATTACATTTTCAGTAGCCATTTCGCCCCATGGTGCTTTATTGTTTTTTAACTGGTTTTCCCAATCGCTTTGCGTGCTTTTACCCAATACAAAAAGTGGTGCAGCTATAGCATGACTGATTTTGAAATCAATTTTTCTGCTTTCTGCCTTTGGCTTGATGTCAATGTAAATCAAACCTCCAAAGGGCGAAGCCAATCTGTTTTCTCCGATAACGAGTTTTTGCTTTTTGGTAATAATGGGCATTCTGCGCCAATCTTCTTTACCGGCCACCCAATAATTCAGGCGATCGCTATGTGCACCAATCTGAACTTCAAGATCGGTGATATCTGTATTTTTAGGCACATCAATTTCAATATATTCACCCGCTTTTGCATATAAACCCGTGCTGTACATGGTGGCATTATCATAGCCAGAATATCCTAAGGTAGATACGATGGGCACCAGACTATCGGCCATTTTTTTGTGTTCGATGCTTACCGTTTTATTGATAAACTGAAAGCCTGCTTTTACTGCACCCGGAAAAATATCAGATGATGGCTGTGCTTTAATGTTTTTGTAACCGGTACTTTTTAAGGTTTCATCGCTCCATTTGGCTATGACCTTTCTAAAAACCGTATCACTTTTCGAAAGTGTATGATCTGGTGAGATCAGAATTGTTGCGGGATCTTTTGGAGCATTCTGAGCAAAGGTGGTTAATCCTGTGGCTACTAATGCAAGGGATAATAGTAACTTCATTTTGTGTGTTTGGTTTGTTTGTATGATTTTTTTAAGCTTGTTTTTTTACTTTATACTTTTTTCAATCGGAAAACCCTGGTTTCGTGAGCAGTTACCTCACCAGCCCATTTATTGTTTTTGCCGATAATCTTATGTTGCCATAAATCTTTAATTTCGTATCGATCAGTTAGGCCCAGCTCAGCAAAGCTTATTTTTGCATTTTGGGCAGCTGCCGATTTATTTAAAATCGCTATAGCGAAATCACCGTTTGCCAATGGGCGCACAAAAACATCCCATATGTCGGTTTTGATTTTTCTTTCGGCCTGTTTACCCAAAGCATCCTGGTTTAAGGCAATTACTTCTTCATTGGTAAAAATAGTTTTGGCTTCATCATCCATCTTACGGATATCGCAGCTTGCATATAACGGCGAATTAAGCATGCTGTACAAACTCATTTGGCTTTGGTATTCGGCTTTTGTACATCCTATACCTTTAAAAGCAGAGGATGGACCTTTTGTACCATGTAATCCGGCTACCAACATATCGCCGTCGTTCCATTTACCGGGACCTGAAAAACTTGCGAGTCCGGCCATTTTATCTACTACGTTGTAGATTCCTACTCCACCTTTGCCTTCAATATCTAGCCATTTATCTCTAATGTCGAAAGTGGTGCGCCAGCTTTGTCCACCTACCTGTGCGCCCCAGTTCCAGGGTTCTCTTGGGCCCCACTCGCAAATTCCTAAAACAATATCCCTCCCCGATTTACGTAAGGCCTGCGCTATGGTACTGTAACGTTTTTTTGCCGTTTCTACATCTTCCGGGGCATTACAATAATCATATTTCAGGTAATCGATGCCCCATGAAGCAAAAGTTTTAGCGTCCTGCTCTTCGAAATTTAAACTCGCGGTATAGCCACCACAGGTTAATGAGGCAGCATCAGAATAAATCCCCAGTTTCATGCCTTTATTATGCAGGTAATCGGCCAGGGCTTTAATGCCCGAAGGAAACTTTTTTGGATCTGCAATAATATTGTTTTTATTGTCGCGACCACCCTGCCAGCAGTCGTCTAAAAAGATATATTGATAACCAGCTTTTACCATGCCGGTGTTTACCATAGCATCGGCCATTTCTTTAATATCTTTTTCGTTCGGGTTTTCGGACATGATGTTCCAGCTCATCCAGCCCATTGGTGGTGTTGCAGCTAGTTTAGGCGCTTGAGCAAAGTTAATTTGTGAAAGTAGCAACAGACTGAAACAGATTTTTATAAATTTCATATTATCTTGGTTAGCTAATGTTAGTTTGATTAAAAAAGAACGGTCGTCATTCCCATGCAGGTGGGAATCTTAATGCTTTTGGTTTAAGATTCCCAATCAAGTTGGGAATGACGAACCGCCCGTATTACTTTATTGGTTTGATATAGTAACTGTACTGGTAATCTTTAAAAGGAATCTGATATTGAATTAACGGCATAGAACCCCAGCTATCAATACCCTGTACACCCAGTTGTTGCATATCCATGTGCAGATAAATCTGGTTACGTTTTACCAGTTCTCCAGAGTGATATTGTTTTTTCTCAGCTTCTGGGTCTAAATCTTCTACCGAATATGGTAGGGCATTAAAACTTAACAACTGGTCTGCAAATTCGAAACGTAAGCCTTTACCAGCCTTATTGGTGAAGGCTACCCAACGTACATCGGTTTTATTGCCACTTTCCTGCGGTCGGGCATAAGCAAAATACTGATCTGCAACGTTTGATTTATAAATACCAATTAACGAAGCTGTTTTTCTGTCTACATAGTTTTCGCCCGGGCCACGGCCATACCATTGGATATTGTTGTAATTGTTTTTTAATTGCAGATCGTTACCGATACGCATTAAACTTTTGTAATTACCGGTAACCGCTTTAAATTGATTGCTTACTTTGATGGTTCCATCGGCCAAGACATTAAATTCTTGTGTGATTTGGGCATCGCCTTTAAGCAAAGTCGATTTAACGGTCAGGGTAAAACCATCAGCAGTTGAATTTACGGTAGATTTTATATTGGCTGCATCATTATCCTGGTATACATTGCGCCACATGCGTAATTTTGTATTTATACCTGCACCGATATCGTTATCGGTTGGTGCACGGTAAAAACCGGGTTGCGGGCCAGAAGCCAGCAATTCTTGTCCTTTAGCAACGTAACTGGTTAATGTTCCTTTGGTTAAATCGAAAGTAATGGTGAAATCGCTGCCTTTAACTACCGCTTTTTCAGCTGTCTGTTCAACTTTTAAAACTTTTTTATTGGTAGCATAAACATTGGCCTTTGGCGTTCCGGCCAATGCAATCTGTTCGTAAGCAATTTCATAACCTTTTTCTAAAAACGGTTCAGGTGTTTTTAAACGGTAACGAACGTTTAAGAAGTATTCTTTGCCCGCAGCATAACTGGTTTTAAACGGAAGTGACAACATTTGTGTTTGTCGCGGTGCAATGTTAAGATTTGCAACTACTCCACTTTGAATGATTTTCCCATCTTCTACCAGTTCCCAGTTCAATTGTACATTGCTAATATCTTTAAAGAAATAACTGTTGTTTACATTGATCTGGTTGGTGCCGTTAAAGGTAGTTTTGATGTATTGATGTACTTTTTTCAATTCTACTGCCATTGGTGTCATACCACGGTATGCAGTTACTACACCTTTTACACAGAAATCGTTATCGCTAAAGTTTTCGTCAACGGTGCCATTCAATGGGAAATCGCCGCCATAGGCCATAATGCGTTTGCCGTTTTTAACAGTATCAATAGATTGATCGATCCATTCCCAAACAAAACCACCCTGTAATTTCGGGTTGTTCTCAATAGCATCCCAATATTCTTTAAAATTGCCCAAACTATTACCCATAATGTGCGCATATTCGCTCATAATAAACGGACGGGTTTCTTTTTCTTGTTTCGAATAACGTGGAAGGTAATTTGGCGAAGGGTACTGTGGAACTATCATGTCGGTATTAAAATCGTTTTCTGCCCTTTCGTACTGCACCGGACGGAAATCTTTGGCTTTAAGCCATTGATAAGCCTCGTAAAAGTTAACGCCGTTACCAGCTTCGTTGCCTAATGACCAGGTGATTACGGAAGCATGGTTTTTATCTCGTTCGTACATCCGGGTAATGCGCTCGAGGTGCGGGATTCGCCACTGTTTATCGTTGGCAAAAGTGGTTTCTAAACTGTAATAACGGCCATGCGATTCGATATTGGCTTCGTCTATCACATACAAACCGTATTCATCACAAAGTTCCATCCAGTAAGGATCAGGCGGATAATGAGAATGGCGCACGGCATTTACGTTTAACTTTTTCATCATTTCCATATCTTTTTCCATATCGGCATGGGTTAAAGTATGGCCCTGGGTAGCGTTGTGCTCGTGGCGGTTCACTCCTTTTAAGAACACACGTTTACCGTTAACCAATAAATCGCTGCCTTTAATTTCTACCGATCGGAAACCCACACGTTGTGGTATTACTTCGATAATTTTATTGTTTTTATCTTTTAAAGTGATGTAAAGTGTATATAGATAAGGAATTTCTGCCGACCAGTTTTTTACATTGCTGACCTGAGCTTTGAAGGAAAGATTAGTCTTATAATTCCCAAGCACTTTTTGAATCGTGGTTGCATCTTTCCAAACGTTATTTCCTTTGGCATCAACCAGATCGAGTGCTACATAAAAACTATCCGGACGGCTGTGGTTGGTACGCTGATCTATTTTATAATTTTCTACAGCTAAATCTACATTCAGTAATCCGTTGGTATAACTGGCATCTAACCCACCGATAACTTTAAAATCGCGGATATCTAATTTTGGAGTGGAATACAAATACACTTCGCGTTCTATCCCCGAAATGCGCCACATATCCTGGCATTCTAAATAACTACCATCGCTCCACCGGTAAACCTGTAATGCAATGGTGTTTTCGCCTGGTTTAACATATTTGGTAATATCGAATTCTGCAGCCAATTTACTGTCTTCGCTGTATCCTACTTTTTTACCGTTTACCCAGATGTAAAAAGCAGATTTAACTGCGCCTAAACTGATAAACACTTGTCTGCCATCCCAATTGGCAGGTATATTGATTTTTTTTCGGTAAGAACCCACGGGATTGTTATCTGCAGGAATATCGAAAGGAGGATTCATTTTACCCCCGGTTAATTGCCGGCCAGCAAATTCATAAGGTTGATTTACATAAATCGGTGTACCATAACCGTTGGTTTCCCAGTTGGCAGGAACTTTAAAATTATCCCATGTTTTATCGTCGAAATCTACTTTGTAAAAATCAGTCGGGCGCTTGCGCGGATCTTTTACCCAGTTAAATTTCCAGGTACCGTTTAGGGATAAAAAATAGGTTGATTTTTCTTTGGCTCTTTTAGCTGCTAAATCCTGACTCTCGAAAGCAAAAGCGGATACACGCATGGGTAAACGGTTTACCGAAACTATTTCTGGTGTTTGCATTTCGGAGGGTAGATCCTGCGCCAAGATTTGCCCTGCAATAGATAATAGTGTAAATAAAATGGTTAGTTTTTTCTTCATTTTGTGTGTTTAAATTGGTCTTATGGCTCCAAATTACTGATGATTAGTATAGGATAATGAAATTGTTTCTGCGCAAACGTTTGAGTTTTAAAGATGTTACCAAGCTGTTAATTTGAGTTGTATTTTTTACCACTGAGTATTTAAATGGCTTTTTTATACCATAAGCAGTTAAGAAAATTAAGTTTTATTAGGTTACAACTTATAACCCTGTAAATACGGGCAGAATGAAGTTTACAGTAAATAGTATAATTCTTAAAACAGAAAAAACCCGTTGCCACCAATTGGCGGCAAGGGTCTCACTAACTAAACTAACTACTATTTTAAAAATTCTAATTCGAAGTTTTTAAGGTAAGGTTTACCATCAAAACCGAAATCGGCAAGGATATTAATGTTCATCCAATAGAGTGCAAGTGCAGATACATCGCTTACTGTTGAAGGAATAGACAGAGTTGATGTAATAGGCTCAGGTGTTGTACCAGGAGGGTAAGCACTACCTAAATTAGCCCAGCTATAAACTCCAGAGAGCGACATATTATAACCAACAGGTAATTTATTAAAAAACGTTGCTTCTGTTCCCTCATCCATAGGCCAATAACCAATAAGATTTGCATAATTACTATGCTTGGTAATATCTTTTAAACTTAAATTACTGTTAATTACGGCTTCACTTAATGCAGTATTAAAATAAGATAAATTAGCACCATAAAAAGATGTAGGGGTATCATTATCCCCGGTTCTATGACCTACCCTAAACGCCTCTGTTGTGCTTAAGCTTTTGTTAGCACTAATGTTTGTCGCGGCTGTGGTTTGACGCTTACCATCAATGTACATATTTAGGTTTCTAGTGGTTGAATTGACATATTCTACGGTCATGGTTAATTTATGCCAATCTGTTCCGGGAGCATCTGCTGATGCCGTCTCGGTTTTTCCTTTTCCTCCATTTAGGCTTCCTCCAACAGTAATAACCCATTTACCGCCAGGATATAGCGCCCATTGCCAGCCTGTAATCACCTGACTACTTAAATTAGTACTTTTACTAAAAAAGCTCGCGTATCCAGTTGGTACTGAATTAAATTTTACATCCATTTGTACGGTAAAACTTTTGGTTTCCCCGGCATCGTAAAGATTATTATCATTACTCAATGTAGCTCTACCTGAATTATTATTGAATAAAACAGGATTAAAGCCTGATTTTTTCAATTCAAAAGGTTTAAAAACAGGATTATAAACTAAGGTAAATCCATTGGTTGGATTGGCACTGCTACCACCATGGTTACTGGTTACAATCACCAACCAATCTTCATTGGCATAGTTTTTTCTCGCTTTTAAAGCGGTTAAAATATTACCTACATATTCATCGGATTTTACTATGGCATTTTTATAATTGGCATTGGTAGCCAGATAACCTCCATTATCACCTGCGGCTTCTACATCTCTAAAATTAACAACCATAGTGCCTAAGGCCGTTTGGCTATTCAGAATACTAACTGTACTGTCTTTTACAGCTAAATCAGTTGATACAACAGGTAAAAAATCGGCATTTTTCATGTAATTCCGCAGGTTAAGCCACGGGGTAACAAAAGCTGTTTTTACCGATTTGTATTGTGTAATGTAATCGAATACATTACGGTAAGATACTATTGGGGCATGCTCATCAACACCTGAACCGGCTGTACGCTCAAAATTATCATTGCTGATCTGGTGTTTTACAGAACTGGTACCTGTTAACATGGATACCCATCCGGCTGCATCCGATCCTGTTTTTAAAGTGTTATAAGTATACTTAGAGTTTTTCTGTAAGGTTGCAATATTGGTTGGTGCTACAGCCTGCAGTTCTGTGCCTGTTAATCCATCAATACTGATGACCAATATTTTACGCTGCCCTGCATTGAGGGGCTTGAGATCTTCGTAAACTGCCGGTGGATTAGCATATTTTTTGCAACTGGAGTAACCCAATACACCGATGGTGCAAACACAAAGCAGTATGTTATATATTTTATTGTTGGTTTTCATAATAATGCGTTAAGGTTTGATAAGATTACATTCAGCTAAAGAACAAAATACCGTACTGGCTCCTGTTTTTATCAATACTTTGATAAATTTGGCGTTGACGTTTCCTCCAGGAAAATTGAAATCATATTTACTGGTATTCTGCGGTACTGTGGTGGTTCCTACTGATGTATAATTAACATTATCACTACTTGCTAATATTTCAACATTTTTGATATAACCATTATTATTATTTGTTCTTTGGTTAAATGTAATTCCTTTAATTGGCACAGCAGTTCGTGTTCCGGTACCTAGAATTACGGTAAAAGGAAAGGTTTCTGCAGCAGTTGGAGTCGGGCTATATTTAGAATGCCAGAATGTAGCCGTATTGCCATCAATTAAATTAGCGCCAAGATCGGCAGTGGTACTTTGTAACGAACTTACCGAAATTACCTGTGTAGGATTATATATCGCTGTTCCTCCAGTTTTGTTTAGTGGATTATAAGTCCAGATAGTTTTGTTTAACAAAGGATATTTAGCTGATACTTTTGCAATTACGGCATCGCTTACTAAAATTCCCCAGGCATCGAAAAATGGCGCCAAATCTGTTTTAGTATAATCAGATAGTTTTTCGTAAACAAAATTATGTTTGGTAATATCGTTGGTATTTAAGCGTTCGGCATGACGGGCTTCTTTATATAAATAGGTCATTGCGTCATAACCATATAATTCAAAAATCTGCACAAAAGGGGTAATCCTTCTGAAAGGTCCCTTGTCTTTATCAGTCATGAATGCATCTGTATCAAAGTTTTTTAAACCTGTACCACTTGCATAATTTATTGATTCAGGAAAACCACTTGAAACTGCCGGATGCAGGATATTGTAATTGGCACCAATCCTGTTGGCTACTTTAAAACTAAAAAGGTTATTAGTGGTTTCGCCCAAGGTGCTCCAGCTCCATATATCTGCCTGTTGGCAATTGTGGCCAAACTCATGATAGGTACCCCACTGACCAGAACTGGTGTTGATTGAATTTAGACTGGTAAAACTGGCAAACCAATAAGAATCGTTTAAACCCACAAAAGGGAAACCAGAGTGGCCATACCCGTTGGTAAGCTGAATATCCAAAACACCGCGCCACTGGCTTTGCGGGCTACGGTCTCTAATATCGGCTGCATTATCTGATAAACCCATCCAGGCGTTGTAATCGAGATCGAAAACATCATTCCATTTACTAAATACAGCTGTAGGGTTGGTTAAAGGCTCGCTTGAATTAAAAGTAGCCATTACCTTATCTCTGGGAATGGTAAAAATAACACTTTTAGCCCTTAATTCTAACCAGGGCACTTGTGAAGCTTTTACTTTAGCTACCCAGTCGGCATCGTTAGTTTGGCCCAAAATAAAATCGGGTGATACCACCGCACCTGTAATGGTAAAGGTAACAGGAGTTGGATAAGCGAATGTTGCCAGGATATAAATATGGCCGCCATAGAGGTTACGGATATAATTTACACCCGAAACCAATTTTTTTCTGTTATAAATCACCGGATCGCGTAATAATGGAGATTTACCCGCCAGGTTATCGGTATGTGCACCAATCTGTACGGTTAAACCATCCACTCCTGCCGGAACCACAAGTTTGATCAACTCGCCGGGAGCTGCATAATAACCGGTGCTATACTGCGGTGACGGGGCCTCAGCAATTCTCAAATTCTGAGCAGTTTGATCGGTAAAATTAAGGTTAAGTGTAAACTGGGTATCTTTTACCCTGGGTTCTGATTGATCTACCAGGCCAGGAAATACCCTTGCTTTAGCGTACATCGATTTATCGATCAATTTCATATTGGTATCGATAGTTCCCTCGGATACGTTTTGCGAATCATCAGGATACCCATCTGGAACCTCATAGCCATACTTTTTACAAGCAGTAAATGCCACTAAAAGGGATAAGCCAAGTATTTTAGTTAACTGATTAAATTTCATTTTATTAATATTTAAAGTTAATTAATTGGTAATGTAACGGTTGGACTATACAACCTGCCTGTTAAACCCCATTGAGGAGAAACAGCAATATTTAACCAGTTGTAAATAAGCAATGGAATATCGACACCGTTAGGTACTGAAAGATAAGCTGCCGGTGAAATATCAGGTGAGATATTCGGCGAAATTTCTTCAAAGCCCGCAAATGTTACGTTGCTGCTGTAAGTAAAATTATTTCCTTTGCCTGATTGATCCAACATCGTGGTACCACTTGTTTCATTTCCTGGCCAGAAGCCAAGTAGATTATTAAAAAACGGGGTAGTTGATTTAATCTGAGTTCTCATAACTGCAGCTACATCCGTTGCAGACATGGTAACATTAAATAAGGCTACATCCCTGATTAAAATATTGGTTTGCGAATCGCCGTTGGTTCCTATATCACCGCCTAGCCTAAGTGCCGTTGTATTGTCTATATTTCTTCCATTTATAGAGCCAGAGTATCTGGTTAAACCATCTACATATAAAGTAAGTGTTCTTACATTATTAAGCAAACCTATGGTAAAGGCCACGGTATGCCAACGTCCGTCGCGGATATCGATACCAAAGCCAGGACGTGGTGTGCCACCCCAATCTAACTGTGCAGAATTTGCACCGAATAAAAAGCCCCATCCTGTAGAAGAAACGGAGTTAAAAGCATTTCTTTTTGCAAGGAACATCGGATAATAATTGGCCTGGCCATAATCATCCCTAAATTTAAACATAAAGGTATAATCGCCTGTGGTGCCAAAATTGCCAATTGCAGTATTATTTTGTATGGCAGTAACATTTGCATTGGTTGTTGCTATAAAACGAGGTCCGGTACCTACAAAAGGGTAACTGCCAGGATCAGGTTGTGAGATCATAACCGACGAAAAGCGTGGATTATAAAAAGCAATGTAAGCATTTCGTGACGGATCGTTAAAAATATTCGAACCCGGTACACCACCAGATTGGCCACCACCTTTATTTGAAGCAATTATTACCAACCAGTTTTCTCCTGAATATCCTTTTCTGGCTTTTAGTGCTGTTAATATTTCACCAATGTAGCCATCAATACTTCTTATAGCAGCTGCATAAGCAGGTGTAGCAGCGGTATAACCATTAGCTGCGCCAGCGGTTTCGGCACTATGAAACTGTGCAACTACCATTGAAGGGTTATTACTGCTTAGTTCGGTAATTACTCCGGCTTTAACTGCGGCATCATCAGCTACATTTTGTTTTACAGTTGCATCTGTTGCCAGTTTATCATTAAACACCGTTGTAGATGCGATTGAAACTGTTCTGGGATTATTTAATGAATTTTTAACCCTGGTAAAAACAGTTGGTGTATTTTGTAGGTTTAAACCAGTAAAATCTTCGGTAGTTACATTATGTTTGGTATAATCGTAACCGGTTAACATGCTTGTCCACGCAGAAGCATTGGTAATTACATTGTATTTGTTATCGGCCAAACCATCGTAAGTGTAGGTGGCTTTGGCATTAATCTGAGCGATATTGGTGGGTGCAAGTGTTTTTATTGCAGCACCTGTTACACCATCCAAAACGATATATAATACCTTTTTCCCAGCCCCTAAGCCTAAGGTATCGTTTCTGAAATTTTGTGGCAATGTATTTTCAAAATCCTTATTACAACCAGTGGCCATAAGGAATAACCCAAATACCAGCCATAGCCCCAGGTATTTTAAAGTTGCAGTTAATGTAAATCCTTTTTTCATCTGTTATTATATTTGAAACTATTTTGATCAATTAGCAAAATTCAGGCGTATGATATTGTGCGGCAAGGTTCCGTTAAAACGGAGGATATCGCCCACTAAAATTACCTTTGTGCCTGTAGCTACCGTGGTTTCTGTCATGTCGTAAATTGCACCCTGAAAACCACCGGTATTGTTATATCCTACAGCTAGCTGCCCATTGGCTTCTAATACCATAAAACCCTGACGGAGATAATCGCCGTATTTATTAAAGGAGCCACTTACGATAATTTTTCCGTTGTTAAGCTGGCCTACAAAATTAGCAATGCCCCCTGTTATTGGTTGTCCGGTAAAAGTTGTAACATTAGATCCATCTGCATTTAACAGGTTAATACCCGAGGCCGCTTTACCGTTAAAACTGGTAAATGTACCACCTACTACAATTTTATTTGTAGTGGCATTGTACCTGATTGAAATGATGTCGCTATTGGCACCCGCACCTGCACTAAAACTGTTATCAACACTGCCATCAAGGTTTAACCTCACAATGCGGTTGGCCAGCGTTCCATTAAAGGTGCTAAATGTTCCTACAAGAATTAATTTCCCATCACTCTGCATCATGGCATCTAAAATGATACCGTTGGCACCTATTGCACTTTGGCGGGTTGATTTGTTATAATGAAAGGTAGAATCCATGCTACCATCCATATTTACCCTTACTACCTGGCGCATTCTTGTATTATCATATATCTTTTCATCATAACTCGAATTGGGTAAATACATCCGTTTGTAGTTATTAAAGTTACCTACAATGTACACCTGTTCGTTAAATACAAAGGTTTTTCTTACTACTCCATCAACACCGGCGTTAAAGGTGGCAACGGTATCGCCATTTTTATAAGTTTCCTGTGGTTTTGGGTTAATTACATCCTTAAGTACCAAACTATCTAATGAGCCATCGCTATTTAACCTGGCAATATTATTCAGGGTTTGGCGGTTAATACGGGTAGAGTTAAAACTGGTAAAACTCCCGCCAATGATATACTTGCCAGCCTGGGCACCAGTTGGGATACGGGTAATTGAATAAATAGATTTATCGGCACCACCTGCACCTTTACCAAATTTAACCCCGCTTGTGGTATAGGCACCATCGCCTGAAATTTGCGCGATACCCCCAATTGGCAGTTTTTCGGTTCCATTTAATTCAAAATCGTTAAATGCACCGCCTAGAAAAAAGTTACCACCAGGTAAAGCCTCAATATCAAATATGGTACTTGGACTGAAACCATTGGTATTGTTTGTTGCACCATTAACCACTTTCCAGCTGGCATCAACACTTACTTTACCACCCACTTTAACCACCGGACCAAAAAAACTTTGTCCTTGTGAGGTAATCCACATACTGCCCGTACTGGCCGTTAAAGGAACTTTGAAAGTTAAGGTGGTATCATTTGTAGATGCCTTTACCACTTCGGCTTCTATTTCATTTACAAACACTTTAAAATCGTTGATATATTTACTCAGGCCTTTTACCCTTACCGTTAAAACATCGCCGGCATTTACCACATCTGGTTCGATCGTTTTAGAAACGAAAGTGAGATCCAATGGTTGTTTACCGCCGGCATAAGGATCTTCGCCAAGGCCCTTCTGTTTTTGGCAGGAAACAAAAGCTGTTGTTAAGCATATTGCCCCGAACAAAAACAGCTTAAATTTATATTGTATGTTAGTTAACATTTTTATTCAATTTATGGATAAAATAATAGACCTATGGAGTTGGTGGATTAATACCTGCAGATATGGCCTGTTCGATAAAAACATTTGTATTAAAGCCAAAATTATGCGAGATTTTAGTGAGCACATGTAAAACACCGTTTGTGGGCTGAATATCTGAGGTAGCAACCGGAATGTTAACCAATGATACCTGAGGGTTAGACAGATCGGGTATATAGGCCAGGTACAATTGGCGGTAACCTGCATAAGATACCCTCGAAAGTTCTTCTCCTTTATCGCTATACACTACGGCATCATTAAAAATCACCCCGATATTCATGATCCTGCCGCTATAGGAGGTATAACCCTGACCAGGATAAGCGAGGTACGATAAAGTATCGCGTTGGGGGTAATCTTTTAAGCGGTTACTGCCTTTAAAAATGTATTGTGACAGTATATTTTTCCATACTTCAGGTTTTATCTGCGATAATTGCGAAACGGTATCCTTACCTGTAACCCTTAATCTTACATTTAAACCTTTAATGGATTTAAAGATTGAGCCACTTGGCGGTGCAAAAAATGTGATGTTCTCTTTACTGATTACATCGGCCAACCCGGCGAGTTTAATTACCGTTAGGGTTGAATCGAAAAACGGTTTCTTTGCTTCCATGTACTGCATAATATTGCCATTATATTTTGCTTCATGTACGCCCGTTTCTATATAGTATTTTTTACAGCCGGTTAAAACTGATAATATACAGATTACTGAAAATAGCAGTGTTTTATAATTCTTCTTCATCATCATATCTATTAGTTCCAAAAATTATTACCGATTAAACTTGGGTTTGCGCTTCGCTCGGCAGCGGTAATGGTAAGCGGCCAGGTCCAGGCGCCCGCATTAAGGTTAGCTACCGATATAGGCGAGTTAGTGAAATCAGAATTTAGCACTCTTTTTGTTCTTACCAGATCAAAAAAGAACTGCCCTTCGCCAATCAGTTCCCTGCATCTTTCTCTATAAATCTCATCTTTTAAGTCCTGTCCGTTTTGCGTAATAAGTGGTGCATTGGCCGCTATGGTAACCCTGTTGGCAAAATCTTTTGCACCGCTTTCGTCGCCTAGCTCTGCAAGGGCTTCAGCAGTTAATAAATAACAGTCTGGTAGCCTGAAAATAATAGCACTATCATCGCTTGTGATTGATATTGCACTTCCAGACCCTGTTGAATACGTATTTGCGAATTTTTTAAACTGAAATACCCCGCTCTGAGAATCATAGTTTTCAAACCATGTGCTTACCCTTGCATCTCCGGACCCCGGAAGAAAAAGTTTGCGGATATAATCACTTTGGTAAATAATAGAACTTTGGGTTTTGGTTACATTGCCCTGGTATGGATAATGGGATAAATAATAAGAAAGGCCGGAAGGTAAAGAAAAGCCTTCGCCATAGTTAAAATCCTGTAAAATGCCGAACAGGTTTTCAGAGCTACGTCCTTTAAAAATTTTTAACGTATTGGCGGGTGTAACCGGCAATATTTTATAATCACTATAAGTATCCAGTTCGGTAGCCAGCGTTTTTACGGCCTGATAATATTTTGTTTTATCGCTGGTATCCCAGGCTGCAGCCCACATATTTAAATGCATTAACAATGCAACTGCCGATGCTTTTGTAGGCCTGAAACCATTAGATGTAGCATCGTTATAAAAATTAGGTAAATCAGCTTTTGCTGCAGTCATATCTGCAATACACCTGTTCATTACCGTAACTTGCGAAGTTCTGCCTTGTGGTGTACTGTGGTAAGCATCGGTATAATAAATGGCATCGCCGAATAACTTACAGATAAACATATAACTCAGGTTGCGTAAAAATACGGCCTCAGCTTTATATCTTTTTTTATCAGCCTCAGGCAAGCTTGATGAAGGTACTTTATCAACTTCGAAGTATAAGATATTGGCTGCAGCAACCACATCATACCATTCTTTCCAGCTCATAACGTTTTTCATCATGGCGTTAAAACGCCCGCTGCTGGCCACAAGAAATTTCATGTTGTTACCTGTAAGTGCAATAAAAGTATTGGCACCATCGCTGCTTAAGCTCCCTATGCCAACCTTATTGCCCCTCATTTCTAAAGCAGGGAAGAAAGCACGGTCATCCTCATTAAAAAAAGTAGGTGAACCTGCAACTTTTGATTTTAGCCTTGAGTAAATTCCGTTTGTAAATCCCTCTACATCTTCACGTGTTTTCCAAAAGTTATTTCCGCTTTGTGCTTCAATTGGGGTTACATTTAGAAATTTTTTACAGCCAACTGTGGTAAAAACCAGGGCAGCAAAAAGGATTAAGTATTTTGTATTTTTCATCTGTCTAATTTTTAAAACTCAATGTTTAAACCTAATGTAAACTGCTTTGGAGAAGGATAACCTCCTGAGTCATCTCTACCTAAACTGGTTACATTCTCAGGATTTGGTCCGGAGTAGCGTGTTATAAAACCAAGGTTGGCTGCTGTAACATTTATACTTACCCTATTCATTCCAAACCTGCTGGTAAATCTCTTATCAAAAATGTAATACACTTTAATTGAGTTTAGTTTAAAGTATGAGCCATCTTCCTGAAATGCCGTTTGGTTTAACCTGAAAGGATCGATAATACCTGCGCGAACAAAATCTAAAGGATTGGCATAAGTTGCATTCTGTCCGGGTGCACTCCAGTAATTAAGCTGATCAAGCGGCACCAAACTACCGAAATTTTTAAAGTCGGTATAATTCTGTAATTGTTTACCCAACGGGTTATTGATGATATCACGTACCAGGGTAAAAGAAGTGTTTACCTCTACACTCCAGTTTTTCCACTGCAGGTATGAATAAAAACCGCCGGTTATTTGTGGCTGTGAATTACCTGCAATAACCCTATCGTTACCATCAAGCACATAATTTCCATCCAGATCGGTAAAAACAGGATCTCCTGCCCTGAAATAATTTAAGCGGCCGGTACCTCCTACTCGGTAAGGTAAACCTGTATTCGGATCAACAGGAACCTGGGCATTGGTAGAGTATACACCTTTAGTATTGTACAAGTAGTTTGATAACGAATTGGTACCTAAGCGATAATAGGTATCCTGTTGTAACGCTTTATCATAATAAATTAAGTCTCTTAACCCATCTGGCAATTGTGCCAAAATTTCTCTGTTGATGGCTAAGTTTCCTGATATGGTCCACTTAAACGGGCTTGTAGGACTTAATGGACGGGCAGTTGTTTGAAATTCCCATCCGTAGTTTACGTTACTGATTTCGTTGGAAGCCACCGTTTCGAATGAATTGGCATTTGAAATATCCTTATACCTGAAAATGTTATCGTTTTGTTTGTAATAGGTATCAAAAACGAATGAAAAACGGTTTTGGAACAAACTAAAATCAACACCGGCGTTATAAGTAGTTGCTTTAGTAGGCTGTAAATCTAAATTCGGAAGTCTTTTTAAATCCAGAATAATGGAATTGGCATTATTATAACGGTTTCCTCCCACATATTTACCGTAGGCATCAAAAACACCTCCTACGGGCTGTATGTTAGAACCATAACTTAAACGGATATCGGCATAATCAACCCATTTAATGTTTTCCATAAACTTTTCTTTGTTAAAGTTCCATTTTAAGGCTATAGATGGATTAGCGATATAACGGGCATTTTCACCATTTGCCGAGTTGGCATCTAAACGGTAGTTAAAGTCTAATACATATTTTTGTTTATAGTTATAAGAAAATGCACCGGCAAAGGCTACGCTCCTGGCATCGTTATAATCAATGGTTCCACCCAAAGAAGTATAATAATTCGTCATATTGGTTAAAGGACCTCTTAACTGATCGTTAACCCCTTTTTCGTTCAATATGGCATCGGCTTTAAAAAAGCTCGAGTTGATTTCGGTAAAGGCAAAAAGGTTAAAGGTATGTGTATCTTCTCCCGCAGCATCTTTTAAACCATATACGTAAGAGAATTGGTTCCGGCTATATAATTTGGTAGCACGATCGTTATAGGTATAATATTTTGATTGGTTGCCATTTAAGGCCGCCGGCGAAAAATTATCTTTTGTACCGGTACTATTGGTATAGTTTAAAAAAGTAGCAATCCTAAAATTCTTAAAAACCTCATACTCTGCATTAATGGTAGCAAAGGTTTGTAATGATTTATTATCATTATCGGTTTGTAATTGTGCCAATACCCCACTTTGAGAAGAGAATAGAGATGGTGAAGGCAATAAACTGGAGGCCTGGCCCGTAGTGGCTAAACCACTATTTAAGAAACCATTACCACTGCCTACCTGCTGTTTTTGGATTGAATTTTGCAACTGACCAAACAACTTAAATTTAGGCGTTGGGTTATATTGCATATTCATATTTAGGTTATACCTCGAATAGCCTGTATTCTCCTGAATCCCGGTTTCATCATAAGCACCTAAACCCACTTTATAGTTAAAAGCTACATCACCACCCGAAATACTTACGTTATGGGTTTGGTTAAAAGTATTTCTGTAAAAATAGGATTGCCAATCGGTAGAATTATTGTAGTAGGCATTTAAACTATCCGCCAAAATCGGATTATAATTGATCATATCTACTGCATGGTTATAAGTGGTATCGTTCTGCAGGATCTGATTGATCCTTAACTGGCGCTCACCTTTACCTCCAATAACACTACGCAATTGAGGAACCATTGAAAAGAAGGATGCACCGGTATAGCGTACTACAGGTATTTTAGAGTTACCGCGTTTGGTGGTGACTAAAATAACCCCATAAGCACCTCTCGATCCGTATAATGAGGTAGCAGCAGCATCTTTTAAAGTAGTAATATCTTCAATATCTTCTGGCGGAATTTGTGAGATAGGTGATACACCCGGCCCGGCTTGTTGAAAACCATACGAATAATTGGTATTGTCATCAACAGGTACCCCATCAATAACAAACAATGGTGAGGTTGGAGTTAAGAAACTAGAGCTTCCTGAACCTGATACGTTGATATTCGAAATACCACGTAAGGTAATAGAACCCCTAAAACCCGGTGCACCTGTGTTGTTTTGAATGTTAAGACCAGCAACTTTACCTTGTAAAAGCGACATTACATCGCTTGCAGGCTGCCCCTGGATATCTTTACCCGAAATGGTAACGGTAGATCCTGTGGTTAAGGTTCTGGTTTTGGTTTGGTAACCTGCCGTAACCGTTACCTCTTTAAGGGTAGCGTTATCGCCCTGTAAAGTAAGGTTAATGGTAGTTCTTCCATTTACCTTGATGGTTTGCGTGATGTAACTTAAATATTTAAAGGTAATTTCTGCATTTGATGCAACAGTTACCCTATAATGGCCATCGCCATCGGTTTGGCCTAAAACCTTGCCAGCGCTTAAAATGCTTACACCCGGCATGGTTTCTTTCTTTTTCGATTCGCCATCATAAACCGTACCGGTAACCGCAATCTGCTGTTGAGCCAGGGCAATATTATGCAAACCAAAAATCAATAAGATTACTATACTGTAAAAATACTTCATTGGAAATATGTTTTGTTTGGATTTAGTTTGTTTCATCAGTCGTTATCAAATTTTGGTTTGTCGTTCTTAAACTGAAAGATAATTTCCCAATCGCCCTCCTCGTAGATCTTGAAATTTAATGCGAGATAACAGTGCAGTAAAGCCGCACCAAATGCCTGCCTGTCGAACCTGAATACAACCCTTGCCGCACCGCCATCTGTAGTGGTATATTTTGTAGGATAAATGGTTAACGGAATGGGATAGGCCACATCAAACTTTACTTTTGTGGCGTCTTTTACCATATTAAAACCGTGCACTAAACTGCCCCAGTCGGTTAAAGCAAATTTATTCGGATCGATAGCCTGTGCCAGTGTATCTATAAATTTGAAACTGATGCTGTGCCCTGAATAACCAGGAAGGCCTTTTGGTAATTTATTAAATACCACGGCTACATCATTGGAAGATAAAAACTGGTTGGTTCTTACGCCGGTAATAAAAAGGCCGGACGGACTAACAGAGGTAGAAGTTCCCTGACCTGTAACCGGATCAAGTGGTGATGGCTCATACGGGCGCTCACGCAGTGGTGCAAGGCGCATATTCTGAAAATATTTCCTTCCTCCGGTATTCGACATTTCTACATCAAAAACATAACCCGAATCCGGTTGCGCTTTAATCATATTGGAGTTGGCTTCTGCCCACATCAAAAACTCACCAGAATGCGGACGTACTTCGAACAAAGGATGGTTTTCGATTACACGTTTTGCCTCAATTTCGGCCAGCGTTTTCTCCGTACCATCATAAGCCGTTTTCCATACCTTAACCGGATAAAGCTTGGTTAATTCAGGAGCAGGCTCACCGCCAAATGTGCGCATGTTTACAATTTTAAAATCCAAAGGCCTGCTTGAGTTGCCGTAGGTAAAATTGTTGGTAAATAAGGTATTTCTACCCAGAGTAGGCTGATACAGAAATTGTGTATACTGACTATCGTTAGCGATAGACAACCTATTATCGGGCAAATTTTTCTTACACGACACCAATATGAGCATCATGCCAGTTAGCATTATCGCTACACTAAGAAAGTATTTTTTAGTTTTCATCTTCATAAGGCTATTGGTCTATTCTGTAGGTAAATTCATCAAACCCAAAATTGTGCAGTGGGGTTAAAATGTTGATGGTAGCATTATTGGTTTTAATGTTAACCGCATTGGTAGTGGTGGTTATCCAGTTAAGTTTAATGGTTGAGCCGAACATATCACTATATTCTAATGTGGTAGCTCCTCCGCCTATAAAGCCAGATGCATCTGCCTTTAATGCTTTAACATGCATAGGATAACTGCTATCTATCGTAACTACTGAAATACCATCAACCGTGCTGGCATAAGCATTAGTTGTTAAATTACCCCTTACAATGTATTTCGAAAGCATAAATTCCAGTTCTACCGGATCGGCAGTTTTTAAATAGATAGGAGCCCTGCCACCGGCTTTTCTAACCTGATTTAAATATTTAACCGATGCTGCAAAATTTTCGTTTACCGGCGCAAACAGGGTAACTTTCTGATTCGTTAACGAATCTTTTAAGGCGGGGAAACGATCCAATACCGCCAAAAGCGAATCGAAAGTGTTAGGTTTGGATTTTAAATAATCCATAGCCGAGCCTTTAAAAGTTTGTACTGTATTGGTATAATCGTAATATGGCGAATCGCTTTTTTTGCAGGCACTAAAATAAATGCCGGTAAATGCGAGCAGTAATACTAGACTACTTTTAAATGATTTCTTTTTCATCCGTAAATTTCTTTTTCAATGGTGATGAAGCGATCATGATCTGAAAATCCAGACGGCTCATCATCCTATAAATAATTATTGCCAATATGGATTTTGAGTAACTGTTGGGTTGGCGTTGATTACATCCTGCGATACCGGCCAGTAAATACCACCTGCACGCTCAAACTGTGTAAATGTGAGCGGCACACCATTTTTTCTGATAAAGGTGCCTGTAGAATTTTTAATCCTGTTGTACCTTACAAGGTCGTACCATCTCCACCCCTCTCCCATTAACTCTCTTCTGCGCTCCTCAAAAATGGCATTTACCAAATCTGCACCTGTTGTTGGATCGTAAGGAAGTGTGCCTCTTAAATTAGCTGCTTTGTTTAGTGCAGAAATGGCTTCATCCTTTTGCCCTAATACGGCACAGGCTTCGGCCCTTAGTAAGGTAATTTCTTCTATACGGCTAAACAGCATGGTAGAGCTAAACAAGGTTAGGTTACCCGAGGTTTGAGCGGTATAAATCACCTTAATTTTGTTAAAAATGGGTTGCTCAGAAGCGAAATTGTAAAAATAATTGGTACGGTATAAACCTGTAGTGGGGTTAACACTGAACCTTAAATCTCCCGGATCGGTAAATATTTTAAGGATACTATCTTTTGGCACAAACATTTCAGGTTGTGTTTTTGGGATAAATGGCGATGCCAAGGTTAACTGCTCAATATGGCCGTTCGCTGTTGATAAACCATTACCTGCCTCGAATGGAAAACCTACCAGTACAGTTGCACGTTTAAAAGCAAATGGACTGTAGTAATTCACATTTTCTGTTAAGGCGTCCATATCTAAATAAACGATCCCGTTAGAGCCGCTTCCGTTTGATTTGGTATAGTTATCTAACACAAATTTCGAATAAGTAGCCGCATCAAGGTAATTACCCTGCCAGGCCGCAATGTGTGCTAAAATGATGTAGGCCGATAAACGTGTAAAAATATTTCCGTTCCAGCTAGACCAGCCGTCGCCATAATATAGCCCTGGTAAAATGGGGTCATCGCCACCATATTTAAAAGGTACCACCTGCGCAGCAGCCAATAACTCGGCAGTAGCATATTGTAAAACTTTATCTTTACCTGTTCTTGGTAACTGGATAAAATCGCCATCATGAGAGGAGGTTAACAAAGGCACATCGCCCCATATCCTTACCATGTAGAAATAGGCAAATGCCCTTAATATTCTGGCCTGTGCAATATCTACGTTATTGTTTATTGTGGTATAACGCGAATCTAACGGTACAATTTGTTTAGAGCGCTCAATAAATAAACTTGCCGCATTAACTACCGCATAAAACCTGCGCCAGTTCGTAATCCTGTTAATAACCGGGTACTGTGCATTTAACTGCCCCGTAACAATAGATTTTAAATCTGCACGGTTGGTAATCTGAAAATCGCCCTGACGTAAATCGCCCATTAACCAGTGGGTATTATCTGATACCGTGGCCGAACGCATTAAGCCATATACCGAAAGTAAATTTGCCTTTGCATCTTCAAGCGTTTTCCAGTTGGTATCTTCGGTGGCCAATCTTGTTGATTGTACATCATCAATTTTTTTACAGGAAAAGTTACCCATACCAACCATGGTTAGTATTAACCCAATGGTAACCGACTTGTAGATACTAATTTTATAATTAGAATAATTCATATCAATTATGGTATATTTTATAAATCGAGTTTAAAGCCTAAAACAAATGTTCGTGGGATGGTAATATTTGCACCGTCGTATATTCCATTGTAATTGATCAGTTCTGGATCAACACCTGAAAAATTGGTCAGTGTAAATACGTTTAAGGCTGTAGCATACAAATAAGCTCTTCTGATTTTGCCACCCGCTTTTTTGAATAAACCTGTTTTACTGAAATCGTAACCAAGTGTAACCGATCTTAATTTTACATAAGAGGCGCTTTCCAAAAACAGGTCCTGATCAGAACGATAAGGATCTACCGGGCTCCATGGATTATATATCGGATAGTTTTTCTCGTTATCGAACGATTGCCAAGAAGAAACTTCCTTAACCGAATTGATATCGTTTCCAGCCTCGCGGTTTACAAAACCATAACGGGTTGCCTCGTATTGGTTTATTGCTTTTTGCCCCGCAGCAAAAATAAAATTGAAGTTTAAATCGAAGTTTTTGTAAGCAATAGTATTGTTCCAGCCACCAACAATTTTTGGTAATCGATCGCCGGTTAATACCTTATCTTTACTATCAATGCGGTTATCATTATTGTAATCAACCCATTTCGGATCACCCGCTTTTAAAGGAATACCGTTAAAGGTTCTGCCAGCGGGCACTTCAGCATCACTGTTATAAATACCTTCATTGGTATATAACCAATAACTGCCAACCGATTTTCCTACCTGTAATTTATTATCATTCTGATAAATTAGTTCGTTTAAACCATCAGGTAATGCCGCAAGCTTATTTTTATTAAAGCCTATGTTTAAACCTGTGTTCCAGCTTAAACCGTCGCGTTGTTGTAAAACAGCTCCATTAACCAAAAGCTCTATCCCTTTGTTGTTAATATCCATACCCGATTTATATTGGGTAGAATAACCAGTTTCAACAGCAACAGGTAAACCAATTACACTGTTCTTATCATCACGGTTATATACCGTTACAGCAGCATTGATACGGCTGTTTAACATGGTTGCATCTAATGTTACACTGGTTCTGTCTGCAAATGGCAGGCTAATGTTATAACCAATAAAACCACTATTATATGGGCGGTTAATACCCAGTAAACCACCGTAACCTGGTATAGTTGGTTCTTCTTCCCATCCGTTTTCTGAACGGTATTGTGGTCCTGCAGCAAAACGGTCATCCTGGAAAATCCTCAAAGTCCTGCCCCAGCCTGCACTTAAGTGTAATGCATCAATGGCATTACTGTCTTTAAAAAATTGTTGTTTTAAATTCCAGTTGGCATTAAATGCCGGTGTGGTTACCCAACGGCTATCAGGCTGGCCATTTGAAGCGCCATCTCTTCTTAACAATGCGCTTAAGGTGAACAGGTTTTTATAAGCGTATTTTGCAGAGCCATAAAACGACATTAAATTATTACGCTCTTTATCTATGTACCTGAATACATAAAAATTGCCATTGGCCAGTACGTTTAAGTAATCGGGGTTATCAGCTCCGTCTTTAGTTGGGTTACCATCTACAAACGCCAGTTTTACATAATCGTTCGGACCATTATAAGCCCTGGAATAATTGTATTTGTAGGTATCGCCCTGTAAGCTTTGTCCAAGTTCAAAATCAACTACATGATTTTTATTAATATCATATTTGTAGCTAATGTTGTTATTGATGGATACCCTTTGACTATAACCAAAGTAGTTAGATATGTAACTAATCCCTGCCAGTAAAGTTGATGGTATAAAATAATCCCTCACCCCTTCGTTATAGTTAAATAAACCTGTAGTTGAGATGGTAAATTTATTCACCTTTGCACTTAAGGTCAGGTTTCCGTTTAATACGGTAGAACGGTTATTATCTACGTTTCTATCGTTTTGAGTTAAATAGGAAGCGTAAGATTCTGCATTAGGAGAAAGCGGACTGCTTAAATCCGGAATGTAACGTGTTTCGGCAAAGCGATCGCGTAAGCTTTTGTTCCTGGTACGATCTAAACGGGCCGTATTAACCGTACTCGATACAGTAAGCCATTTAAAAGGCGCCATATTTATCCCAAAAAACAAATTGTACCTATTTAATCCTGTGTTATCAGCGTTTCCTGCATTTTGCGTACCCGAACCAAAAAACCTAAAATTTGCGCGGTCTGTTCCTCCGGTGATGCCTAAATCAGCAGAAAAAGTTGGCGTGTTCTGGTAGTATAAGTCAGTCCAGTTTGATGGACCAAAATAGGCCACATTGGTAGAATCGCGTAAATAAGACGCCAGGTTGCCGGTAGGGTTATATTTTTGGTAAAACTGACTTCTGAAATTATTTTCATAAACCCCGTTAACGGTATTTACTTTTGGAGCAGTTACATAACCAAAATAAGAATTTACGCTAATATCTCTAAGACCAGCCTTCGCGCTTTTGGTAGTAATGTATATCGCTCCATTGGCTGCATTCGGGCCAAGTTTAGCCAGTTCGAAAGGATCTTTTATTACCGTAATAGATTGTATATTATTAATATCTACCTGCGATAATAAATTGGTTGCAGGGCCAATCCTGTTATAGTCGTATTTTTGCACATCAAATGCAAAAGGATTATCAGCTACCAGGGGCACACCATTTAAATAGATAGCCGGCTGTAAAGCGTAAATATCTTTTTTGTTAAACAGCAGGCCCGATGTACCTTGTATAATAATACTCTGCTCAGTTCCAGGTTCACCATTGGGTTCCTGTACATAAACTCCGGCTAAATTGCCTTTAATAATCTGTTGTAACGACAGGTTTGGAACTGGTGCTGCCGAACGGATGTTAACCGTATCGCGTACTGCTTTAAATTTTTGCAATGCCTTGATCATTTGCCCAATCGTATCTGTTTTTACAGCGTTTGCGGATAAATCTTTTTTAGATTTAGAGGTATCTTGCTGAAAGGCAAAATAGTTGCTATTGATCCTCTTAATCAATGCCTCATTGGCATGTGAAGATTGAAATCCAAAAACACATAAAAACAAGGCAAAACAAATGCTTGTGTAAATTTTAACCATTTGATTAGTTTTTGTTTGATTTTTTTGTTTAAAGAAGAAACTCGATTGCTTAAAAAGTAATTAAGAAATTACCTCGGGTTGTTTTTTTTGGGCACAGCAATGCCTGGAGACAAAAAGTAAAATTTTTGAACATACGGATGTGGTTTAGAATTGATTAATATAAATTCATAGCCCTAATAGGCAGAACCATGAACGGTTTAGTTATTGCTTGTTTGTTATACCTTGGTTAGAGGTTATTTTATTAGTTAATTATTCCTGTGGTTAGCAGGCTTTTTTTGCTCGTACACTAAAAATAAAATATCGGCTAGTATGATTTGTTAATGCAAGGTATATATTAAGAAAGCCGGATTTTTATTTTTTTCAACGCAAACGTTTGCTTAAAAAATGCGTTAATCACTAAACTATAGGCACATAAGTGTTTTTTTAAAAACAATGAGTTGCTCTTTTTTTTAGCTTTTATGAAACTTATATTCTCTTATTGTATAACATGCTTAAAAAAACATTAAAATGACAATGATCACTATCTCAAAAATTAAAGCATCGTAAGCATATTTTGCCTTAGTATAGATTTTAAAATACAATTGATTGTTTTATAAAACGACATCAGAAATTATTGAACACAAACTAAGCGCAAACGTTTGTTTTTTTTAATACACAGCTAAACAACAAACACAAACAACTGTATTACAAGTAATTAAATAAAAAAATCACTTAAAAACTTTTGAGTGATTGCTCTTACTGATAAAAATCAGCTTCGTTTTTTTAAATTAAAATGCTGTTGATTACGGCCTCTGATGCCGCCTCGCAAAAGTCGATTCCGGAGTAATCCGGATTGTAACCACCAATGTATGGAACGGCCATCATGTAAATTCTTTTATTTGCAATACCATTTTTATCCACTACCTGGAAATGATCATTTATGGTAATTCCAGGGACTGTTAAATAGTAAGTATCATCATCATTCCGCGTTACTAAATCGTTATTCTTCATTGCTGCTTTTCCTTTTTCGGCAGATTTAAACTTTAACCTTGCAGGGCTTAACGTTTTATGATGAATTAAGCTTTTAAATGGAAGATCGTTAAAGGAAAGATGCGGCTGACCGATACAATCGATAAAGGTATCGAAGTGAGTAGTCGTTTTTTTACCGTTTATTTTATAATGATAATTTGCTCCACCTGTTTTTAAGGGTTCTATCCCGGCGTCATCTCCAACAGCAACAATACGCAACACACCAGCTTCATGTAAGGCCAACAGTTCTCTGCAAGAACTTTGAGGCACAAATGCAATTACAATAGAAATTAAGGGCATTAATACTTTTTGTAACCGTTGCATGTCTTCGGCCGAAAGGTATTTTGCCGGATAGTTCATGGCAAAGCTCAGCACTGCTAAAGCTTCTTTCCAATAGATAGATTTTCTCTTTTCGATGGATTTTTCTGCTTCTTCATATTCTTTTTTAAATAAATCGAAAGGCTCCATCTTTTCCCGATAACCCATCATGGCTTCTACAAATTCTTCGAGCTTCATATCTTTGATCTTCTTGTAAAAAGCCGGATCTTTTTTGATAAACATCTCTTTGAAATTCTTTTCAAACACAACATCTAAAGGTAAAAAACCGTTGTTATCAGCTATACTTTTATGAATTTCGGCCTTAGTTAAGGTTTCCTCTTTGCCCAGGTGAGAATCTTCCAGATGAAACCTGATGGCCGGCAACAAGCCACTTCGCGAGTGCATCACAATTTTAAACCCTTTGCTTTCTAGCTGGTAAGAATATGTTCCATCTTCATTATCTTCAAATTTTCCGTTTTGCCTGGCCAAAGTCCTTAAAGCATCAATTGCTGTTAAAGAAGAGCCCATAATGCCTACAGTGTGATTTATCTTTAGTTTAAGCTTTTTGGGCGGATAAGGGGAATCGAAGTAGTTTGGAATACTGCCTTCATATCTTTTTGGCCAATTATGACCAATACAAATAATGGCCTGATCGAAATACGCCTGATCATGATTTTTAACACTAACGGCTACTTTATCTTCATCAGGAAAATCAATCACGTCTTCCACGATACAGTTTAAATGAACATTGGTTTTAATGCCTTTTTTCGCCGCAGCATCTTTTAAGAGATTAAACTGAGCAGATAAATATGCGCCGAAAAACAACCTGGGTAATACCTTGTACTCATTAAATTTTGCTTCATTAATGTCGAACTTTTTCAAAATCGATTTTGGTGCAATTTTCACCCAATCTTCAATAGAATTATAGATAACCGGAATTTCATTATCTGATACATTGGTAATATGTTCTACATTTGCTCCTTCTGCGCTGTATGGCATACCAGCACCCAAATAATCTTTACGCTCAAATATATCGATCTCCAGATCAGTTGTTTCTGATTCCGTCAACCTTTTGTACATAAAGAGACCACTTGGGCCCCCACCAATAATGGCTATTTTGTGTTTTGCTGTTTTTGTATTCATTTATAGTTGATATAATCCTAAAAAGATGAAATTGTTTTGAATGTGGTTAAAAAGTCCAGGGGGCGGAGGTCCGAAGTCAGAGGATATCTATCGAAAAATCATCATCTCGAGCGGAGTGTAATGTAGCCGAGAGATCTATCGAGCCAAATCTCTCCATCCCACTATGTTCCGGGCGAGATGACGACCGCTTTATTAAAAATTTCTTGCTGTCAAGAACCAAATTCGATTAATGCTGTTAAAATAGTAATGATTGGATCAGTTATGTTCAATGATCAATCATTAATGAACGATTGAACCATTAAACTAATGAACGAATTAAAACTATACATGATTTTACTGGGTTCTAAAGCGCCAAAACGAAACGTAGAGCAACACGATTATTTTTTCGGCATTGCCCATTCGTTAAAAGACCTCGTTCCAGAGATTAAAGCTTTTTGGCCGGGAACAGGCACAAGCCTGCATATTGATGGTTGGAGGGAAGTAAATAAAGTGGATGATTATGAAATCAGTATTAAGTTAAGAGATGAGCAAACACCATTTTCATTACATAAATTGTTTTTTATCAATTTAGGGGGCTACTTATCCGATCAATTATACGAACAGCACCATATTGTACTATCGGTACATGATGAACGGGCCAAAGCTATTCAGGACGCAAAAAAAACGGTTTTTTTCAAAACCAATTCAATAAAAGGTGCTAATTCTCACATCGACGAGAAATATGGAATTGATGTTGACGATATTTATAAAATAGAGGATATTTTAAGTGAAGAGGCCAAACAAAAATACCATATCGAAATAAAACCATCTTCAGGATTACCTGAAGATGAGATTCATTTAGGGTATTTTAAACTGGATAAACTTTAGCTATTATTTTTTGCTTAGGCTTTTTAACCAAACGGCAAGATCGTAAGCAGCTTTATCATTTTCGAAGCCCATTTCTTTTGGTAAACGGCCATTAACATATTCATCGTACAACCATGGATCGGCAATGGCAACTACATTTCCTTTACCAAATTTAGCCGATGCAATAACCGTTGCCCCGGCAGCATTTTTTAATACAGGTTTTGCGCCATTTTTGGTACCAATAGCGCATACATCTTTCATAAAGATTTTTTTGGCTGTTTTAAACACCGGATTATTTTTTATCACAATAGCACCATCTTCAAAATGGGCATCATCAATTACATGGTTTTGCATTTCGTTGGTAAAATGCATGCCAAATACATTGGCCAGTTTATTAAAATGTGGTAATTCTACATTCGCACTATCGTTGGCAAACATTACCAAAACCCCACCCTGTTTTACCCAGGCAGAAATTGCTGCAATATGTTCGGCTTCTATATAATTCGGTTTAGGATTTTCTTTCGGACGGTCGGGGTCTACAATTAAATAAACATTACTTCCTTTTAAATTGGCTAATGTTGGTGCTGTTTCCAGCGAATCTAATTTGAAACCTTCTTTTTTAAACACATCACCCAAAATGGAAAAACCACTCATAGCATGTTCGTTCCACAGGTAGTGGAAGCGGATTTCTTTACCCTGTTTATCTTTACGGGTTTCGCGGTTAAAAAAATAATCGAGTGTAACGGTTTGTGCACCCGCCAAAAGTGATGTGCAAGTTAAAACAGAAACAAGACAAAGTCTAAAAAGCATTTTCATATTATATTGTAGTTAGATTAAAGGAGAGCCGTAGCTCAAAAATATAAAATTTAACGGTAATAGAATTCTTTCGTTCCAATTGTACAACATTATTTTACCTCCCTTTATTTCAGTCGCCTTTTAAACAACGAAAACAAAAAGTAACCAACAATCATAAAAGTAGCCGTTATCTGGCCAATACTTTCTAAATCCAGTTCGAACATATCACTTATTTAGCGGTTAACTTAACCGTATCTGCTCACCTTTGGCGGTGATTGCCGTTGGGTTGCTTGCCATAAATCCCTGTGGAATCTTTGGTTCTATCCAGGTGGATTTTGGCGGCAGAAACCTCCCCTTTTCAGCAGTCGCAATAAATTCATCGGCCGTCATCGGAAAAAGCGAAAAGCCAATAGTCAGCGCCGAGGATTCAAGTTCTGCTAAAAACTGGTTCCATTTACAATCAGGAAAACAACTTAACCTGTCATCGTCTTTCGGGTTGCTGATACCGAGCATAGGTTCTAATACCAGATCCTGAAGAATTGCGGTATCCGGTTTTTGCAGCAGGTATGGCAAATCTTTGCGAAGATCCAGTTGATACCATTCGGCGTTGATACAAAGCCCCATCCTATTTTTACGATCCGGTTTATAGGGTTTATTGTTCGGGATTTTAGAAATGGTGTAATATTTTTTTAATTTCTCCATCAATATTGCCGGAGAAACTTCGATCCCACGTACCAATCGGTGAAATGCGTCAATTGAAATTGATCTGGCAGAAACAAACAGGCTACTAATTTGCTGTGGAACTGTTTTTTGCAGGGCGTAGGCCGCTTCTAGCCTATGATGTCCATCCGCCAGATAAACCTGATCGAACTTTGCAAACTCGGCACCAAATTGATCAATCAATGCTTCATCCCTTACCTGATACAGAAAATGCCCCAGCTGAGACCATTCACTATCCAGTGGTTTTTGGTTAGCGATGACCCAATCGATCAAAGCAGTTAAACCTTTTTCTTGTTTATGAACCAGTAGAATGGGTGATTTTTCCAGCTTTCGTTTTCCTTTATCTGTTTTAAGCGATGCTACTTTTGATGACATGGTTTCTTCGTGCCGCTTAATAGTTTCTGTTAAAGTTTCAGAAAGATCTGTCATGGCCCAAATACCACGCATTGATTTACTTTCTGCACGAAATTCGTAAATGTAAATAGCAGGATGATTTTCTAAAGCACATCCAAAAAGGTTGATCAGATCTTCAAAAGAAAGTTGCTCGTTTTTAGGCATCTCACCATTTACCTGATCAGAAATCATCAGGTCAAATATATCTTTACCGGGCATCAGTGCCTTTAACGGAGTGATTTTTATCATCATTTAACAGTTTATGCAGTTTCAGTAACGTTTTTTCTGCTGTAGCTTATTTCAAATTCGGCCATGGCATTTACCAGGGCTTCTACGCTGGCGAGGGGAAGTGCATTGTAAAGTGAAGCACGGAAACCACCAACGGTACGGTAACCTTTAATGCCTACCAATCCTTGATCGGCTGCAAATTTAAAAAAGGCAACTTCTGCTTCTTTATCAATAGCCTTAAAGGTTACATTCATCCTGGAGCGGTGTTCAATATCAGCTGTACCTTTAAAAAGAGGATTTCGATCGATCTCCTGATATAACAATTTAGCCTTTTCGATGTTTTGCAGTTCTATGCCATTTACTCCTCCCTGGTCTTTCAACCATAAAAGGTTTAACATGGCCACATATATAGAAAACACAGGCGGTGTATTGTACATGCTCATATTATCCCGAAACAAGCTATAATCCATCATTGAGGGCACTTCTTTTTTCGCCTGACTGAGAAATTCATTTTTGGCAATAATGAGCGTCATTCCAGCAGGTCCCATATTTTTCTGGGCACCCGCATATATCAAGTCGAAATCGCTAACGTTAATCTTTCTGGAAAAAATATCAGACGACATATCGCAAACCAATGGAATATCATTTTTAGGAAAATCGAATATCTCTGTCCCCTCGATGGTATTGTTTGAAGTACAGTGCAGATAGGCAGCCTGCTGATTATTGTAATCCTGATCAGGAATATGAGCATAATCCCTGTCTTTTGAAGAAGCGATAACCTCAACCTCACCAAATAACTTTGCCTCTTTAATGGCTTTCAGCGCAAAATAACCGGTATCCAGATAAGCACCTTTTTTCTCGGCCGTTAAAAAATTCATCGGAACCATAGAAAACTGCATACTGGCGCCACCCTGCATAAAAATTACAGCGTAATTATCTGGCACAGACAATAATTCGCGTACCAAAAGCTGAGTTTTAAGTACCACATCCTCAAATTCTGGCGAACGGTGCGACACCTCTAAAATAGACAAACCCAGTCCGTTCCAGTTCATTACGGCCTGAGCGGCCTTTTCCATTACAGATGGTGGCAATATGCAGGGGCCAGCACCAAAGTTGTGTTTTTTAAGCATCAGAAAATAATATTCGGTTAAATTTATTACTCCGTAAAGATCAGTAGTTAAGTAAATTATAAAGCAACAAGCGTTTTATTTGGTAAAAATTATTTTTTATAAACCCATAAACAGTTCAAAAATTTGGTTTTAATGATCATAAAATTCAGGTTACAGAATATAATTTTTTTTTGATGCTAAAAATTTCATTATTATTGTAATAAATACACTAAGTATACTTTTATAAAAGAACAATAAATTAACCTAAATATACTTTATTTTAACTATTTTTCGATTTTAAGGAAGTAAACAAAAACGAATAAATTATACACTAAGCAATAACATGCAATCGCAAAGAGTTGATCAGACAGATATTGAAATCCTAAACCTTTTACAGCGCGACGGCTTATTAACTTATAAGGAAGTTTCGGGAAAGCTGAGAAAAAGCATGACCCATATTGTAGATCGCATTAAAAAGCTGAAAACAAATGGTTATATTAAATCAACAGTGGCCATTGTAGATATCGATAAGCTAAGGTCGCATTTTATCGCATTTCCGCACATTCAACTCAATGTCCATTCAGAAGATGTTGTCCGGGCATTTAAGGCTGAAATGCAAAAATACCCCGAAGTAATGGAGTGTTACCACCTAACAGGTCATTTTGATTTTATGCTTAAAGTAGCCATGCCCGATATGGTTGCTTACAACAATTTCCTGAGGGATAATATTGGTGCGTTGGCTTATGTTGGCAACATCCAAAGCTTTTTGGTACTTTCTCAATCAAAGGCAGAAACAGCTTATGCGCTTTAGGTTAGTTCATTTTTTCATTAGCCATTAGTTTAATAGTAACTGCAAATTGCCAACTGAAAATTAAAACAGTTTCATTAGCCATTATTTTATTGGTAACTGCAAATTACTGAACTCAGGTGAATTAGGCGGTAAAACAAATGCACACAGCAAGCAGGAACAAAGGTTTTCACCATATAATACGTTGAAGTTTCATATAAGCTTATATGTTCTTATATTTTTTATATACTTGATTATAAAACATAGAAAGCGTTTGACAGATGGTAACATCTTACAGCACAAATATGCTTGATTATAAAAATGATTTCTCTAAAAGCCTAACTGTTAATCCCCATGGCATATAAAATAATATTTACCCCAAACCTGGTGTTATCCTCAGCCAAAAAGCGTTTGTTCCTAAAATCGTAATCCCACTCACATCCATAATCTTTATTGCTATACAACACCCCAATCCTGTTGTTAATCGTAATGGCTTTTAAATAATCATGCACCAGGTCATCACCCCAGCCGTTTAACTCAAATGAGGTGGTTGGTGGTCCCTTTTCAAACTTAAAAAAAGAGTTATAAATACCGTGATTGTTTGGGATCTTCTTCAAAGCTTGTGCGCCAAAAAGATTCCCCATTTGGGTTTCGAATGATCGGGCAAATAAACCATCTATATCATGGTTACAGTCATCAACAAAAACGAAACCACCATTATGCACGTAGGTTTTAAAATTTACGGCTTCCTGCTGACTGAACTGCACCAGTTTATGCCCGCTTAAATAACAGAACGGATATTTAAACAAATCTTTACTACCCAGTTCCACAATCTTTTCTTCTTCATCCAAAGGAATAGTTGTGTACTCTAAAAGGGAATTTAAAAGATTGGAAGGCATCCGCTGATCGGTATCCCAATCGCCAGAATTATATTTTAACCTCGCAAATGTAAATTTAGCTCTCTGCATCACCCTAAAATTACCTTCATTTTTTATAAATCGGACTTTTTACACCAATTATCTTGTAAATTTTTTGATATTCTTTCCACAAGGCTAAAAACTATCTGCCAATATGCCCTATATTGAAGCACCATATCGTCAAACTAAAAAATTAATCACTTTGGAGCGTTCAGAAAGCCAGCTTAAAATATTGATCGATAAGATCTCCCTGTTAAAGAGTGAAATACAGAAAGTAATTGTGGGTCAGGATGTGATCATTGAAGAAATGCTGATTGCTTTAATGGCCGGCGGACACTGTTTACTGGAAGGCGTGCCCGGGTTGGCCAAAACTTTAATGGTGAAGACCATGTCGCAGGCTTTAGACCTCTCTTTCCGGAGAATCCAGTTTACACCCGATTTAATGCCTACCGATATTGTGGGCACCGAAATACTAGAAGAAGACCATGTAACCGGGAAACGTTTTTTTAAGTTTAATAAAGGTCCGCTGTTTGCCAATATTATCCTGGCGGATGAGGTAAACCGGACACCACCGAAAACACAATCGGCACTGTTGGAGGCCATGCAGGAATTTGAGGTCACCTATGGAGGACAAACCTATCCATTAGACCGCCCATTTTTTATCCTCGCCACACAAAACCCTATTGAACAGGCCGGAACCTACCCCCTGCCCGAAGCACAGTTAGATCGTTTTCTGTTATACATTAAAATCGGTTACCCTACCGCAGCCGAAGAAACACAGATTTTAAGCAGCACAACAGGCAGCAAAAAAGCAGTAATCAACCCGGTTATCGGTGCTGAAGAAATTAAAGCGCTCCAGGCCATTACCCGTGAGGTAAGCATCAGCAATGACTTAATTATCTACGTAAGTGAGATCATCCGTGCAACCCGGCCTGAAACCAGCACCGTAAATTTTGTAAAAGAATGGGTACGCTGGGGCGCTGGACCACGTGCGGGGCAGGCACTGATTTTGACGGCAAAGGCAAGGGCATTATTTAAAGGCAGGTACGCGGTAATTCTGGAAGATTTACAAGCCATGGCCTATCCGGTGTTGCGCCACAGGGTATTGATGAACTTTAAGGCAGAGGCCGAAAACGTTTCATCAGACAAAGTAACCGACGAACTGATTAAATCCATTTCGAAACCAAAAGCCAATATTTAATGAGTAAACTGCTCGATCCAAAAATATTGATGGCCATTAAAGACCTTTCATTATCGGCTAAAATGACGATTGATGGGTTTATGAACGGCATTAATAAAAGTACCGTAAAAGGGCCTGGATTGGAGTTTAGCCAGTATAGAAGTTACCAACCTGGTGACGACCTGCGTTCGCTGGACTGGAAAATGTTTGCCCGCTCCGACCGTTATTACATCCGCGAATCGGAAGTGGAAATCAATATTGCCGTACGCATATTAATTGATGCAAGCGCATCGATGAACCATAGTGACGGCGATTTTACCAAAATAGATTATGCAAAATACCTCGGTGCATCTTTAGCTTACCTTGCCAATTTACAGGGCGATGCGATTGGTTTATATGTGATGAAGAATTCGGGCATTTTCTCGATGACACCCAAACAGGATTACCAGCATTTGGCCCGTTTGTTTTACCAGTTGGAACAGATCCATCCCGATGGTACATTTACCAAACCCATTCATTACAAAGCGTTATTTGCAGGTGCTCAAAAACGCGAACTGCTGATTTTTGTAACCGACCTGTACCAGAAAGATGACGAAATCATCAAATTGTTGGATACATTGAATACTTTAAGGCATGAAATTGTGGTTTTCCATGTGCTATCAAGAAACGAACTCGACCTTGATTTTAAAGGTTATATCAATTTTGAGGACCTTGAAACCGGAGAAACCATTCAGATAGACCAAAGCAAAGCAAGAACAGATTATCAGAACAAACTTAACAGCTATCTTGAAGAAACCAGGATACAACTGCTCGACAGAAGGATTTTTTATAGAACAATTTGTACAGACGAACCTTTGGACCAGGCTTTAAGGGATTTTTTAAAACAAAGAAGTAAACTTAGAATTTAACCGTGCAATTTTTATATTCCATAGGTCTATTTGCGCTTGCAGGCATCATTATCCCGCTTGTGATACACCTGTGGAATGTAAAACAGGGCAAAACCATCAAAATAGGCAGCATTGCTTTGCTCGGCGAAAGTTCGAGTGCAAGCGCTAAAAGCTTTAAAATTAACGATTGGCTTTTGTTTGTGCTGCGTTGCTTGCTACTGGTGTTACTGGCGTTTCTTTTGGCACAACCCTATCTTAAAAAAACAACGGCAATTAATGGTAAAACAGGGTGGATTTTGGTCGATAAAAACAATTTCCCACAGGTTTTTAAAACGCATCAAAAAAAGATCGATTCTCTGTTAAAAAAAGGTTACGAAATTCACGATTTTAATGTGGGTTTTTTGCCCATAACCTTAATAGATACCACTACCAATCAGATCAGGCAATACAATAATCTAAATTATACAACCTTACTTAGTGCGGCCGGTCAAATCGTGCCAGCAGGAGCGCAGGTTTATCTTTTTGCTGATCGGCGTTTAAACCGTTTTGGGAATGAATTGCCAACCGTAAATTATAAACTGAGCTGGATTCCGCTCAACCAAAACGATACTTTAAGCAGCTGGATTACCACCTATGCTGGGAAAAAGTACGAAGCGAAATCCAATCCATCAAACACTGTGTATCAAGCCCTAAACCTGTCAGATGATGCTCCAATAAACATAATCATACATGAAGGGGCCGGAATTACCGACAGCAAATACATCATCGCGGCTTTAAAAGCCATTAGCAGTTTTAGTCAACGGAAAATCATCATTAATCCTCCAACAGGCAAAGCTACTATTGGTTTCTGGTTGTCGGATGAAGCCATTTCAACAGGTTTCAAATCATTAATTGCTCCAGGAAGCACTTTATTTCAATACGAAAAAGGGAAAATACTGAGCATTCCATCTTTTATTAATATCGATGGAAAACAGTTAAAATTGAGCAAAAGAATCGCATCAGCCAACCAGGCGGAAAAAATATGGACCGATGGTTTTGGCAATGCAATTTTAACAAAGGAAAAAACCGGCAATTTAAACACTTTCCACTTTTACAGCCGGTTTAACCCACAATGGAACGAACTCGTTTGGGATCCTTTATTTGTAAAAGCACTGATGCCGATCGTCATCCTGGATAAAAATCCTGATCATTTTGGCTTCGAAAATAACCCTGCCGATCAAAGAACCGTATCCTTTAAACAGAAAGAAGTTATTGAGGGCAATAAAACTGTTTCACAGACAAAAACTATTCAAAATAAACCGCTCATAACGGTATTTTGGATTGCAGCATTTTTGATTTTTGCTACCGAACGCATTTTATCATTCAGAAAAAAACCACAATATGTTAAAAACTGAAGGACAAAACTGGATACGTAGCCTAAGGATGAGGTGGATCAGTTTTTACCTGATTGGCGCCATTGCCACTGCTTTAGGCATTGCTTTGTTTTTATCGGCTGTTGGTATTTATCTGCTGCATTTCCCTTTCTGGATTTTTACGGTTATTTTCCCAGCTGCCCTCGCTATTTTATTGTTCAGCAAACCTGTTTGGAAAACCACCGACTTTGATGTTTCGAGATTTGTGAATAACCGTTACCCCGAACTGGAAGAAAGTGCCGATTTATTGCTACAGAACCAAGCGGAATTATCCGCGCTGCAACAATTACAGCGCAACAAAATAGAAAACATTATTCCAAATTTGGTTCAACCAAAAGAACCGGCAAAAAAATTAAATGCTGGTTTAAGCATCCTTTTTGTTGCTTTAATCATCAGCTTCGGGATCAGCAAAATCCCTCAAATCAAAAAACCAGATTTAAATTCACCAGAAGCCAAAACTTCAGTTCCGCTTATTAAAGAAAATATCCCTGCAGAAATTTCTGACTTCAGTGCCACCATTATTCCTCCGGCTTATACCGGAAAGGCCGAACGGAAACAGAAACAATTTACCATTAACGCCGAAACAGGCGCTACAATCAACTGGAAAATTGAAACGAACATTGCAATCAAAAAACTAAAGCTCATTTTTAACGACAACGAAGTCTCGTCATTAAAAGCCTTAAATGCAGCACATACGCAATGGAATTTTAGTAAAACCATTAATAAATCAGGCTTTTATCAACTCGAGCTGGATGGCAAAAAATCAGACCTCTACCAGATTGGAGTGATTCCCGATTTACCGGTGACCATTAAAATTATGCAACCTAAACAGCATACTACGATTGATATTGGTCAACCACAAAAATTTAAACTGAATGTATCACTCACCGATGATTATGGTATCGTTGATGCTTTTATTTCAGCAACAATGGCTAGTGGTAAAGGTGAAGGCGTAAGTTTTACCGAGAAAAAACTCGCTTTCAATACCAGTTTCGATAATAGGAAAAGTATTACACTAAATAAATCCATCGACCTCAAAAGCCTTGGCATGAAACCCGGTGATGAGCTTTACTTTTTCATCAAAGCGATGGATAATCACGGTCAATCGAGCCGTTCGGATGTGTATTTTGTTTCGATTGTAGATACCACGGAATTAATGAGTTTGGCCGGCATGACCAATGGTGTAAACCTTGTACCCGAATATTTCAGAAGCGAAAGGCAGATTATTATCGATACCGAGAAATTATTAAAAGAGCAATCTACCTTACCAGCAGCCACTTTTAAAACCAGAAGCAACGACCTTGGTATTGATCAAAAGTTATTGAGGTTGCGTTACGGACAGTTTTTGGGCGAAGAAAACGAGACTGAAATTGGTGGCGATCACGACGACCATGATGAACACGCCGAACACAAAACCGAAGGTGAAAAATTTGGTGATGTAAGTGCCATTATGGACAAATACGCCCACAAACACGATATTGCAGAAGATGCTACCTTTTTCGAGCCGGAAATGAAAGCCCAGTTAAAGGCTGTTTTAACTGAAATGTGGAACGCCGAACTGCGTTTGCGGACCTACAAACCACAGGAAGCTTTGCCTTACGAATATAAAGCACTAAGATTGCTCAAAGATCTGCAACAGAAATCGAGGGCTTATGTAGCCAAAACCACGGTTAAGGTTTCTGCTTTAAAACCGGAGAAACGCTTAAGCGGCGAACTCGACAAAATTATGCAGCCTGTACAGAAAATGAGCTTCGAGCAGAAAGAAAAACGAACAGCTTCGCTAAAAACCACACTTGCCCTTTTGGAAAGTAGAAAAACAGGCAAAAAGTTTACCGAAAACGATCACTTTTTACTCAGTGAAACCGAAAAATACATGATCGGTGCCGCAGCAGACAATCTCTCTACTTATTTAAATGCGCTTACCAGTTTACGGAAATTAAGCACAGCAGATAAATTGATCGTTAAAGATATTGATCTGGTTCAGCAGGCTATACAAAAAATGATCAGTACCGAACCAGCAAAACCACAAACACAAAGCGCTGGCCCGGCTTCTGCATTGTACCAGAATTATTTTAACAACTTAAACAAAGCTGGCAGATAGATATGGAATTTAAATACACCGCCATTCTGGTTGCTACGTTATTGCTTGGCTTTTTGTTGTACAAAGAGATAAAAAGGTCAAATAAAGCAAGGCTATTCTGGCGAATTTTGGCGAATATCATAGCTATTACCTGTTTTGTATTGTTAATTGTGCCCATTAAATATAAAACACACCTGCAAATACAATCTGATGAAATCATTTTATTAACAGAAGGTACTCATCCCGATTCAGTTAGTCATTTAAAAGGCAAAAAATATGCACTTCCATCAGTAGATTTAAAAAATATAAGGGCTACAACCGTTTCTGCCCTATCTTATTTTTTAAAAACCAACCCTGATATCCGGAAACTGAATATTTACGGTTACGGTTTACATGCAACAGAACTGGAAAAACTTAAAGGTTATCAGATCAAATTCCACCCATCTGCTAATCCTGGAGGGATTATCGAAGCCAACTGGCAGGGGAAATTAAAAACCAGCGATGAGTTTACCGTTCAGGGGACTTATCAAAACACCAGTAATAAAAGTGTTAAACTTTTACTCAAAGGTTTAGGTAAAGCTGTCGATTCTACCACCATTGGAGCAAAATCTGATAAAGCTTTCTCTTTCAAAACTACACCAAAACAAAGTGGAAAAGCCATTTATCAACTCATTGCCCTGCAACAAAATGACACCCTTGCTAAAGAACCTGTACCCGTTAAGGTAGGCGATCAGGCACCAATGAAAGTGCTAATCCTGGCTTCTTTCCCCGATTTTGAGTATAAATTCTTAAAAAACTGGTTGTACGAAAACCAATATCCACTGGCTTTCAGAAGCCAGATCAGCAAAAATAAGCATGCCTCCGATTTTTTAAATATCGATAGCTTAAACCTTAACCAAATCAGTGCTTCAACCTTAAAAAAATTCGGTATCCTGATTATTGATGAAGAAGAACTCGCAGCCATCAGTCCCGCTGAAAGAACCTTAATAAATGTTGCGGTTAATAATGGAATGGGGTTACTCATCAGGGTTTCCGGTTTAAAAGCTTTAACCACGCTTAGCAGCAGGTTCAATCGTTTCGAATCTCCTGTTTTGAAAGATAAATCCCTAAATTTGAGTCTGGCCGAAGATCATTTCAAATTTAAACCACTGCCCATTGAGCAGGCTTTGTTTTTGAAATCAGGCGAACATGATCAAAGCATTATTGCTGATGTTAGTGGAAAAACACTGGTAAACAGTAGTATCAGTGGCTCCGGCAAAATATTGGTTTCTACCCTTTCATCAACTTATAACTGGCTACTTTCCGGGCAAAAAACAGATTACGCCACTTATTGGTCTAAACTTTTGGCAAATGCCGCGAGAAAAAGAAATGAGGTTTTAGCTGTAAACATCATTCCTCAATTCCCAACCGCTAATCAAAAAGTAAGAATTATTACAGATTTAGCTGAATCGGGTAAGGTTCCAGGATTAAAAATGGATGGTGTTACATGGAGTCCACGGCAAAATATGGAGCTTCCTTTCCAATGGGATGCTTTCTGTTGGCCCCAAGAAGCAGGCTGGACAAACTTACAAGTAAACCAAAACACCGAATCTGTTTATATTTATGAAAAAACCGATTGGCAAACGCTTAAAAACCAGCAAACCTTAAACAGTATGCATTGGTTTCTCAAGAATTTAGATACTGCTAAAAATAAGGTAAAGTTAAAAGATTTGGTTATTGAAGAAGAAATATCAAATTGGTTCTTTTTTGCCGGATTTTTACTTGCGGCTGCCTTTTTATGGTCCGAAGCAAGGATTTTGGCGGTTTAAAATCGATCGTCTCAAGTTGCTAACGTTCGTTTCTAACGAGCGTTAATAGCCTATCGTTTAAAACGATAAAATCGTAA
>NZ_JAVTSU010000017.1:0-139274 GCF_032678605.1 Pedobacter miscanthi
ATAATGGGGATTATTCCAAAAGTGGCCACTACTTTATGGGCAAAGTGGTCACTTATTCCGCTCCAAAATGTGCACTGATTATGCTTTAAAGTGTACAGTTGACTGATTTTTAGCGTTTTTAAGCTTTGTTTTGGTGTTCTGGATTCATGGTGTTGTTTCAAGGATGAAAGTCGCTGTCAGGCGCTAAAACACCCTGCAAAAACATAAGCTTTTGTTTCTAATGTCACTTGTGAAAAATATTCTGTAGTTTGATTGGCGATGGGTTCTCAAATCGCATTGGAACACTTATGTCGACTTCTAATAAGGATTGGAGCAAGAAATGTTGCTTGGCACTGGCGAAACCTACTTAGACTTCAAGCATCGGGAATTTATATGTGCCTTTTATCTTTGGTATCAATTGAGATCAATCTTCCCAAACTCGGGGACTAAATTTGGGTGCACACTTTGGACTGGAATCCGGTGGTCAATATTGATGGAATACCCAGCTTACCATTATATTCAATAAAACAGGTGATAGGGGTGGGCGATTCTGACTCTGAATCCCTGAGTCTAAAATGAATGCTGCAATCAGCTTTAGTGGCTCTCATAGAATTGAATTTTATGAAAGTTACGAATATGAGGTTAAAAAATGAAAATTTGGTGGTACTTTTCGTGGTACCTTTTTGTTGTTTTCAATGAATTCAGTGATATCTTACTTTATTATAAAAAAAGAAAAACCACGTTTATAGGCACGAAAAAGGGGTTTTTTGAACCCCTTTGAATTTTAACTAATGTTGAAAAGTGGTCCCGACGAGAATCGAACTCATATCTAAAGTTTAGGTAGTTTCTATTCTATCCGTATCTCAGGGCACTTTTTTAGCTGCTCTATCTTTACTCTAAAAGCTTCGTTGTCGGTTTCGTTGTCTCCAACAGCCTACGAGTTATATAATGTGTAACCTATTAATAAATCGGTTAATTGCTACTAAGTTAATAATTTTATAAGCTACATCATTCCATCATCAGCAAAGCTATAGTAGCTGTTTTCGCTTAAAATAATGTGATCCCATACATTGATATCCAGTAACTTTCCACACTCTGCCAACCTCGTTGTTAATTTAATATCTGCTTCGCTTGGTCTAATTGATCCACTAGGATGGTTATGGGTGAGTATTATTCCAGACGCATTACCTTTTAAAGCGACAGCAAACACTACCTTTGGATCAACATAAGTACCACTTACACCACCCATTGATATATCAACAATCCCAAGAACATGGTTACTTCGATTAAGGAGTATGATTTTGAATTCTTCTAGAAACGCAATCCTACCCATATCCCATTTACTCTTTAGAAGCTGAAATGTTTGGTTTGATGAGGTTATCTTAGGACGTTCACTAATGTTGTAATCTGATTTGTAGCTTACTTGCACTTCAGCTACCTTAAATTGTTCTTGTACCATAGTTGTATCTATTTAAATATGGCACATGTATCAAGCTTTCAGACCAATTAAGTAAAGGAGGAACGGAATAAATAGGCTGCGCGAACGCCACATGAGCGTTTATGCCGTAGTTCCTTTAAACGTATTGGTAGGACAAGCTTAAATTTGTGCTATGATTAGATAGATCAATACAAATAAAACTCAATTACCTTAGCTGTTTCTCTTGATGTTACTTCTTTTAAAATCAAAATTTAATTTATTTGCAGCTTTCACTGCGTCTACACCTAAACTGTTCCCTTCATATATATTATTTACTCTCTCATAACTTCGATCCAGCCTATTTAATAGATCTTGCATTGAACTTTGTGGTAGACCAGAAAACTCAACTAAATGATTAACTGGACGTTTCAGATCAGCTAAAAACTTAAATATGTCTATTCTATCTTCCTCAATGATCGCATTGATGATGTTTTCCATATTAATAACAAGATCTTCAATAGCTCTTGGACTTATATCCCCTTGCCTACGTTTTTCTCTAGACATTACTAATGTTCTAGACAATGAAAGAACCTCCTCAAGTAAATCCCGTTCTGACCGAATTTCCGGCCCAGTACTTGTTTCCGCTTTCTTTAGCTCTTCAACAACTTGATCCTGTAATCTAGGCCACCACATTTCAAAGACGCTTTCAAAAACTTCACTGGGTAAAGTTAATTCTCCGAGTTCTTTGTTAATCATACGAACAACCTTTTTTACCTCTTCTTTAGTGAATTTAGCAGCTTGAAATTGAACTAATGGACCTTGAATATCAGAAGGGTCGACCCCAAATAGTATAGGGCAGACTTTCGATTGATCGATGTTTTTAGATAGCGCCCCAGCCTCAAACATAATCCATGCGCTTTGTAGATTGTCTTTAGTCAAACATATCAAGCCAACCTTTGATTCATCCAACTCCTTCGCGATCTCTGAGCTCCATCTTGTACCCTTGGCGATATCATCAGGTGAATAGTATGGTTTCACCACTTGTATTACACTTGGTAGCCATTTCTTGAATATTTCAGCTATGTTCTTACTGGTCTCACCAGACCAACTAATAAATACTTTCATTTGCGATCTGAATAATTATCTACCACAGCACGTACATGCATTGGATGATGTCGGTCCTACTATTCTTTTTACTTCACCATCAAGGTTCCTGTTTTCATATAGTTGCTCAAGACCTCCCTTGTTATCATATTCTTTAATGAGGTTTTTCAACTCTAATTTCTCGCTATCAGTTAAGGACACGTAGCCATTCATGACTAATTTAATCTTATCATTCATATTTGTCTATTTTAAAATTGACCACATACACCGCAGTCAGTTGGTTTCATTGATATTGGTATTTGCTGGCATCCTGAGCAACCTCGTTGGAATCGCCTTAGTGCATATCTCATACCCCTACGCATTTCTTTATCTGTGAAAGGGTATTTGTCATCTTGTTCTTCTCTATTATTATTTCTCTCTATTAGAAGCTCATACTGGTGTTCAGTTATTTTAACATCTTCATTTGGATACTTACCTAGTTTGTCAAATTCTTGACTCAGATTTCTATTGCTTATGCTACTCTCTAAATAGTATGACACTCTATCTTCCCAACGGTAAACCAATGATATAGCTGAGAGTGCGAGTTGAAAGATAGCAAGTGGAGTTAACGCAATTAATGACCATTTAGACAAGATTGAATCTAAGCCATATGAACTCACAATACCACCTATTAGTACTGGTATCATGAAACCTAAAAGCGTTATCATCCTAAGCCATTTCTCGATAGTTGACTGTCTGCAAGAATAAAGATAGTGGGTGGCATAGGTGTGCAAAGTTAGAGAATGGGACTCTTTTCGAATGTCATCAAGTGTGTATTGATTCATATTAGTTTTTTCTGGGTGCTGATCTAGTGTGTGGTCTAACATAAGTACCATCTTTACGAGTGTAGCCTTTTACCTGCACTGTTCCTCCTGATGAACCAGTGGATTTGGTTGTAGCTCTCGTAGTTGCAGATGGAGCGTAGTTAGGATAAGTATTCAATAACTTACCATACTTATAATCCGAAGTTAACACACCACTATAAGTGTAACCATAGTCATTGGTAAACACCAAATCATTAAGTTGCTTCTTCGTTAGCCTTTTAAGTGGTTTCCATGTGACAAGGTATGGACTGTAACCAGTTGCCATTCCGTATCGTGTAGCGGTTCTTGACGATTTACCTATATAGACAAATGCTTTTCCTGCTTCAATAGTTGTTTCCCTATCATATTCATCAACAGTTGAATAGATAGGTGTTTCAGTATCGGAAACAGTAAGATAGTAATTGGTGGTGCAACTTGATAGTGTTAACAAAGTTACAAGTAATGAAAGAATGTACCGTTTCATTGAGCGTTTAATTTAAAAGAGAGATTTAGAAAAGCAAAGTTAAGAGAATGAATCATGATTGCAAGTCTGTCAATCATTCTTTCCTATATCCAAGATTTTGTTAATAACCTTATCTTAAGGGGGAGGTGCAAGATTTTGGATACGCTGAAAAAAGATGTAGTTGTCGATGCTGTGTTTACAAGGTCAGGAGTGAGCTAAACAGTTGTTTACCTTTTAAAACGACAATCATAACACTAACCTCTCATTGCACATTTTTATTATGAAGGGGTTAATAAAACAGATATGATAAGAAAATGTGCAGCCTAGGTAATGGACTTTATTCTTCAATCCATTGACTAAGGTCATCCACAGGCTGTGGCAATCTTCCCTCTAACCATTTCACTAATGTGTCTGGCTTAAAGTCTTTATCATCGTTTTCTATTACCCATGATAGGTAATCCGTTGGCCCTCCATTTAAGTATGGAGCAGGTGATACTGGATAGAATTTACTTGGAAGTCTCTCATTTACAGAAAGGTAATTAACCACGCAACCGAGTTCTTGAACGGCATGCCAAGCAAGGTCATGATGAATGTCTATTGAAAACTTAACCCACCAATCGCCTTCATCATCTGATCCAAATGAAATTGGGGTCTGAACAGATGGTATACGGGTTAGATAATCAATTAAGGTTTTGAAGGCTCTATCATCCATTGAGTTTAACGATTAATCAATTGCTAATATAAGAATCACAACGACAAACACAATCGCTATATAGCTAAAATTGGTTTGTAACTTGGGCTTAAACATAGGGAGTAGAAAAGAAATTGTGCGTATGGCATTGTTAATTTTTCTACAAGTGTACACTTATAAGGAAGATGATAAATTAAGTCATTATCATCTTTTGTAAAACTATGGCTTAGTGAGTAAGCCATCTGAGAGCGCCATTACTACCTCCTAGTAGAAAAGCAATGAGTAAACATACTCCCACTACAATTAGCCAAATAAGTATGCTCGTTGACTTTTCTTCCTGTATCTCTTGTGGACTAGCTTGACTTCTCCACTTAGCATGTTCTTCCCGCAAACGTTTTCGACCGTATGCTGTATTTGGATTTGCTGGTTTCTTTTCCATGAAGTTAAATCTTTAAAGTTGTATCCCTTATCAAACCGTAAAAGAATTCTCTTGCGGTAGATTCACTAGGGATTTGACTGTAACATCTGGAATTATCTTTTCTGCCATTGCGTTTAAAGTCAATCACGAACCCACTTCGCTTTTCATGTATAGATACCTCGTAAACGTCGCTTAGATGACAGCCCTTCCAATTATCCGCATCAAGAGGATGCCACTCCACACAAAAATGAATTGCTTGTAGTGCCTGTCTAAACTGTAAACATGTTTGATACCGATTAGCTCTATCAGATTTAATAGACTTCTTGGAAATCTTAATTAATTGTTGTGGGATATGGTTAGGATATATCCTTTCAGGAAATTTTTCTTTCTTAACAGCTCTCAACCAGTCTGCATCGTTGGCAAAAGGTATATCTAAGATCGCTAAGTTATTGAGCATTCTAAAAAATGTAATTCCCATTGAATAAAGGTCAGATAACTCATCCTGAACCGATCCCTCAAGTACCTCATGAGGCAAATGTGAACTGTATCCTTCGAAATCAAATACCTGGTGAGCTAAGCCGTAAGCTAATCCAAAATCAGATAGCTTAGCCTGCCAATTCTCGGAATAAAGGATGTTTGCAGGCTTTATATCACGGTGTAATATGCCTTGAGAGTGTGCATGCTCCAATCCAAATAGGCAATCACTAATTGTGCTAACAGCCTTTTGGCATGATACAAATTTTGTTTCTAAAAGGTTCTGTACGCTTCCATTAGCTAAGTATTCCATAACTATACATGGTGCAGGAACACCTTCCACAGGGTAGATATCTATTTCTTTTATATCTACAATATGGTTGTGTCTGCATCTTTCAAGAATTTGGGCCTCATTTATGGCTTTCATAAACTCATTTGGATCCTTAGCCTGTACAATTTTAACTGCTCGCTCTACAGCAAGAAGATTGTCCTTCGCCTTAAAAACGGTTCCAAACATGCCGTTCCCCACGAATCCAATAGTAGAAAACTTACCTATCTCCATTATGATAAACTTAAGAGAGATATTAAGGCAGTGTCTCTCATTTTACCATCCCAGTATGGTGGATGTAGGCCGACTAAGCTATCAATATAAGAATGCAGGTTTACACCCTTTGCAAGTCCAAACTTACTTGGTACTATTGCGGACGGAGAGGTATGTGAGATCGAAATATTCTTTTTATGACATAATAGATTAAGTATGGCCTGCCCGTAGTAACAATTATGAACCATGTTATTATTAACATTGTTGATTGTTAGCTTATAGCTAACAACAGCTGGCGTTAATGTGTTCAATAGCATCTCTAGTTGAGTTTCAAACCATGATGTCATTTGCGAAGGAGAGTGATTGGCAGGCAATGCTATCTTATCTTTAGAGATAAAGATTGGTGCTGCTTTAGTTCCCGATAGGGCAACATACAATAATCCATTTGCGGAAAATGTAAAAGAGAGTGCGGTCATACATTTAATTTAGGTATTCAAATATAAACAACTTTAGTATAAAACCTAACTACCAGTTAATGACGAGTGCCGTCTTGACAAATTGCTTCGCAGAGTGAGGTTAAATTAATGCATACAGCCCAGATAAACTTTCCCAAAGGTTTTCATGCTATAATCTGATAGCTCTTCCCCACAATTCTCAGATATATAAAGTCCATACGGGTAAACATCCAAAATAGCATTCTCCAGACTCTCTACAGATATTGCATCCTGTGTTTTGCTAAATAAATTATTTCTTAGAGCGGCAAACATTTCTAATGTAAGTTCAAGATCTAGATCTGGGTCATAACCTGAATTATCTCCCGCTTTAACAGTTTTGGTTACAAGTCCCATTGCACCTTTGAGTTGCGTTGCAATCATGTGAGAGGCTAAATCTGCTAGTTGAATGCCTCTTGACACTTTTGAATCCTGTTCTTGGTGTACTTTAACACTTGCCAATTTAATATCGTTCATTGCCTTGTCAAAATCTCCCGAAGTCATGAACATGCCTTCATCTAAGTAAACGTCGAGGTCTTCATTGATGTTATTGTGTTCAATAAACTGCTTCATAGCTGTCAATACCTCCATACCTACAAACTCTCTTCTATCTCTGGGAATTATAGCGATACCAATTTTACACTTTTCCTGTAACAGGGCTTTTAGGGCAGATCTTACCTTCGCTTTCTCTGGTTCTTTGGAGTAATTGGTGCGGCTCTTACATTCAAATACCTGTGGATCTAAATCGTGGTCAGCTATAATAGATTTGATCTCATCATCTAGATTTTCTTCGCTGTAGACACAAGTGCAAATTATAAATCCTCCTTGATCATGGACGCTGTCATCAACATATATACAACCCATTAGTAGTTATTTAGAAAACATGTTATCATTAAACGATTAATTGTAGGGGTTGACAAAAGTTCGGGATGCTTCGTTTGAAGTTTTGCAAACTCGTAACACGATTGCGTTCATTATTAAACTATATGTTTTGGATTCCACTACCTTTATTATCAAATATAAGAATAACTGAAAGAATAGATATACGCGAACCGCCTGCGAACTGAGAAAATGTGTGAGAACTGGTAATTGCGGAGCAATGAGGTTCGATCTATGTTCTTTACACAAGCGCAGCGCAGCATTTTCGATTACGCAGGTGAGCTGAAAAGTGGAATGCGTGTAGATTTATCCAGGATGAAGTGAAGCAAATCCTAGATAAAGATAGAGAAAGCATTCATGAGGCAACCGGTTTGCCAAAATTAAAACCATGACAGTGCAAAGCAATGGCGTGTGTTTTAAGTGGCATTAGACTTGCCGAATACCGATCTCCCTACCTTAAAGCACTGTCTGTACCTAAGAACTACAAGCTGAAAAGTAAACGCAGTGCCTTATAAAGCAAGCATTACAGAACCACACAACCACAGAATCAATGACTGCGAAGACCTTTCCTCCCTTAAGCCACCCCTTTTGAGGAAAGGTTTGTAGCAGGAATGAAATACTATTCAAATAGCTTGAATACAAATTTCCTTAAAGGTTTATATAGTAATGCTAAAGGAAGTAATAGAAGCCAGTACGCTTGATCCGATGAAGAGTCATTAGATATGGTGACTTGAGATTCTCCATCCCACCAAATCGTCCGTTTGCACGAGGCATTAGCCAACACAAGTTTTTCTAAATCATCATAGTTAATGTTCCTGTCAACTTCTTGCAGATCAATTTGAATACACCTTTGCTTTATTAAACGTATGTAATCATATTTCGATTGCGACAGTTGGTTCGTAACTACGATTTCAATTGCGATCGATTTATCTGGCGTTGTTATAAATGCATCATATCTATATACCCCATCAACCTTTTCGAGTTCTGAGGCAGAATAAGATATTACACCATTAGCTCCAGTATTAAATAAGCAACCATTCTGTATAATCTTCTTTGCAGTCAGATGTAATACACTTTCAAAAGAAGCAGTGCAATCTGAAAGCTCATGGTGCTTAAAGTGATGTTCTTGGACTTGTCCTTTAGCAGCCTTTATTGCTTTTCCGCACTGAATGCAATTGCAGTTGCAACTCAATCCGCTTTGAACTTCCGAAATGTGTTTGATTGACTGAGTGTTTCGATCTAGTCCAAATGTTACTTCTGCCATGATTCAAGTATAATTAAAAAGAGCCACATTGCTGTAGCTCTTTAATATGATGAATGAATCTTGATTACCTTTCGCAGTTGCTTATTTTACAGCCACTTCTGGATGAGTTTTTGCCATTTACTTTGTTTGTTAGTTAGTGCTTTAGCTTTTTCAGCCAATTGATCTATCTTTAATTTGGCAATAGCGACAGCCTCTTCAACCGAAGCTTGATTCCCATCATCTAGTTTAAGTCGTAGTGATAAATCAAATGAATCATGATTCTGATTACTTAATATCAAGCCCCGAATCTGCCTAAGCTCGTTTAGTAACTTGATAGCTTTCTCTCTATTAAGCTTACCACTGTTAATCTTATCATCAAGTTCGAGCATATAAACACTTAAACGCTCCCATAGAGTTATTATTCTTCGGTTATAGTCCATTAATATTGCTCTTTAAAGTGTTACAATGTTGTATTTAAGAAGTGGTTTGTAAGATATTTTGTCATTATGTAGTTGAGAATCGCCATACGTCTACCCAAATTTTCTTTCTTGTTGGGATTCCCTGTTGCTTTCGAGCCATTGTCAGCCAATCCCAAATCTCTATTCGATGCCCGTCCCTCATACTTCATATTGACTAGCTTATTATAGTATAAATCCCAAGTGAAAGCATTTGAGCAGGACATAGCTTTAAATATACTATAAGTTCCCAACCAGAGCTCAAAGTTTTTGTCTTTTACGGAACGCTCTGCTTTCATCTGCTCAAAGGCTTTACCGAACGTATCATTTAGGAGCTGTTCACTTGCCTGATAGCTTGCTCCATTGATTTTAAATTCATATGTGCATTGACCATATGAAAAGCCCACTAATAAGGAGGCAAATAATGTCAAGATAGTTGTTTTCATGATGTTTTAGTTATCAGTTGCCCATAAAATCAAGAACACAATTAACCAGTACAGACCGAATGCTACAAGCAGCAAAACGATTGGATTGTCTGTTGGTGTGATTTCCTCGATTACATCATCAAATCCATGTAGTAGCCAAATGTAGATTTGTGATAAAAGGTAACCAAGCCAAATGAAGCGTTTGGTTTTTTTGCTCTGCTGAGCATAGTTGGAGATTGCAGACATCTAGATTGTTTTTATCCAGTAGTCCGAGCTGGTGGTTAATGCAAAAAGCGCAGGACTGAGCTATGTCTGCGTCTAAGAGGTTCGGCAAAAACCTGACAACAACAAACAAGTCAGCCTACGCTTTTTTAGCATAGGCGTGAACTTATCTGCTCTTGTTGTCTTTGTTATTTTGCCGATTCCTTAGACAAGAACTGATAGCTTACGCTAATATTTTAATATGTTAATTCTACTGTATTCCTTTAAATCGTTGGTTCATCCTCCGTTTTTAGTTCAACCGTAAAGATAATAAGGAGAAATGAATGTAGGTGCATTCCTGCACCCATATTTTTTATTTATGCTGCTTCTTTTTCTACCGTGGCAATGGAAACATAACCGGTTTCCCCCTCTACAACTCTGCGATAATAAAAATTATGAAGTTGCTCAGCAGGTGTATAGTTTACTCTAAGCGAATATTCAATGCCGCCAGTATTGTCGTTCGATTGGGTTAATTGATAGCACTCTCTAAGTAGATTGTTGGTTAATGTACTGCCAAATTTCTGTAATGCTTCTTCTCCAAGGTCAATGAAGATGTACATCTTCGCATCCTTTGGACTCATCGAAAGTGTGATGTTCCAATGGTAACAGATGAACTCCTTTACTAGATTTGTGTTCTGCTCATTCTTGGTATGATCCATTAGGGCATACGTTCTGAACTTGGCAACGTCAAATCGCTTTAGAAGCTCCTTAGCTGCATCAACCATTAAGGTGTATGCTTTTTCTACTTGTTGGTTTACTTCTTGCACATCAGTTGTAATGGCAACATACTGTGTTTTAGATTGTGCTTTCGCTTTGGTTTGTGTTTTCATTGTTTTAAGAATTAAAAGTGATTAAAATAGAAAAGGCACCCTGTCAAGAGTGCCTGTAGATTGTTAGAATGGCTTAGTTTGAAGTGTCTGTTTTAAAAGGTACTGCGCTTGTTTAGGCAATTACACTGTTACATATTCGAGGATGTGAATCCTTTCTTTTGGTTGGTAAGCAAGTACACCTTGGTAGAACTTGGGAAAATCTTGATGCCTCTTTATTTCGAATGCCCACATTGGGCTATGCACCCTTTTAAACCATCCACGTATCTCAGCCTCAAACGGGCAATTGTGGAACTGGTAAAACACCTCGTACTTTTCAAGGTAGCTACATCGCACATGGTAGTAAAAGTAAGGTGTGATAAAGGTGTACAAACCTTCAGGATCATAAGGATCAATCTTGCCATTGATTTCTACTACTGTTCTATCACTTACATTAGGTAAAGTTGAGTACATCCGTTTAAAGCGTTTAAGTAGATCATGGTACATATATTCTATTCCCTCGTTAATAGATTTTTCTCGTGGGAAAGCTCGTCGTGCCAGTTTGTGATTCTTTAGTGCTGGCAGTTGTGGTTCATTTTGCTGCTCGTTTTTTGAGTCGGCTGCTTCAAATAGCTTCATATTATTGTGTTTCAGGTTTAAAATCATGTTTCGTCTGTATATGAAATCAAAGCCTGTATGTAGCTATAGCTTGGCTTAAATCTTTTGATCTCTCGTCGAAAGCATGAGGGGGGCTAAAGTCGGAACCAGTAGTCAGCGAACACCTTACAGATTTTTTATATTTCAAGCACTACTCTTAATATGGTTAGTAGAACTCCTTACCTTTTAAAGCAACAAGGAAAAACCGCTATCTAAGGCTACTCCACAGAGCAATACACTCTCATTTCCTTTGGGGAGGGGGGCATTATTAGAATAGGGCTTAATTTATATTTTGAAAATAGCTGCTCGATCGTTACTTTTAAGCTAATGCGCAGTACACTAATTTTCGCTCTCAAAGTATGGCTCTCAACGATTGTTTTGGGGTCTGTTTTTGTTATAACCTTTCTCATTCTTTCTTCTCCATCTGAATATACACAGTGGTCTTTTATGCCAACGTTTCTACTTTTCACAATACTGTATTCAACGATGTTATCATTACCAACGCTGTTAGCCTATTATGTTGTTTGTTATGGCTTGGTTTACACTCGTGTTAAAATGTTATGGATTAAGACTATGCTAGTATGCTTGGGTATAGCTGGATGTACTTTAACTCTTCCCTTTCTTATACATCACAAATCGCTATTCAATCCCTCTAGTCTTATATTTATAGCATGCTTTGGCGTTCCTCTAGTTACTAGCACTTCGTTTTTTAAATTGAGTAAGCCGCAATCTCAATGAAGGAACAGGTATGCCGGAGGGAAAATGTGAACATAGCTAATTACCTGGCACATACTAGAACTATAAGATTGACTTTGAGAGTAATCAGTGCATTAGTTCCAGTATGCGTGAGGTAAATTTTACTAGCTTAAATCCGTGATTTTTCGTATCTTTATGTAATGATGTTCGCCAGAACATCTAGCAAGATCAACTCTATAAAAGCACCTTAATCTAGGTTCTAGATCTAAATAGTACTATGACAATGAAAAATGAATTATGTAAATGGCCAGTTCGTGGCATTACCAAGGTTGACCAACCTTAAAAAACTGAAAATCAAATACACAGATATACTAACATACGTAAGCTTAAGATCATTCGATGGTGATGAAGGTTGTTTTCCATCCTATGAGTCTATTGCTAGTAGAGCAGGTTGTTCCAGAGACTTCGTAATTAAGTCTTTAAAGCGACTTGAAAAAGGGGGAGTAGTTGCAATTAAAAGACCAAGGAAGCGTGTTGTTAGAAATAGGTTGCCTGTTAATCGCTACGAGTTTACAAGATCTTTCAATTTTGACCCTATTCCTTACAGCTTCTTTGAGAATGAACTAAGCCTAAATGATAAGTCAATGTTGCTTATCCTACGCCAGTTCTTTTATAATTTGAACATGAGACTTGGCTATCAGATCACGAGAATTTCATCCGAGCTAGGCGTTTCTTATAAGGTTATCCACCAACGGATTGAGTCTCTCGTTAAGCTAGGTTATATTAAAAAACTAAAGGTGGATCGTCGCAGAGGCAGCTTCCAGTGTAAGTATCAGTATACGGATAGGATTGATTGGATATGGGATCTAACTGACGTTCATCGCTCCAAACAAGCTAGGACTTTCCTTTTAGTATCATAACGAAGCTCGCACATTTTCTGAATCGAGGGGTTAATAAAACCATTACTCAAATTAAATGTGCGAGCTGACTTAAGCTAATCACATGAAGGGATGAATGGCTTTTCTCTTGTTGAGTTCAAACTCATTGGGTTTAGTTTCCTTTCCAAGATCTTATACATTCTAACTGACTTCTTCTTAATTCCTTTGGTGTCTACGAAGACTTCTGTTTCCGTTAATGGGACTTCCTTAAGTTGTTTAAGCTCTTTCTTTTTTAGAACTACGTGGCCTGTGAATGGGTCAATACGAAAGTAAGTTTCGATGTCGGTAGCCTTGGCCGTTTTGTCTATGTTGAAATCATCGTACACTTTTTGTATCTTAACTTTAATGTCTGCTGTTTGGTAACTGGTACCTACCTTGAATAGTTTGGTAATGGCATCTATCAATCCGTGATGGTTGAGCCCGTTCTCTATATCATACGCCATTAATGCTCTTTCGATTGCAGTCTTTTTATAACGTAGTTCTTGTATTTTTGCCATACCTAAGATCTCTTCAGCTCTAATAATTAAGGGAAACCTACTTTTCAGATCATTACTAATGTTTGCTCTTTGTTGCTCATCACTTACAAATTGGTTTTGGATTATTTCAGCACAGCACCACTTAATGTTGGCAGTGCTATAGCGGCTCATAGTTTTGGACATCGCCACAAAATCTTCAGGTAGATAAACCTTTTGCTCTTCAATTACATTAAAAAGCTCTGAAAACTCGTAAGCTAACGGTAATGAAATGGGGTGGCCATAACACTCATTCAGTTTCCAGCCATAAAAATAGTTATCAACTTTGAAGGGATCTAGTTCCTGTCTTGTGTTTATAAGGTTGGCGTATGGTCGAAGCCTTTGCTTTGCTTCTTCGTAAATTTTAGCTACAGATCCGATGGCCACAGTCTCTTGAAGATCATTCAAAGCTTTGTAACCCATGTAAGAATAGCATATGTCTGATTGTACATTCTCCTCAAGCCGAACTACAGATTTATGATGGTTATTAACGATGTGTGTTGCTGTTCTGTATCGATCCTTTATTTCGTTACAGCCATATGGCTGTCTGAACCTGCCAAGAATTTGATAAACATCAGTGTTAGGATCCACAATGCTCCATTCGGCATATAATGGATCTGATAAGATTACTATATCGGGCATTTGCTCGAACCCATCGATGTCAAGACCATTGTAAAAGCTGCTTGTAAGGAAGTTAAATTTCGCAAGATGAGTGTTATCAATCTTTGAGAAGGCATTGAATCCATCTTTCAAGCTGAAGTCTTTGACTCCGTCTTCTGAGCAATAGATATGGGCTTTCGATTTTAGTTCATTCTTGGTGATGAGTGTTTCGATACCATTCAAGGAATTGAAGAACACAAATAGCATTTCACCATCGTACTGATCTACACAATCTTTGAATGCAGCTCCCAGGTTGTTGACGCAGAGTAAGGTGATATCCTTTTTAACATCCCTTTCATGATTCACTTTAATCATTTTGAAGCCTTGCTCAGCTAGCTTTGGATGTGATGGTTTAAAAGGTGTGGCAGATATCATAGCTTTGTTCTTGAACTGAAAGAAATGGTCTGTAAAGCTTGAAATATTTACCCTGTATTTGACATCTGTAGTTATTTTGTGAGACTCATCGCATAAGAGAAAGATTTCTTGGTAAGGGTCAATGCCGCATTGTTTTAAAGCTGTTATAATCTTACCAAGTCCCTCAGGGGTTGAAAGAAACTTTAGATGCTTAATCCCTCGTGCATCGATGTACTTTTTTAACTTTTCTACGCTAATCGCCTCTGTAACATCCTGAGTGTAGTCCTTTTCCACGATATAATGTTTTGCATGTTTGCTCGCAATTTGGCTTTTGTGGGGCAGTAATATAATACTGTGCCTGTTAGCTTTTATCTCTGCATAAGTCGCTCCCCAACCAGTTATTACTTTGTTAATGATTACATTAGATGGAATAGGGTTGAGCTCGTCTTCCTGTTGAAATAATTTAGCTGAGGTTGTAATGTATTGATCGTAATTTTTAATAGGGTGTATCATCTTGATCTGTATTAATTGAGTGGGAGTTATTTGTTATCTAATAGGTTTTGTGCTTGTAGTGCGAAGATTAAATCATTTGTCGATTCATATTCTTCGAAAGCATTATCTTCAAATCTGAGTATGGCTTGCATTACGTCATCTGTCATATCGAGTTGTGCATGAATGGCATTAATCAATTCTATGTCTTCATCAGTACTGTTCGCGATTGCCGCTGACAGTTCGTTATCATGCTCATTATCATCACTGAAACTACCTGTAGGAAATGACATTGCATTATTGAGCAAATCCCATTCAACATAGAAAACTCTTTCTTCTTTGATAGCCACTACATTTGCTTTCATAATGTGGATAACGCTTTTCAGAAGGTAGCCTGTTAGCTTATGTTTCGGGCCTATTGCATGGATGCCTTCAAGGGATTTGAGTTGGATGGTCACATGAAAATCTAAGTCGAAATCTTCCGATTCGTTCTTTTTCCAAAGACATCTTGCAACCTTGCAGTTTACGCCAGCGATAACTTGCACGGAGATATTCATTATTAGATAGAAACCTTGTCGTGGTGCAAGGTTGGACATGTTAACAGGCTTCAATACGTCGTACTGATGCTGTTTCTGTCTGATTTGAAATTGTCTATTATTCATCTTTGCTTGTGTTAAATTCAATGTTGTTATTGAATTACAATACAAAGGTGCGGCTACTAGCCTAGGCAAAAGGCAATACTATTATACTGAAATCAATCTGTTTTATTGCCTTGATAAACAGATACTTGCTTGTTGTTCTGAAAAAGTGCGTAGATGTAGTCTTTAGGTTCTGAATCAAAATCATCATTGGAGATATAGTCAAGCATTTGAAGTATATCAAAGAAGAAGTTTGCTTGCTTGTCAGAGAGTTTTGCGTTGGTTGGTAATGTTAGATGTGTCTGGTTTACAAGGTAGCCTTGTAAATACAAGCACAATTCAACATATAGTGGGCGGAGTTTAAATTTAGGATTCTGTAACTTTAACTTACTTGCGGCCGTGAGTTTATCCAATGAGATGTGTTGGTCGTCTTCAAAGCCATTAAACAGCTTATATATTTGCGATCCGAACAGGCTCAATGGGAATTCTTGCTTTTCTAGGTTATCTACTATGCTTTGAATCATCCACTCTGCAATTTCATTGTTATTTATAGTGTGTGTCGGGCTTAATGATGGTTTTATAGCAAGTTGTACTGTTTCATGTTGCTTAAGATTTTTAAGGCCAAGCAAAAATGTTGCTACCTCTTTAAGTTTCTTTTCTTCATTGTATTGATGCCAAAACATAGTATGCTTTTCTCCGATTTCTTCGTTCTTGCGTAAGATTAGGTACAAGAGTTCTTTGTAGTGGTCTTTAAGACCGTAACGTTCTAATATCGAAGCTAAATGAAGCTGAAGTCGTTCAAAGCCAGTATTGTCAAGATATTCAAGGTTTACCACAACTCCACCATCAGATTCAACGGTAGTTATTTGCGCTTCTGTTAAATCTACGAAGTAGTCACTAAGTTTTCTGAAGTTGGGTAACAAGGTAGTCGTAAACATGATTATATTAGCGGAGCCAGATTTAACTCCGCTAAGTTATCGAACTATGGATAAGTTCCAAGGTAGTTCATGAATTTTTACATTCTATCCAACACCTGTTTAAGGATCTGGGCATGCTCATCATTGCTCTTTCTTAAATAACGCAGGAATGCTGCTTCGGTTTTGTGAGTCGTTATTGCCATAATTGTATTGTTAGGTACTAACCCGTATAGGTTAGTTGCAAACGATCGCCTAGCTGTATGTGTGCTAACCAGTTGCCATTTTTGAACTTTATTTACTCTTTTCTTGCCATTCACAAAATCAACTTTTATTTCTGAGGACTGTATCTTAGCCATCTTGCAGATAACCTTTAGTTGTCTATTCATATACTGGTTGGCGTAACCATTGGGTATGTTGTTATCATATTTTGCAAGTATATCGCTAACAACTGCGTTAATAGGAATGACCGCCTGAGAACTGGTTTTACTTGTCTTCATCCGTATAAAACCATCAGAGATATTATCTGCGCTTAAACGATTAAAGTCACTGAACCTTAAACCAGTCCATGCGCCAACTAAAAACAAATCGCGAATACGATCTAGTTCGACGTGATTAGAAAGGTCTAGCTTCTGTATCAATGCTAATTCATCCCTATTTAAGTAAATGGTTTCTGATAAATAGGATGGCTTCCTGAAATCTTGGTGTTTATAAAAGGTAGACGTATGCAAACCATCATCCTCGGCTTTTCTTAGCCAAGTTTTAATTACTTTAATATGCTTTCCAATCGTACTCGGGTTATAATTCTTCGTTGAGTTACACCATTCCGTAAAGCTTTGGTACCATTCCAAATTGATGTCTTTAAAGTCAAAACTACCTTTGGCTTTCGCAAATATCTTTAAAAGCCTGAGAGTAGTTAAATACGTCTTTAATGTATTTGGACTAGTAGCGCTTGTTTCGTTACTCTTTATAAGTTGCTTCTTCGGAGCATATTCTAAGCTGAACCATTCGATGAATTCAAAGAAGTCTTTACTTGTTGTTTGAGCTACCCTTGAAAACCGTAAATCAAGTATTGCCTTTAGTTCTTTTGGTTCTGGAAACCGTTGCTGATTGTTTTTCTGATAGCGTTCTATTTCTTCATATACACCTTGAGTGATGAGACGCAGATTTCCATTCAAAAGTTCTGAACTTGTAGAGTCCTTCGACCTTTTTGCTTTCTGCGAGAGGTTGTCCCACATACCGGGATGAATTCGTTTGCCACTTGAGTAAACTAGCCTTTGACCATTGTATCTGATGATCACATTAATTGGTGTTTCTTTTTCTGCGTTAGGCTCTCGTAAGTTTAATTTAATCTCTGCCATATCAATGAGTTAAGCAACCATGACAACGGAAAATCGGTTGTCGTTTTGGTTGTCGGAAACACACTATACATGAAGATCAGCAAAAACAAAAACGGCCTTCCTGTTGCAGAAAAGCCGTTTAATGCGGAGATTTACCTCTCCAAGTGGTCCCGACGAGAATCGAACTCATATCTAAAGTTTAGGAAACTTCTATTCTATCCGTTGAACTACGGGACCGGTTCCAATATTACTTGGGTATCAAAAAAATGCGTACCGAAGTACCTATCATCATTTCAATGGCGCAAATATAATAAAACTTCTTACCTTAAAAAGGCAAATTTAAAAATGTTTTTTTGGCATCTTAAGTAAGCAAATGTCAGCCTAAGCCGTGAACAGTGGACCGAATGGCGTATCCGCAAACCTTGTCCGCAATGTAACCATGAAAAACTAAAACCCAGAAGAGTCAAAGAGATTCATTCGACAGGAAACACCTGACTCGGTGTATAATCGGAAACGTACGATGATTCTGCCATTTATTTTTTCTCTTTACTCAATACTAGGCGTTTTTACAAGCTTGCTACCCTACCCGTAAATAAATTATTTTAATGATAAAAGCCCCACGAACAAATCAAATACTAACCAACTGCTCTTGATCATCCTCTTCTGCACCAGACTCTTCTTTCTTTTCATTATTTTCTTCCATTGATCTTCTTTTCTCTACCCTCGCCAAAATCTTCGCACACTCCTCCTCTAGCAAAGCATCCACCTCCGATTTAATCATCAGGTAATTCTCAACGATATCGCCATAACCCACTTTTCTCGGTCTCGGAATTGGCACACAACTTTCCATTTCCTCAGCAATTGCCTTATGATCATTCTGAATCTCGCAATGGAACATTTTCAGCCTGATCTTCTCCTCCGGGTTATCCGCCACAATTCCCACAAACTCACCCGAAGACAGCGACGCAATTTTCGATGCGGGTACCGCATAATCCATCTGCGTAGACCTTGAAATAGAAATATCAGAACTGTTAATACTTTTACTCTCCTTATCCTGCACAATCTTCCCGAAATTCTCTGAAAGTTTTTTTGCCGTATCCCCACTCACCTGCCCACTGATAATATTTCCGACAATACCCGAAATTACATCCGCCTGCTCCTGCCCGTAATCTTTTCTCAACTGCGAAAAATCCTGCAAGCCTAAGGTCGTTGCACATTTATACCCCCTGGCCACCGCAATATGACTGTCCATGCCCCCCACGAAAATTGAAGAATACTCATCAAAAACAATACTGCTTTTCAGCATGCCTTTTTTGTTCACCAGCTTTAACATCCGGTTCACATATAACGAAAGCACCGCCCCATAGGTCTGCACCTTCTGCGGATTATTGCCCATACAGACAATCTTAGGCTCCAGTGGGTTATTGATATCCAGCGTGAAATCATTGCCGCTCAAAACATAATATAACTGTGGTGAAGAAAGCCTGGCCAAGCCAATCTTGGCAGAGGCAATCTGCCCTTCCAGTTGAGGCATCGCCTTGCGCTGCAGCGCCGAAATAAATGGATTAATCAGCACCCTGATCTCCGGTTCCTCCTGCAATACCGCAAAAAGCCTGTCATATTCGGCCTGGATCAGCTCGATCGCATGTGGTAAAGTACAGTAGCGGCCATTTTTGTATTTCCTTAAAAACCAGATTACAGCCGTGACAAAATTGATGGCACTTTCCACGAAAAAATCGCCCTGCTTTTTAATCCAGTCCCTATTTAAACCCAGCATCACCGTCCGACTGGCCTCAGTTGCATCGGTAATATCTTCCATGCTCTGCGGATCCAGCGGATTACAGCGATGATAAATCCTGTCAAAATCAATTACCCAGAAAGTGGGTTTAACAGCATAATTATGTTTGTATCTTAAAAGCGCATTATAGGCAATGATTGAAAGATCGTCGAACTTGAAATCGTATAAGAACATTGAAAACCCCTTGCGGATGTGCTGGGTAATTACATGGCGGATTACAAAATAACTTTTCCCAGACCGCACCCAGATCCGGGGGTGCCCGTAACGAGCAGCCCCCGGAAAGGATTAATGATATTGATGTAAGAGTTCCTGATTTTTCCTTTTAAGTTATATTTAGCCGGCAGGTTAACCGAATATTCACTCTCTAATAGCCGCTCCTCCTGCGGAAAGGTTTCGTTCTCGCTGTTAAAGATATCGGTACTGATTGAGGCTTTAATTAACCTAGAAAGCATGGCACCACCAGAAAGCACTAAAAGATAACCGCTAGAAGTGCTTAGGATATAAAGCCCAGCGGTAAGCCGGACACCAAATCCAAATTCAAAAACAATAGCCCCTATAAAATATAACACCAGTCCTATCACCAGATAAATGATAATATCTTTCCTTCTGATCTTTTCGTCCTTCCTGCCCTTGACCCCCAAAAGCGAAATGGCCAGACACAATAGTGCCGCCAGTTTTGGCATCATAAACCCATAAAAAAGCCCGGTCCTGGAGATATTTAAAATCAACCGATCAGTAATCCCTGCCGTAAAGCCCCAGATCCTAAAGCCTAAATAACAGCTCATATAAAAATGGATGCTTAAAATAAACAGACTGATCAGCCTGGTAAAATCGGTGATCTTTCTAAGTCCACCTATATCTTCTCCTGTATTCATTGTTTTTCTTTAGATTTTTAGTTCTGAATGCTGGCACCTTTTTTTCCGTTTCTTTTTCTGTTGGACGGGCGCGAGGGGATCGAATTCAGCCCTGGCGAGTAGCAGGTCCATTAAAGTATCGGCAGGCGGGGCCAATAGCTCTGGCAAAACGTTCAGGTTCCGTTCCTGAGCTGAAACCGATTGTTGGTGCATGTTATTTTCTTTTTGTCCGGCCATTGCGATCCGCTCCTCCAGACTCCCGTTCTTTTGGGTGTTGGCGTATTTAAAGCTTTCTCTCACCGGCCTCTCAAAGCCAAACAGCTCATCAAACAGCTTTTCCCCTGAAACTTTAAAAGCTACCCGGTCAAACTGCCCGACCATTTTAGAATGTCCTGCATTGGTGCCCCTGGAATTATTCATCGGGCTCAGTTTGATTTTATTGCTGATGTCCCTGCGGCTGACAATCACCTGAATATGCATCTGCTCTCCGGGTTTTACCGTTCCCCTTTTCACCTGCCCACTTTTGACCTCTTTATCTTTATAGGAATAATAACGGTAGTTTTCCAGCTTACCAAACCAGAGCAAATCTTCATTGCTGTTAATACCTTTGCGGTAAAAATTCCGGGCATATTCATCCATGATTTTTACCGCAAAAGCTTTTAACTCTTGCTTTGCTCCCATTTGATCAAGCATTTTCAGGTGGGCAATTTCTTTCTGACTGGGCGAAATATTGATCAGGAAAAACTTAGCCTCATCCCTGCCCAATTTGGCCGTATTTTTATCAATCAGGCTTTTTACCAGGTAAGAATCAACATGTTGATCATTCCCATTAAACCAAGGTTCAGCTAATACATCAGGAAACAACCGTGATTCTTTATCCAGGTAATGCACCAGTTGGGCGCTACTACCTTTATTGTTTCCAGCTTCACTATCCGTGATATTGATAAACATAAGCCTACAAAATTTCTACCTGTTTTCTCGCTGTTTCGGCCAGTTCTTCCTTTTCCCTGCCCTTAAAACTACCAAGTTCTTCCCGGGCTTTGATATAGCTGTTCAGTACCTGCAAAAATTTAAGTTTGAGACGCTCTTTTGCCTCCATACGCTGAAATACGGCTTTTAGCAGTTTTTCATTCTCGTGATTGATTTTGATCATTTCCTGCTGACCTGAAAGCAGTGTTTTGTTCGCAGCAAGCACCTGCTCGTTGAAAAATTTGACAATGTCCCGTTGGTTGGAAATCATTTTTTCTACCCCTTGCTTTACCGGCAGCAATAACAGCTCTTCCTGTGAGCGGATAAAACCCATGTAGGTTTTATGGCTTTTGGCCAGCGAATTTTTCAGCAGTTCATCGTTCAGATCAGTGGGATCTTTTTTATTGCGGTAAAAATAATCCACCATCTGTGCGAAAACCAGCCGCTTAGAGCGGCCCAGTTCGAGACTGATCTTGTGCAGTCTTTCACCGGTGATTTTGCCGTGTTTTATTGCGCTCAAGTGTTCCATCGTTTCCCTTTTTTAGAATTCCTCAGGGAGTTCCTTTTTCTTATTAAAAGCCACCTGCAAGGCGCCAAAGAATTCCCGGAGAATTCTCCAATAGCCACTAGCGCTAGCTAGAGGGCTAAAAGTCAGGCTTCGCCCGACTTCCGCTTGCTCCTTTTCTTTTAAGGAGAAAAGGACCAACGGCGAGGAACCCGAGCCGGTGCAGTTAAACCGGTATAAGTTGTTTTATTGTCCATGTTTTTTAATGACCATATCAGTCAGTACCGGCTTTCCGAGTTCGTTTGCCTCAACTGTTAGCTCGAGTAAAATTCCAAAAGGCAAGTATCGCACCTCTGTCTCACCAGCCAGATATCTGCCCTGATTGACAGCTTTCCGGTAAACCGATAGACTGATTTTCTGATGTGAATCTGGTAAGCTGAAAAAACAGTTAATGGTCAGGCCGCTTTTTGACCATAACATAAAGTCGAGTTTTGCGGCATAAGTACCAAGGGGCACGTCTCCTATGCCATAAGGATAATTTTTAGGTTCGAGTGTTATCTCCAATTCAGGAGTTAACTCCAATACAGTTGTTTCCATGTTGTTTTGAATTTGATATCCAAAATTGGCGAGGAAAAAACATGAGCTATCCAATATTGGATAGATTGGACACAAAAGAATAACCCTGTAATTTCTTTAAGTTTTATTGACTTTGTTTTTTAGTTCTTTGGTGATAGGAAATCTGACAAAAATAGGAGTATTGCACAAATCACATTCTTTCCTTACCTTGGTCAAAACGCTCTTTATGCCCAATAATTTACTTTATTTCCCCTATATTAATCTTCCTCAAAATGAGTGGACGATGCGTTCGCTTATCTATTATGATTCTGTTGGTACAATTGTACCTGATGAATATTTCTACAGTCCGAACCTTTATGAACCTTTTATGGCTGACCTTGTTCGAGAAAATTTGGTTGTTCCAATTAATCCGATTCATAGCCTCAGCGACCCCTTCTCGTTGGTCGATCCGTTTATAGAGTTTGTTTCCCGCCCGGGATATCGTATTGCTGAAAAAAGAAGAAGATTCGAACATTACAATGAAGCCTTCCGTATCAATGGTAGAAAGTTTGTACCTTCTAATATTAACGGGCAAAAATTCAATGCAGAGTTATTATATAGATTAGAGATTCTTGGCCTAGCCAAACGATCGGATGGCAACTGGTATAATGTCGAGAGCATTACAGCAGGTTATCTGATGTCTTATCTTTCTAACATCATTGCAAAAAAACTTGATCTATTACCTGCAACAGATAATCCAATTATACCAAATGGTAGGCCTTACCACAAGCAGATTGGCAACCCGGTTGAGGAAAAGAGACGCAGAGAAGTCCTTAAAGGTGTAATTCCTTTTCCATTGGAATTGGATCTACGCAAACTATCGCGTATCAAAGACAAACATAGCGAAGATATCAGCCAACTGAGAAATATCATTGAACAGATTGCTTTTGATCAAAAGTATGATGATGACCGACTATTGCAAGCTAAAATCCAGGAGCTGAACCATCATAAGGCACAATTGTCATCAAAGTTCAGCGAGAGCAGGATTGGCCCAATTATTTTCGGAACGGCAATGGGGTTGGCTGGTGCGGTTTATGGATATGCAACCGCTGACCATTGGTCAGGTGCTATCGGAGGATTTCCTGGATTTGCTAATGCTGTTTATTCTGCATTACAGATTGAAGCGCCCGAAAAAATCATAGATCCATATGGCATGAAATATCTTGCAATTCTGGAGGCTAAAGCCGCCAGGGCTTAATGACAGGTTAAATGGTCACGAGTTACTTGATGCCCCAGCGCCAAAAAAAAGAAGTTCTAACCAGCGGAATTATTCTTACTATCTGTTCCAGGAATAATATCAAACATACTGCGAACTTCTTGTTGGGTCTTTTCAACCTTATTAATTGCTGCTTGTGAGAGCTGTTCCTTTTTTTCCTCAAAAGGAACAGCAGTCCTTAATTCCGTGTATATGCCTGTAATGACAAAAAGAAAGGTCGATATAAATTTTGATCTATTGGGTCTCCCTTTCTGTGCAGCGAAAACCTTCAAACCAAGGCACAGGGTTTCAACTTCTTTACTTTCGAATGTAATAGGCTGATCAGAATGAGCAAAAATATTCCTGATTTTTCGCATTACTTCGATTTCTTGATAATAACCATTTGAGATTAACCCCATGGCAAGACACATTTTGATCTTTGAAGAAAATGTTCCCAGCGGTCCGTTGTTATTGAACAAGTCTCGTTTGAAGGTTTTACTTCCTAATAACTTAAGCTGAAGAAATTCTGTCAATACATTGTCCATTCGACCAATAGCCAAAAGGCAAAGTCCTCGATCTGATTCTTGTACCAATTGATCCCGTAATTCGTACAAGCCCTGATGGTCCTCGTATATTTTTGGTTTTTTTTCCTTAATCAGGTCTTCCAAAAGCTTAAGCGTCTCAAACAGTTCTTCAGAAACAAACTGTTGATTAGGGGGCATGCTATTATAAAGTTGCTCTAATGATGGCATATTAGTATTATAAATCCGATTTTTGCACCAAAATCACTTCCAACAAGGTCTGACTTTCCGAAACCCGTAGTTCATCGGTGGGTATCTTAGTCAGTTTATATATTTCATCAAATAACACCTCGATCGACTCATTTGCTTTTCGCATAAAACCCTTGTCCAAAAACTGCAGCGTAATGTCATTGTCCTCCCAAAATTCTGCTGTCTTAGCTTGTGCCTGATCAGGAAAGCTGAATGAACCAACTAGATTTTCGACGATGTCTCCATCCAACAAAGGTAGGATTTTTCCAAGCCGGGTATAATCCACCACCGAAAAATCTGTCCTCACCTCACCGATCAGATAGGCTAAATTGTCCGACATCAAGGCATAATTTTCATTTAGGCTATATTTAACAAAGAGCTTAATCAGGTTTTTGAAGCATTCAACTCTTTTTACACACCTATACAGCTCGCTGCCCTTATCATATAGGTCCGCCAAGACTCTATTTCGAATGACTCCCGTATAATCTTTCAATGTAGATGCCGCATGTTGTAGCGTTTTCTCTTTCGCATTATCCTTAGCGTAATAAAAACCGGTTCCATCTATTTTCGCAGAAATTTTGTACCCGCCAACATCTTTTAGTTCGTCTTTGATGATGAAAAACCGGGTAGCTGCATCACCGCTATAAACAATAAACCTTTTGAGTTTGTCTTCGATCAATACCTTCGAAATGTCTAATTTATCGCCTTTTAAATTTGCCGCTAACGCAAATGAGACTGAATAACACCCCCATATCTGTTCTGCCGGTCCTACTCTAACAATATCAATAGCGCTAAATGCGCTAAAACAAGAAGGCTGCAGCTCATAGGTTTTGAGTCCCAGATTCAGCACAAACACCAAAAATGGATTTTCTTCAAGGATATGTTCTGCCAGCTCTTCACTTAGATGCACGGACGGACAATCAGCATTTCCGCACAATAGCCAGGCCTTGACAAAATCATGGATCGATACTCCAAGAGGAAACGAAAAGTCAATTGAGGGATAGTAATCCCGGATTGAATCAGTACCTTGATGTCTGAAAGCAAATCCCTCTAGTATCCGTAAAGCTGAACCGTTAAAGATATCGGAAGCACTGTCGTTATCCTGGTGATATCCATTTCTTGCAATATTCATATAGTTCTGCAAAACCGTAACAATCCCGGCCAGAGAAAAATCCTTGTTCTGAATTTCAGTATACCTTTCCAATTCCTGACGGTAAATGGTTTCAGTCTGATCCCTAAGTGCCGATACCGCAGATAGATATTGCTGGGCCAACTGCTCGAATACCTTGGTATAGGCATTTTTCTCATTGCCACGAAAACGTGCAACCTCACTGTTGTGTTTTTTAAGCTCAATATGGATATCCTCCAGCCCTGCACTGTTAATCTCTTTAAAATTTACCGGATTGTCCAATGCCAATTGAGCGATAAGATCGATACAGATATTCAGCCGTTCCCTACTTGCCCGTCCCTCATTAAGTTTCAGATCCGTAAAACTGCTGATATAGGCCTTAAGGATACTGATCACCCCTTGCACCGCTTTTTGATCAATAGCAGCGGCGAGCGAATCTACATCTGCTATTGCGTTTCTATCTCCGGTATGGATCGGTTCTTTCGCATCTTCAAATTCCTGGATGATTTCCAGTAAACAGGACTTTATCTCTTCAACGGTCTGTTCACGGCCGTGGATGAGTTTAAAATTTCTGATCTTACTGCGCAGCCTGCTCAGTTCTTGATTGATCAGATAATCGAGTTTGAAGTCTACGTCCTTCTGCAACAAACTCAATTCCAATGCTATATTGCGGAGGGAATCCCTGGCCAGATCAACATCAACATCTATTTCCCGCAAATATTCGATAATGATATTGAGGTTATCAAAGGTTTCCTTAAAATAAGAATCCAGTTTTTTATCTATAATCCCCAGTCCTTCCATCACCTGCTTCCTCACCTCTTCAATCTGCAGGGCCACCTTGTTCAATGCCCCAATAATAATTTCGTCCGCGCTTGGACCACCCTGCTGTGAAAAGGCACTGAAGAGCGCAACAGCAATTCCAATATAACCCGATGCCAATCCCACCGCTCCCATTGCGGACATACCCTCAATACTGTTGAACTGTGCCGTAAGGTCCTTGATCTGAAATATCGCATTAGATACAGCAACAACATCGCTGGCAAACTTTTTATTGTCCATCAAAGATGCCAGCAGCGATATGGTAGACTGCATGGAATAATCTTCCCAATTGGAAAGGGCCTGCTCATTTTTCACACGTTGTTCCTCCGCTATTTTAAACAGGATCTGCCCGACTTTATCATCTGTATCTGTCAGTAGAGACCCTATATCGCCAACCTGATCGCCAATTGCCCCGCTTGTAGCGGCTAGCGACGCAAAAGCCTTATCTAATTTTTTGACCAGCAGGTCTTTTAAAGCCGCGACATCCCTTTGGATTTTGCCAGTAGCGTCCAACATACCATTGGTTGATAGAAACTCATCGAAGTCGGGATTTGCAATCCTGATCTCCTGCTCACCATCGCTAAGATGGCTCTGAAAATCTGATACAAAAACATTATCTACGGCGTCTTTAAACTCAGGGTTAGCAGAGGCAAGATCGTATGCATCTGTTAGAATAGAAGCTGCATTCTCTAGACCATGCTTAAGGTGGCTCCCAACCTGCTTGTTTCTTTCTGAGCCGACATTCAGCATCGAATCCTCATAAACCTCCTCAAGTCTCCTACTGAAATAATCTCCTAAATATTCTGAGGAAAAAAATCCTAGCTTTTCCACTCCTTTGTACAATTCGTATCGGAGCTGTACAAAATCTGAATCGAACCTTCTCTCTTCTGGCGCAACAGCAGATCTGTATATTTTTTCGGCTTCGTTTTTTACCTTCTGCAGATCCTGAGCAGAAATCACTTTACCATTTTTAGCACTAAATGTTGCATACTCTAAGGCTAATAAGCCACTCCAATTGTGACTTTTTCCAAGCCTGTAGATGGCATTGGCAACATAAACTGGTTGATTTTCCATAATAATTCTGTTAAATAAAAAATTAAAATATATGGGATGTTATTTCTAATCAAAATGATATTTGGTCAGGGACAGCATGCAACTGAATAAATGCTAATATTATTTATCCCGACGGGTTTACACTTGGCGTATTACATGATATCTTATTAAAAATTGCGGATCATCAGGCTCAGATCAAAAGGAGATCAACGGTGTTTAACCCGGTTTGCCAAAGCTGAACAAAGACTGTCCTTCCTACTTTCCCTCAAAATCTTTGAATTTCTTTGAATGGCCAAACCGCAATCTCCAACTTGAAAAGCGATCTCATTTCCAATTGACTGAACAGCCCGGAACAATCTCAATAGAATGGCCCTTGTTAATGGCCCTAATTTATCGTTTGGTTTAAAAGCGTTATTATAAAAATGAAGTTAGTGATTATTTTGTTTAAACAAACACAAGCTTTTCGCTTAATTTAGAAAATACGCTAGGTCAATTCGGCCAGAAATAGTCACTATCTTTTATCAAATTCGAATTAACCTCCCCTTAACCTTATATCATCCCCTCATCCTAAAAACTATAAAACCCATACCTGGAAACAATCAAATGATCATGGACATTAATTTCCAGAATATCACCCCCGGATTTTAATTTCCTGGTTAAGGAAATATCTGCATCACTTGGCGACAATTCTCCACTTGGATGATTATGCGCCAGGATGACCCCACTTGCACAGGCTTTCAGCACCACTGCAAAAATTACCTTGGGATCAGCTAGCGTTCAAGACAAACCACCCTGCGAAATGTTCACTACCCCCAATATCCTAGCCCCCCTGTTGAGCAAAATCACCTTAAACTCTTCTAAAAGTTCCAACCTACCATCATCCCAGCGATCCATCAAAACCTCATAGGCGTCCTGTGCGGATGTAACCTGTGGCAACTCCGCCAATTTAAACGCCGGATGATAACTGATCTCAATTTCCGCTACTTTAAAACTTAAATTTTCCATAATTTTTCTGATTTAATTATGGAGCCCGGCCAGGTTCAGCTTCTGCCAAATCAAAAGGAGAACGGAATAAATGGGCAGCGGGCAAAGGCCACAGGAGCGTTTATGCCGGAAATTCCTTTGCGTGCCAGAACTGAACCTTAAATTTGTACCAGAATTGAATGAGATACCCCCCACTCAGCTAAAGAAGCCTAATCCTATCATAAATCCATCTTTACAACAGATTGGCAGCAGTGCTCTTAACACTTTCTATATCAATTGAATTTAAACGTATCAAATGTAGTCGATTAAAAAATCCAACTTCTCCAACATTGGGCAGAGCGCAACCGAAATGGCGGACTTTTGACCTAAAAACCCTAATCCTTATGGAAACTATAACAAGCAAACCAAAAAGGAAAGCGATTAGAAAGGGCAGTAAAGTTACCAGGAACCTACTTGCCACACCAAAAAAAAGAGTACGAAAAGCCGTTACCGCCAAAATTCCTAGAAGCAATAACAGCAAAAAATCAACGGACATGGATCAGAACGGCCTCATTTCTGATATAACAACGGCCAAAAGTATAGAGAATTCCGATAATGATATCAGCAGGATTGCCGACCAAAAAGAGGAAAATTTGGTAAATTTAATCGTCAAAGTGCTGGTCAGATCCACACTGGAAGAATTATATGGAAAAGAGAGCAATTAGATATTTAAGGTTCAGCGACAAAAAGCAGAGTGAAAACTCAATTGAGCGTCAACGGGTGGTAACTGACCACTATATAGAATTTCACAAAATCAACCTCGTAGACACGTTCATCGACAGGGGAAAAAGTGCAAAAACCTTCGATAGACCTGATTTCATCAAACTACAAGAGTTTATCGGGCTATACCATAAAAATGTAGATTACCTATTGGTTGACCAGATGGACAGGTTTAGCCGGGACGCGGGCGAGGCCATGAGCATGGTGAAAACATTACAGTCCAAATATGGTATCCAGATCATCAGTGTTTCAGAAGGTATAGAATTTGACTACAATACCCCAGGTAGCTTCTTCAGGGCAGGCTTACAATTGCTGTTAGCAGAGGAAGATAACATCAACCGCAGTATCAAAATCAGGTCCGGTTTATATTCCAAGAAAACCAAGGAAGGAAAGTTTGTTTTTGGGATCAGTCCCTTTGGCTATAAAAAAATAGGAGAACCCAGAGACCGACGATTAATCATCGATGAACGAGAAGCAAAAATCGTACGTTTTATTTATGAAGCTTATCTAAAAAACGTACCGCTTTACCTGATCAAACAAAAAGCGGCCGAAATGGGCCTAGACCGTAAAGGCAACATGATTGTGGAACGGATCCTCACCAATGCCGTTTACGCGGGACTGATTAAAGCTGAGCCCTATAAAGAACATCCCGGAGGGCTATTCCCTGGCATTCACGAACCTATTATCGACATGATCTCATGGAAAATGGTGCAGAGTAAATTTACCAGACCCGCTAAAACCCGAACAATCGTCAACGACGAACTCCCCTTGAGAGCCATTTTAAAATGCCATTGCGGAAATGTAGTGACCGGCGCAGCCTCACGTGGCAAATCCGGCCAATATTTCTACTACTATAAATGCAGATTCTCTAAACACAACAACATTAGCGCAAAGAAAGCGCACATCCAATTTGATACCGCATTGGAATTAATGAGCTTGCCAAAAAAATCAGTAAAAAAAATCAGAGACCGCGCGAATCAAGAAATCGAAAAAGAAGTCGAAAATAACAGGAAGGGCCTGGCCAACAAAAAAGCAGAACTGGCAGGTGAACAGGAAATGCTCTATGCTGTCGAAGAAAAGTGGATTAGAAATGAAATCGACCAAGAGACTTACCGAAGGTGGTATTTAAAGTACAAGACCAATATCGACGACCTGGAAATCGCTATCGCCAGGTTAGGCACTAACCACGGTGAAGCCTATAAAATACTCAACAACCGCCTGGATACATTTACGGACATAAAATCCGTTTACCATGAATTTGATACCCTGGAAAAGCGTGAATTTATTGAACTGGTGTTCGACTCTAATCTCTACTATGAAAACGGCATGTATCGAACACCTACGATGATGAATTTACTATCCATTAATTACCTGAAAATGAGAGAATTAGGAGTTCTGGATGTAGACAAAAAAAGGGAGGATTTTACAATCCTCCCTTCAAGTGCACTTGTAGGGATTCGAACCCCAAACCTTCTCATCCGTAGTGAGATGCTCTATCCAATTGAGCTACAAATGCGTTTCCGTATCGTTAACGGACTGCAAAGGTATAATTTGATATTTTAATTTCCAATTAAATTTTAAAAAAAATCTCAAAATAATCTCTGCTGTTTATGCTTTATGCGCTTAATGCATCGTTAATTGCTTTAAAATCAGGCAAGTCATGCGCATCTTCTAAAACTTCAGCGTATGCAATTTTTCCTTCTTCATCAATCACAAAAGCTGCTCTTTTCGAAACTCCTTTTAATCCGAAAGCAAATTCATCATAAAATGCACCAAAAGCTGCTGATACTTCTTTATTAAAATCAGACAATAGCGGAAACTGGTAACTTTGCACTTCTTTAAATTTAGCCAAAGAGAAAGGAGAATCCACTGAAATTCCGATTACCTGGGCATCGATACCTTCATAATAACTAAAATTATCTCTCATGGTACACAATTGTTCGGTACATGTTCCGGTAAAAGCCATCGGAAAAAAGTGGATAATTACCTTTTTTCCTTTGAAACCTGAAAGAGAAATTTCCGTTAAATCAGAACTGTATAATTTAAAATCGGGGGCGTTATCGCCTACTTGTAATGCCATTTTTAGATATTGTTTAGTTTATAAATATGTTAATTTGTTCAATGGTTTATTTGCTATTGGTTCATTAGTGTTCATACTCCCAATGAACTAATTTTCTTTTTTCATCTGTCGATCTAAAATCTTCAAGCCATCTTCAAAAGAATGCGGGTTGTAGCCTAAATCTTTAATTGCCTTATCCAATACGAAACCCGTTTTAATGGGCCGTTTAGCCGTCTGGTTTAAACTTACCGAACCGATCTCCTTAATTAAGGTTTTATCGAGTGCCCAATAATCGGCAACTTTTCGCACTAAATCTGCAATGTTCATGTAATCTTTACCAGAGATATGATAAATTCCATGTGCATTTTTCTCTACCGCCAACAAGCAGGCTTCGGCTAAATCTTCAGCTAATGTAGGCATACGCCACTGGTCGCTCACCACGTTTATAGGTGATGCCTTTTCTAACGCGCCTTTAGCCCAAAGCACAATATTGCTCCTGCTCATATCACTTGTAATTCCATAAACCAGTATTGTTCTTAAGATGCTCCAGTTTGCCTTTGAATTTTTGATCAGCTCTTCGGCCAATACCTTCGATTCGCCATAGTAACTCACCGGGTTAACAGCATCTTCTTCTTGATAAGGTCCATCGGCACCATCAAAAACAAAATCGGTACTTAAATGGATCAACCGGATGTTTTTTTCTTCACATATCGCAAGCAAGGTTCCAACAGCATCTACATTAAGCTGATGACAAAGTTCCTTATTGGCCTCGCAGGTATCAACATTCGTCATTGCTGCCGTATGGATAATCGCATCAGGTCTGTATTTTTCGATAACATGCTTAACCTGATCAGCATCTAAAATATCCATTTCTGCATATTCGTAACCTTCTATAACAGGGTAACGGTTTGCTCCTTTAGATGTAGCCACTAGTTTTAACCTTCCTTCGGCAAGAATTTTTTCTGTTATTTTTTGTCCTAAAAGGCCATTGCTGCCTGTTGTTAAAATGGTTTTCATCTGATGGGTAAAATTAATTATGCAAATGTTAAAAGAAATCTACACACTATACAAACTTCTTTTTTTTCAAATTTTATTCCTTTTTAAGCAGTTGGTGTAAAATTTTAAGGGGTTGGTGTAAAATTCCAAATTATAAAAACATTCAATTTTCAGCTTTTACTATTTAAAACCTCATCCAGGTACCCTTTAAGATACTTTTTTTTCAAAAAAACAATACAAAACCATTTAAACTAAATATTTGGTTATACTGCGTTTTAGTAATAGGTTTGTTACCTAAGTCAGAATTATACTTAAAACAATTAATAAATATGAAACATTACAATCTAAAAAAATGCTCACAATTTTTTTTTAATCCTTATCACAACTTCAATAGGAATGATGAGTTGTAAAAAGGATCTAAGCTCTCAAACTGCAGAACCGCCGAAAACCTTTACAACCAAACAAGAGGCCAAACTTTATTTAAATAAAAAGTTAAATGAATATAGCATGATCATCGCTAAACTCGCCCAAGATCCGGAGATGAAAAATTGGTTCACGAAAGAGTTTCGCAAAAATTTGATGGCGATTACAATGTACTTTTAAATGACTTGGTAAAGCCACAATCTTTGCAAACGCTTAGTTTAAAAAGGAATCTGAATATGAGTAGCGGCCCCATCCCTTCTAACCCAAACGGACCACCCAGCGCCATAAATCTCCAGGCACTGCAACAAGCGCTAACGCAGCCACTACAAATAAACGGCGAAACATTATACCCTCAGATTTACATACCGTTTTTCGATGAACTGGAAGTGGTAGAGGCACCAACAGACCCGACAGAACCTGGAGATCCGGGAAATCCGGTAGAACCGGATCCTTGTTTAAATGCAGTGATTCCTTTAGAACGCTTTTACCCAAATCCGGTTATTGTGCCTTTTGACGGAGAAGAAATAGCCGGACAAGAGGTTTTTACAGGTTACACCTACGATCAGAATGGTGCATTAATTGAAAACATATCCGTTGATGAATGTTTCGCTAAGAGACACCGTGTTTGGGCCATTACATTGAATGAACGCGTAAATGACAACGGAAATATAACTCCGCCAATAAGTGAAGTACCTTCGCCACCTACAATTGAAAGAGGAGCAGATACTTATATCCCTTCAATGACAATTAAAGAAAATAAAGAATCTTTTATTAAGGGAGCAAGTGAAATTTATTTAATTGCAGCAGTTAGTTGGGAAAACGGAATAAATCCTGCCAGTAATCAGGTTGAAGCTTCTTTCAGATCCAATAAAAATGCGAAAGCAGAGGGTGTTTTTAATGTAGTTAATGATGTAGATTATAATTTCTTTATAAGAGATTTTTCACGCAAGGAGATTAGAAGACAAAACTCAATCAATATAAACTTCACATATTTTCCTTTAAGCACTGCTCTTTATTCTGAATATGATCCTTGTATTGGTTTAGCAACCGCAACTAGTAACGCTGGAACCAATTACACTGCATATCAAAACTGTAAACAAACAACTCCAAATGTAAAAACATACTATTACCCTGATAGAGGTGATTATGCTTACTTTCTCATTTATGAATATGACACGGGATTTTTTAATTTAGATGGATATAGGGCAGAGTATATACAGGCGAATAATAATAATAATCTAAAATTCAGATATAGATCAAATGAAAGTCCATATATCGCCACCCGCCTTAAAATATCCAAAAAGAATGAATCAGGCAACGGAAGTTATACAGGTATGGCCAATTTTGACAATAATGAAATTAATTTTTCTTCCAGAATAAGGTAAAATATGAAAAAATACTATTTAAGCATAATTCTATTGGCTACATTTCTAGCTTCAGTTGCTCAAACTAAAAGCAACAATATTTACTTAGAAGGGCTAGGCAATGCAGTGGTTTACTCCATAAATTATGATAGGTTGTTTCATATTTCAAACGAGTTAACAATTGCGCCGAGGGTTGGTTTTGAATACATCCCCAGGAGAGATGTAGATGCATATGGCAGATACACTTTTCCTACAGAAATAAACTTTTTATATAACAAGAATAAGAACAATCCAAATCACATAGAGGCTGGTGCCGGTTTAACTTTTTTTAGTTTATTCGACAATTATCAATATAGTGTTACGAATGAGATAGTTGGCAAAAATTACAAGCTTGCCAAAATAAGCACCCTTAGATTAGGCTTTAGGCATCAAAAAAACGAAGGCGGCCTAATGTATCGTGCCGGCATATTAGTCAGGTTAACTCAGGATGATTTCTCACGGAGCCGCGTAGGTGGCGATCTTTTCTATCGCATATGGCCGGGCTTTAGTATCGGCTATACCTTTTAAACATTGTCCCACCTCTCCTTCCCCTGAAAACGATAGATTTTCAGGGGATTTTTTTGTCAAAAATTGGCAACATTTAACATGTTAAAAAATTTTATAATATATATTTAAAATTCAGCAAGAATAACTTAACTTTGCCAACCGAATTGGAGCCCCTATAAACAGCTTTAATTCATTGACTGTAATAAATTTACTCACAACAGATATGCCTAACTTAGGAAAAATAGCACAAATTATCGGCCCAGTGGTTGACGTTAGCTTTGCTGATGATGCCCATCTACCTAAAATTTTTGATGCGTTAGAGATAACGAAAGAAAATGGACAAAAAATTGTTTTAGAAGTTCAACAGCACTTAGGTGAAGACCGCGTACGTGCAATTTCGATGGACTCTACAGACGGTTTAGTTCGTGGAATGAAGGTTCTTGATACTGGTTCAGCAATTAAGATGCCAGTAGGCGACCAGATTAAAGGTCGTTTATTTAACGTAGTTGGTGAAGCGATTGACGGTATTACAGCTGTTGATAAAACAGATGGTCGTCCTATCCATGCAACTCCTCCTAAGTTCGAAGATTTATCTACTGAAACTGAAGTGCTTTTTACAGGTATTAAAGTAATCGATTTATTAGAGCCTTATGCTAAAGGTGGTAAAATTGGTTTGTTCGGTGGTGCTGGTGTAGGTAAAACAGTATTGATCATGGAGTTGGTAAACAACATAGCTAAAGCTTATGCTGGTTTATCAGTATTCGCAGGTGTTGGTGAGCGTACTCGTGAGGGTAACGATTTACTTCGTGAGTTTATCGAATCAGGTGTAATCAATTATGGTGACGAATTCTTACACTCAATGGAAAAAGGTGGATGGGATTTGAAAGCTGTTGATACTGAAAAATTAAAAGAATCTAAAGCAACATTGGTTTTCGGACAAATGAACGAGCCTCCTGGTGCACGTGCACGTGTAGCATTATCAGGATTAACCGTTGCAGAATATTTCCGTGATGGTGATGGTGAAGGCGCAGGAAAAGACATTCTTTTCTTCGTTGATAACATCTTCCGTTTTACCCAGGCAGGTTCTGAGGTATCGGCTTTATTAGGCCGTATGCCGTCAGCGGTAGGTTACCAACCAACATTGGCAACTGAAATGGGTTTAATGCAAGAGCGTATTACCTCAACAAAACGTGGATCAATTACATCAGTGCAAGCGGTATATGTACCAGCGGATGATTTAACTGACCCGGCTCCGGCAACAACTTTTGCCCACTTAGATGCTACTACTGTACTTTCGCGTAAAATTGCCGAGTTAGGTATTTATCCTGCGGTAGATCCATTGGATTCTACTTCTCGTATCCTTTCTCCTGCTGTTTTGGGTGATGAACACTATAACACCGCACAACGTGTTAAAGAAACTTTACAACGTTATAAAGAATTACAGGATATCATCGCAATCTTAGGTATGGACGAATTATCTGAAGAAGATAAATTGGTTGTATCAAGAGCCCGTCGTGTTCAACGTTTCTTATCTCAACCTTTCCACGTAGCTGAGCAGTTTACAGGCTTAAAAGGCGTATTGGTTGACATTAAAGATACCATCAAAGGATTTAACATGATCATGGATGGCGAAGTTGATGAGTACCCTGAGGCTGCATTTAACTTAGTTGGTAGCATTGAAGATGCCATCGAAAAAGGTAAAAAATTATTAGCAGAAGCGAACTAGAAGCCCCACCCTACCTCCCCAAAGGGGAGGAGTTTAAGGCGCAAAAAATATACATTTTAAAAACCTCTCCCCTTTGGGGAGATTAGAGAGGGGCAAATGAATTTAGAAATATTAACTCCGGATAAAAAAGTTTTCGAAGGTGAAGTAACAGCAGTTACGGTTCCTGGTACTTTAGGATCTTTTCAGATTTTAAAAGACCACGCCGCTATCATCTCTACTTTAGAAGATGGAGAAGTTATTATAAAAGCAAACAAAGCTGATGAGCAACGCTTTTTTATTAAAGGCGGTGTAGTTGAAGCCATCCATAACAAAATTGTGGTTTTGGCCGAAGGTATTGCTTAAGTAAAATAATTAACTCATTTCAAAAACCTCCCGATTTAAAAATCAGGGAGGTTTTTTCGTTTTTATACATGTCAGACAGGCCATTTTGTTGCAAATCTTAAAACTGAACGAAGAAATAAAATCCCTCCTGCCAAAACTGATAATCACTTTAAATTCCCTGCTCTTTTTAACGCCAAAAAATCACCTAAATTTTCAATTCTCAGCGTGCTTTAAGCCATTTTAGGCAGAAAAACAGAAAATTTATAATGCAAGCATAACAAACATACCGTATACCGTTTTGATATTTGGTCTACAGCTGTCGGCATTAAATAACTAATCCAACCTCAGTTAAGAACAAAATTCCGAAATCAACCAAAAAACAAGAATAATATTCTGATTCAACTTTTTTTTGATTTCTCTTGCATATTAATGAACCAAAAACTAAATTGGTTTTATAAACAAAGAGATAACAATGGCGATCGAGAACAACATATTTACTACACATCCTACTACTGCAAAAACAGTGTGGAATGTCGTGTTGTTACCAGTCATTTTACTTAACCTTCTTCTCCTAATTTTATGGGGAAAGAAAATGGGCAGCTTTTAAATAGATATAAAAAACTAAATATACCTAAAGCGTCCCGATACAAACGGGACGCTTTTTTTAAATAACAAAACACAGTATTATAAACCGTCCATGATTAAAAACCAAAAAACAAGTGGAATGCTTATTTAATCATGGTGAGCTCCATCTGACGGATGAAAAAACAATAAAATAAACAGATGAAATACTATAATTCTAATACGATTATTTACCTTGATGGAGCTTTTGAAAAAGCTGCAAATAGCAGCACTGACCTTTACGGGCAATCGCTACATTATGGCTATGCTGCTTTCGAGGGTATTAGAGCCTATAAAACGCATAACGGTAACCGCATTTTTAAAGCTGCTGCCCATTTCGACCGACTAGAGCGTTCTTGTCAGCTGGCAAACATTCCTTTCCCATGGGATAAACAAGAATTAATTGCAGCAACCTATAAACTGTTGCAGTTGAACAAACTGAAAGATGCTTATATCCGTCCGTTGGTATTTTGCCACCCAAACATGAAGTTGAACGAACCAAGCGGAGTTTCGATCTTAATCTGCGCCTGGGAATGGGACGCTTATTCGGGCAATAAATTATTAAAATTAACGATTTCGGATTACGAAAGGCCAAACCCAAAATCAACGCCAATGGAGGCGAAATTGAGTGGAAACTACGTCAACTCAATTCTGGCTACTACAGCAGCGAATATTAAAGGTTACGATGAAGCTTTGCTTTTAGATATGCATGGTTTTGTTGCAGAGGCATCGGGAGCAAACATCTTCCTTGAAAAAGACGGAAAATTATACACTCCATCATTAGGAAACATTTTACCTGGCATTACCCGTGCAACCGTTAAAGAACTTTGTACCGTACTGGATATAGAATGTATAGAGAAAAAATTAACAGTAGAGGATTTAAAAAAGGCTGACAGTGCTTTCTTATGCGGAACTGCAACTGAAATTGCAGGCATTGCCTCGATAGATGATATTGTGTTCCGCTCTTTATGGAGAGAATCTATCGGTTATACCATACAACGTGCCTACAAAAACCTGGTGCTTGAAAAAGTAAATTACGAAGTGATTATATAGTCCAAAGTCGGTAAGTCATGAGTCCGAAGTCGAGAAACGAATAAAAGAGTCAACAATTAAATAAAACCAATGACAGAAGAAATCAATCAACATTACCCGAAAGCTTACCAGCAGATAAATGCTGCCACTAAGGCGTCGGGATTTGATATGGCTTCGGACGTATTAACCTGTTCTTTGTTGAAAACACTCGCTGCTTCCAAACCTTCAGGTAAATTCCTGGAGCTTGGCACCGGAACAGGTTTATCTACTTCATGGATATTGGATGGCCTGGATAAGGATAGTACCCTGACTTCGATAGATAACGATGCTAAATTTTTAGCCATTGCGAAAAATTTTCTTGGCAATGATAATCGTTTAACATTGGTTGATACTGATGGTGCCGAGTGGATTGAAAAGAATAAAGACAAAAAATTCGATTACATATTTGCCGATACCTGGCATGGAAAATATTTGCTTCTGGATGAAGCAATTACCATGCTGAACAAAGGTGGCCTTTATATCATTGATGACATGTTGCCTCAACAAAATTGGCCTGAAGGACATCAGGAAAAAGCAATTAAGTTAATCAAAGATTTAGAATTACGTGATGATTTACAGCTTACCAAACAGGTTTGGGCTACGGGAATTGTAATCGGAGTAAAAAAATAGAGAAATACAGTAAAATAGTTCTTTGCATTTTTCAAGAAGTTAGTATGTTTGTGGTTCAGTGAACAACATGAATATAAACACAAACATTATTAGCAACTTAATTATTGTCATTTCTCAAAAGAGAGGTGGAAATCGTTGCGTATAATGTAAAAAATATACCCTATCGAAACCGCCTCCGAAACGAGGCGGTTTTTTTTTGCCTTAAAATATTTACAACTAACAGAACCAGAATATACATTTTAAACAATGAGCGAATTAAACAAGTACAGTAAAACATTTACACAAGATCCAACACAACCGGCTGCACAGGCTATGCTTTACGGCATCGGTTTAACCGATGCAGATATGGCTAAAGCACAGGTCGGTATTGCAAGTATGGGCTACGATGGCAACACCTGCAACATGCATTTAAACGACCTTGCAAAAGACGTCAAAGTTGGGGTCTGGAAAAATGATTTAGTCGGCTTGGTTTTTAATACCATTGGTGTAAGTGATGGAATGAGCAACGGCACCGATGGGATGCGTTACTCTCTTGTAAGCCGCGATGTAATTGCCGATAGTATCGAAACCATTTGTGGTGGCCAATATTATGATGGGATTATCTCCATCCCTGGTTGCGATAAAAACATGCCTGGTGCCATTATGGCCATGGCCCGTTTAGATCGCCCTTCTATTATGGTTTATGGCGGTACAATTGCTCCCGGCCATTACAAAGGAGAAGAATTGAATATTGTTTCGGCTTTCGAAGCTTTGGGACAAAAAATCTGCGGGAACCTTTCTGAAGAAGATTATCAGGGCATAATTAAACACACCTGCCCTGGCGCAGGAGCTTGCGGTGGTATGTACACGGCAAACACTATGGCTTCGGCAATTGAAGCTTTAGGAATGAGTTTACCATATTCTTCTTCAAACCCAGCAGTAAGCCCGGAGAAAAAACAGGAATGCCTGGATGCCGGCAAATACATAAAAGTTTTACTGGAAAAAGATATCAAGCCCTCCGATATCATGACAAGAAAAGCATTCGAAAATGCAATCCGTTCGATCATTATATTAGGTGGTAGTACCAATGCTGTTTTGCACTTTATTGCTATGGGTAAAGCTATCGGTGTAGAAATTACGCAGGATGATTTCCAGAAAATGAGTGATGTGACACCGGTACTGGCTGATTTTAAACCTAGCGGAAAATACTTAATGCAGGATTTACATCAATATGGTGGTATCCCAGCGGTATTAAAATATTTGTTAAACGAAGGTTTATTACATGGCGATTGCTTAACCGTAACCGGAAAAACCGTAGCAGAAAATTTAGCTGATGTGAAATCGATTATGGATTATGATCAGAAAATTATTCAAAAATTAAGCGAACCGATTAAAGCAACAGGCCACTTACAGATTCTTTATGGAAACCTTGCTGAAAAGGGTTCTGTAGCAAAAATCAGCGGTAAAGAAGGTGAGAAATTTGAAGGTCCTGCGCGTGTATTTGATGGCGAACGTGATTTAGTTGCCGGAATCTCTTCTGGAAGAATTAAACCAGGTGATGTTGTCGTAATTAAAAACGAAGGGCCCGTGGGCGCACCAGGCATGCCTGAAATGTTAAAGCCAACCTCCCTAATTATTGGTGCTGGTTTAGGTAAATCAATTGCATTAATTACCGACGGACGCTTTTCGGGCGGAACGCACGGCTTTGTGGTTGGCCACATCACACCAGAAGCCTATAAAGGCGGCTTAATTGGATTAGTGGAAGATAACGACCTGATTGAAATTGATGCCGTAAATAATACCATCAATTTAATGGTGAGCGAAGCAGTAATTGCCGAACGCAGGAAAAATTATACTCAACCAGCATTAAAAGTAACAAAAGGTGTTTTATATAAATATGCTAAAACAGTTTCAGACGCAGCAAGTGGCTGTGTAACTGACGAATACTAAAATCAAAAAATCATCCCCAGATGAATTGATTACTAAGAAAATAGATTATGCAAATAATTAAAAGTATTCAGAATAGGATTATGAAATCCGGGGAGAAAGAGTAATGCTGGATTTCGATTTGGCATCGCTTTATGAAGTTGAAACAAGAGTATTAAATCAAGCGGTAAAACGTAACATCAAACGTTTTCCGGAAGATTTTATGTTTCAGTTAACTTCTGCAGAATTTGAAATGATTAATCAGGGTGCTTTATCACAAATGGTGATAAAAGATCAGCCCAACTTGAAGTCACAAATTGTGACATCAAGTTGGGGCGGCACTAGAAAACTACCTTATGCTTTTACAGAGCATGGAGTAACCATGTTAAGCGGTGTTGTAAACAGCGACAAAGCCATTAATATGAACATTGCCATTATGAGGGCTTTTGTTGATGTTCGGAAAATTTTGCTAAAACAAAGCAATCTTAACGAACAGTTAACCGAGATTAAAGAACGGATTGGTGAACATGATGTTCAACTTAATGAGCTTTATGATGCAATGGAAAATTTAATCGATGAGAAAATTGCTCAGATAAAGTGGAAAGACAGAGAAAGAATTGGGTTTAAAATTAAAGAATAATAGAACCTCAAAAACATAACTATGGAAACTGCACAAGAAACAATACAACAAACCGAGGCGAAAGCAGGAACCTCAAAAACCTTTAAAGGAACAGGCTCGCAGGTTTTGTTGAATGGATTAATTGAAGAAGGGGTAACCACTATCTTCGGTTATCCGGGTGGCGCAATCATGCCTATTTATGATGCCCTTTACGATTATGCCGATAAATTAGAACATATATTGGTCCGCCACGAACAAGGTGGTATCCATGCTGCCCAAGGCTTTGCAAGGGCAAGCGGCGAGGTTGGCGTTGTATTTGCAACCAGCGGACCAGGTGCAACAAATTTGGTTACTGGTTTGGCAGATGCTCAAATCGACAGTACGCCATTAGTTTGTATCACCGGACAGGTTTTCGCACACTTATTGGGTACGGATGCTTTTCAGGAAACGGATGTGATCAACATTACCACTCCGGTTACCAAATGGAATTACCAGGTTACTGATGCTAAAGAAATCCAAGAGGTATTGGCCAAAGCTTTTTACATTGCAAAAAGCGGTAGACCGGGACCTGTATTAATTGATATTACCAAAAATGCACAGTTACAGTTAGAGGAATTTCCTGAATATGTAAAATGCAACCATATCCGCAGTTACCGCCCGAAACCAAAAGTTAGAATCGAATATATTGAGCAAGCTGCCGAATTAATCAATTCAGCAAAAAAACCTTTCATTTTATTCGGGCAAGGTGTTGTTTTGGGTAAAGCGGAAGAAGAATTTAAGGCTTTTATCGACAAAAGCGGAATTCCAGCGGCCTGGACCATTATGGGCGAGGGTGCTATTCCAACTTCACACCCATTAAACGTAGGGATGTTGGGTATGCACGGCAACTATGGGCCAAATGTGTTAACCAACGAATGTGATGTCTTAATTGCCATCGGCATGCGTTTCGATGACCGCGTAACCGGTCGTTTAGATAAATACGCCAAACAAGCCAGAGTGGTACATTTAGATATCGACCCTGCCGAAATTGATAAAAATGTTAAAGCTGAAGTGGGCGTTTGGGGCGATTGTAAAGAAACCCTACCCCTGTTAACCAAGTTAGTTAACGAAAACAAACACGAAGATTGGTTGGCTAAATTCAGACAATACAACCAGGAGGAAATAGATCAGGTCATCACTCCAGAACTTTACCCAACAGGTGATGAAATGACCATGGGCGAAGTATTGCGCAACATCAACGAAATTTGTGGTGGCGATGCTGTAATTGTTACCGACGTTGGTCAGCACCAAATGGTAGCCTGCCGTTATGCTAAATTTAACAATACCCGCAGCAATATTACTTCTGGTGGGTTAGGTACCATGGGCTTTGGTTTACCGGCAGCAATTGGCGCCAAATACGGTGCACCAGATAAAACGGTTATCGCCATTATTGGTGATGGTGGTTTCCAGATGACTCCTCAGGAATTGGGTACCATCATGCAGTTTGGTGCAGCAGTGAAGATTCTGATCTTAAACAACCGCTTTTTAGGTATGGTTCGTCAATGGCAACAGTTATTTCATGATAAACGTTATTCTTTCGTGAATATCACCAGTCCTGATTTTGTAGCCTTAGCTAAAGCGTATTACATCGAAGGACAAATGGTTAACGAACGTGCAAACTTAAGAGCCGCACTAGAAACCATGATCAACCACGAAGGCTCTTACCTATTGGAAGTAATGGTTGGTAGAGAAAACAACGTTTTCCCAATGGTTCCGCAAGGAATGAGTGTAAGCGAAATCAGGTTGAAGTAAGGTAGAGGTTTAAGATAAAAAAGAAACTATCATGAGTACTGAAGATAAAATAAAATACACAGAAGACACCGTTGACCTGGAAGGAAAACAGGAATATACCATTACGGTGTATGCCGAAAACCGCATTGGTTTACTAAACAGGATTGCTATTATTTTCTCGAAAAGAAAAATCAATATCGAAAGTTTAAACAGTTCAGCATCAGAAATTGAAGGGATACACCGTTTTAATATCGTTATCCACGAAGGTTACGAAGTGGTGAGAAAGCTGGCCCGCCAGATTGAAAAGCAGATTGAGGTATTGAAAGTTTATTTCAACACCAACGAAGAAATTATCTGGCAGGAACTGGCACTTTACAAAGTTTCTACTGATGAAATTGCAGAAAAAGTAACGGTAGAGCGTTTATTACGTCAGTATGGTGCCAGTGCAGTAGTGATTCGTAAAGATTATACCGTTTTTGCAGTAACTGGTCACCGCGAAGAGACTGATGCTTTGGTAAAAGCATTAGAACCTTATGAATTGATCGAGTTTGTCCGTTCTGCTCGGGTTGCTATTATTAAAGATAGTGCTGGTTTTCACGAAAAACTGAAAGAATTTGAAGCTTTCGAACCAGGTGAAGAATTGGTAGAAAACGAATTTTTAGAAAAAGGCGGAAAGATTTTTACGATGTAAGGTCTACAACAAATCCGTCATTGCGAGGAGGAACGACGAAGCAATCTTTTAGACTAACTCAAATAGATTGCTTCGGCTCACACAAAATCCGGCCTCGCAATGACGAGAAACCAAAAATATGAAATGTAATAAAGTCATACCCATTTTAAGAATCTTCGATTACGATAAAGCAATTGAATTTTATGTAAACTGGCTGGGCTTTAAAATAGACTGGGAACATACTTTTGAAGAAAACACCCCGGTTTATATGCAGGTTTCGTTAGATGGTATTGAATTACATTTAAGCGAACATCACGGAGATAGTTCTCCAGGTGCACATATTCATATTAATTGTACAGGTTTAGAAGCATTTCATAAAGAAATTATAGACAAAAAGTACAAATATAACAGACCGGGTTTGGAGAAAACTTTTTATAGAACCTGGGCAGTAACCGTAAACGATCCATTCTTTAACAAGATTACATTTAATGAAGCGCTAAGTGAGGCTGAAAGCTCAAAGACTAAAGAAAAAAAAGATGAACGAGGTATTTGATTTTATAATAAACTCACGCAAGGCCTTTATCCGGTTAATTGATGGTTTAACTGTTGAAGAACTGAATAAAATTCCCGATGGATTCAACAATAACATCATCTGGAACTTTGGACACATTGTGGTGAGCACTCAAACACTATGTTATGTGCGCACAGGTGTATTGCAAGATGCGACTTCGGTAAAATTTAACGAGGATTACAAAAAGGACACGAAACCAACTTATACGGTAACAGCAGAAGAAGTAGCAGAATTGAAAGCGATTGCATTAGAAAGCATTGAAAAAATAAAAGATGATTATTCAAATGGAAAATTTTCGAGCATTACTCCTTTTGCAACAGCAACTTATGGCGTACAAATGAACAGCATAGAAGAAATTCTGATCACGACTATTGGTCACGATAATGTACACCAAGGTTATGCATGGGCACTGAAAAGACAAATATAAAATAGAAGAGGTAAGATGGAAAATGGATGAGGGTTTGAAAAACCGAACCCAAGTAAAATAAACCCGATAGCAGTAAAAATTTTAGACTGTCATGCTGAGCGTAGTCGAAGCACAGTCTAAAGTTTTTACGAATAGCGGGACTGAAACAACCGAAAAGCACAGAAACCCGCTTTTCAAATAAAAAATCGGCAAAATCACCTCATCTGTGAATCAAACCGAAGGAAAAAAAGAATATATAACCCGATAATTAAATAGAAATTAACCAATAAAAAACAATGGCAAATTATTTTAACACATTACCTCTTAGAGAAAAATTAAACCAATTAGGTGTTTGCGACTTCATGGACAGTGCTGAATTTTTAGATGGCGTTAGCGCATTAAAAGGCAAAAAACTGGTAATTGTAGGTTGTGGCGCACAAGGCTTAAACCAAGGTTTAAATTTAAGAGATAGTGGTTTAGATGTAAGCTACACTTTACGTAAGGAAGCAATTGAAGGTAAACGCGATTCGTGGAAAAATGCAACTGAAAACAATTTCACCGTTGGCACTTACGAAGAGTTAATTCCAAATGCAGATGTAGTAATTAACCTTACTCCTGATAAACAACACACCGCTGTTGTAAATGCAATTATGCCTTTAATGAAAGAGGGAGCTACTTTGTTATATTCTCACGGTTTCAATATCGTTGAGGAAGGTATGCAAATCCGTAAAGATTTAACCGTTATCATGGTTGCGCCTAAATGCCCTGGTAGTGAAGTTAGAGCAGAGTATGTGCGTGGTTTTGGTGTTCCTACCTTAATTGCTGTTCACCCTGAAAATGATCCTCAAGGCAAAGGCTTGGCACAGGCTAAAGCTTATTGTGTGGGTACCGGTGGCCACAGGGCTGGTGTATTAAAATCATCTTTCGTAGCTGAAGTAAAATCTGATTTAATGGGCGAGCAAACCATCCTTTGTGGTTTATTGCAAACAGGTTCCATCCTATCTTTCGATAAAATGGTAGAAAAAGGAATCGATGCCGGTTATGCCTCTAAATTGGTGCAATATGGTGTTGAAGTAATTACCGAAGCTCTAAAACAAGGTGGTATTACGGCCATGATGGATAGATTAAGCAATGTGGCTAAAATCAAAGCTTTCGAAATATCGGAAGAACTGAAAGACATTATGCGTCCGTTATTCCAAAAACACCAGGACGACATTATGAGTGGCGAATTTAGTCGTACTATGATGGAAGATTGGGCAAATGGTGATAAAAACTTATTGAAATGGAGAGCGGAAACTGGCGAAACTGCTTTCGAAAAAACACCTGCAGGTGATGTAAAAATCGGCGAACAGGAATATTTCGATAACTATACTTTAATGGTTGCTTTTGTTCGTGCCGGTGTTGAATTGGCTTTCGAAACTATGGTACAGGCAGGTATTAAACCAGAATCGGCTTACTACGAATCGTTACACGAAACACCACTTATTGCCAACACCATTGCACGTAAGAAATTATTCGAAATGAACCGTGTAATTTCTGATACTGCAGAATATGGTTGTTATTTGTTCGATCAGGCTTGTAAACCACTTTTAGGCGATTTCATGAAAAAAGTAGATACTGATTTAGTTGGTAAAAACTTTAACGAAGGTAAAGATGGTGCAGTTGATAACAGAAAATTAATTGATATCAACGAGGCGATCCGCTCTCACGAAGTAGAACAGATTGGTGCTACTTTGCGTAAGGCAATGACTGCAATGAAAGCGATTAAAACTGCATAGAAACAAAAGAATGTCATCAAGAGCTTGTCGAAGGAATTCTTTTTGTTTCTATAACGAAAAAGTCTTCGACAAGCTCAGACTGACAAACATTAAATAATAACAAAATGTCAAAAACATTAGTAGAAAAAATTTGGGATGCTCACGTTGTAAAAAGTGAAGAAGGATTTCCTGATATTTTATACATTGATACACACTTAATACACGAGGTAACCTCTCCGCAGGCATTTGATGGATTGCGCAAAAGAGGATTACCTGTTTTACGTCCAAAGCAAACTGTAGCCACTGCCGATCATAACGTACCAACTTTAAACCAGTTGTTACCGATTAAAGAGGAGCTTTCGCGTTATCAGGTAGACATGCTTACTAAAAACTGCGCAGAATTCGGAGTAGAACTTTACGGCTTAGGTCATCCTTTCCAGGGAATCGTACACGTTATCGGTCCGGAGCTGGGTATTACCTTACCGGGAAAAACAATGGTTTGCGGCGATAGTCACACCTCTACCCATGGTGCCTTTGGTGCCATTGCATTTGGTATCGGTACGTCGCAGGTTGAGCAGGTTTTCGCCACGCAATGTTTATTGCAGTCGAAACCTAAAACCATGAAAATTGAGGTAAATGGCGAACTTGGACAAGGCGTAGGTGCAAAAGATATCATCTTATACATTATTGCCAAAATTTCTGCCGCTGGCGGTACAGGTTATTTTATAGAATATGCAGGTTCTGCAATCGAGGCTTTAAGTATGGAAGCCCGCATGACCATCTGTAACATGAGTATCGAAATGGGTGCACGTGGTGGTTTAATTGCACCTGATCAAACCACTTTCGATTACATTAAAGGAAGAGAATTTGCTCCAGCCGGCAAAGAGTGGGATAAAGCTTTAGCTTACTGGAAAACATTATATAGTGATGCCGATGCGAAGTTCGATAGTGTGTTAACTTTCGATGCTGCAGACATTGCGCCAATGATCACCTATGGTACCAACCCGGGTATGGGTATGGGTATTCAGGAACATATTCCGGCCACTGGTGCACAACCAGAAAAAGAAAAACTTTCGTACCAGAAAGCTTTGGATTATATGGGCTTTGATGATGATTCATCATTGATTGGAAAACCAGTTGATTATGTATTCATCGGAAGCTGCACCAACTCGCGCATTGAAGATTTACGCGAAGTAGCCGATTTTGTTAAAGATAAACGCAAAGCAGATAATGTAACCGTTTGGATTGTTCCGGGATCAAAACAGGTAGAACAACAGGCCATAAACGAAGGTTTGGATAAAATTTTCGAAGCCGCTGGTTTCCAGTTACGCGAACCGGGTTGCAGTGCCTGTTTAGGAATGAACGAAGATAAAATCCCGGCTGGTAAATATTGTGTATCTACATCGAACAGAAACTTCGAAGGCAGACAAGGACAAAATGCCCGTACCTTATTGGCCAGTCCACTTACAGCAGCAGCTGCAGCCGTAACTGGAAAAATTACCGATATAAGGGATTTGTTAGATAAGGTAGAAGGCTAAAGGTTTAAGGTAAAAGCTAAATGCCAAGCCTGATCGTCATTGAGAGGCACGAAGCAATCTTAATGCGATTGCAAGGCTAAGTAGATTGCTTCACAATGACGGATAATAAATATATGATTTTAGAAGTTGCCATACTAAATGTAAAAGGCGGATTATCGGCCGATTTTGAAAAAGCTTTTCACGAAGCGCAAAAAATCATTTCTTCGATGGAAGGTTATATTTCGCATCAGCTTCAAAAATGTGTAGAGGTAGAAAATAAATATATCGTGCTGGTAAACTGGGAAACACTGGAGGCGCACACCAAAGGTTTCAGAGAATCGGCAAAGTACCAGGATTGGAAAAAGTTATTACATCACTTTTATGATCCTTTTCCAACAGTTGAACACTTTGTTAAGGTGGAAGGTTGTAAGGTTTAAAGAATAAAGATAAAAAATGGAATACAAGTTTTGCTACTTGGTACTCCTTACTTGATACTAATTGACATGAAAAAATTCACAAAATTAACATCGGCAGTAGTGCCTTTAAACATAGAGAACATCGATACCGACCAGATTATTCCTGCGAGGTTTCTAAAAGCGACCACCCGCGAGGGTTTTGGCGAAAATTTGTTCCGCGATTGGCGTTATGAAAACGATAACCAGCCTAAAGCTGATTTCGTGATGAACAACCCAACCTACAGTGGCCAGGTTTTAGTGGCAGGAAAAAACTTTGGTTGTGGCAGTAGTCGTGAGCACGCCGCATGGGCCATTCAGGATGCAGGATTCGATGCGGTAATTAGCAGTTTTTTTGCTGATATATTTAAAGGAAATGCCTTAAACAATGGCTTGTTACCAATCCAGGTAAGCGAGGAGTTTTTGACGCAGATCTTCAACGCGGTTGATCACAATCCAAAATCGGCCTTAGAAGTTGATTTAGAAAATCAAACAGTTACGATTGTAGAAACTGGCGCTCAGGAATCATTTGAAATCAATCCTTACAAAAAATCATGTCTGATTAATGGTTATGATGATATCGATTTCATCTTAAACCAAAAACAATTAATTGAAGAATTTGAACAGGCAAAATAATGTTTAAACCATTTGTCTACATACAAAACCTAAACTTAAGTTATCGCAATAAAGCGGTGCTAAAGGATTTGTATTGGGAAGTAAATGTGTGCCAAAACTGGGTTTTATGGGGTGAAAGTGGCAGCGGAAAAACTTCTTTGGCTAAAGCCATTGCGGGTTTAATTCCTTCACAAGGCAGTATTGAAATCAATTACGATGCCCAAAGTAAATTACCGGCCGAAGTTTTATTTGTAGAAAGTTGGTACCAGTTTAAAAATTTAGAAGGTGTTGCCAATTTTTATTACCAGCAGCGCTACACCAGTTTACAGGCTAATGATACTTTGACAGTGCATGCAGAACTGGTAGCTTATGGCAAAGAAAAAGGACTTCATTTGGATTTGGTTGAACCCATTTTAGAAGCACTTGGTTTTGCTACTTTTGCCAGCTCACAGCTAATCGAATTATCAAGCGGTGAGCATAAAAAGCTGCAGTTGGTTAAAGCCTTATGGTTAAAACCTCAATTGTTGATTATCGATCAACCTTATACAGGTTTGGATACCGCATCGCGCAAAAATCTGAATACGCTTTTGGATCAGATTACGGAAGAAGGCGTACAATTAATTTTAATCTGCAACGATTTCGAATTGCCTGCAAGCATCGATTGTTTTGCAGAGATTATAGACGGGCAGATTGTAACGTCATTTTCAAGAAAAATTGAAGACCTTCCACCTGAAATATACAAAAAGAAAATCCCTGCTTTTTTAAAGGAGTCGCCGATTTATTCATCAACTAATATGGTAAAAATGGTTGATGTTAACATCAGCTATGGCGAAAAACAGGTACTAAAAAACATCAACTGGGAAGTTAAAGCTGGCGAAAAATGGTTATTACAAGGCCATAATGGCTCGGGAAAATCCACCTTATTGAGTTTAATAAATGGCGACCACCCACAATCTTATGCCAACGAACTTTATTTGTTTGGCAACAAGCGTGGAAGTGGCGAAAGTATATGGGATATTAAACAGCACATTGGTTTAATCTCGCCAGAGTTTCACTGGTACTTCGATGCCACTTCAACCGTGTGGAAATGTATTGCTTCGGGCTTTTACGATACTGTAGGCCTGTTTCAGCAATTACCTTATACCAAAAGAACACAAGTTGATGAGCTGATTGAATATTTTGGGTTAGCCGAAAACAAAAATGAATTATTAACCGCACTTCCACTCGGTAAACAACGATTGGTATTATTAGCGCGGACGATTATAAAAAATCCGGAACTATTAATTCTGGATGAACCTTGTCAGGGTTTAGACCAACAGCAAACAAAATATTTCAACCAGCTGGTTGATGAGCTGTGCAGCAATGGAATGACCCTGATTTACGTTGGCCACTTTGAATCGCAGCTGCCAACCTGCATTGAAAAAAGAATATTGTTAGAAAAAGGCGAAGTAAAAGTCGTCGAAAGTTTAAACACAGAAATATTAAGCTGATGCAAAATTAGCCACAAATCCTGAAAAAATCTGTGGTAAAAACGGCGGTAGCGAAAGAGGAATCAACAATGAAGAAGAACATTTTAGTAATACCTGGAGACGGTATTGGACCCGAGGTTACCACCTGGGGGAAAGCAGCATTAGAAAAAATTGCCGAAATTTTTGGACATGAATTTACGTTCGAAGAAGCTTTAATGGGCCATGCGGCCATCGAAGTTACTGGTGAACCTTTGCCTGATGAAACTTTAGAAAAAGCCAGACAAAGTGATGCCATCCTTTTTGGAGCCATCGGTCATGCCAAATATGATAACGACCCTAGTTTAAAAGTTAGACCAGAACAAGGCCTTTTAAAAATCCGTAAGGAACTGGGCTTATTTGCCAACCTCCGCCCGATATTACTATTTGATGAACTTCTTCAGGCATCGAGCATCAAACCGGAAATTTTAAGAGGAACCGATATTTTGTTCTTCCGCGAATTAACAGGTGATGTTTACTTTGGCGAAAAAACCCGCTCTGAAGACCGTAATACGGCTTCAGATTTAATGATTTATCATCGCTATGAGGTAGAACGCATTGCGCACAAAGCTTACCAAGCGGCTCAACAGCGGAACAAAAGATTATGTTCGGTAGATAAAGCAAATGTTTTAGAAAGTTCACGTTTATGGCGCGAAACCGTTCAGGAAATTGCAAAACAATATCCTGACGTAGAAACAGAGCACATGTTTATCGATAATGCCGCGATGCAGCTGATCAAAAACCCTAAAAAATTCGACGTGGTGTTAACTGCTAACCTATTTGGTGATATTTTAACCGATGAGGCTTCGCAAATTGCAGGTTCAATGGGTATGCTGGCTTCGGCATCTGTTGGCGAAAGCACAGGTTTCTTCGAACCTATCCACGGCTCAGCACACGATATTGCAGGCAAAGATTTAGCCAATCCACTGGCTTCTATCCTATCGGCAGCATTAATGTTAGAAATTGGTTTCGGACTAAAAGAAGAAGCCAAATTATTGGTTGATACCATCGATCAGGTATTGAAAGAAGGCTTTAGAACACATGATATTGCTGACCAAAACACAAACCGGTTTAAAGTTTTGGGCACAGCCGAAATGGGCAAATTAGTATTAAAATTCTTATCACAAAAATTAATCACTTCCTAAACTTAAGATTATGATTCACGACCCAAACAAAGTTTATATTTTCGACACGACCTTACGTGATGGCGAGCAGGTTCCAGGCTGCCAGTTAGATACAAACCAAAAAGTAGAAATCGCTAAATCGCTCGAACTTTTAGGTGTTGATGTGATTGAAGCTGGTTTCCCGGTATCTAGTCCAGGAGATTTTAACAGTGTAATCGAATTATCAAAAGCGGTTACCAACCCAATTATCTGTGCTTTAACCCGTGCAAATAAAAACGATATCGATGTTGCTGCAGATGCTTTACGTTATGCGAAAAGACCACGTATCCACACCGGGATTGGTTCATCTGATTTCCACATTAAACATAAATTTAACAGTACCCGCGAAGATATTTTAGCGCGCGCAGTAGATGCAGTAAAATATGCTAAAAAATATGTAGAAGATGTAGAATTCTACGCAGAAGATGCAGGCCGTGCGGATATCGAATTTTTAGCCAAAATGGTAGAAGCGGTAATTGCTGCCGGTGCAACTGTGGTAAACATTCCGGATACAAATGGTTATTGCTTACCAGACCAATATGGTTCGAAAATTCTTTTTTTGAAAGAAAACGTAAAAAATATCGATCAGGCCATTATTTCTGTGCACTGCCATAATGATTTAGGCCTCGCTACAGCGAATTCGATAGCAGGCTTACAAAATGGCGCCCGTCAGGTAGAATGTACCATTAACGGCATCGGAGAACGTGCAGGTAATACCTCTATGGAAGAAGTCGTCATGATTTTGAAAACACACAAAATTTTAGGCTTAAATACCCAGATTGATACAACCCGTTTCTATGAAATGAGCCACATGGTACGAAACCAGATGAATATGCCCGTGCAACCAAATAAAGCAATTGTTGGTGGAAATGCATTTTCACACAGTTCAGGTATCCACCAGGATGGTTTCTTGAAAAACCGCGAAAACTACGAAATTATTAAACCGGAAGATGTTGGTTTCCCTGATGCGACCATTGTATTAACCGCAAGAAGTGGCCGCCATGCTTTAAAACACCATTTAGATCGTTTAGGCCATAAATTGGAAAAAGATCATTTAGATATTGTTTACAAACAATTTTTGGTTTTAGCCGATGGCAAACAGGGCATTAACGATCACGATTTAAATCAATTGGTTGCGATGCATTTAGCGTAAAGCTGAAAAGTTAAAGACTATAGCTAAAAGCAAGTGCCGAATTGCTTTAAAAGCTTTGAGGGATGTCCTTTGGAGGTGGCAGGAGGAGGATTTAAGTTTGAAACACAAACATTGCTCTCTAAACCTGATTGAAATGGGCATGAAGCGCAGCGGAATAAAATGTAAAGCAGGGCGGCTGCAACCGATGGAACACCAAACCCTGCTTTACAAAAAAATATAAGAGAATATCAGTCTTGATACTAGATTCTCTCTACTTGATACTACAACAATGAATACTACAACACCAAATACGCTAGATTTTCAATCTGCATCGCAACGACTAAAGGGCGTGGTAAAACGTACGCCTTTGGAGTTTAACGCCGGACTTTCTGCTCATTACAATGCCAATATTTATTTAAAAAGAGAAGACCTTCAAATTGTACGCTCTTATAAATTGCGTGGTGCATACAATAAAATCAGTTCGTTACCTCAAAATGCATTAATTAACGGTGTGGTTTGTGCAAGTGCTGGTAACCATGCACAAGGTGTAGCGTATTCGTGTAAAAAACTCGGCATTAAAGGCGTTATTTTTATGCCGGAGATTACCCCCAAACAAAAGGTTAAACAAACTTATATGTTTGGCGGCGATAGCGTGGAAGTGATATTAGTTGGCGATACTTTCGACGATTGTTTGAAAGAAGCTTTGGCTTACAGCGCAGAAAAATCAGCCACTTTTATTCCTCCTTTTGATGATGAAAAAGTAATTGAAGGCCAGGCAACGGTTGGTGTAGAAATTTACGAAGATCTGCCAGATTTGGATATGATTGTAATGCCGGTTGGTGGAGGCGGTTTAGCATCGGGTGTAAGTGCTTACATGAAAACGGTTAAACCAGAGGTAAAATTGGTTGGGGTTGAACCGCTGGGTGCACCATCAATGGTTACGGCAATGGAATTTGGCGGTCCTTTTACCCTGGAAGAAATAGACCGTTTTGTGGATGGTGCTGCTGTAAAACGCATCGGCCATATTACCTACGAATATTGCAAAGAGTTGCTGGATCAAATGCATTTAATCCCGGAAGGAAAAATCTGTACCACCATTTTAAAATTGTATAATGAAGATGCAATTGTAGTTGAACCTGCAGGAGCACTCTCTGTGGCTGCATTAGATCAGCTTAAAGACCAGATTACAGGAAAAACAGTAGTTTGTATAGTAAGCGGTGGAAATAACGATATAGAGCGCATGCAAGAGATTAAAGAGAAATCTTTACTTTTCGAAGGCCTGAAACATTATTTCATCGTACGTTTCCCGCAAAGACCAGGTGCGCTAAAATTATTTGTAAATGAGGTTTTAGGTCCGCAGGATGATATTACCCGTTTCGAGTTTATTAAAAAAACGAATAAAGAAAATGGTCCTGCATTGGTTGGTATCGAGCTTTCTAATAAAAATGATTATGCAAGTTTATTACAACGCATGAAAGATTTTAAATTTGAAATTATTGAGCTGAACCAAGACCAGACTTTGTTTGAATATTTGGTTTAATAGTGTAACCGCAGAGATATGTCCGTCATTTCGAGCGGAGCGCAGCGAAGTCGAGAAATCCGTTAAGTTGTTTAATTAAATGCTAAAAGAAAGATTTCTCCATTCCGCTACCGATAAAAAATCGGTTAGATCCAGTCGAAATGCCGATAGAGTATATAATTTTATCATAAAAATGAATTTCAAAGACTTAAGCAACAAAACATTAATTTCTGACAGCGATATTGATTGGGAAGATTTAGGTGCAGGCGTGAAACGCAAAATTATGGCTTACGATGATAACCTCATGCTAGTAAAAGTATCATTTGAAAAAGATGCCATTGGTTCAATCCATAACCATCCTCACCTTCAAATGAGCTATGTGGCCAAAGGCAGTTTTGAAGTAAGCATGGGCGATGATAAGAAAACACTAAATGAAGGCGATGTTTTCTTTGCCCCATCAAACGTTTTTCATGGCGTAGTATGTTTGGAAGCCGGTTTATTAATCGATATTTTTAATCCACATCGAGCAGATTTTTTGAAATAAGACGGAGGTCCGAAGTCGGAAAGTTGGGTATATCCCCTACTCAAAAGTAAACCTCACATTCTTATACCCTAAGCCTTCAACAATCGGTTTAAGCACCGTTGTGGCGTTGGTTTTAGTTTGTGCTAAAATACTCGATTTATTCACTTCGGCAGTTACCTGTCTTTCAGCAGCTTTATAAGCTTCATCTACCAAACCAGCCTCGCGAAAGAAAGCCATTTTTGTATCGTAAACGCGTGAGTTTTTATGGTCGATTTTTACATAACAGATTTCTGGCTGTGGTAAATTTACTACAGCAGTGTCCGCATCAATGCTAATATCTTCGCGGGTAATTTTGGTAAGATCAATACAACCTACCGCTTCGGCTTTTACAATCAATAAAACACTGGCTTCGGGTAAAAAATCTGTTTTATTTTTGTGTTCCAAAACATCGCTGATCTGGTACCTCACCAGCTCCAATTTGCCAATGGTCTCGATTTTCTCTACCAGAAGCTGGTGTTTGCTTTCAACAGAGGTGTTAATGCTAAACTTTTTAGAGACGAATAAGTAGCCTGCAACAATTAAAATTAGCCAGGGTAAGAGACGGAAAAAGAGCTTCATATTATAAAAAATAAGGTTTCAACATGTTGTGTATTTAATCTGTTGCACAATAATTAATCCATAATTGTCTAATAATAATTTTTTGGCAAAAGATTTGTAATAGGTAGATCACACACACAAATAAACACTAATCAACATGAAAAAACTTACCATCCTAATGCTTTGCATTGCCACACTAGGTCTGGCTTCTTGCAAAAAAGATCCAGTTATTAATCAAACTACTCCAAATCGAACGATTATATTCGATAAACCGGCTAATACCTGGAGAATCTTATCAGGATCTACAAACATTTATTATGTCGACTTAAATGCAAATGAAATTGATAATATCAATGTTCAAGATGAAGGAGTTTTGGTTTATATTTCAACCGATGGAGTTAATTCGAGCGGCTATTTTCAAATACCTAATTATAACCAAAGCTATGGATACGATATATATCCGGGTTCAATCCGTATTTACTCCTACGGACCACCCCCAACCAATACAATTCGTGTAAAAGTTGTATTAGTTGCTGCAGAAAATGTAACGTAAAGAAAAAATATTTAAAACGCTAAAAAGCGACTAATGTTCAATTGAACGTAGTCGCTTTTTTTATGCTCTCCCCTGTTCAACTGCAAGGCACGGATGTTTACACCATTTCGTTCTAAAAGCAGTTCATCGTAAAAACCTTTGTAGTAAACATCTTTCACTTCAAAACGTCTGCTGGTCCAGTTACTGTTTATTTCAGCCCATTCAGGATAAAATACTATCGAATCTTTTTGCGTTTTCAACCCAATTTTTTCCGCATCTGCTCTCGATAAAACCACGGCATTGCCTAAAATCTGAGCGGTATAAATGTGTTTGGGATTTTGATAAATATCAGCTGGTTTTCCAGTCTGCAACAATTCGCCATTTTTCAGAATGAGTAACTGGTCTGCCAGGAATAAACCATCAGCAGGATCGTGCGAAACTAAAATCACAGTCACACCGGTTTCCGAAGCCACCCGTTTAATATCTGCACGTAGCTGGTTTTTAAGTAAGGCATCAACCTGACTAAAGGGTTCATCCAGGAGTAAAACCTGCGTATCGGCCACCATGGCTTTTGCTATGGCCACACGCTGCTGCTCTCCCCCGCTCAGTTCGATGATCTTTTTATTTTGGAGCGGTAAAATCCGAAGGTGCTCCATCATCTGAAGGGTTTTTTCGGCTTTGGTTTTGAGATCGGTATTCGATAATTGTGAGGCAATATTATCGTAAACTTTTGCGTAAATATTTAACGAAAAATCCTGCGTAACCATTTTCATCTGTTTGTGGCCAGGGATTAACTGCTCATCCGGACCTTTAACCCTTTGATCTTCGAAAAAGATTTCGCCTTCATCTGTTTTTAACAATCCATAAATTGATTTCAGTAAAGTCGATTTTCCACTGCCACTCTCGCCGATAATGGCTACCACATCGCCTCTTTTGATTTCGAAACTTACATTTTTAATGCCACCGGCCTGTTCTGCCTGATATTGCTTGGTTAAATTTTTAACGCTGATTAGGGTATTGCTCACTTGGTAAAGATAAGAAAAAGGTGGAGGGTTTTAAGGTGGAAGGTTTAAGGTAAAATAAAATTACACGTGTGTTATATTTTATTTTTGCACGTACAAAAACATCTACGTATCTTTATATTAATATATTTTGATATCGGTAATTATAAGACCATGAACACTAAGTTAACTTTAACGATAGATAAGTCTGTTATTAAACAGGCAAAAGCTTATGCAGAACAGCAAGGCAGGAGCTTATCTGCAGTAGTAGAGAATTATTTAAAAGCTGTAACCAAAAAGGAAGAAGTTGTGAGCAAAGATGATGAGCTTTCTCCTATAGTTAAATCACTGATGATGAATCGTCCAAAAGTAGACTTGCCAAAAGACTATGATTATAAAGAAGAATTATCAAAAATCAGAGACGAGAAATATAAAAAATATTGGGACAATGAGTAATATTGTTATTGATTCTGACGTCCTTCTCGACTTTTTTCTTCAAAGAAAACCATTTCTTGATGAATCTATTAAAATTTTAAGCGCTTGTGAAAAAAGACAGGTAAAAGGATTTGTAACAGGTTTAATAATATCAAATACTTATTACCTTCTAAGAAAACATTTTCAACACAAAATGATTATGACTGATTTTAAACAGCTGTTAGTTTTCTTGGACGTGATAATAATAGACAAAAATGCTATTATTAAAGCTATTGATTCTGAGTTCACAGATTTCGAAGATGCACTCCAAAATTTTTCGGCTGAAAACCATGGATCAATTAATGCGATAGTCACGCGAAATATCAAAGACTACAAAAAAAGCAAGTTAAGCGTGTTAACACCTACAATGTTTCTAAAAACATTATAAAACAAAAATCCTGTCTCGCCTAACCGAAACAGGATCTGTTTATTTGTGTGTTGCCTCTTTGTCTTAAAAGCGATTAATTGGCCCCCTTTAGGGGATTTAGGGGTTAGTTTAACCCGAAAGTAACCCCGAAGCTCATATTCTTTAAGCCTGCCTGCTGAGAGGTGGTAAACATATCGTTAAAGTAATATTTGGTAAACAAGCCTATACCTCCGTAACCAAACCGAACAGTACCTCCGTAACGAACCGATTGAAAGTGGTAGCTATCATATTGTTTTTCTTTACCACGTTCATCACTGATCTGTTTAATTTTTCCGTTTAACAAAAAGCTTACCTCCGGACCTAACACCAGATAAAATCTTTTGCTGTTTTTGTTCTCTTTGGTACGGAACTCAAAATTAAGTGGAATATGTACATAACTGCTCGAGAAACGGTTTTTAGAAAAATGTATCGGCGATTGGTCGGTATAAACAAATTCATTTGAGTTTTTAGCAATGGTGATATCTTTTCTCAAACGGATCAATGTCCAATCGAAACCACCTGCCACATACACTTTAAAGTTAGCGTTAAAACGATAGCCAAACTGTAAAATATCAAAAGAGAATGTACTGGTTTTACCACCTTTGTAATCTAAAAAGTCGTTATTTGGCGATAAGTTAAAACTTCCGTTATCAATTAGCCTCGAGAAACCCCAATCAATTCTTGTGAAGGTAATTCCGCCTACAAAACGGCCTTTTTTGGCTGAATCGGTAGTTTTAGTTCTTAGCATAATGCCATGCCCTTCACTATAATCTATTTTCTTTTTAGTACTATCTTGTTGGGCAAAAGCCCCTGGAGCCATAACACCGGCAAGTCCGCTTACCAAAAGTGTTGTAAATATTAGACGTTTCATATGCGTGTTTTATTGTTATAAATGTTGTAAAGTTTAAATGTTTGGATCATGTTAACTGAAAATTTTTATTTCTTCCGTTTACCGATTTTAAAAGGGCCAATATTGATCGACGATAGAGAAGAATCATCATCATCTGTACGGAATTGGATCAGTTTATCCTTCCTTTTATCTACTTTGTTAACAATGAGGTTAATCACGTCTCCCATGTTGCGGATACTTTTATTGCTTTGCTCATTATCATTAATAGGGCCATCAGTTTTAATGGCGGTTAAATTACTGGCGGTAACAATTTCTTCGTTGGGCTGCAAAATCGCTTCTTCTATTTTTGTTTTGATATCTTTTTTAGGTTCTTCTACCTTGGCCACAACTGTTTCCTGTTTTTGCATTTCAGGTGCAGTAATGATGGTTTGTTTTTCTACAACAGGCTTAATGCTTTGTTTCACCTTTGTTTTTGCAACAACAATTGCTGGACTAGTTTGAACGGGTAAAACCGGAGTAACAGCCTTAACTGGCTCAACTACTTTAGCAACAGTATCGATAACAATTGGTTGCTGTGTTACTGGTTGAGCTTTTTCAATCGTATTATTTGCCAATTGTTTGCCCTCGCTGGTGGCGTTTTGCTGTTGATAAACCAAAATACCAACTGTAGCAATCAATAATATAGCTGCGGCAGATAACCAATAAATGGGTATAATCCTTTTTTTCTTTGGAGCTATCTCACTTTCAATATTGCTCCACAAATCTTTGGAAGGTGTTACCTCTGCATCAGCAAAAGCATCCTTAAATAACTGATCAAAATCCTTATCCCGTATAGGTTGCATAACCAAATCCCTCCATTTTTATAATTTCTTCTTTTAATATTGTTCTTGCTCTCGATAACTGCGATTTACTTGCGCCCTCTGAGATGCCAAGTGCTTCTCCAATTTCTTTGTGCGAGTAACCTTCTATTGCGTACATGTTAAAAACCATGCGGTAACCATCTGCTAACTTTTGGATCACTTTCATTAAATCCTGCATCCCCAAAGTTCCAAAATCAAATCCGGTTGAGGGTTGCTCGTAAGCTTCATCTATTTCTACCACATTTAAGCTGCGTAAATTTTTACGGTAACTTTCAATCGCGGTATTCACCATCACCCTCCTGATCCAGCCTTCAAAAGACCCATCGCCCCTATACTCCTTTATTTTTTGAAAGATTTTAATGTACCCCATCTGCAGCACATCTTCCGCCTCCATCCTATCTTTGGCGTAGCGCATGCAAACGGCCAGCATCTTCGGTGCAGTTTGCTTGTAAAGCAGCTCCTGCATCTTCCGGTCGCCGGCTTGGCAGCCTTCCATCAAATCGTTTATCGTATAGCTTCGCGTCAATTTCATTGTGTGTTTGTATATAGAAGATGAGCAATTACAAACAATGGTTGCATGGGGAAAGAAAAAAAGTTAAATAAAGTTAAAATCAAAATTATACCAACTGATTATCAATAAGATATAGTTAAAATATTTTTCAAGAAAGATATAGATTTTTATTTGAAAATGGATGTTCAGCATTTCATGGAGGGCAGCAATCCCGCTATTCGTTACTTCCGATGAAGAATCGGAATCACTGCTATCGGGTTTATAAACAGAGGCAATGCTTAAAAATAATAAACCCCGTAGATTTTAAAACCTACGGGGTTTGAAATGGTACGAGTTTAATCACCCTAAACCTTACACGTTTTATCGCTCACCTTTCTTCACCTTAAACAATTTAAAATCTTGTTTATAGGTTAAAAAGAACGAATGAAATAAAGTTAAAATCAGAATTATACAAGCTGACTATCAACAAGATATAGTTAAAATATTTTTTTTTAAGAAAGATATAGATTTTATTTGAAAATGGATGTTCAGCATTTCATGGAGGGCAGCAATCCCGCTATTCGTTACTTCCGATGAAGAATCGGAATCACTGCTATCGGGTTTATAAACAGAGGCAATGCTTAAAAATAATAAACGCCGTAGATTTTAAAACCTACGGGGTTTGAAATGGTATGAGTTTAATCACCCTAAACCTTACACCTTTTACCGCTCACCTTTCTTCACCTTAAACAATTTAAAATCTTGTTTATAGGTTAAAAAGAACGAATGATTAAACTGAAGTTGCTTATCAGTGTTATCAAGATCTATATGCGGCTCAAAACGCACATCAAGGTATAAATGTGGGATTAGTTCTTTTTGGTAAGCATAACGCAACGAAACAATATTTCTCGCACTTTGCTTCAAGCCCGGGCTATACAAATTATCCGAAACCGATTCGTACAATGGCATGCCTTTAATCGAAATAAAGTTATTTCCTTTCCAGTAAGAAGCCACTAAACTTCCCCATTTACTTTCTACCCCGGCATTTAGCCATAAGCCAAAACCACCCTGATAAGCCCTTCTTTTATCAGGAGAAAAATCTTTATAAACGGCAATATAGTTGTCGGTATATACTTGTTTAATATTGGTATTGATATCTTTATGTAACTTTATACCAGTTGCGCCATTAAACATGGTCGTAATCGGAATTTCTTTAAGCACGTCAATCTGTCCACCCTGGTGGAAGGCCAAAAACTGTGCAGGGATACTCAATTTCCAATCATCATTTTTAATTAAAAAACTTTCGGTCGATAAACCACCGATGATTTCTTCTTTAGCAGGGTCGCCTTTGTAAATCATTTTTTGCCAGGCAATCCACGCATCTAAAGTAAATTTCTTACGTTCTACCAATAACTGCGTTCCGTATTCAATCGGTGTAGTTATGGTTCTTTCAAAATCGTACAGTGGCTCAATATATTTGTGTTGGATATTGCCTTCTAAACTTCCAAAAATTAGGGTAAGGTTTCTTTTATGATATTTTACACTAAACAAAGGTTTCGCGTCTGAAATTCCGTTTCTTCCAAAATCCTTTCTGATAAAAGCCCCTGCCGTGATGGCCAAATTTGGATGTGCATAATAAACGATCTGTGGTTGCAGCTGCGTTCCGTACAAAGTATAACCATCGTGAAAATCGTTGGTATATTCATAATTGCGGACGTAATTTAAATTGTAAAAATTGAAGTGAACTTCGTTGGTTAAGCTGCTATCGGGGCGGATCCTGTTTTCAAAAGCCGACTGGTTAAACTGTGCCGAAGCAAAATAAGAACTGAAAAGAAAAGCTATTAAGAGTAAGGACTTTTTCAGACCTGTGTTTGTAAACATGTGCTTGGATTTTATCGCCCAAATTTAGAATAGTTTTTTATTAAATTATCAAGTATCGGGTATCAAGTATCAGGAAGCCCATACAAGTTGACGAAAAGGAAACAAAGTTAATATGGGTTGACCACCAAGGCCCATTACTTTAATCTTTGGTCTTTCAGCTTTTAACTTATTTTCTCAAACGGTAATTCTTGTACAGTTTAACTGCAATCATAATGGCCATCGCTACACCCATTATACCAATTAAACCGTAAATCCAGTTAATTGCATTTTTAAGAATCACCACAAACACAATGGCGATCATAAAAATCGTCGCCAACTCGCGCCATAACCTCAACTGAAAGCTCGTTAGCTTATACTGATTGTTTTTAAGCTGTTTAACGATGTTTTGGCAAATGAAATGATAAATCAATAAGCCAACAACAAAACCCAGCTTAACCCACATCCAATTCATTTGTAACAAACCCTGGTTCAAAGTTAACATGGATGCTCCGGCCAAAACAGAAATAATCATTGCCGGGGTAGCAATAATTTTCCATAAAGTAGCTTCCATCTTAACAAACTGTTTCTGGAGGATACTTTTTTCAGGTTCGGGTTTATCGTTAGCCTCGGTGTGGTAAATAAAAAGACTAAGGATATAAAACAGTCCTGCCATCCAGCTGATTACAAATACGATGTGTACTGCAAGGAAATAGTGGTAGTATGGCAATAGGGTTTCTATCATTATTTAATTTTATTCAAGATATAGGTGTCAATCCAATTTGGGATATCGGTAAGTTGTAGATCTAATATCCCATCACAAATTTCGCCAACATAATTCTGTGTTTCAGAATTGTCCCAAAGATAAGTTTGATCTACCTTTTTAAGCATATCAATTAATAAATCCATTGTCAAAAAATAGCGCTTCTCAATCTTTTCTGCATCAACTAAATGGCCGCCTTTCAAAACCCGATCCTTTACACGTTCTACATTCATCTTTGGTGTCTCTGTACCAATAAAATAAAGATATACCTTATAATTATTAAGATGAGCAAAATCAATAAGATCTAATTTTGAGGGGTGTGAAAATACCGTTTCGAAGCTAAATGACTTTTTAGTTTCAATTAATGAGTATCGAATAAAGTCAGCGATAATGGCAAAATGATAAGAATTATAAATTGTTGAGCTAGATATGGCTTTAACAATAACATTTTCTCTTACAGCCAAGTTCCAAGTCTTTTTGTTAAATCCAGCTTTTATGAAAAGTCCATTTTTAAAGCAAAACGATTCAAAAACTTTATTAGTAGCGTCGATTTCAAAATTAGATAAGTTTAAAAAATTCTTCTTCGTAAATTCTTCTTCCAATAAATCTGCATTAACAAAAATCCGGGTCGAGAAATAGCTTGATTTTATAGAATCAAACAAAGTAGTTTTACCAGAACCATTTGGTCCTGCAAAAATCCTTAATTTGGGCTGTTTGGGCATTAAAAAAGCTTAATTCTTTTTACAGAAACTCTTCTTCTTTTAAAATTACCTTCTGCTATCTTAACAACATCACCATTATTAAATGTTCTATAAACGCCATCTGCTTTCACTTCAGTTCTACCTAAATTTAAAGCATCAACAACCCTTAGAACATCTTCCATCTTCTTATTAACTGCTTTAATTAATTGTTTAATTGGCAGCTTATCCTCATCATTTAACGATTTAACAGTCATGCTATTTGAGTTATAAAGCTAATATACAAAAATCAAATGATTCAGTTAATACCTAAACTCCTTAACCACATCAATAGCATACTTCACATTATCGAAAGGAATATCAGGCATAATACCATGACCTAAGTTGAAGATAAAACCTTCGGTACCACGCATGCGTTCGAACAATTTATGGATCTGTGCTTTAATTACTGCTTTATCGGCATATAAAATATGTGGATCTAAATTTCCCTGTACGGCAATACCTTTTGGCAAAGCATTTTTAATGTTCAATAAATCGGCATTCCAATCCACTGAAATTACATCTGGTTTAGCTTCTGCCATAATCGGAGCAAAAACCGAACTTCCTTTACAGAAAGAAATCACAGGGATATCTTTTCTATTTAGGTTGGCAATAATTTCCTGGATATAACGGTGAGAAAACTCCTGGTAATCGTTCCATGATAGGGCAAGTGCCCAACTGTCGAAAATTTGAACAGCGTTAACACCTGCAGCAATCTGAAGGTTTAAATAATCGGCCGTTACTTTTGCAATTTTAGCCAAAAGTTTGTGTGCCAACGCTGGCTGGTTGTGTATAAAGAGTTTGGTTAATTTAAAATCTTTAGATGAACCGCCTTCAATTAAATAACTCATTACGGTAAAAGGTGCACCAGCAAAACCGATTAAAGGAATGCTTCCATTTAAACGTTGTTGAATCACTTTAATGGCATCAGCTACATATTGTAACTCATCTAAACAATCAACATTTAAGTTTTCGATGTCTTGCGCATTACGCACCGGGTTGGCAAACTTAGGGCCAATACCTTGAGTAAAACTCAAATCTCCGCCCATAGCCTCTCCGGTTACCAGAATATCACAGAATAAAATAGCGGCATCAATATCCAACAAATCAACGGGCAACATCGTTACATCAGCCGCAATTTCAGGAGTTTTACACATCTCTAAAAAAGAGTATTTGTTTTTAATTTCCCAATATTGTGGCATAAAACGACCTGCCTGACGCATCATCCATACTGGTGGGCGTTCGGTTTGTTTTGAAAATGCAGCGTCTAAAAATAAATTATTCTTCATGTTTTGTATTTGGTGTTCCTTAGTCACGTCACCCTGAATTTAGTTCAGGGTCTTAATAGCAAAAAAGATGCTGAATCAAGTTCAGCATAACGAGTGGGCTAAAATTTTAATTTTGCAAAGGTATAAATAAAAAAAAAACGAAGTACCTTTTTATTCCTAAACTGGTGCTTCGTTATTCAAAATGACAATATTTCTATTATATTTTACTTATTTCTTTTTCAATTTTAACGATAATATCTTTCGATCGTTGTGTTTCGGCTAAATCTTTGGCCAATTTGGTATAAGCTTCTGCCCTTTCTCTATCTTTCTTCCGCAAAGCAAGATTAGCCAAATGGATCAGTACATAGGATTTTTCATTCTTACCTCCTACTGGAAAACGACTGGCCAACTGAAAATGATATTCGGCTTTATCGTAATCCTGTTCTTTTAGGGCCATATTACCCTGCATAAATTCGTAATAACCCCTTCTGCTCTTCGCTAAACGCTCTGGCTTTGCTACCTCGGCCAATAAAACCTTAGTTTTACCAAATTCGTTATTTTTGAAATGCTTAGATGCCATTAATACCGAACCATGTTTGAAATGGCTCCAAACTACAAAGGCAAATAAAATACCTGAAACGGCAGCCAGCTGATATTGATTGTAAAAAACACAAACCAATGCAGCCAGCACAAAAACGGCCATTAAAGCATACCTGCCCTTGTTATTGTACATTAATGACTGTCGGTAAATTTATAACCTACCCCACGGATGGAATGAAAATAAACCGGATTTTTTTGATCTGGTTCGAAATACTTACGGAACGTTAAGATAAAGTTATCGATCGTTCTGGTTGATGGATAAACATCGTAATTCCAAACGGTTTCTAAAATCTGCTCTCTTGAAACGGCATCGTTTTTACGCTCAATTAATAATTTCAACAACATCGTTTCCTTTTTGGTTAACGGTGTGATGGTGCCATCATCATGTTTCAATTCGAAAGAGTTAAAATAGATTGTTTTATCGCCGATTTTGTAAGAATTTAATTCTTTTAAATCATCAGATTTTAAACTGCGTTTAACCAGAATACCAACACGAAGAATTAATTCTTCTAAGTTAAATGGTTTAACCAGATAATCGTCAGCTCCTTTTTTCAAACCTAAAACACGGTCTTCCGAAGTGTTTTTAGCTGTTAAAAACATAATCGGAACTTCTGCATTCTCTAAACGGATTGTTTCGCAAACCTGGAAACCATCCATCTCAGGCAACATTACATCTAAAATGATTAGATTAAAGCGTTCTTCTTTAAAAATTTTAAGAGCGGTTTTGCCATCTTTAACGGCGTGAACTTTATAACCCTCAAGTTCGAGGTTTAATTTGATAGCATCTAACAAGTGATCCTCGTCTTCTACCAATAGAATTCTTAATTTTTGTGACATAATTGAGATTAACTAAATGTTACTTCAAAAATACTTCCTTGAGGCAGATTGTCTTTTACTGTAATATCTGCATCATGGTATTGTAAAACCTCTTTCACAATAAACAAGCCTAAACCTGTTCCTTTCGCTTTTCTGACATTCTCGTTACCAACGCGGTAAAACTTATCAAATATCAACATTTTTTCGGCATCTGAAATACCCGGACCTTTATCGATCACACTTAAGTGAATATGACCGTCTATATCATTTAAATGCACATTTATTTCGTCACAAGGACTAGAATACTTTACTGCATTTTCAATTAAATTGGTTACCACTGACGATAAGGCAAATCTGTCACCCATAATCTGCAAATTTGGCTGAATTTGGGCACTAATCAATTGTTCGTTACCACAAGAGTGAACCTGCAAACGATCGGTAATTTTATAAACCAGTTCAGAAAAGTTAAATTCCTCTTTCGGAAAGGTGTAAGAACGGTTTTCAATCTTGGTCGCCAAAAGCATATTCTCAACTAAGTCATCCAAACGCTCTATATCTTTTAACGAATTATTAAGCAACGAAGTTTGACGCGCTTTATCCAAATCTCTTTTAACAATGGTTTGGATAGAAAGTTTTATAGCAGCCAAAGGAGACTTTAACTCATGTGTAATTGACATCAGGAAATTCTGTTGCTGTTCTCTTAATTTGTCTTCACGTTTTAAGGATTGATGAAGGAAATATCCGCCAATACAGAGCAAAAATAAAAACACAGATCCCTCACCCATAATCATTGTCATGCGGCTTGGCTGCAAACGCACTACCAGTGTACCCCAGGAAATGAGCTGAATCAATGCGTAAAGCAATAATGCGTAAAATATGATAATTGATTTCTTCATTCGTCGATTTTTCCTTCGGGTTGATTACACAGATCATTTTATATTCGTCATTGCGAGTAAACTTTATTTCTTAAACACTAAATCCAATGCCTCAAATATAGCACGTTTCGCTTTCTCCAATTCAATCTTAGTATGTGCTGAAGATACGAAACCAACTTCATATCCCGATGGGCCTAAATAAATTCCTCTATTTAGTAACTCACGGTGCATTATTTTGAATTTTTCCATGCTGCTGGCATCAATATCATCAGCCGATTGAATTTTATCTTTATCGGTAAAAGCAAACCAGAAGATAGAACCAATGGTAAATACCTTAAATTTATAATTACGTGCAGTTGCAAAACGTTGGATACTGGCAACAAATTCTTGTGCTTTAGTATTTAAATCTTTGTAAAAGCTTGATTTGTTGAGTTCTGTTAAGGTTGCAATACCTGCGGCCATGGCCACAGGATTTCCGGATAAGGTTCCTGCCTGATACACCCCACCGTCAGGCGAAATATGCGCCATAATTTCAGCACGTGCGCCGTACATGCCAACAGGTAAACCTCCACCTATAATTTTACCATAAGTAACAATATCAGGTGTAATGCCGTAATGCGCAGCCGCACCTTCAAAACCAATCCTGAAACCGGTAATCACTTCATCAAAAATTAATAGTGAACCATTATCAGTACATATTTTACGCAAGAAATGAATATATTCTTCATCCTGCATGATTAATCCATTGTTTGCAGGGATTCCTTCGATAATTACCGCAGCAATCTGATCTTTAAACTGGGCAAAAGCCTGTTCAATAGCAGTTTTATCATTTAAAGGCACGACGATGGTTTCTTCGGCAAAAGATTTTGGCACACCGGCAGAAGAAGTTTCGCCAAAAGTAACCAACCCAGAACCTGCTTTAACCAAAAGCGAATCGCTGTGACCGTGGTAACAGCCTTCGAACTTTAAAATTTTATCGCGGCCGGTAAAACCTCTCGCTAAACGTATTGCCGACATTACCGCTTCGGTACCTGAACTGGTAAAACGGATTTTCTCAACAAAACGGTTATTTTTGATAATCAGCTCGGCCAGTTCATTTTCCAACGCTGTTGGTGCGCCAAAGCTCATTCCGTTCTGCATTACTTCGGCAACTTTTTCGCGGATTTTAGGGTTGTTATGTCCTAAAATTAACGGTCCCCAACTGCCACAGAAATCGATAAACTGGTTACCATCGGCATCCCAGATGTAACAGCCATCACCTTTTTCGATAAAAAGTGGTGTACCATAAACCGATTTAAAAGCCCTTACCGGAGAGTTTACCCCACCCGGGAAATACGTTTTTGATTTCTCGTACAGTTCGGCAGATTTTACCCTCGAAATATCAGGTTTACTTCCTGTATTTACCGGTATATCGGCTTCGTTGCCTGAAAACATTTTTTTTAATGAATCTAACATTTTTGTTAAGGTATAAGGTAAAAGGTTTAAGGTTTAAGGCAAAAGCCAAAACTTATAAAACACTAAATACCTATTTGTTATTTATGAAATGGAAATATCAGATTAGCAAGGAAAACCCTAAGCCTTAAACCCTCAACCTTCCACCTTAAAGCCAGTCGTTATTTAAAATATCTTTAATATGGTAAGTGGTAATAATACTTGCACCTGCACGGGCGAAGGCATGCATGGTTTCCATTACTACTTTTTGTTCGTCTATCCACCCGCGTTCTGCGGCAGCTTTTACCATGGAGTATTCGCCCGATACGTTGTAAACGGCAATCGGCAGGTTGGTATCTTGTTTTAACCGTTGGATAATATCTAAATAGGCCAACCCTGGTTTTACCATTAATACATCAGCTCCTTCCTGTTCATCCAAAGCGGCTTCGCGTAAGGCTTCCAATGGGTTTCTGAAATCCATCTGATAGGCTTTTCTGTCACCTCTACTAGGTGCACAATCTGCAGCCTCTCTAAAAGGACCGTAATAGGCAGAAGCAAATTTAGTAGCGTGGCTCATGATGGCCGCATTTACAAAACCATTCTCATCTAAAAGGTTACGCATGGCTTCGATACGTCCATCCATCATGTCAGACGGGGCAAACATATCGGCACCAGCTTCGGCATGCGTTAAAGCCATTTTAGCAATTACTTCAACTGTTTTATCGTTTTGAACGTAATCGTTTTCTAAAATACCGCAATGCCCATGTGTGGTGTAAGAACAAACGCAAACATCGGTAATTACATATAAATCGTCGCCAAATTGTTTTTTTAACTCGCGAACAGCCGTTGGAACCAGAGAATGATCGTGATAGGCAGATTTTGCATCTTCCGATTTTTCATCCCCCACACCAAAAAGCATGATTTTGTTGAGCCCTTTTTTCATTCCGGCTTCAACATCTTTTACCAAAGTATCAACCGAATAGTGGTTTACGCCTGGCATGGCATCAATGGCATGGGTAACGTTATTGCCTGGCACTACAAAGTAAGGGTACACAAACATATCTTTCGATAACCGGGTTTCGGCTACCATCTCTCTCACCAATGGGTTTTTCCTTAATCTACGTGGACGATTTAACATTTTTTTAGTATCAAGTATTTAGTATCAAGACTTAAAGTATCGAGATAATAGTATCGATTATCAAGACTTGAATATCTTTTTAATTTTTCCTTCGGGTTGATTACACAGATTTTTTGGACTTAGAGATGATTTTACGACGAGGGCAATAAGCTTTGCACTTTAGTCTTTCAACTTTCTGCCTTTTACCTTACACCCTAAACCTTTCACCTCAAGCCTACCTTACTTCTATCCCAAACACCGCCTCAGCTAATCCAATTTCATCAGGTGAATAGGGTAAAGCATATTTTACACCCATTTCGTCAAATTTCTTGCCTGTAGAGTTTCCGATGGCAATTACCTGCTGACCGGGTTCTAATAAATTATCGGCGAAATAAGCATCTACATTTGATGGACTGGTAAAAATCAACACATCAGCATAACTCTGATCAATATCATCTTCTATTACGGTTTCGTAAATCGGCAGATCGATTATTTTAGCATCGGCTGGCAACGATTTCTGGATCGACTGTAAAGAATCCTGCGCTCTTGGAAACAGCACTTGCTGTCCACCAACCAACTTTGCAAAATCTTCTGCCACTTCGGTAATATCGCCACTCTCGCCAACAAAATCGGCAATATGGCCAAATTTACGTAATGCGTCTTCCGATCCCCTTCCTACTACACCAAATTTTGTTTTCTTTGGCAGTACAGGTTTTAAATTAAAAAAATATTCAACACTGTTGCGGCTGCTAAAGAAAATCCAATCAATATTCCTTAAAATAAACTGGTCTAAAACCGTTACAATCGGGAACGTGCGGATTAACGAACGCCCTTCTATTTCTATATTATTATTTTCTAATGCCCTACGGAAATAACTGTGTTCGCCAATTTCGCGCGAGATGAAAACTTTTGCCGGTTTTTTTCTCTCTACATTAAACTTGGCTACAATTTTTTCTGCTAAACCTTCTGTGGTATCGGCACGCAAAAACAAACGTTCCGGAAAATGATCGGCGGTTTCTGCTTTTGAAGTCCAGATTTCGAATTTTCCGTTTTCCTTTTTGCAATAACAGCCTAAAGGCATGTGGCAACCACCTTCGAAAAGGTTTAACACTTTACGTTCAACATTTACGGTTTCGGCAGTTTCAGGGTCGTGCAGTTTTTGAAGTGCTTCAAAAAGTTCGGCATCATTTTCCCTGATCTGGATCGCTAAGGCACCCTGTGCAGGTGCAGGTATAAACGCTGTAGTTTCCAATTCTTCTACATGTAAATCGCTCACATCAAGATTTAAGCGCTTCACACCAGCTTTGGCAATTAATATGGCATCATAATCTTCATCGCGGAGTTTTTGAATACGGGTGGGTACATTTCCGCGAAGGTCTACGATTTCCAAGTCAGGACGTAACCCCAACAACTGCGCTTTACGGCGGTTAGATGAAGTACCTACCATTGCACCTTTTTTTAACGAAAGTTTCTGCGAAACATCAACGCAATCCTTTAAAATCAAAAGATATTCACTTGCTTCTTCACGTGGTGGCAAAGCGGCAATAACCAATCCTTCAGGATGAGTAGTGGGTAAATCTTTGAGGCAATGTACCGCCAAATCGATTGTTCCACCCAAAAGCTCTTCTTCCAGTTCTTTGGTAAAAAAGCCTTTACCTTCCAGTTTATCCAATCTTAAATTCAGGATTTTATCGCCCTGTGTTTTAATGATTTTTATTTCTGCTTCAATTCCGATGGCCGCCAATTCATCTTTTATATGATTTGCTTGCCATAATGCCAGGTCGCTACCGCGTGTTCCGATGGTTAATTTCTTCACTATAAAGGTTAAATGAGTTGCAAATTTAATTTAATTAGTGGTTTATACCATGAATTGTTTAAAAATGAGACAGTGAGGTTACAGAAGGGAGAATTTAAAGGATTTCTGTGACATTTGGCAATCGGTTGTCATTCTGAGCGCAGCGAAGAATCTCTAAGCAATACAACTCTCCCCAATAAATAAAATCCAAATACCATGTTACATGGTGGTTGAACAATATATGGATTGTAAGTTGATTGCACGAAAGATACTGAAACAAGTTCAGGATGACGACAATGGAATTGGTTTCGGGGTTTACTTAATAGAAGAAAGGTCCTTCATTTCGTTCAAGGATGACAGAAAAATAAAATTAAACTTACCGATCTTTGCGGTAAAAATTTAAGGTTGGTTAACCAAAATTTCTTTGGCCATTATCATTGGTACGCTAATGTATTTTTTCTCCATGTAATTCATTACGCGCTCTAAAACTTCACGCGAGGCTTCATCCATCTGACTAATTTCATCAGCAAATACGCCATTAATGGCTGTATTTTTGATTTCTTTAATCTTTCTTGGTACTTCCTGCATCGCCAGTTCGATCCGGCGTTGTTTTAAAACAGAGAAAAACTCGGTAATGTTATTGCTGATGATTTCTTCGGCATGTACCAGTTCGTTATAACGTTCCTGGATGTTTTTACGTGCCACTTCTTTAAGCGATTCTACTTCGATATAATGTACGAGGTTATTGTGGATAACCGCAGGTGTAACATCGTTAGGTATAGCTAAATCAACAATTACTTTTTTGCTGGTTTCGCCATTAAGCAATTTGGCATAAAGTTCTTCGTTAATAATGGCTTCGGTAGAACCGGTGCAGGTAATGATCACGTCAAAACCTTCATTAAAATCTTCAAGTGCAGCTAAAGGGTAAGCTTTTCCGTTTAACTCTTCGGCCAAAGTTTCGGCTTTAGAAAGCGTACGGTTAAAGATCGAAAAGTTAGAGTATTTATGTTTATTAAGGTATTTTGCAATATTTTGGTTGGTTTCGCCGGCACCGATAATTAAGATACGCGAGTTGCCGCACATATTTAATTCTTTCAGTTTACGGTAAGCCAATGAAACAACAGAAACCGGATTTTTTGAAATATTGGTATGGGTATAAACTTCTTTTGCTGTTTTAACCACCCGTTCCATAATCATCCGCATATAATCTCCGGTAAACCCGGCATCGCGGCAATTTTCGTAAGCCCTACGGATTTGGGCAAGAATTTCCTTTTCGCCAACCACCAAACTCTCTAAAGAGCACGATGTTCTTAACAGATGGTTAAAAGCCTCTTCATTCTCGTAAACAGAAACACTATCAAGAAAACGCTCCATAAACTCAGGAGGTAATCCCATATCTAAAACAGTAAGGAATCTGGTTACAAATTCTTTATCGGTTTTCTCTTTAGTAAGGAAAACAAATTCAACACGGTTACATGTTCCAATATAGAAAATTTCGCTAACGGGAAGCTCTGCCTGAACATTCTTCAACCTGCTATCTAAACTTTGATCACAAATAACTAATTTCCCTAAAGATTTCAGGTCGATGTGGTGATGCGTAAAAGCTATTACTTTTAAATATTCCAAGTGCTTCCGTTATTAACTATTATCGGGATACAAAAGTAACACGGTGAACGCATGTGACTGTCATTAACCTGTAATTTACATTAATTTAGAACGGTTTTAAATAGCAACACCGAAGATTAACCTATACTTATTGACCATGATAAACAGACCAATCTACACAATTTTTCTTTGGATTTATGCTATCTTCTATGTTCTAGCTGGATGTAACCACTTTTTATCCACTGCAGTATATTACGGCATTATGCCGAAATGGTTGCCTGCGCCTGGCTTTTTAATTTATTTTTCGGGAGTATTAGAAATCGTTCTGGGCATTTTATTGTTGTTTAGGAAGACGAGAAAGGTTGCGGCGGTGCTAATTATACTCATGTTAATCGCATTTTTGCCTGCGCACGTTTACATGATCCAGAAAGCGCCGTTCCTATTAGGCAAAATATCGGTAACGCCATTTATCGCGTGGGCAAGGTTGCCTTTTCAGTTATTGTTTATCGGCTGGGCATGGTATTATTACAAAAAACCTGTTTGATTTTTTTTGAAAAGCAAAACCTGTGTTTCATTTTAATGTTAGTCCCGCTATTCGTTACAATCTTTTTGCGATTGTCAGCATGAAACTGTCGAAGCGCTGTACCAAAAAGTATTTTCACTGCTATCGGGTTTAGATAACACCAGTCTCCGGTTTTATTAATGGTTTTCTTTTTAAAACCACGTCATTTCGACCGCAGTGGAGAAATCTATATATAGTTATTAAAAATAGATTTCTCTCCCGAACATTCGGGATTGCGCTAGAGTCGAAATGACTATCTCTCTTAAAAACACACAACAAAATTAGATTTCGTAGGTTTATATTTTATACCAATTATCTTAAATTATGATTACACAAAGCAATTTTAGCCTTAGCGGTTCAGACGGAAAATTAATTATCGGTGATATTACTTTCGATGAGAAAAACCCAAATACGCCCATTATACTTTTTGTACACGGCTTTAAAGGCTTTAAAGATTGGGGCGCCCATAATTTAGTAGCCAGGTATTTTGCCAGCAACGGCTATCGATATGTTAAGTTTAATTTATCGCATAGTGGTGTGCCAGCTGGTGACCCAAAAGATGTAACCGATATGGACGCTTTTGCCAGCAATACGGTATCAAAAGAGTTATTTGATTTAAATGCGGTGCTCGATTTTATTGAAAAAGCTTATGGTAAAGATACAAAGGTGAACCTGATAGGCCATAGCCGTGGCGGTGGCTTATCGATTATTGAAGCCGCTAACGATTTAAGGATTAATAAACTGATTACCTGGAGTGCAATTGCCGATTTTAACAGTCTTTGGAAAAAAGAACAGGAAGCAGAATGGAAAAAAACCGGAAAAATCTTTGTTACCAACGCACGTACCAAGGAGCAGATGCCCTTAAATGTAACTTTATTGGAAGATTTGGTAGAAAATGCCGCAACATTGAATATTACAGATGCGGCAAAACGGGTAAACATCCCCTGGTTAATTATCCATGGCGATGATGATGTGAATGTTCCTTTTGAAACCGCTCAGACCTTGGCAGAAGCCAACCCGAACAGCAGATTAGTTAAAATTGAAGGCGCTAACCATGTTTACGGGGCAACGCACCCCTACACCAGCGAAACTTTGCCACCAATTTTATTTAAAGTTTGTGAAAAGGTTTTGATATTTTTGGGTGAAGAATAATTTAAATGTAATGACTGCTTTAACTTCAGAACAAATTAAAGAAATAGCGGAAAATATTGACTGTGGCATGGTGTGCCATTGGAACATTAATAACAACAGATTAATTTTCCTGCCAACCGATCAACTAATGCAATATAACGACTCCGATGCATGGGATGAGGATATTAAAGAAGTAGAGCAAAATTTTAGTGATTATAAGGAAATCGAAAAACCGGATTCCACTGAGTCTTTTAGATTTATGGAAGAGTTTACAGATGAGCTACCCGATAATACACGGATAAAAGTTACATTAATCGAGGCGCTTAATAAAAGAAAACCTTTCAGGGAATTTAAATATAAAATAGATAATTCGGGAGAATACAGACAGCTGTGGTTTGATTTTAAAAATCAAAAAATGATTGAGTATGTAAAGGAACGTATCGATTATATTATTAAATACGAAACTGATTAGTGCTTCTTTTTGATTTTTATTAGTGGTTTCATATCATTAATTATATTCTGTTTATGTAAATATTCTGGGATTCCGTATTCTAAGGTGAAGTTAAAATGTTTGGCTATTTCATCCAACGTTTCTGTTGTTGCTTTAATTTCGCCGTCGAACCAGTTATTCCACAATAATAATATGGTTTCTGTATCTTTTTCAAATTGATAAAGATCAAAGTCAATCCCCTTGTCATAAATTTCCTCATCATACTCCGCAGTTAGCACCCAACTATTTTCCTCTAAGAATTTAATAATTTTATAAAATGTTTCAGTTTTAATATTTGTCGCAATTTTTATTTCCACGTTATTCAAACTTACAAACATATTAATCATCCCCTCTTCTCACAAAATTTCGCATATCGCTGCCGCTAGGGCTTTGGAAAATTTCGAGGTCGAAATAAGGTACCGCAGCCAATAAATGATCGAAAATATCGGCGGCCACTTCTTCGAAACGTTTTAATCCTTTCTCTTTCGAGAATACATAAATTTCAATCGGAAGTCCGTTTTCCGTGGCTTGCAGCTGGCGTACCATAAAAGTTAAATCGGTATTAATATGCGGATTGCTCTCCAGGTATTTCTCTGCATACACCCTAAAAGTTCCAATATTAGTCATGTGGCGCCCATTAACCAGATTATTAGGATTTACAGTATTTTCGGCATTATAACGTTCAATAAAAGTTTGGGTTTCTTTAAGGTAATCTTTCAAAAAATCAATGCTTTGTAACCTACCGATCAATTCCTCATCACAAAATTTAATACTCGATATTTTAATATTAATATGGCGTTTAATCCTCCTGCCCTCGCTTTCTTCCATGGCACGCCAGTTTTTAAATGACTCACTTACAATAGCATAACTCGGCACTATGGTTACGGTTTTATCCCAGTTTCTTACTTTAATGGTGGTTAAGTTTATTTCGGTTACTTCACCATCGGCACCATATTTTTCTACCGTAATCCAGTCGCCAACCCTCACCAGATCGATGGCGCTCATTTGTACCGAAGCCACAAAACCCAAAATCGGATCCCTAAAAATCAATATAAAAACGGCGGTAACGGCTCCAAATCCCCCAAAAACATACAAAGGTGATTCACCTAATATAATCGACAAAATCAATACAAAGCCAACGATGTAAAATACTATTTTAGCGACCTGTTTATAACTTCTGATGGGTTTATCGGCATATTTCTTTGATGATTCCATGATCGAAACCACGGCATTCAAGAATGCATTTACGGCAAACATAACAGCCAAAACCATATAGATTTTAGCAAAAATTAAAGCATAAAAATGCCAGTTCTTAAAATAGATAAAAAGATAAGGAACAACATTGTAAATGATATAAGCTCCAAATATTAAAGCGATAGCCCTGAACACCCTAAATTCGAACAAAGCTTTTTGCCAGTCTGACTTTGTTTTTGCACTTTTTACCACGCCGATAAAAAGCTGTCGGGTTAAAAATATGGTAATGAACAGAAATAAAATAACACCAAACAACCCGATAAAAAAATAGGAATAAATGAGTTCGCCACCGGCAAGGCCTCTACCTGCAAGCCAGTTTCTAAGTTGGTCAAATATGAGTTGAAACTCCGGAATTTTCATCAAGGCAATTTAGGTTTTATTGATCAGAAAATTAAATGATACCCTAGTCTTTGTCATTCTGAATGCAATGAAGAATCTGCTGTGAGAATATTGGCTGTTAAACTATGCTAGCATTGATATTGCGCAGTAGTTTGTATTCTACGCTATCAGGATATAGATTCTTCGCTGCGCTCAGAATGACAGTATAGTGGTCCGTGGAGACACAGACCTCGGCTCATAGTTATCAAACATCTATTCTTATTAAACCTTCTCTACCCAGTTGCCATCATCTTTAATAATGTCTATTAGTTTATCCAGCGCATAAGCCGTAGTTACATTTTTCTTTACCACTTCTTTCCCGCGGTATAAGGTAATTTTATCTGGCCCGGTGCCCACATAACCGTAATCGGCATCGGCCATTTCGCCTGGGCCGTTAACAATACAACCCATGATACCAATTTTAATGCCTTTTAAATGATCGGTACGTGAGCGGATCAGTTGGGTGGTTTCCTGCAGATCGAAAAGCGTTCTACCACAGCTTGGGCACGAGATATATTCTGTTTTACTAATCCTGGTACGGGTAGCCTGCAAAATCCCGAAACTGGTCGAATTGATCAGCGATAGGTTTTGTCCTTCTGCATCAATCCAAATGCCATCTCCAAAACCATCGGTAAATAAGGCACCAATATCAGTTGCTGCATAAAGCATCAGATGATCTGCATCAGCATCCTGATAAGTTCTTTTAATAATTACCGGAATCTGAATGTTTTGCTCTTGCAAAGCAACAAAAAATGCCCTTTGCTCTGCCATTCCATGCAATGCTGAAGTTTTAAGGATTAAAACAGCATTGGTTAATTGATAAATTGCTAAACTGTTTAACTGCCCGGCATCAACTAGAACAAAGTTCAAAAATTCATCTTTATGATCAGTTGTATTAAATTCTTCTAGCGAGAATAATGGATGGCAATTGTTCTTATCTTTTAATTTAAGCCAGGTTTGATAATTGTAAACCTGTTTTAAGTTCCCTGGAAAAGAAAAGGAAGGCAAATTATCCCCTAAATAAGCCAAATCACAGGCTTGATCGGCTAAATTGTATTTATCCAAACCTGCGCTATAGTTATAACCAATTGAACTTAGGAAATAAGGATCTTTTAAATTTTCTTTGGAAACATCGATCATTACTACCGGATGGTGATGCCCTCCAATATGTTGTACAGGCGTGGTAATGCGGCGGTTGTACTCGTAAGGGGAATAAGTAGGGAGTTGAGCGTTATGACTCTGGACTTTTACAGGCGATTCAAAATTCTGAACTTCAAGCTCCAAACTCCTTCTACTGTAGCGGTCTGCCAGCGCTTTTGCTACCGGCGCTTCAAATTCAGGATCTTCAGTTAACGAAACACGGATGGTATCGCCTAATCCATCTTCTAATAAAGTTCCAATACCAACGGCTGATTTGATACGGCCATCTTCGCCATCACCTGCTTCTGTAACACCCAAATGTAAAGGATAATTCATTCCCTCTTTAGCCATGGTTTCTACCAGTAAACGATACGCCTGTACCATTACCTGTGTATTACTTGCTTTCATCGAGATGACCAGATTGTAGTAATTCTGGTCTTCGCACATGCGGATAAATTCCATCGCCGATTCTACCATTCCGCGGGGGGTATCGCCGTAATGACTCATTATCCTGTCGGAAAGCGAACCGTGGTTGGTGCCAATGCGCATGGCAGTACCATATTCCTTACAGATTTTAACTAAAGGAATAAATTTTTTATAAATCCTGCTCAGTTCAGCATTATAAGCATCCTGTGTATATTCTATATTCTCGAATTTCTTTTTATCAGCGTAATTACCTGGGTTAACACGCACCTTTTCTACAATCCTTGCGGCCATTTCGGCTGCGTTGGGTGTAAAATGGATATCTGCAATTAACGGAACATGATAACCACGAAAACGCAGTTCTTTTTTAATATTGGCCAGGTTTTCGGCCTCTTTAATGCTTGGCGCCGTAATACGTACATATTCGCAACCCGATTCTACCATGCGGATGGTTTGTTCTACAGTACCCAAGGTATCCATGGTATCGGTAGTCGTCATGGATTGGATCCGGATCGGATTATGCCCGCCCAATGCGATATCACCTATGTTTACCTCGCGGGTTAAATACCTCGAATAAGCGGTTAAACTGTTGCAATATCCGCCGGCCAGACCATGTTTTGCCAATATATTTTCCATCTGTTTGCAAAGATAAGGATTGTTGGAATGTTTTAATGTTGGAATGTTGTAAAAGATGACAAACGGAAAAAAACTAAAAACCTGAGTTCGATAATTAATAAACCTTTAATTCTGTTTAATAACTGTTTTTATATTTTCGCAACCACCCCGCCCGTTGGGCACCCCTCCAAAGGAGGGGAATGGCGCATGTAATTCCCCTCTTTCAGAGGGGTGGTCGTAGACCGGGGTGTTTAAACAGCAAAATAATTATCGAACTCAGGTTAAAAAGTTATTATTTTCACCTTATTTACTTAAAAAAGCAGACACAATATTATTAAATTCGGCAACCATTTCAACCGGTACATAGTGTGAAGCACCTTTAAAAATAAAAAGCTTTGATTTGGGAATATTAGCTGCAATAAATCTAGTGTGATTCTCTAAAATCATATCCTTTTCGCCAGCCATTACTAAAACAGGTGCTTTAATCTTTTTCAGATCCAGAGCCGTGAGGTGTGGCTCGGTGAGCAACATGGTAAACAATTTAACCTGATATTTTGATTTAATATCCGGTCTGGTTTTTAAACTTTCAATCGCTTTGCTAACCTCTTCCAAAGTACTGGCAGCAACAGCTTCGTTCGGGTTTGTACATGCTCCGGTAAGGGCAAGTTTTTTGATGTATTTCGGGTATTTAACAGCCATAATCAGGCCTGTATTGCCACCATCACTCCAACCTAAAATGTTGGCTTTGCTGATATGTAAAGAATCAAGCAAGGTTTTCATATCCTCGGCATACAGATCATAAGAAAGTGGTCCTATAATGGAATCTTCGCTTTTTCCCTGTCCGCGGGTATCTACAGCAATAACTTTATATGTCTTTGAAAATGTTTTAATCTGCTTTTTAAAAACGCTGATCGATTGGCTATTTCCATGTAACAGTAACAGTGGATCACCTTTTCCATAGGTTTCATAATATAACTCAGCATCTTTTACTTTCACCCTGCCAGATGCGGCAGTATTATTTCCATAATTAATGGGTATTGGCCCAATAGGATTGTAATCTGTTTTAATTTTCGCTTTACTGATATCAGTTCCATCAATCAATACCTGAATATCATCGATCCAGAGTTTCCCTGTGCCGTAAAGCGCCGGAAAAAGATAAATTTTTGCAGCTTCTTTTTTAAGGCCTAGCTTAAGGCTATATTGTTGCCACCCTTTTGTGCCGTTAATTTTAATGGCTGATAAATTTTTATATTGTAACATGCCATTGTCTTCATCTTCAATCCAGAAAGAAAAATCAACATATTTATCTACGTTTTCTAATTTCAGGTAGAATTTTATTTCAATTTCATTCCCTTCATATTTTGCCGGAATAATAAGTTTTGAAAAATCATACGCCGATTTTACTTTTTCATCAGCTTTTGTAATCAATAAGGCGTATTTGCCATTATGTTTTTCGATAGAATCTATTGCGATTTTGTAACCGCTACCCGCAGTACCCGTACTCCACCCTGCTATAAGTTCTGTTCCCCTTTTTAATTTTTCAAATCCCAGGTTATATTCATCATTGAGCGATTTTAATGAACCTGATGAGCTTTGGCAAAAAGAGGTAAGTTGATAAAAGGCAAAAACTGCAGTGAAAAGTATACGTAACATATATCAGGTCAATTTTATTAAAACTAACAAATAGTACAATCACCTATTTTTATTTAACATCTTTTAACCGACTACCAAAATTGAAAACGTTCAGCTTGATTATGTCAGGACTGATGCTGATGAGAAAATTTATCGATTTAGATTTATTTTCTCAGGAAAGCAGCTGCAGTGTTTCATGGCTAATGTTGCCCCGCTTTGCGCTTTACTCCGTTGCACTCCGTGTTCGCTTCAATCGGGTTTATTTTTTAACGTTAGGCAAGTTTGGCATCATTGCACCGGCCTAAGTGTATAAACGGGATGGAAGCGGCATCCTCCGATTTTTCATCGGAGATATAGCGTACAGCCCGGCTAACTAAAATAGCTGTACTACCCCTGCTTTTCTACTTTTACTTATTTTTAAAAAATTGACAGTACCATTTTTTTTGAAGAGCAAAACCAGTAATAACGGGTCAGGCTCCCTCCTGCTGTTTGTTACAATCCTTTTGGAAGAAATCGTTAACAAAACAAATCCTTTTTATGCCAAAAGGGATTTCCACTTCCATCGGGTCTATGCTATGAGTTAACGGGTCATTCTGCCCAGGCATTTATATCAACCTGTCTTTTATGACCAGCGTATTAGCAGCAATATCATGCCAGCACTGGTTTTTCTTGTTCAGAAAACTATATAGATACCCAAAGAAAACGGGGATTACTGATAAAATTTTAGAAAAATTCCGGACTAAGGAAATGCCAAAAGAAATCCGGCTGCCTTCTAAATCGGTTACTTTAATATTGAGCAGTTTTTTACCGATAGTAGCCTGGCTTTTAGATGCTTCGGCAATGCTTCCATAAATCAGTTTAATGATAAATATCGATGGAAAAGGGACCATAAAAGCCATAATCCGCTGGTCTTTCCCTTCGATAAAGATATAACTGGTTAAGATAATGATGGTGTAAAACCCGAAAATGATAAAATGATCAATTACTGTTGCCAGCAACCGCTGATCGAAAGCGGCAAAATATTGAGGTGCGGTTTTTTGATAGCTAAAACCCAGAAGCTCACGCAATTCGGAAATTGCGTGAGCTTCTTTATAATCGTCCATACCGGGTTTACGTATAAAAGTATTCGCTGTGATGTTTAAATCTTTCAGTTCGGCTAAAGTATACGGACCTTGCGGCTTACCATTAATTACTACTATATATTGATCAGGATTCATTGGATTGGATCAGGATGATGAGGTTTAGGTTTGTAAGATCAGAGTTTTATAAAAGTTAGATCATATAAAGCCTTACACCCTCCTCCTTAAAACCTTCTGCCTTTCTAATATCTGCTCACTTCAAAGTTACTCAATCCACCGTCTAAAGTGATAAAGATTTTTTTGCCTGATGCTTTATAGTTGGATGTTTCGTAAACACCATCGCTCAATTTCTCAAACCCATCAAAATCTTTTGCCGATAAACCTGTTTTGGTTTTAATCCTGCAGCCTGAATTGACAGGCACTTTAATTTTAACATCGGCCACACCCGATTTTACAATCACATCGGTAATGGGTAATAAATCGCCCATTTTAATATCCAAAGCAGCGGCACCACCATCAAAACGGAAAGTACGAACTTTATAAGGAGAAAAATCGAAATTGGCTTCTCCGGCACCAAGTTTCATCAATACATCCCAGGTAGCTTCTTTGTTCAGTTTAAAGTTTACATCATTGCCGTTATCACCAAAATTCCACTTGCTTTTTCTATCTTCCATGGCAAAGGTTAAAACGGTTGCAGAATCGCTAACCACTTTTTTCAAGGAGAAATTACCATGTCTTTTTTTGATATCAGCATCAATTAATGAAGCTGTTTCGCCATCAAGGTTGAACGAAATACCACCGCCAGAAATATTCAAAACCGTTTTTTTAGTATTATCGGTAGCTACAAAAGGCTCAGATAACTTTAAATGATTGTATGAAGAATCTTTATCATCATCGTCACTGTTGTCATCGTTGTCGTCATCATCATGATTAATATTTGCTTCTATATCATGTTTGAAATGATTTCCCCACCAATAGCCCTGCTCAGGAACCTGCTGACCTCTGTAAAAAAGGAAAGATAAGGCCACCACCAAAACTGCAATCGAAATAATGCTTCCTGTTTGCGAATTGTTTCGGTTAAAGAGGATATTTAAGCCTGCTATAATTAAGAATACAGGCCAAAAGCTCCAAACGTTGCGCCAATAAAAATTGATTACGCCAAAATTTTCGAGTAGAAGTACACCGCCAATAAAAAGCAGGATAATACCCCATATTAATCTATCTAGTTTCATTTTATTTATACTTGAGGGTTAGCGGATGTTGATTGATCATCTTTATTTACTGGGGTTACCGGCTCATTTTCTACAACGGCTTCGGTAAAACCGGCAGTTTTTTGCTGTTCTGCCTCTTGTTGGTGCTGAAAAGCTGCCCAATCATTTTTCCTTTTCGATTTGGCAATAATGCTGATACCTAAAGCAATAAATATCAATGGCCACATATACCTGAATAAGTTGCGTATGCTAAACCAATCCGGGATAAAATCCATTTCGCGCATCAGGAAAAAGCAACCTACTACCAATAAAACCAAACCGCCAATGGTACGACCGGTATCATTCGGTTTATTAAATTTACCAAAATCGGCCTGCGTTTCGAAAGGCGTTTTTTGGTTATTATCAACAGGCTGTGTCCAGTTTGCATTTCCTGTTCCTGTGGTACCGGCAAATGGATCCGGATTACCAAAAGGGTTTGTATTTGGATTATTTTTATTAAAATAATCGTTAAATTTTGAGAATCTTGCTGCCGGATCGTTATTTACCGGAACAATAATCCACATTACTATATAGGCTATTAAGCCCCCTCCAGCCATAAATATGGCAGATAATGCAAACAATAATCTAATTATGGTAACCTCTACCTGCATGTAATCTGCAAGTCCCGAAGCTACACCGGCAATCATCTTATCGTGTTCGTTTCTAAAAAGCTTCTTTTCCATAACGTTGTTCATTTTGTGTTAAAAATCGAGCGGGGTAATCAAAACCTCATCTACGTTTACACCCTTACTTAAGTTTAAAATGGCGAATAAAGTTTCTGCAATATCTTCAGGCTGTACAAATTTTTCATCGGGGATTGTTGTTCCTTCCCATGATGAGGTTTTGGTAGAACCTGGTAAAAACGCAGTAACTTTAACGTTGTGAGGGGCTAACTCTTGCCGCAATACATGATTAAGACTTAACATCGCTGCTTTTGTTACACTATAACTACCACCATTTTTTACAGGAGCCTTACTGGCCACCGAACAAATGTTGAATATATGGCCCTGTTTTGCTGAGCGCATTTTTTTTCCGAAAAATTTACTGGTATAATAGCTGGCATTGGTGTTTAGTTGTTGCTGCTTTTCGAAGGTTTTGTCGTCTTCATCAAGCAAACTCCCTGGTAAAAAAATACCCACATTATTAACTAAAACTGTTATATCATCGAAATTAATGGCGGCTGAATTTAAAAAAGCATATACTTCTTCTTTAACTGAGCAATCTGCCGCGAAAATAAAAACAGCATTCCCATAAGGTGTTAATTCTTCTCTTAGTGCTTTCAAATCAGCTTCTCCCCTTGCTACTAAAATTAAATCGTATCCATTTTGTGCCAATTTTAGCGATATGGCCCTTCCAATTCCTTTACTTGCACCGGTTATTACAGCTTTCATGTTTTGTGGTTTAATTTTTGTTGACAAAAAACCATATTTATATTCAAAACCACGAATATTTTTACAATTAGCAAAGAGCGACAACTTTTTTATCGTTTCTTTGTAGTAGTATAAGAATGATCATTTAAATTAAGCAAATACATACGGAATGAATTTTACCAATTTCGGCAGATACATCCTGCTACTCAAGTCTGTATTCAGAAGGCCGGAAAAACTGAAAATATATCTTAAAGAGATTGCCAAACAAATGGATTATGTTGGTGTAGGCTCTTTAGGACTAATTGCCATTATCTCTACTTTTATTGGTGCGGTAATGACTTTACAAATTGCTTTCCAGCTGGTTAGTGATTTTATACCTAAAACCATTATCGGTTCTGTAAACCGCGACTCGAGTATCCTGGAGTTAAGTCCAACCATTAGTGCAATTGTACTGGCAGGAAAAATCGGCTCGGCCATTTCATCAGAAATTGGTTCGATGCGGGTTACCGAGCAGATTGATGCATTAGAAATTATGGGTATTAATGCTCCCGGGTATTTAATTCTGCCTAAAATTATTTCAGGCATTACCATGGTACCCATGTTGGTGATCATTTCGATGTTCTTAAGCATTACCGGTGGATACATTGGTGGTTCAATTTCAGGTGCGGTTACGCCGGCAGAGTATATCCAAGGTATTACAACTGATTTTAATCCTTATACCATTGTGGTTGCTTTAGTAAAAGCATTTGTGTTTGGCTTTATCATTACATCGGTTCCGGCTTACGAGGGTTTTTATGTTCGAGGTGGCGCTTTAGAAGTTTCGCAGGCCAGTACAAGAGCAGTTGTTATTAGCTGTATCTCTATTCTTGTTTGCGATTATTTAGTTACTCAACTTTTATTGTAATGATCGAAATTAAAGATATTTATAAATCATTCTCCGGAAACGACGTTTTAAAAGGCATTTCAGGAAAGTTTGAAGAAGGCGTAACCAACTTAATTATTGGCGGTTCGGGATCGGGAAAAACTACCTTGCTTAAATGTATGGTGGGTTTACACCAGCCCGATTCTGGTTCGGTATTATACGATGGCCGCGATTTTACACCCATGACCTACGAGCAGCGTATCGAAGTGCGTAAGGAAATTGGTATGCTTTTTCAGGGATCTGCCCTGTTTGATAGTATGACTGTTGAAGAAAACATCATGTTTCCTTTAAACATGTTTACCGATCAAACCAGAAAGGAAAAACTGGAGCGGGTTGATTTTTGTCTGGAACGCGTTAACCTTGCCGGTAAAAACAAATTATTTCCTGCTGAATTATCTGGTGGTATGAAAAAACGTGTGGGTATTGCCCGTGCGATTTCGATGAACCCGAAATATTTGTTCTGTGATGAGCCAAACTCGGGCTTGGATCCAAAAACATCTATCGTTATTGATGAGCTGATCCAGGAAATTACCGAAGAGTATAAAACCACTACCATTGTAGTAACACATGATATGAACTCGGTAATGGGCATCGGCGATTATATTTTGTTCCTGCACGAAGGAAAAAAATTCTGGGAAGGCAGCAATAAGGAAATTGCACATACCGACATTAAAGAGCTGAACGACTTTGTATTTGCCAGCCGTTTTATGAAAGCTGCAAAAGATAAATTTTAAGAAAAACCGTATATTTGTTTAATGACTACGGCCACAAAAAATATCATTGATAAATTGGAAACCTTACCAGATAGCATGGTAAACGAGGTAGAAGATTTTATTGATTTTTTAAAAGCAAAACATGCCAAAAGTTTTCCTAAATCGGGAAGTGAAGAACACGTTGTTGAAGAACCAAAAAGCTTATATGGTAATGCAAAAGGTACAATTCTTTACATTTCTGATGACTTAACGAACCGCTAAATTTATAATAAATAAAATCGTCATTGCGAGGCACGAAGCAATCTCCTTCTGTATATCTATCGCATTAAGATTGCTTCGTGCCCCGCAATGACGACCTACATAAATAACAAATGATACAATTACTTGCCCCAACCCACTGGAAAGATTATGAACTGATAGATTGCGGGGATTTTGAAAAATTAGAACGTTTTGGAAACGTGATTCTTATCCGTCCTGAACCACAGGCCGTATGGAAAAAAACATTATCGGAACAGGATTGGAAAAAAACAGCCAACATTACTTTCAGGGGCCGTTCGGCTACAGCTGGAGAATGGGTAAAGAAAAACCAATCTATTCCTGATCGCTGGCATGTAGATTATAAAAACAACGAAGTTGCCATTAAACTCCGTTTAGGTTTAACTTCTTTTAAACATGTTGGTGTATTCCCCGAGCAAGCCGTAAACTGGGATTTTATTTCATCTTCGATCAAAAAATTTAAAACACCACAGCCAAAGGTTTTAAACCTTTTCGCTTATACCGGTGCAGCTTCATTAATTGCCAATGCAGCAGGAGCAGAAACTACCCACGTTGATTCTATTAAACAGGTAGTAACCTGGGCAAATGAAAACCAGGAACTTTCTGGCTTAAAAGATACCCGTTGGATGGTGGAAGACGCTTTGAAATTCGTAAAAAAAGAACTGAAACGTGGCAAAAAGTACAATGGAATCATTTTAGATCCACCTGCTTACGGGCACGGACCAAACGGGGAAAAATGGAAACTGGAAGACCATATCCAGGAAATGATGCAGGATGTTGTACAGTTATTGGACGAAAAAGAACATTTCCTGATTCTGAACACCTACTCGCTTGGTTTTTCTTCGGTGATTGTCGAAAATTTAATCCGTACTTCTTTCCCGGCGGTTAAAAATCTAGAAACCGGAGAACTTTATTTACAGGCAACATCCGGCATTAAATTACCATTGGGTGTTTTTGGTAAATTCTGTAATGTGTAAATGTTAATTACTTTATTTTAAACTATCAGATTTCCGTCCTACTTTCATTGGTCCGGAAAAAGACTAAATTTTAATTATCTAATATATCTATGAAATTCCCTCAATTAGCAGGCACCCTAATACTTGGTTTTGCCGCAATCAGCTTGTTCGCCAACTGTAATTCAGATGGTAAAGGCGGCAGCGGTGTTGGTAAAATCTTCTCATCTGATACGACTAAAAAGAAAGCGGACTCAGCAGTAAACGTAATGAAACCTGTTGATCCAAAACTTTACGACTCTTTGGTTAAAAAACTAGCTAATGGAGATACCACCGGAAAATGGCCTGTAAAAAACCAACCCTATCCTTTAGCTGGCGCTATTTTGCCGTTTAAACGTATAGTGGTTTATTACGGAAACCTGCACTCAAAAAAAATGGGTGCATTGGGGGAATACGCTCCAAAAGAAATGTGGCAACGCTTAAATGCAGAAGTTAAACATTGGGAAAAAGCAGATCCTAGCACCCCGGTACAACCAGGTTTACACTATATTGCAGCAGTGGCAAGCGGTACACCGGGAAAAGATGGAAAATACATTAACAGAATGGCTAATAAACAAATCGATTCTGTTTTGTCAATTGCTAAAATGCACCCCAATACCATTGTGTTTTTAGATCTTCAGGTAGCATTAAGTACCATTAAGGCAGAATTGCCACACATTGAAAAATATCTTGAATTGCCTTATGTACATTTAGGTATCGATCCGGAGTTTTCGATGAAAGATGGTTCGTTGCCAGGAAAAAAAATCGGCACGTATGATGCTGCTGATGTAAACTATGTAACTCAATATTTAGCTGATATTGTTAAAAAACATAACCTTCCTCCAAAAGTATTTGTATTGCACCGTTTCACTAAAAAAATGGTAACCAATTCTGCAAGCATTAAACTTCGTCCGGAAGTACAAGTAGTAGTGCATATGGACGGATGGGGCGAACCTGAATTGAAAAAAGGAACTTACCGTCATTTTGTACAGGGAGAACCGGTTCAGTTTACGGGTTTCAAATTATTTTACAAAAATGACCTTAAAAAGGAGCCTAAACGTTTAATGACGCCGGAAGAGCTTTTAAAGCTTACCCCAAAACCTATATACATTCAGTATCAATAATAAACATAACGCCCCCAATGTAAAAATCGGGGGCGTTATTAGTTAAATTACCTAATTTGCGCTCAAAAATGAAAAAGCTCTTCACGCTTATCTTATCTTTATTTATCGCGTACTCTTCAGGTTTCGCGCAGGAGTTAAAAAACTCAAAATCTTTACAAACGGCATTAGAAAAATCTTCATCATCTAAAAAGCCAGTTTTATTAATTTTAGAAGTAACAGGCATCCCCAGGCCTACTAATTTACCTCCTAATGCAAAAGTCAGTTTTAAATCGGCTTTAGATGAACCTGAGGTAATCAACAGGATTAATGAAAATTTTATCGTTTATAAAACCACAATGACCGATACCAGCGTGAGGTCAATTATCAGGGACGCAAATGTAAAATCTTTTCCTGCCTTTGTTTTTCTGCACTCCAATAAGGATGTATTTTATAAAGATTTCGGAAACTCTACTGATCAGAAAAAATACGCTATAATGATCGATAAAGCTTTATTAGCCTCAAAAGATGCATCTATTTCTGATTTAGAAGCTGAATATCATGCGGATAAAAGTAACAACATGTTATTGAAAAAGTTAATTGATGCCAGAAAAAAAATCGGGTTTACAAACAACGCCCAATTTATTGAGCAATATGCAAACAACTTAAAAATCGGAGATTTTAACGATTACCAGAATGTACTGTATATCCTGGAGGCTGGACCGTTTAGCGATGGGAATGCTTATAAACTGGCCAGTACCAACAGAAAAATTATTGATAGTTTGTACAAAACAGAGCCATATCCAAGAAGAACAGCCATTAACAATGCGATCATCACCAATACCATTGCTGATGCAGCAAAAACCAAAAATACGCCGAGGGCAATTTCAGCTGCTTCTTTTGCCAGAAATACCTGGAAAAGGGATTACATAAACGGAGAAAAAGCGTACCACACACAAATTTTATGGTACTACAGTACGGTAAAGGATACCGCTAGCTATTTAAGAACTGCCAGTTACTTTTACGATAATTACTATATGACTATCGGTGCCGATAGTATAAAAAAAATAGAGAAAAGAAACCAGGAGGCTTTAACAAAAAAGCATATCGCTTCGATGCCCCAGCAAAAACAAATTTCAAAAGAAAAACTGGATAGCTTACAAAAAATATATGGGAAAACTACGGTTACACAATCATCTATGGTAACGTTTGGTTCCCCATCTAATTCATATGCCAACGAATTAAACAATGCAGCCTGGAAATTTTACGAAACCGGCACTAAAAACCTCAATTATCTTACCAAGGCGATGTTATGGAGCAGGCGATCTATTGAATTAAATCCAATTGCCGGATACTATGATACTTTAGCACATATACTTTATCGCTTAGGCTATCATGAAGAAGCGATTAAAACACAGGAAACAGCAATAGATAAGGCGAAAAATGAAAAAACGCCAATTGCAAATCTCGAATCAGAACTAAAAAAAATAAAAGCAAAAACAATTTAATTGTTACATAAAAGACACCCCTCTAATTTAAATTGGGGGTGTTCTATTTAGTACATATTTTTAACAGAAAAATGTTTATTGTTTGCACTATACGGTATAAATACTATATTGATCCACTGTAAGTTAAAGATCAACAACTTACAGGAATAACCAGTCGTTAACTCATACTTTGGAAGCCAAAAAGATGTTTTTCTTGATGGATTTAAAAAGTTGGAATAGATTTTATATAAGTAGGATATGCAAACAGCAACATTTGGCGGAGGCTGCTTTTGGTGCACCGAAGCCGTATTTCAAACGTTAAATGGTGTAAGCCAGGTAACATCGGGTTATATGGGAGGAGAATTAAAACATCCAACTTATATGGAGATCTGTAATGGCGATACCGGCCATGCAGAGGTAGTTCAAATCACCTTTAATGAAGATGTAATCTCTTTCGAAGAGCTTTTACTCGTGTTTTTTAAAACCCATAATCCAACTACCTTAAACAGGCAGGGAAATGATATTGGTACGCAGTACCGTTCCGTTATTTTTTATGAGAACGAGGATCAGCAAAAGCAGGCTGAACAAATGGTTAGTAACCTCACTAAGGAACAAATTTTCGACAAAGCCATTGTTACAGAAATTTCGCCTGCGGCAGAGTTTTACGAGGCTGAAGATTACCATCAAAATTATTTTAGTGGTAACCAGGGCAAGCCTTATTGTGCCTTTGTGATACAGCCAAAGTTAAATAAGTTTGCCAAAGATTTTAAAGATAAAATTAAGCCCGAGCTATTGGAGTAGTTAAACCTCGAAAGTGAGCAAAGCATGCTGACTAGCGGTATGGATATCACGCCAAACACGGTTAATTTCTGACTCTTTTTTGGCAGCCTCTAAACCACAGTAGGGAAATAACCTGGCTGCAGTTCGCCAACAGGCATGTGCCAGTTTACGACTGATTGCACTGACTTTAGCCAGGGTATCGTTATCAATTTCATGGTGATTCACCAGCTTATTCCAGGAGAGATCAAAGGTGTTATAAAATTCAGTACGGAGATCTCCTATTGTCTGTTTGCAGCTATTGAGTTCGTTTGTAAAAAAAGAAACCTGCTCATCGTTATATCTTTTTAAACCTGTGCGTAAATAAAAAGCATCTTCAACCAGCTGAATAAAATGATTGGTCATGCCCAGGCTATTTACGGTTAAAGTGGTTTCTGCGAGCTGTAAAAAAGGATAATCAAATCCTGCATCGGCTATTTCGATATGCTGGTTAATTTTAAAAGTCCGGTTTTCGGGTATATTTAGGTTTTTGACCTCAAAAGCATGGCTTCCGGTGGCGATTAAACCAAAATAAGACCATCCGGGTAAAATCGCTACTTCATCTTTTTTAAGGATAAACGATTTAATCTCCGGTTCTCCGTTTTCATCTAAAATATCATTGCCATTTTTATCTTTAAGGGTACAGTTGGCTGTAAATATGGTGGCGTGTAAAGCACCGCTGGCATAATTCCATTTACCGTTTAACAGATAGCCCGATTCGGTTTTAATGGCTACTCCACCAACAGCTCCACTTCCGGCAAAACAAACTTCAGGGTCGGCAAAAATTTCTGCAGCCAAATCAGGATTTAAGAAACCAGCAAACCAACCGGCACCGGCACATAAGGTAATGGTCCAACCCAAACTGCCATCGGCTTCCGCCAGTTCTTCTTCTAACCTTAAAATTTCAGGGAGTTTTCTGCCTGGTCCGCCATAAACCGTGGGTACAAAAAGCTTAAACCAGTTTTCCTGATAGGCCAGTGCTAAAATTTCGGGATGAAGTTTCCCCATTTCTTCAGAAAGTGCCGCATAGGTTTTTACTTTTTCTTGCCAGGTAGTGGTTAATGTATCTTGCATGCTGATTTTTATGATGATGGCTGCGCCAATTTGAACCTGCTTTTATTGATGATCTTTTTCCAGTCGAAAAAGCCGAAGATGGCTACAGTGAATAAAAACGTAGTTAAACAAGCCATTAAAGGGAGTTTTTTATGAAAAAGCAAAGGGATGGCCACAATATTTGAAATGTTGAGGAAGATCCAGTTTTCTATTTTTCGTTTGGCCAATAACCACATTCCTGCCCAGGCGGTAGCCGAAACAAATGCATCGAATAGGGGTACGTCCGAATCGGTATAGTGTCTCAATACCAAATAAAGCACACCAAAACCGATAACAGAGATTAAAACAGCAATGGTAAGTTCGTTATTACTCGACCATGATACCTGATTTTCACCATCCAGTTTTCTTGTTTTCCAGATTGCCCAGCCGTAAACACTCATTACCAGGTAATAGATGCTTAACAATGTTTCTGCATATAATTTTACGTTCAGCAACAAAAACATCGATAACAAAATCGAAATGATGCCGGTTGGATAGAGCAAAATGCTATTTTTCCGGGCAAATAGAACCTCTGCAACACCAAAACCAACCGCAAACCACTCCACTAAAGAAGTATGTATAATCTGCTCTTGAAAAAGCTTAAACCAATCCTGAAAATCCATTTACAATATAAAATTTGAAGACTGCTTTCAGGGCGAAACAGCATGGTCATTTTTAACCTCTTCCTACGTCGGCATTATCCGAATCAGGTTCATTAGAAGATGTAAGGTTTAAGGTATAGGATATAAGGTTCAAAAACCCTACGCCTTAAACCTTCTGGCTTAAACCTCTAAATGGGTATAATCTCAGCAAATTGATGGCAACAGAAATTGCAACATCAAAAAGCACCCCTTTGAGCATTACAAATATATGCTTTTTTAATTTAATGATATTTTAAAGCAGGTTTATGCACCATAATTTCGCAATACGCTTATTATCAACGAATATAAAATTGAAAAATATTATAATTTTATATATTTAAGGCCTCAAATCATCCCAAATTAACATCCCATGTACCTTATTAACGGCTTTTCGAAATCTGTTTTGTTAAAAAGGATTTGTGGTATTTTCTTTTTTCTGTTATTACAGCTAACCCTTTCGGCCCAAACAAAACCTACTTTACTCTTTAAACACCTCACCCTTGAAGATGGCTTAAGTGACCCGATAGTACAGGCTTTGCATGTTGATCATGATGGTTTTTTATGGATGGGTACGGAAAATGGATTGAACCGTTTTGATGGTAAAACCTGTATCACCTACAAAAATAAAAATAACGTTAAAGCTTTCCCTGGTAATTACATCACCAACATCATAGAAGACAAAAACGGCGATTTAATTATTGGTTCGCAGAGCAACCTGGTAAAATACAACAGGAAACAGGATAATTTCAGCCTTTATAATTTTACTAATGGAGTTAAACTGAACGATAATTATTATTCTTTCCCTTTTTATATTGATAAACAGGAAGATTTATGGGTATATCTGGCAGGCAATGTTTATAAATACAGCAGTAAGGATAATAAAACCAAATACATCACCACTTATTCTAACGGATACCAGTTTGCACCTGTTCCCTTTTACCAGCAGCTCAATTGGTTTATCAGCAGAGGGGTAAAAGGCATTTACATCAATAAAACAGATGATGTAATGGAGCAGCATGTACAGGAGTATTTTATGAACAGTAATAATGAGGCGCTCAACAGTCACATTGCTGACGTATATGTTGCATCAGACAGTTTACTTTGGCTGGCCAGCGATAAGGGATTGATTGAATTAAACACCAAAACAAAACATTATGAGCGCTTTAACACTTGTAAAACCAGCAAAAACATTGCGGCAACAGCAATAGCCAAATACCCCAATAAACCATGGCTTTTTATCGGAACCAGAAACAATGGCTTACTTTTATTCGATTTAGGGAGTAAAAAGTTTATTGCTGAATATACCCATCAATCGGATGATGCATTCAGTTTATTGGGTAATTACATCAAAAAAATCTACATTGATAAAAAACAGAACATTTTTTTAAGTATTAATGGCTACGGACTGGATTATACGAATTTAAATAAGGTAATTTTCTCCAGGTTCGTTGATAAAGCCGACAATATTCCGGCTAATTTTGAAAATGATATTAGCGCTATCTTAAAAACAAAAAATGGCCAGCTTTGGTGCGGCACAAAAACCTCGGGTTTACTCATCTATAACCAGGATTTAAATAAACCTTTAAAACACGAATTTTTAAAACTTGGCGTTTCACACCTTGCAGCACTAGATCATGGCCATATTTTAGTAGGGCTTTCTAACGGGCTTTTTTTTAGTTACGATGATAAAAAGCAAACTTTCAGCTTATTAAAAACAAGCTTTTCTGAAAAACTGAACGGGAAAGTACAGATCAATCAGATTTTAAAAATTGGAGAAAATTTATTTGCCGCTACCGAATACGGTGTAGCTAAAATTGTGCTGAAATCAGAAAACCGGATATACTTCGAAATGGACCAGGGCATTAACCGGGCGGTAACATGGCCAAATATCCAACATATTTTGCCTGTTACACCAGATAAAGCTATTATTCAATCCTATTATACCTCTTTATACCTTGCAGATTTAAAAGACGGAAAATTTATTTTCAACAAAGAAATTGCAAGATCACCCTATGGCATCAACGGAAGTATAAAGGTTGGTAAAATGCTGTTTCTGGCCACCACTTCAGGACTTTTAAAATTTAATCCTGATTCGAATACCATTGCCAAAGTCAGCTTAATTGATGCCAACTGCAGCAGCATACTGGCTGATGAAAATCAAAATCTTTGGATAGGAACCAACAATGGCCTGTACTTTTATAACACCAGGAACCGAAATCAAACACGTTATACCATTGATGACGGGTTACAAAGCATGGTTTTTAATGCCAATGCGGCTGTATTGTTAAATAATAAAGCATTGGTATTTGGAGGAATTAACGGAATTAACGTGATAAATCCAGTAAAATCGAATGTGTACACCAGCTATTCAAAGCCACAGATTACGGATATTCTCATTAATGATCAAATCCATCAGGGCATCGGCAATCCAATTACCGCAAGCAGTTTAAAGCTCAATCATGATGAAAACACAATAACAATTGCCTTTAGTACGATGGATTTTATAGATCCTGCGCAAAGGAAAATTGTTTACCAGATGATTGGCTACGATAATAAAAAAGTAAGTGTTTTTGGCAGCAACAGTATCCGTTTTCCGAATATGCCATCGGGGAAGTTTAAACTCGTACTCACAGATGTGATCAGTAATGAAAAAACGGTTTTATCTATCTTGATCAGTGCGCCGTTTTGGCAAAAAAGCTGGTTTATTGGCTTGGGAACGCTTATTTTAATCGTGATTTCGCTAATAGCATTGTTTATTTACCTCAGATGGGTAAAACATTTACAGGTGTTACAGCTGCGGCAGATGATTAACTTTCAAAAAGCCGACAGAAAAAGAATTGCGGATGATTTGCACGATGAGCTGGGCTTAAAGCTTTCTACCTTAAAACATTACCTCCTGGCAGGCGACATCAATAAAATGATAGACGGCGGCGAACTGCGCAAGTTATCTGCAGCATACATCGATTCGTCTGTAGATGTATTAAGGAACACCCTCATTAACCTAAGCCCTCAAACTCTTGATGAAAACGGACTGGTAACGGCAATGGAAGATTTGATTGATAACATTAACAGATTGGGGATTATTAACATCCACTTTGATCACTCAGGTTTTACTGTGGCCCTTAAAAGTACACCTGAATATGCCATTTACCGGATCTGCCAGGAGCTGATCAATAATACCATTAAACATGCCGCAGCCAAAAATATTTATATCGTAATTATTAACCGTAACGAAAAGCTGATTTTACTTTATGAGGATGACGGCAAGGGATACGATTACAATACCATGAAAAGGGGCTATGGGTTGTTTAATATCGAAGCGCTTACCAAAGCCATAAGGGCCGAACTGGATATTGATTCGGCAGTAGGAAAAGGTGTTGCGGTTACCATTTCGATTAACCTAAAAAGGATTTTAAAACCAAAAATTAATGATTAAGATATTAATTGCAGATGATCATAATGTATTAATTAACGGCCTGAAGCTGATTTTAGCCGTTAGAAGCGATTTCAACGTAATTGCAGTTGCCAATAACGGTGCTGAGGTAATCGATCTCATCAAAATCGATTGTCCGGATGTAATTTTACTGGACATTAACATGCCGGTTTTAAACGGTTATCAAACCCTTGATATTTTAAAATCTGATTATGCACACATTAAGGTTATTATACTTTCGATGTTAAATGATAAGAGAAATGTACTGAATATGCTCGAGGCCGGTGCAAAAGGATATCTGTTTAAGGATACTGATGACAAACATCTCTTTAATGCGGTTGATTGTGTTTATCATGGCGAATATTATGTATCAGAAAATCTGCAGCATATACTTGAAGAGTTTTTACAAACCAATAAGTATTCGGATAAAAAGAACAAACACCAGCTCTCCTCACGCGAGCTGGAAATTGTAAGCCTGATTATTGATGGCAATACGAATGCAGAAATTGCTGATTTGCTCTTTTTAAGTACCAGAACAGTAGATACCCACCGAAAAAATATCTTTTATAAACTCAGCTTAAATAATACAGCATCACTGGTTAAATACGCCTTAGAAAACAAGGCTTTTTTAGGCCTGCAATAATTTCTGTTCATTAATATTCATTTCAAAAATACCGTAAAAAGCGTATTGAAATAACAGATTGCTTTCTGTCAATTTGTAGTGGTCATCCATTAATGCTCATCCTTTACCTCTACCGGAAGGTGAAAATTGTGGTTGAATTTGTAGAATGCTAATTCTATAAACCATAAAAAACAAACTCCCTGCGCTCTATGAAAAAGGTATTTTTACTTTCTTTAATTTTTTTGCTGTGTTTATTTAAATCTTATGGACAAACCACACTTACCCGTAGTGTAGTTGCCAGTACCGGTGGAAGCGAACAGGTTGGTACTACTTTAGTACAGTTTACCGTTGGCGAGGTAGCAACCCTTACCCTGCAAAGCGCAGGTGTTATGCTTACACAGGGTTTCCAGCAGCCAGAAATAATAGCTTCCAATTTTGTTCCTAATGCCGTTGGTAATATGCGCGTATACCCCAACCCTGCTATTGGAAAAACCAAAGTCGATTTCGATTTATTAACTGATGGCAAGGTGGTGATTAACCTGGTTAACAATGCCGGTCAGATTGTACACTCAAGTTCAGTTACCAGTTTAGCGGGCAAAATAGAGTATGTAATACCTTTAAATGGATTGGCTTCAGGAGTGTACCACGTGGTACTGTACGTTAACTACCGCACATTTTCTGAAAAGCTCATTATACAATAAACCAAACTGCTCACTATCTAAAATACGTCGATGAAAACGCTTATCAAAACTGCATACGTTGTACTGATTTTGCTTTGCTCGCTTAATTACGCAAAGGCTCAGCTCCAAAATCAATACAGTACAGTAACTACTGGTGCGGCCTTTTTATTAATCAGTCCTGATGCAAGAAACTCAGGGGTTGGAGAGGCAGGAACGGGATTAATCAGCGATGCCAATTCTAATTATATTAATGGTGCAAAACTCTCTTTCGCAAATAAAACAGGTATTAGTGTTTCGTATGTGCCATGGATGAGGGAGATTGATAAAAGCCTTCACCTTGGCAATTTAAATGCTTACCACAAGTTAAACGATAAAGAAGTAATTGGTGTTTCCTTAAAATATTTTGATCAGGGTAACATTAATTTCCGTGATGAAAACGGCGGACTTTTACAACAATATAATGCCAACGAGTTTGCCATCGACGGAACCTACTCCAGAAAATTCGGAGATAATTTTGCCATTGCATTAACCGGGCGTTTCATTAGAAGCGATTTAGGCAACGGAACATTTAATGGTTTACAGGTAAACCCAGTTAATGCCTATGCGGCCGATATCAGCCTGTATTCCGAAAACACATTAAACAATTCGCGTTATGCCTGGGGAGTGAGTTTAACCAATGTAGGTACCAAACTAAAATATTCCTCTTCTCCCGGAGGCGAATCATTTTTACCTATGAATTTACGCATCGGTGGTGGATATACCTTGTTAAAAAACCAGTCCAACAGCCTAACCTTTCTGGTGGATGTAAACAAACTGATGGTTCCTACGCCGCCAAGGTATAAACTGGATGCAAACGGAATTGCAACAAACGAGATTGAAAAAGGCAAAGATCCGAACAGAAGTGTACCAAGTGCGCTATTTACTTCTCTTTTTGATGCGCCAGGTGGTTTCAGAGAAGAAATATCAGAATTTACGATAGCCGGTGGTATGGAGTTCGCTTACATGAACCAGTTTTTTCTCCGCACCGGATATTTTTACGAAGATCCTGAAAAAGGCAACAGACAGCACGTTTCCGTTGGCCTGGGCTTAAAAGTAAAAACTTTTCAGTTCGACATGAGTTATATCGCGCCAACAGCGAGGAGGTATGTGCTTAAAAACGGAATCAAATTTACCTTAAGTTATGCTATTGATTAAATATTAACCCTACAAACACGCTATAGAAAATGAAAAAATTATTTTTCCTGTTGATGCTGACTGTTATTGGTATCGCAAATGCAAAAGCACAGAAATCAACCATTAATACTTTATTCCCGAATAAAGTGGCCGAAATTGCTGCTCAGAAACCTAAAGAAGAAGTTTCGAAAAAAGACGTTTCTACGCCTACTAAACAAAGGTTGTTTCAGAATTATACACCGGGCGCACAGCGTTCGTCATTTTCAGCGGCGAAAAGAACCGCGGTAAGCAATATCAAAACAGCTTCCGAATCAGAAATCAAAGTTGAAAAAACCGAGCCCAAAGCAGAAGTTAAACAACCACCCATGCAACAAGAAAGCAGTACAAAACAGTAAATAGTCATCTAATACCTCTTCACTTAAATTATTTAACATGAAAAAGTTTACGCTCATCGTTGCGGTTACCCTCATCTTCCTTGGGAAAGTATTTGCTCAGAGTGGATTAACAGGGATCAACTATCAGGCAGTTGCCCGCAATAACGATGGAACTGTACTTGCCAAACAAAATGTAAAAGTTAGGATCTCTATACTGGGAGCCAGTGCCAACGGACCTGTACAATATCAGGAAAGCCACGATCTTAGCACCAATGCACTGGGTCTTTTTTCCTTGCAAATTGGTAAAGGAAGCCCATCAACAGGAACTTTAACAGGTGTGCCATGGCAAAATGCAAATCAGTATTTAAAAGTAGAACTGGCTATTGGTGGCGGTGCTTTTACAGATTTAGGCGCAACACAATTAATGAGTGTACCTTTTGCTTTATACGCAGCTTCGGGTAACCCTGGTCCTGCAGGTGCTACTGGTCCGGCGGGACCAACTGGCGCAGCCGGACCAACGGGTGCTACAGGAGCTATTGGCCCTATCGGCCCTGCTGGTGCACAAGGGCCAATTGGTATTACAGGAGCAACAGGTGCCATTGGTCCGCAAGGATTGGTTGGTTCTGCTGGTGCAACCGGAGCAACCGGACCTATTGGAGCAACTGGTCCAACAGGGGCTACAGGAGCTATTGGCCCTATCGGCCCTGCTGGAGCAACCGGACCAATTGGTGCTACAGGAGCAACAGGTGCAGTAGGTCCTGTTGGCCCAGGTGGTGCACAAGGCACGCAAGGACCTGTAGGGGCAACTGGCCCTGCCGGCCCTATCGGACCAGTGGGACCTGCTGGTGCACTTACTGGTGCTGCTGGCGGCGATTTAAGTGGAAATTATCCTAATCCGGTAGTTAATGGCATACAAAATATTGCAGTTGCTGCTACTGCTCCCGTTAATGGACAGGTTTTAAAATATAATGGAACAACCTGGGCGCCAGGATCAGATGCAGGAGGTGCATTAACACTTCCTTTTGCTGCCACAGAAAACTCTGCACCAACATTATTCTCGATCACCAACAATGGCGATGGAACATCAGTTGAGGGTATCAATAATACCACATCATCTAGCATTGCCGCAATGAGGGGTATTGTAAACTCAACATCACCTGGTGGTTTTGCCTCTGCCGTTCGTGGCATCAATAATGGTACCGGCGGTTTGGGTATTGGAATGTGGGGCAGCCATAATGGAAGTGGCTGGGGTGTTTACGGGGTAACACCAAATGGCTTAGGTGTTTACGGTAACTCCAGCGCAGCAGGTTATGGTGTGTATGCCAATAGCAATACCGGTACAGGTTTATTTGGAACATCAACCAATGGCCCTGCAGCCAGCATCGCTATTGCAAACAATGCAAATGCAAACACAGCATTAACGGTAAACACATTAGGTAATGGCATAGTAATCAATGCTTCAACAGCTGGAAGTGGTATTGGGATTAAAAGTACGAGCGGAACTGGTTTGGCTATAAACGGGATTACAAGCGCACAAACTTCGGCAGGTGTTCTGGGCCAGAATACAGGTGGTGGCGAGGCCGTTGTTGGTTTAACCACCAGCGATATAGCAGGAGCGGTTGTGGGCCGTAACGATGGCGGTGGCTTTGGTGTTCGAGGTTTTATTGCCACAAATACTACCGGTACCGCTGTGGCTGTTCAGGGCGAGGTTGGTAATAGCGGAAGTAAAGGTAGAGCCGGTAGATTCATCAATACCAATGCAACAAACACTGATGTAAATATATTAGAGGTAACATCAAATAGTAATGGTAATATACCTGATAATACACTTGGAAATGCAGCTTCATTTAAAATTGATAATACCAATAGTGTTGGTGCTGCCGTACGTGGAGAAGTAAATACCATATTCGGAAACTTTGGTGCATCGGGCATTTTTGGCGTATCATCCGGAACCGGAGGTAGGGCAGGTTTATTTTATGCCTCTAACCCTGCAGGTAATGGTGCGGCCCTTATCGCTTTAACCGATGGTAATGGCAACGCCATTACAGCTAACGCTGGTAAAAACGGAAATGCACTAGAAGCCAATGTTGATGGTACCGGAGATGCGGTATACGGTTGGGTTCCATCATTTGGTACCGGTCGTGCTGCTCATTTTGAAAACTTTAACACAGCAAACACAAATGATGTTATAACCGCAAAAACAGTCGGAAATGGAATTGCGGGTAACTTTAAGGTAGATAATACCCAAGGTATTTCTCCCGCCGTTAAAGGTGAGGTAAATTCTATTTTTGCCAACTTCGGAACAGCCGGGGTTTATGGATTATCGTCAGGCACGGGTGGGTTTGGTGGATTATTTTATTCATCAAACGCTGCAGGAAACGGACCGGCATTGATTGCACTTACTGAAGGTAACGGAAACGGAATTACCGCAAATGCAGGTAAAAACGGCCATGGTATCGAGGCCAATAATGATGGAACCGGAAACGCAGTATACGGCTGGACGCCTAATTTTGGAACCGGAAGAGCTGCCCGTTTCGCAAATTTCAATGCGGCCAATGGTAATCCAACGCTTCATGTATCAGATGCCGGTACCGGAACAGCCATATTAGCGAACCATACAGGCGCATCAGGAGATATTTTTATCGGCCAAAGTGCAGGCGGTAATGTGGCAAGGATTAACAAAGCTGGTAAGGGTTTCTTTAATGGTGGTACGCAAACCGGAGGAGCCGATTTAGCAGAAGCATTTGATGTAAACGGAGAAACTAAAGATTTTGAACCAGGTGATATTTTAATCATCTCAACAGATAAAGACAGAGCGGTTGAAAAATCGAATGGTGCTTACTCTAATCTGGTAGCGGGAGTTTATGCCACCAAACCAGGGGTTTTATTAACGGAAGAAAATATTGATTCAGAACTTGTTGGTAAAGTACCGATGGGTGTTATTGGGGTAATCCCAACTAAAGTTTGTTTAGAAGGCGGTGTTATTAAAAGAGGCGATATGCTGGTTAGTTCATCACAGCGGGGTGTGGCTATGAAAGCAGATTTAAATAAGGTTAAAGTTGGTCAGGTTTTAGGAAAAGCTTTACAGGATTTTAACCAGCAAACCGTTGGAAAAATCCAGGTATTGGTAAGTATTAAATAATGTTCTATACTTTTTTAAGGGAAAAGGCTTCTGATGTAAAATCAGGAGCCTTTGTTGTTTATTAAAAATCCGTCATGGCGAGGAGGTACCACAGCCGGCCCCGACTTCTCGGGGAAGCAATCTTTCCGGTTATCGATCCTACAAGAAAGATTGCTTCGTCGGCTGAAAAAGCCTTCTCGTAATGACGATCCTTTTTTAAGCACAATAAAGGCGGTCGTCACCCTGAATTCATTTCATGGTCTCATAGCCAGAAAGATCCTGAAATAAGTTCAGGATGACGATTTGCAAGAGAAAAGTCATCATCTAATCTGATCTTAGCGTCTCGCTAAGCCTTATTATTAAAACAACCCCAACTGCCCTTTATCATCCATATCGATATCATCCGGATTGGTGATTTCTAAATCAATCTTTTTTGCCGGTTTTTCTTCCTTTTCAGGTTTTTCTTCTGCCTTGGTTTCTTCCTTTTTAACTGGTTCAGGTTTTATTTTTTCAACCTCAGGTTTTTCTACAGCCACAGGTTTTTCAACTTTGGCAACAGGATCTTCCGTACGTTCGAATTTTGGTTTTGGCTTTTCAGCTACCGGTTTTTCCGTTACCGGTGTCTCCGGTCCGGCTTTTGGTGCTGTTTCCTCTTCAGGCTCATTTTCTTCCTCAACCGGTCCATCTTCTTCCCCTTCTCCTGCAACAGTTTCTTCAATTTCTTCTTCCTCTATTTCGGGTTCTTCAAGCACTACTTTTTGAATATCGTGTGGAGATAAACGGTTACCGTTTGCCTTTAAACCTTTAACATCAATCAGTTCAGTTAAGATCAAATCCAATGTTTCCGGAATCTGCGTTTTTCCTTTTAATACATCAACAATTACTTTTGCACCCGGATTGGAAGTAAGGTACAATAGTTTCGATTTTTGTTCCTCGCTGATGATAATGGTTTTCCTTCCGTTAGCCTGCAATTCGAATACAAAACGTTTGATAAAATAGTTCTGTGCCTTGCCCTCAAAATGTACGGCAGCAAAGGTTTTTTCCGGATCAAATTTCTCGATCAGGATCAGGCCATCATCAAAGTGGTTACTCAGTTCAAACGAGCTTAATTCATAGTAACCATCCTTGTGCACCTGCAAAATGCGGTCGTCGCCATCAAATTCGCCCAGGTATTTTCCACGGCCATCAACATTCAGGCGTTTCAGCAACTCATCGTACCAGATTTTTAAACCTGATAACGTAGAAACACCTTTACTTTTCAAAATAATCTTTTTAACCGGATATTTCGAAATGATATTACCCTGCGAACCGCGGCCTTTAATGGCCACTTCCGCAAAATCCTGATCGAACTGGAGTTTACGCAATTTAGAATGTGGTTTCAGTGCAACGTTTACAATTTCAGCTTCTCCGTTCGGATTGGCAGTAAAATACAATACCTTCGATCCTTTTGAGCCTTTGGTTAAATCGTATTCCTTATCCCGGGTTACCCCTACTACAGCAAATCTTTTAATATAGGCCGTACCACTTGCACCATCTTTATAAATCATGTTATAAATGGTACGCTCATCATTTTTCTTAAATACCTGTGCATGGATAATATTTTTTCCCACAAAGGTTTTATCAGCCACTTTCGTAATGATGCATTTACCATCTTCACGGAAAACAATCACCTCATCAATATCCGAACAATCGGCAACATGTATATCTTTCTTTAATCCCGATCCTGTTCCAATAAATCCATCTTCAGTATTCATATACAGCTTTACGTTGGCTAATGCCACTTTCGAAGCCTCTACCCGATCAAACAAACGGATTTCGGTTTTACGTTCCCTGCCTTTTCCGTATTTATCTTTCAGTTTCTGAAACCAGGCGGTGGCATATTCGGTAAGGTGTTTTAAATGGTTTTTAACCACTTTAATTTCATCTTCCAGGTTTTTCATCTGTTCGTCGGCCTTTTTCACATCAAAACGGGTGATGCTACTCATTGGCTTATCGATCAGCTTTTTGAAATCTTCCGGCAAAATTTCGCGGTAAAGTGATGGTTTAAAAGGATCAAACAAAATATGTAAAACCTCAACCACCGTATCGAAATTGTTCGAATTTTCGTATTCAGGATTTTTATACATCCCCTCCTGAATAAATATTTTTAATAACGAACTAAAGAAAATCTTTTCCTGCAACTCATGCAGACGGATTTCGAGTTCTTTTTTAAGTAAACGCTTGGTATGTTTTGTATTTTCGATCAGGATATCATTCACACTTAAAAAGTGCGGCTTATCCCCCTGGATAATACAGGTATTGGGCGAAATCGATACTTCACAGGCCGTAAAAGCATAAAGTGCATCAATGGTTACATCAGGCGAAATACCCGGCGCCAGGTGCACAACAATTTCTACATTGGCGGCCGTATTATCTTCAATCTTTTTGATTTTGATTTTGCCTTTATCATTGGCCGATAAAATACTATCAATTACAGAACCGGTTGTGGTACTGAATGGAACCTCAGTAATGACCAAAGTCTTTTTATCCTTCTCCGTAATTTTTGCACGTACCCGGATTTTACCTCCGCGCTGCCCTTCATTATAATTCGAGAAATCGGCCATTCCACCCGTAAAAAAATCGGGCAAGATATTCGGCCGTATACCCTGTAGTGCTTCAATTGAGGCATCCAGTAATTCGATAAAATTGTGTGGCATTACCTTGGTAGCCAAACCTACGGCTATACCTTCCGCACCTTGTGCAAGCAATAATGGGAATTTAACCGGCAAGGTAATCGGTTCATTATTACGTCCATCGTAACTGAGCTGCCACTCCGTAGTATCCGGATTAAAAACCACTTCGTTGGCAAATTTTGATAAACGCGCCTCGATATAACGTGGTGCCGCAGCACTATCGCCCGTAACCGGATCGCCCCAGTTACCCTGCATATCGATAAGAAGGTCTTTTTGCCCAATTTGCACCATCGCATCACCAATAGAGGCATCACCATGCGGGTGGTACTTCATCGTATTACCGATTACATTGGCTGCTTTATTAAAACGCCCGTCATCCATCTCCTTTAAAGAGTGCATAATCCGGCGTTGAACAGGTTTTAAACCATCGTGTATGTGCGGAACAGCCCTATCGAGAATTACATAAGACGCATAATCGAGAAACCAGTTTTCGTATAAACCGTTTATTGGGGTTATGGTATGTTTGTGCTCTTCGTTTACGTTTTGATCTAATTCTTCACTCATTTATTTACAAAAATTGGCAGCCGTAAATATAATAAAAATGATAGCACAGAGTGAAGACAGGTTATTCACATTTCGAGGTGGAAAATTTGTTTTTCCATCCCGTAGGCTGGTGTCTCATCTGCCGGAATCTAAATTTGTTTCCGCTGATTTGGAAAGCAGGGTTCCGTAAGGTTTGTTAAGCGTTACCTCCGGCTTTCCGATACGATCTTTTTTGCCCACAACCTACACTCTGGCAGCTAAAAAGGATCTTCTCTGCAATCCGGTTTAGAAAGACAGCATTGTGCTGCTATTTGGGGTTGTATGGTGCATAGAAAAATCGGGCGTCATTGCGAGAAGGAACGACGAAGCAATCTTTCATACCGTCGTATCCCTACTTTAAAGATTGCTTCACCCGATGAAAAATCGGTTTCGCAATGACGATCTCCATATCCCCTATTCCTCGCCCAACAACACACCCGATACATTCCATGCGCTAGAACTGCCGCCTTCTGGCTTCCCCATTGGGATGGTTACCTTTATCGCATGCGTTCCTGCCTTTAAATCACCTAAACTGATCCAGTTTGGGTTGGTAACCGTACCCGGACACCAGTTAGAACGACTTAAATCAGAAGAAGAAAGTCCGCTTTCGAAATTACCCGAAGCCGGATTAGATAAACGGTACGATCCGCAATCCTGCCTCCAGGGCGTAAAAGCAAAAGCTTCCTTATCATCCAGCCAGATGGTATTTTTACGTGGCACAAATTCATCACCGTTCCCCCAGCCACCATGCCCGGTGGTAATGTAACGTAGTTTTGCGTCTTTCAAATCTTTTGTTAAAGTAAAAGAAACTTCCAGTCCCTTATCACTGCTAAACATCGTGGCATATTCCTGTCCCGCCATTTCCATTACATTTGTTGAGTTAAACAAAGGTAAAATCACTTCTTTAACCTCCTTTTCTCTTCCACCGTTATGTAGTGTAATATTTAACGACACTTTGTGTCCGCCTTTATCGTAATTACCAATAAAAACAGCTACCCATACTTCTTTTCCATTTACCAACGGAAAAAGTTCTGATACATCCTGTCTGTAATACACTTTTTCTGCCCAGTTTTTATCCTTTAGCTTTAAAGTATTGTATTTGCCCACGCCAAAAGGGGTAAAAAACCGCATCAGTTCAATAACAGGGTTATAATTTGCCGTGGCCACTACACCCTGGTATTTTTTGCCGTTTCCGTTGTCGTAAACTGGCAGGTCTTTAACAGAGTTTTTAAGTGCATCCATCAAACTGATCTGCTTATCTGTAGGAATAATAAATACTGAACCCGTTCTATCATAGGCATCACCGTTCGATTGTTCGGTTAAATCAACAAAAACATTGGGTTTAGCTTTCAATTCAGGGAATTTAACTTTCCTGGCAATCACCGTTCCACCCGCAAAACGGAATATAGAATCGTTCGATTGCGGTTTATCAATAAAGTTGATCTGTTCGTTATTAAAAACATTTAAGGTGGTAAACCTGCTTTTCCAAAGCAGATCCTTATAGGTTAACCCATCAGTTAACTTGTCGCTTATCTTTTGTAAGTCGATTGCTTTCATTTTTTTAACTTCTTCGATTTTGGTAGCCGTTACAAAGCTGTTCCCATTGCGTACCTGCTCTAAAACCAGACCGAGCTTTTGCCCCAAACTCGTTGGCGCGGCTTTTATACCGGCATTAGTAGTGTACCATAAATCAATACGGTTCGAATTCACAACCGTTGTGGCTTTTTTACAGGTATAACCTAAAATCACTTTGGTTTCGTTGCTCAGCTCAAAAACCTGTTTGGCAATCGCAGCACTATCCGCCGTAGCTATTTGGTTATTCGCACTTAAATCTGCAACCTGAAATAAAATCCCTGCGGGTTTTGTCACAATACTTTGTTCGTAAGGGTATTTCGCCTTGTTACCGAGTATGGCGGCATTGCTGATCAAATTCTGATTTGCCGAAACAATTGTGATGGCCGGATTACGGTCTTCCTTCGGTTTTCCATCTGAAGAACGGAAATAGGTGATTTTATAATCAGCTTTACTTTTGAGTACGGACTGCGCGCATGCGCCTAAAGAAATAAAAATAGAGAAAACGAGGGTGTAGAGATACTTCATTCTGGTTAAAAAAATCAAATATAAATAAAGTATCCGTCATTGCGAGGCACGAAGCAATCCTAATGCGCACGCGAGTCGCGATCGTTTTAAGATTGCTTCGTCGGCTGAAAAAGCCTTGTCGCAATGACGATTTCTCGTGGTTTATCATTACTAAGAATCCTCTGTCATTTACACTGATTTTTATATAACCCTATTAATGAATGGTTTATCTCGGCATGCATTTCCGCCGAGCTTGGCCAAAGCAAACATCTCCGTTTTAATTAAATCCGGCCTAACTCCCGATCAAGGCATCCGGATCGGATTCCACCGTCCCAGCCATCCCACTTGCTTCGAAAGAAAACGGCGTAAGCCCTCATGAATACCATTGAAAATTACATCAAAAAATGAATAAATTTTCAGCCGGCATTTTTTTGTTTTTTCATAGGCTTTTATGTTTTCAACGGCATTCAAGCTAGCTACGCTGGTCTTTTTGATGCCAAAAAGAAAGAGCCCTTCGGTGGCGGCGGATCTGTACCGATTTTTCATCGGTAGCCGAGGCAAGACTGCGCTGTAGGGAAAAAATTAAATTATAATAAAGGCACTTAGTATTATAATCAAAGATAGATTTTCTCCACCCTGCTCGAAATGACGGTAACTCGAGACAGGACAAAGTCTCTATATCAACTACTTTTCCAACCGATCCTCAACAAAAGCAAAAGGCAATAAACTCTTTACGCTTGGCACTTTTAAAACTTCGCCGTTTAAGCAATAAAAAATCACTTCAATCGGTGCTTTTTGCTTACGCTCAAATTCTGCCATTACCTGCAAACAACCTCCACAAGAAGTAATCGGTTTTAAAATTTCAAAATGGTCTGTTTGAGCCGTAATCGCCATGCTTTCTATTACCACATTTGGATAAGTAGAGCCAATGTTGAAAAGCGCAACACGTTCAGCACAAAGCCCTGACGGGTAAGCCAGGTTTTCCTGGTTGCTGCCCAGCACGGTTTCGCCCGAAGCCAAACGGATTGCTGTACCTACCCTAAACTTAGAATATGGTGAATAAGAAGTTGCCAAAGCCTTTTCCGAAAGTTCGCAAAGGGTTCGATCTGCCAATGTTAATTCTTCGATACCGGCATATTGCTCAAAGGATATATTTAGGTTTATTGATTTCATTTTTAACTGTTTACATCACCGCCCATGTTAAATTTTTATAGCGGGCGAACAATTTAAGTTATTTTTTGTATTAATTAATAAAAACTGCCTTAAATTTAACATTAGTGGCATGCTTTTAGCTTTTAACTGACACCAAACACGATTAGCTTTGAATAAATACGTACGCAAAAGTCTCAAAATTTTATTGTGGGTAATTGCAGCCATCATCATATTGGTTGTTGGTTTAGCCCTGTCTTTAAATATCCCGGCCGTTCAAAACTTTGTTAAGGATAAAGCCATAAACTACCTTAAAAACAAAACCAAGACGGAGGTACGTTTAGAAAGCATTAAAATAGCTTTACCTAAAGATGTGGTTTTAAATAAATTTTACATCGAAGACCGTAAAGGCGATACCCTCTTATATGCTGAAAAATTAGCCGTTGATATTAGTTTATTTAAACTGTTAAAAAACACCGTTGAAGTAAATAACATTGAGCTAAAAAATGTACGTGCAAATGTGAAACGTATCAGCCCCGATACAACCTTCAACTTCTCTTTTCTGGTGGATGCTTTTGCAAGTGACCAGAAAAAGCCGGAAGAAAAAGTAAAAAAAGACACGACATCTACCCTAAAATTTTCTGTTGATAAAGTTTCGTTTGAAGATATTGGCATTAATTATCGTGATGATGTGGCCGGAAACGATGTAAAAGTGTATTTAGGTGCATTTAAAACCAAAATCAAGGATTTTGATCTCGCCAACCAGCATTATGTAATAAAAGAATTAAGCCTCGTAAATACTTCTTTGCGCTATTTACAACAAAAACCACTTGTTAAATTGGTTCAGCACATCACCAACAGCGTAGATAGTACACAGAAAGAACAGGGCAAATTACCATTAATAGAAGTACAGAACTTTGTTTTCAGTAAGGTAAAGGTAAATTACGACGACCAGATCTCGACTACCAAAGCTGTAGCCGATGTAAACGATCTTGGCCTGGTAAACCTTAAAGTAGATTTAACCAACAGCAAATATGCCGTTGATAATGCGCATTTAAACAAATCGAATATCCTTTTTGCCTTTAAACCTGCGCCGAGCAACAATTTAAAGAAAGTTAAAGATACCGTTGTTCCTGAAAAATCGCCATTGGGACTGATAATCAAGAATATTAGTTTAGCCGATAACAATGTACAGTTCGATAACCTTGGCGCAAAACCTGCTGTAAAAGGCATGGATTTTAACCACCTTAAAATCAATCAGCTTAACCTGGGTGCCAGTGATGTAAGTTACAGTGCAGCCGGAATTAAAGCCAACATTAAAAACGGATCGTTAAAAGAAAAAAGTGGTTTTATCCTGGATGAATTACGTGGCGATGCGGTGTATAACGACAAACAGATCAAACTGGCTAATTTTATCCTGAAAACGCCAAATACCTCGATAGAAAACGCTACTGAGTTAAATTTTACTTCAATGGAAGATTTAACCAAACATCCTGAACGCGTTAAATTGAATATTGCTTTAAAAAACACAACCATTGGTTTAAAAGATGCAGGTTACTTTAGCGATGCCGTACCGGCCAATTACCGCAACGAAAAAATTAAAATAACTGCAGATGTAAACGGTTATTTAAACAACCTGAATATTCCGAAACTGCAAATCAGCGGCTTAAAAAATACGCAGATCGACATCAGTGGAAAAGCCAGAGGCCTACCCGACATCAAAAAAACCTTTCTTGATTTAAACATCAAAAAACTGCATGTAACGAAAGGTGATATTTTGGTGGCCGTGCCTAAAAAATCTTTGCCCCCATCAATCGAATTACCGAATGTAATTGATGCAAAAGGCAGTTTTAAAGGCTCTATGACCGATTTTAACACCAACCTGAATATCAATACCGATATGGGCGGCGCGGTAGTGGTAGCAGGCATGAACGGACCAAAAGGCAAAGAAAGTTACAAAGCAGACATTAGCCTGAACAACTTTAACGTAGGCCGTTTGTTAAAAATGCAGCCCAAACTTGGCCGCGTTTCAGTAAAAGCAAATGTTGCCGGTACAGGGCTCGACCCTAAAAAAATCGATGCAAAGTTTAACGCAAAAGTAATCAGCGCTTATTACAACAAATACACCTACCGCAATTTAATCCTTGCCGGCAATTATAGCAACCAGAACATCAGCATCAAAAGTAACATGCCCGATAGCAATGCCAACTTTAATTTAGATGCAAAAGTGAATCTTGCTGGTAAATATCCTGCCGTAAAAGCCGATTTAAATTTAAAACAGGTTAATCTTCAGGCTTTAAACTTCAGTCCAACCGTTTTAAGTGCCGCTGGTGTAGTTAAAGTAGATTTGGCTACCGCAGATGCCGATTATTTAAACGGATCGGTTGATATTACCGGCCTGCAACTGGTAAAAGACAAACAAAAGGTAAATGTTGATACGATTTCGATCCGTGCTAAATCGACAGCTACTGAAAACGAACTTACGTTAAAATCCGAAATATTATCAGCCAAAATTGATGGCAAGTACCAATTGACCAAAGTAGGCAGCGCGGTAATTAACGAAATCAATAAATATTATGCTTTCGGTACCGTTACAAAGGTTCCCGATCAGCGTTTGAGGTTCTTTGTACAGGTTTACGATTCTAAACTGCTTAAAAACTTTGTTCCGGCATTAACCGTATTCAAACAATCGCAGTTTTATGGATTAATTGATACCCGGAAGGACAGCTTGCAGATTAAAGGTAACTTCCCACAGGTGGTATATGGCGATTTCAAGGTAGATACTACGGTTTTGAACATCAATAACGACAATAACAAATTAGATTATAGTTTAACCGTTAAAAGCCTTCAGAGTTCATCTATTGCCTTGTTCAATACCGAGGTAAGTGGCGATGCTGCAAACAACAATTTAGGGGTTAACATCTTTCTCCGCGATAGGCAGCTTAAAAACAAATATGTAATTGGTGGTACTTTCCAATCAATCAATAAAGACTTTAAATTCACTTTAGATCCACAGAAATTATTGCTCGATTATCAAAAATGGGTGGTTTCGCAGGATAACTACATCCAGTTTGGCGCTTCGGGCATATTGGTAAACCAGTTCCAGATCAGCAACAGCGGTCAGTCGCTTTCCATCAATAGTAACCCAACCCAACCAAATGCACCATTAACGGTAGAATTTAAAGATTTTCAGTTAGAAACCTTAACGAAATTTGCTGAAACTGATACCACTTTGGTTGGTGGCCGTTTAAACGGGACCGCAAATGTTAAAGATTTAGCTTCAACACCAAAATTCGAAGCTAACCTAACCATTGATCAATTGCGTTATCAAAAAGACCAGTTAGGGACTTTACGTTTGGCAGTAAATAACAATACTGAAAATGCGTTTGAGGTAAATGTAGCCTTAACCGGTGTACATGAGTTAAGGGTTAACGGATTTTATTATACCGCACCACAAAGCGCCTTAGATCTTACAGTGAACATCGATAAAATCGAAATGAAGAATATCGAGAGTTTATCTGCCGGTCAGCTTAAAAACGGTACCGGAACATTAACCGGAGCCCTTACCGTTAAAGGAGCCCTTACCGCTCCAAAAATATTGGGCGATTTAACTTTCAACAACGCAGGCTTCAAAGTGGCTTATGTAAATTCATATTTCCGCATGCCAAACGAGAAAATATCATTTACGAACGAGGGCATTGGTTTTAATAATTTTACTCTGATCGATTCGTTAAACCAAAAAGCAACCATCAACGGAAAAGTTTACACTACCGATTTCAAAAACTACCGCTTCGGTTTAGATATTAAAATGAACAATTTCAGGGCGATCAATTCTACCTCAGCGGATAATGATATGATTTACGGAACGGTTTTCCTTACCAGCGACATTAAAGTACGTGGAGATTTGAACCAACCCGACGTAAACATGAATATTAAGGTGAACAAGGGTACTAAGTTCTTCTTTGCCTTGCCATCCAGCGATCCATCAATCATTGATCAGGAAGGGATTGTGCAGTTTATAGATGCTGATGCGCCACCATTTAACGGACAGAAAGCCCTAAAAGTAGACAGCATTAGCAAATCGCCTGTTAAAGGAATAAACCTGGTGGCCGCGGTAACGATTGATCCTGAAGCCGAACTTAATGTGGTGGTAGATCCATCAAATGGCGATGCCCTGAACATTAAAGGCGAAGCTGATCTGAATGCCACCATGGATCCAAGCGGAAAAATTAGCTTAACAGGCCGTTATGAGATTATTGATGGTTCTTACAATTTATCCGTTGGTCCACTGGGTAAAAAAGCATTTAAACTGGTAAAAGGAAGTACGATTGTGTGGACGGGCGAACCCACTTCGGCAAATGTTAACCTTACCGCCTTGTATGAAGTTAATGCCGCTCCTATCGATCTGATTAACGAACCGGATAATATCCAGGCCAAAACCAAATTACCTTTTCAGGTTTACCTGATGATGAAAGGTGAACTGTTGAAACCGATCATTGCTTTCAAACTCGATTTACCTGAAAACGAACGTGGTGCATTAAACGGAACGGTTTATACCAAACTAATTAACGTAAACCGTGATGAAAGCGAACTGAACAAACAGGTTTTTGCCTTATTGGCACTGAACAGGTTTATTGCCAACAATCCTTTCGAAAGTTTGGCCGGCGGTGGTGGAGGTGTTTCTACCCTCGCAAGATCGAGTGTAAGTAAATTACTGACTGAACAGTTAAATAATTTAGCTTCAGATCTTATCCAGGGCGTTGAACTTAACTTTGGGGTAAACTCATCAGAAGATTATTCTACCGGATCACTTCAACAGAAAACAGACCTCGAAGTAGGTTTATCTAAAAAACTGTTAAACGATAGGTTGACTGTAACGGTGGGTAGCTCATTTGCTTTGGAAGGACCGCAGGCTCCGGGCGAAAAATCGACAGATATCGGAGGGAACGTAAATGTAGAATATGCTTTATCAGCTGATGGAAGATATAGACTACGAGCTTACCGACGCAACCAGAATGATGTAATTGTACAAGGACAGATCATCGAAACCGGCTTAGGTTTCACCCTGGTTGTAGATTATAATAAATTCAGAGAGATTTTCCAGAAAAAACGAAACAGAAGAAACATTGAACAAAAACCTAAAAATGAGACAACTAACTAGACCAATTTTATTTATACTGGCCTGCTTAGTTTGGGCTGCATGTAGCTCTACCAAATCGTTAAAGCCGGGACAACATTTATACACGGGTGCGGAAGTAAAGATCAATCCTGATTCATCAGGTAAAATTGATGATGAAAAACAGGTAAAAAGCGATTTAGAAAGTAAAACAAGGCCCCGTCCAAATAAATCCATTTTGGGGATTAAATATAAACTGGGTATTTACAACCTGGCAGGCGAACCTAAAAAACCGAAAGGTTTTAAAAATTGGTTGCGCAGGCAGGGCGAGCCACCTGTATTGGTTAGCGAGGTTAAATTAAAATACAATAATGATGTACTCACCAGTTATTTAATTAGCGAGGGCTATTTACAGGCCGTTGTTACCGGCGATACCGTAGTAAAAGATAAAAAAGGGAAGGCCGTTTACACTGCCGAAACCGGAAACCGTTACAAAATCAACAAAATCACTTTCCCACCGGATAGCGGCATTTTAACCAAAATCATCAACCAGAACAAGGACAAAACCTTATTAAAAGTAGGCGATTATTACGACCTTGATAATTACAAAAACGAAAGGATCAGGATAGATAATGACCTGAAAGAACAGGGTTATTTTTATTTCAGTCCCGATTACCTGATTATGCAGGTAGATAGTACCATTGGCAAAAACCTGGTAAATGTGACTGTTAAAGTTAAAGATATTGCACCTGATGCAGGATTGAAACCTTACACCATCAGAAAAATCAATATTTACCCGAATTATAGCTTAAGGAGAGATACCACCTTAAGGAAGCTAAAACCATTGGAATATCACGATTTTAGTATTTACGACGATCGCAATACTTTTAAATCGAGACTGTTCGACCGTTTGGTTTTTTTCCAGAAAGGTGAACCTTACAACCGTAAAGATCACAACCAATCGTTAAACAGAATGGTAAATGTTGGTGCTTTCAGGGATGTCAGGGCTGAGTTTTTACCGATTGATAGTTTCAAAAACGATCAGTTAGACCTGAACATTTACCTCACCCCTCTTAAGAAAAACTCATTGAGCTTTTCGGTTACAGGAACCAGTAAATCGAACAATTTTGTGGGTTCGGAAGTAAAGGTTACGCAAACGACAAGAAACTTATTCAGGGGTGCAGAACAACTGGATATCAGCGTAAGTGGTGGTTTCGAAACGCAGGTTAGGGGTACATCGCTAGGCCGGAATTCATTATCATTTACAGCTGAAGGAAAACTGACGTTCCCAAGGTTTATTGTACCATTCTACAAACCGAACAGTACAACGGCATTCATCCCTAAAACCATTGCTTCGCTTTCTTACCAGATGCTTAACCGCGGTTCTGAATACACCTTACATGCCATAAAAGGAGAATATGGTTATAATTTTAAGGAGAACCAGTATAAGGAGCATAACTTTAATCCTATTTCGATCAGTTATATTTCGACAAGTTTTCCGGATACATTCAGGAGAGATAGTCTATTTGAAGCAAATCCATTGTTAAGGAGTACACTTGAAAATCAATTTATCATAGGTAGTAATTATAACTTTACCTATACCAACCAGATGGAAACCAACCGTCGCAACAACGTTTATTTCTATGGCAGTTTAGAAACGGGTGGTAATGTTTGGGGACTGTTTACGCCAAAAAACGATCTAGGACAAAAAACTTTATTCAATACACCGCTTACCCAGTTCATCAGGGCAGAGGCTGATTTTAGGGATTTCTATAAAATTAACCGCAATTTGATTTGGGCGAACCGGTTAAACCTGGGCTATGGCTACGCTTACGGCAATAGCACCTCATTACCATTTGTTAGACAGTTTTTTGCCGGGGGAAGTAATGATATCAGGGCCTTTCCGGCACGTACTTTAGGTCCCGGTACGTACAAGGTTCCGGATAATGCCATTTTTGCCGATCAGGGTGGTGATATTAAGCTCATGCTCAATTCAGAATTGCGCTTTAAAATAGTAAGCGTATTATACGGTGCGCTTTTTGTAGATGCTGGTAATATCTGGCTCAGAAAAGAAGATCTTGGAGAACCTGGTAAACCAGAAACTGCAAGACTTGGATCAGGCTTTAAACTAAAAAATGCTTTTAACGAGTTGGCCGTTGGTACTGGTGCAGGTTTACGTGTTGATGCCACCATTTTTGTGGTACGTTTAGATGTGGCTTTCCCTGTACGTAAACCTTACTTACCTGAAGGACAAAGATGGGTATTTGATGATATTGCCTTTGGCAATAAGGATTGGCGCAGACAGAATTTAATTTTTAACATTGGGATAGGATATCCGTTTTAGTTTTTCGATGAAAGTAATCCACAAGATCAAAGATTTCTTTATTGCGCTTTACCATCTTTTTATTGCCGCTGGAAAAGGCTTTATTGAGGATAGGATCACAAAACTAAGTGCATCTTTAGCTTACTATACTATTTTTTCGCTTACCCCACTGATTATTATCGTACTTTCTGCTGCTACCCTATTCTTTGGCGATAAAAGAAATGAGGAAACAAGAGGTCAGTTTTATGGGCAGGTAACCGAACTGGTTGGTAAAGATGCCGCTGCACAAATTCAGGGTTTTGTAGAGCATGCCAATAAATCAGGCCAGTCTACCATTGGTTTAATTATTGGTATAGCTACGCTGATTGTAGGAGCTACGGCCATCTTTATCGAAATACAGGATAGTATCAATATCATATGGAAAGTAAAGGCCATTCCTAAAAAAGGATGGTTAAAGATGCTCACCAACAGGTTGCTTTCTTTTTCATTGATTGTATCTATGGGCTTTTTATTACTTGTTTCACTCGTAATTAACAGTGTGGTAGTGGGTTTGGGCGATAAACTAGGTTCACTGGTTTCTAAAAGTGATATCGATAAGGTAATTCCAGTAGCAGATGATACCATGGCCCTGCTGTTTTATATTTTAAATAATGTAATTACCCTTGCCGCCGTTACCGCTGTTTTTACAATTATTTTTAAAGTATTACCAGATGTAATCATTCGCTGGAAATCGGCCATAATCGGGGCTTTATTTACCGCTGTTTTGTTTAGTTTAGGTAAATACCTGATTGGAATTTACATCGAAAAAGGTAATCCAGGCTCGGCATTTGGCGCAGCCAGTTCAATTATTGTTATTTTACTGTGGATTTATTACACATCTATTATCTTGTATTTTGGGGCAGAATTTACCCAGGCTTATGCCGAGAAATATGATAACGGCATCGCTCCTAGTAAATATGCGGTGTTCACCAAAATTACCATTGTAGAGAAAAAGGTAGATGTATTGCCACCACAACACCCGGAAGATACAGTTGAAGTGAAAAAGGAATAATTCGATCAATATTCACGCTCAATTGTCATCCTGAGGGATAATTTATGGTATAAAAATCAATATGAGTGACGTTTAATTGATTTGTTTTGCCATACAGCACGGTCTTGCCTCGGCTACCGATGAAAAATCAGTACAGGTCCGCCGCCGCCGAATGGCTCTTTCTTTTTGGCATCAAAAAGACCAGCGCAGCTAGCTTGAATGCCGTTGAAAACATAAAAGCCTATGAAAAAACAAAAAATGCCGGCTGAAAATTTATTCATTTTTTGATGTAATTTTCAATGGTATTCATGAGGGCTTACGCCCTTTTCTTTTGAAGCCAGTTGTACGGCTAGAACAGTGGGGTCCGTTCCCGATGCCGTGATCGAGAGTTAGGCCGGATTTAAGTAGAACGGGGATATCGTGCTATGGCCTAGCTGGATGGAAATACGAAATCGTCTAAAGCACTGATTAGCAGTAGTCTATAAAATAACTCCAATGGTAGCGTAGTCGATGGATCTTTTCAATGCACTAAGCCAAAGAAGTCAAGTTTTTAAAAACTTGACTTCTTTTATTATACTAATTCATCGCCTTGGTTCGTGTCTTCACGAACATGATATGATTAAGCTACCTCTTCCGTAATTACTTTAGGTTCTTCCTGTACCTCATCCTTTTCAACACGCAGGTTACGGATAATGTGCTGTTGCCTATCGGGTGTGTTTTTCCCCATATAATATTCAAGCAGGCTTTTAATGGTCTGATCTTTCAAAATCACCGGATCTAACCTGATGTCTTTTCCGATAAATAACCCAAACTCATCTGGCGAGATTTCTCCTAAACCTTTAAATCGGGTAATTTCTGGCTTATTGCCCAGTTTTTCAATCGCATTTCTACGCTCCTCATCACTGTAGCAATAAATGGTTTCCTTTTTATTCCTCACCCTGAAAAGCGGCGTCTGTAAAATATAAACATGCCCGGCTTTTACCAAATCTGGGAAAAACTGCAGAAAGAATGTCATCATCAGCAAACGAATGTGCATGCCATCCACATCAGCATCTGTTGCAATTACAATATTATTATAATGCAATCCTTCCAAGCCGTCTTCAATATTTAAAGCGTGTTGTAAAAGGTTAAATTCTTCATTTTCGTAAACCACTTTTTTGGTCAGCTCGTAACAGTTTAATGGTTTACCTTTTAAACTAAATACGGCCTGGCAATCTACATCACGCGATTTGGTAATCGAACCCGATGCCGAATCTCCCTCGGTTATAAACAAGGTAGTTTCGTAACGTTTTTCGTGCGTGGTATTAAAATGAACCTTACAATCGCGCAGTTTTTTATTGTGTAACGATGCTTTTTTAGCCCTGTCGTTAGCCAGTTTTTTAATTCCTGCAATATCTTTACGTTCCCGCTCCGATTGCATGATCCGTTTTAACAGTGCATCAGCAACATCATTATTTTTATGTAAATAATCATCTAATTCTTTCTTAACAAAATCGTTGATGAAAGTGGCTACTGATGGTCCTTCCGGTCCCATATTTTGCGAACCCAGTTTGGTTTTAGTCTGCGATTCGAAAACCGGTTCCTGTACCCGTACAGAAATGGCCGCGATGATTGATGAACGTACATCGGCTGCATCAAATTCCTTTTTAAAAAACTCACGAACGGTTTTCACCACCGCTGCCCTGAAAGCTGCCTGGTGTGTTCCACCCTGTGTAGTATGCTGTCCGTTTACAAAAGAATGGTAATCTTCGCCATATTGTTGTCCGTGGGTCATTGCAATTTCGATATCCGGTCCAATCATATGGATAATCGGATAACGGATTTCTTCTGGCTTATTAAATTTTGAAAGCAGATCGTATAATCCCCTTTCTGAAAAGTATTTCTGGTTATTAAAATTTACCGTTAAGCCTGTATTTAAGAACACGTAGTTCCAAACCATGCTCTCTACAAAATCAGGGATATAGTGGTAGTTTCTGAAAATGGTTTCATCAGGGTAAAACGTAATTGCTGTACCATTACGTTGTGTAGTATCAATAATGGGTTGCTCGGTTACAATTTCGCCCTTAGAAAACTCCACTTTTTTACTTTTCCCATCCCGGTACGATTGTACAGTAAAACTCGTAGAAAGTGCATTAACCGCTTTGGTACCTACCCCATTTAAACCTACCGATTTTTGGAAAGCGTTACTATCATATTTACCACCGGTATTGATCTTGCTCACACAATCGATCACCTTCCCCAAAGGAATGCCACGACCATAATCGCGTACATTTACTTTTTGCTCGGAAAGCGTAATTTCGATGGTTTTCCCTGTGCCCATAACAAACTCATCGATGGAGTTATCTACAATTTCTTTTAACAAAACATAAATACCATCATCCTGTGCAGAACCATCGCCAAGTTTACCAATGTACATCCCCGGACGAAGCCTGATGTGCTCTTTCCAATCTAATGAACGGATACTGTCGTCGTTATAAATTACTTCTGCCATACTGTGTTTTATCTGTTCTTCATTTGAAAACCCTGCATTTTTGATTTGCCTGGCGATGAAGAATTTGTAGAAATAATCCTGATGATTGAAATAAAAAATATTTTCAAATATGCTCTTCAGAATTATCATACAATAATAGATTTATTCTGTGAGGCTCGCAAAAGAAAATTTCCACATGTAAACAATGAGGTAAGACGGATGATGGTTTAATAGTTTGTCATTAGTTCAATAGTTCGTCAATAGCCTGATGGTTGACCGTTCATGGTTTGATAGTTAATAGCCTAGAGGCTGATCGCCCGTACTTTTATAATCAATTATCAATAAACCTTCAGGATACCAACCATGAACCAAAAGACCATGAACTAATCAATTGTTTCTATCTTCCCTTTTCCATCATCCATCTTACATCTTTACATAATTTCCCTATCTTCATCCCATTATTCAAAATTTTATTTAATGCAACAAAAGAAGCAACTTTCGCTATTCGATTTATCCATGATTGTGGTGAGTTTGGTTATAGGAATGGGTGTGTTTCGTACGCCTGTAAATGTAGCAGCCAAGGCACAAATTCCGGAGCTGTTTTACCTCGCCTGGTTTATCGGTGGTTTTGTAGCTTTTTGCGGTGCGTTAACTTATGCCGAAATCGGTTCGCGTTTTCCGGTTACAGGTGGTTATTATAAAATATTTTCGTCTGCTTACCACCCCTCTATTGCCTTTGCCATTAATTGCATTGTAATCATTTCGAGCGCAGCTTCGGTAGCGGCCATTTCCATTATCGGGGCAGAGTACCTGAGTAAAATTATTCTGCCTGTAGCTAAACAAACCGAAACCTACCGGGTAGCCATCGCCATTACCACCATTCTGGTATTTTATGTGATTAACCTTTTGGGTTTAAAAGCAAGTTCCAAAACCCAGAACGTATTAACGGTAATTAAAATCGGAATGATCTTAACTTTAATCTGTGCCGTATTTTTCGGCGGACAAACAGAAACAGTTAGTCCTGTTTTTAAAACCGCAAATGGTACTTTACCTACCTGGAGTGATTATGGAAAAGCATTGGGTTTATGTTTAATTGCCGTTTCTTTTTCGTACGCGGGCTATGCGCAAACCATCAATTTTGGCGGTGAGGTTAAAGAAGCAAAAAAGGTTATCCCACGTTCCATTATTATCGGTTTAACCATTATTGTAGCGCTTTACCTGGCCATTAATTATGTATATGTAAAGGTAATCGGTTTCGAAGAATTAAAATCAGCCGAAAGTATAGCTGCAATTTTAGCTTCAAAAATATTTGGTCCGGCGGGATTTAGTGCACTTTCGGTTATTATCTTTTTCTCGGTAATGGGTTATGTAAATGTAAACCTGCTAAGCAACCCAAGGGCCATGTTTGCCATGGGCGAAGAAGGTGCCTTGCCTAAGATTTTCAGCCGGATGAACAAAAAAACAGAAGTAATTACCATTAGCTTAACGGTTTTCACTTTAATTTCGGTGGTAATTATATTTTACGCCAAAACTTTCGATAAGATTTTAAACTATACCATCTTTTTAGAAAGTATTAGTATGGCCAGTTCGGCTGCTACCATTTTTATCCTGAGAAAAAGAACAGCACATCTTGATAAAAAAACCATCTATACTGTGCCATTATATCCTATATTGCCTATCATATTTATCGCCGCTTATACTTTTGTTGCTTTCAGCATTTATGCTGATGATCAAAATGCAGCTTTAAATGGATTATATATTTTTGTTGGCTTTCTGGCAATCTATTTTGTGAGCAGATGGTTTAATAAGAAATAGTTTTAATATATTTTGATTTGAAAAGCAATTGCAGTGCTAGTCGGTTTCGATAGTCCCGCCATACGCTACAATCTTTTTGTCATTGTCATCCTGAGCCTGTAGAGGAGCTACAAAAAGTATTTCTGCTCCTGTCGGGTTTAAGATAATAAGGCAAACCGAAATAAAATAAACCTGATTGGAATGAACATCCCGATCTTTCATCGGGATAAAATGAAAAGCAGGACTGATCTAACCGATTAAAACAGGAACCTGCTTTCCAAAAAATAAAAATTTAATGAACAAAACACTCTCTTTAAAACAGGAAATTGCTTATGCTGCCGGTATGATTGGCTGGAGCACGATGACGAATATCATCATCGTAATGCTTCCCTATTTCTATCTGCCACCCAGCAATGCTGGTTTACCGCCTTTGGTACCGCAACTTGTTTTATTGGGGGCTTTTAACATCCTTTCTATTATTGCCGCATCAGGCAGGCTGGTAGATGCCATTTATGATCCTTTTATAGCTTCTAAAAGCGATGCCAGCACCAATAAAAATGGCCGCAGGATGCCTTTTATGAAATGGGCCATTATTCCGGCCATGATTTTCTGTGGATTGGTGTTTTACCCCATTCAAAAAACAGAAAGCCTGCATAATGCCTGGTGGCTTACCATCACACTTTGTTTGTTTTTTGTATCGGTTACCACTTATATAATTCCTTATAACGCTTTACTGGCCGAAGTAACCAATACACCCAGACAAAAAGTTAAATTATCCAGCTATCAGCAGGTTGGCTTCGTTATCGGGATTATTTTATCGGCCTGCACCAACAATTTTGCCGATCTGGTTGAAGCTCATTTCCACGTGGCCAACCGTAGTGAGGCCATTCAGGCAGCGATATGGGGTTTGTGTATCCTATCGGGATTGGTGATGTTATTACCAGTTTTTTTCATCAACGAAAAAGAATTTTCAGTAGCCAAACCCACGCATGTACCCTTATGGCCGGCAATAAAAAGTACCTTTAAAAACAGCAATTTCAAATATTACCTGATCTCCGATTTTGCGTTTTACACAGCGCTCAGCATTATTTCTAGCGGTTTGTTATTCTTCTGTACTGTTTTACTGGGCCTGCCTGAATCAGAAGGTGGCAAATTTATGGGCGCTATGGTTCTAGCTTCTTTGTTATTTTATCCACTGGTCAATTTTGGCTCAGCTAAAATCGGCAAAAAACCATTTGTACTTTTTGCCTTTGCAGTGCTCTGCTTAATTTTCGTGACCATTTTCTTTTTAGGTAAATTACCTTTCGGGCCACATACGCAGATTTACATTCTGGTGTTATCGGCATCTTTTCCATTGGCCGCTTTGGGTATTTTACCAACGGCAATTTTAGCCGATATTGCTCAAAAAGACACCTTAGAAACCGGCGAAAACCATGAAGGTATGTTCTTTGCGGTGAAATACCTTTTTGTAAAACTTGGCCAAACCTTTGGTATCGCCATTTTCGCTATGCTTACCATTTATGGCAAAGATCCGGGAAATGATTTCGGACTGCGCCTGAATGGAATTGTAGGTTTCGGGCTTTGTTTAATTGCGTTGTTGTTTTTTAGCAGGTTTAAGGAGGAGAAATAGTTTGGTGTTGGGAGTTTGGAGTCGACACAATCTAATAAATATGAACGAATCACTTGTACAAAAGGACTTTAGGTTAAGGTACAAATCATTTTTAATCACCGAAAACGGACTCGAGGTAAAGCATAAAAGTTTACTCCGTTCGGGCGAATACCTGTTGCCATACGAGAACGTTGGCACCCGGATTTATAAAGATAGCAGGGGAATTTATGGGCTCTTATTTTCTTCGGCAATACTAGGCATGATTTCAGTGTTAATGTATGTATTAAGAAACGAAGGAGAAGATGTAAAAAGCTCTGCCAGCCTGTTCTATTTCGGATTATCCCTAATCTTATTAATCCTGTTTTTAATTACCTACAAACAGAATTTTTATTTAGTGAAATACGGAAATGTAGATCCCATTGAGTTTTTACAGCACAAACCATCAAAAGCAGAAGTGAATGCATTTATTGAAACACTCATAACCACGAGAAATGAATTTCTATTAAATAAATATGGCAAGACAAATTTCAGTCTTAGTTATCAGCAAAACCATCAAAACCTTGCCTGGTTATCTAACAATGAGGTAATCGACAACACTGAGTTTAATAATATGGTGAATAAGCTAAATTTAGAAATGCAGCTAAAGCAACCTAACAAAATAACCTTTGATTTTAGCCTAAATTAGCGTTTTGAGCATTATCCCTAATAATTAACCAGTTAAACAATTAACCGATTAACCAAACATCCTCATTTCACAATTTTTTCCTATCTTTGCAGCGAAGCAGAATTTCTTTATCATTTAAAGCAATCCGCAAGTTAGTCCTTCAATAAATGATCGTTCTAGCTTCTTCGATAAATATTACAACAGAAAAATACATGTTATTCAAAGAATTAAACCTCATTGAGCCAATTTTAAAGGCCCTTGAGACCGAAGGTTATACACAACCTACACCTATACAGGAGCAATCTATCCCAACCATATTAAAAGGTAAAGATTTATTGGGCTGCGCACAAACCGGTACCGGAAAAACCGCTGCCTTTGCAATCCCGATGTTGCAGTTATTGCACGAAAAACACATCAATACCAAAGCAACCAAAAATATAAAGGCTTTAATTTTAACGCCAACCCGCGAACTTGCCATCCAGATTGAAGAAAGTTTTAAAGCTTATGGCCGTCATTTAAACCTACGTCACTTAGTGATTTTTGGAGGCGTAAACCAACACTCACAAGTAGAAGCTTTGAGAAAAGGCGTTGATATTTTAGTAGCAACACCTGGCCGTTTATTGGATTTAATGAATCAGGGTTTTATCAGTTTAAACACCATTGAGCTTTTCGTACTGGATGAAGCTGACCGTATGCTTGATATGGGTTTTATCCACGATGTGAAAAAAGTGGTGGCTAAATTGCCTGCAAAACGCCAGACTTTGTTTTTCTCGGCCACCATGCCTGATGAAATCCAGAAGTTGGCCAATACCATTTTGTCAAGCCCAACGAAAGTAGAAGTGACCCCTATTTCTTCAACAGCCGAAACGATTGTTCAATCGGTTTATTTTGTTGATAAGCCTGATAAAAAGAAATTACTGATCCATCTTTTGGAGGATAAAAAGATAGAAACCGCTTTGGTGTTTACGCGTACCAAACACGGTGCAGACAGGATTGTGAAAGATTTAGCCCATGCCGGCATTAAATCTGCTGCAATTCACGGAAATAAATCTCAAAATGCCAGACAAAGGGCATTAACAGATTTTAAAGACCGTAAAATCCGTGTTTTGGTAGCTACCGATATCGCTGCGCGTGGTATTGATATCGACCAACTATCACACGTTTTCAATTTCGAATTGCCGAATATCCCTGAATCTTATGTTCACAGGATTGGCCGTACAGGTCGTGCTGGTGCAAACGGTATCGCCATTTCTTTCTGTGATGCAGAAGAAAATGAATATTTACTGGATATCCAGAAACTGATTAAAATTACGCTTCCTGTTGTTGATGATCATCCTTATCCATTAAGTTGGGAAAGTATGCTGGCCAAAAACCAGATTAAACGTAAACCACAAGCCCAATCTAAAGGCGGTGGCGGCGGCGCTAAAAAAAGTGGTGATGGCAATATGAGCGGTAAACCACGCAACGCCAGCAACAACAGAAGGTTTGGCGGCAACAGAAAAAGAGGAGAAAGATAGTCTTTTAAGGTAGAAGGTTGGAAGGTGGAGGGCTTAAGGTCTTGAAAACCCAATCTTCAAGTAACACTCAACAAAAAACCCGATTTGCAAAACGCAAATCGGGTTTTTCTATTTTTAAGGCAAGAGAAAGGAAAACCCTAAACCTTATGCCTTATACCTTAAACAACCACATTAATAATCTTTCCTTTAACGAAAATGATCTTTTTGGTTGGTTTTCCGTCTAAAAATTTCTGGAACTGCTCATCTGCGAATAGAATTGCTTCTACCTCTGGCTGAGTTAAAGTTAAACTCAAATTCAGGTTCATTTTCATTTTACCATTGATGGAAACCGGATAAGCAAACTCATCTTCTACCAGGTATTCCGGTCTGAATGTTGGGAAAGCGGTGTACGATAAAGTCCCGGCTTCGTTACCCAATTGTACCCAAAGTTCTTCGCAGATATGTGGCGCATAAGGCGAAAGGATAATCACCATATCTTCCAAAATCTGACGGTTTTTACATTTCAGATCCGTTAATTCGTTTACCGCAATCATAAAGCTCGATACAGAAGTATTGAACGAGAAACGTTCGATATCATCTTGTACCTTTTTAATGATTTTATGCAGCGATTTTAATTCTGCTTTTGTAGGCACCGCATCGTTTACGTGAAAAGCCCATTCTTCATTATGGAATAAACGCCAAAATTTACGTAAGAACTTAAATACACCTTCAATGCCATTGGTATTCCATGGTTTGCTCTGCTCCAACGGACCTAAAAACATTTCGTACATCCGCAAAGTATCGGCACCATAACGCTCAATCAGATCATCGGGATTAACCACGTTGAATTTCGATTTCGACATTTTTTCTACCTCAACACCGCAGATATATTTTCCACCCTCGAGAATAAATTCTGCATTGGCATATTCTTCTCTCCAGGCTTTAAATTTAGGGATGTCTAAAGTGTCGTTTTCAACAATATTTACATCAACATGTAATGCTGAAGTTTTATATTCTTTTCTTAAACCAGCAGAAACGTAAGTGTTGGTTGGTTTTCCGTTTTCATCGTTAATCCGGTAAACAAAATTACTTCTACCCTGGATCATACCCTGGTTAATCAGTTTTTTGAAAGGTTCTTCCTCTTTGGTATAACCTAAATCTTTCAAAAATTTGTTCCAGAAACGGCTGTATAACAAGTGACCGGTTGCATGCTCAGAACCGCCGATGTATAAATCCACATCTTTCCAGTACTCAACCGCTTCTTTTGAAGCGAAATCGTTATTGTTGTTGGCATCCATGTAACGGTACCAGTACCAGCTACTTCCGGCCCAGCCCGGCATGGTACTCAATTCATAATGACCGCCATCTTTTGGTAACCAGTTTTCGGCTCTGGCCAATGGTGGCTCACCTGTTTCTGTAGGTAAATATTTATCAATTTCAGGAAGTAACAAAGGCAATTCTTCTTCATTTACCAGGTAAGGCAAGCCATCTTTAAAGTAAACCGGAATCGGCTCGCCCCAATAACGCTGGCGACCAAAAATCGCATCACGCTGACGGAAGTTTACTTTTGCTTTTCCTACTTTCTCTTCTTCTAACCAGTTATTCAAAAATGGAACAGCTTCTTTATAAGTCATTCCGTTTATAAAACCTGAGTTGATGTATTTCCCTTCTTTAGTTGGATCGGCCTGCACATCAATATCCTTTTGAGCATCTAAAATCTGGATGATCGGTAAATTAAAGTGTGTCGCAAATAACCAATCACGTTGATCGCCACTTGGCACGCCCATCACAGCACCCGTTCCGTAACCTGCTAAAACGTAATCGGCAATCCACAATTGAACACGCTCGCCACTTAACGGATTAATCACATAAGTACCTGTAAAAGCTCCTGAAACCGTTTTGGTATCAGCCATGCGGTCTAATTCTGATTTCTTTTTGGTTTGGGAGATGTAATTTTCTACATCCTGTTTTTGCTCAGGCGTGGTTAATTCTGCAACCCACTCATGCTCTGGAGCCAATACCAGGTAAGAAACACCAAAAATGGTATCTACACGCGTGGTGAAAACTTCAATATAAGCCTCACCCTGGCTCTCTCCAAAGGAGAGGGAAGAGGAGTCGTTTAGCTCAGTGCCTTGTTTGTCTAATCTGCTATCAAGCTCTGATTTTATTTTATTGACAATGGAATCTATGTTATTTAAAACTTCTTCGTTAGAGAAGCGGATAACATCAAAACCCAATTGATTAAGCACATATGTTCTAAGCTTATCGCTTTCTTGGTTTTCTGCGTGATAACCTCCATCAACTTCAATAATTAATCTCTTACTTAGACAGATAAAATCTGCAATATAGGTTCCAATTGGATGTTGTCTTCTGATTTTATGTCCCGTTTTATTACCCCTTACATTTTGCCAAAGCGCATTTTCAGCATCGGTTTGATTGCCTCTGTTTACCCTCGCATTAGTTTTAAGTATATTCCACAATGAAGGGTCAGCGGTTTCATAGCCGTACATACCGGCTCCTTCTCCTTCGGAGAGGGTTGGGCTGAGGCAAATTTTAAACTTAACAGATGCACCAACACTTTTCCCTATCCAGTTACGTTGCATTTCTTTAATCGGCTCTGGCCAGTCGATGGTATCTAAACCTTGCAAAAGGCGATCAGAGTAAGCGGTAATCCGCATGCTCCACTGCATCATTTTCTTTTGCTCAACCGGGAAACCGCCACGCTCAGAAAAACCATCTTTCACCTCATCGTTTGCTAAAACGGTTCCTAAAGCAGGGCACCAGTTTACTGTGCTTTCGCGAAGATAGGTTAAACGATATTTCAATAATTCGATCTGTTTTTCCTCATCGGTAAAAGTTGCCCAATCGCTTGGCATAAATGCCCTGGTATCTTCATCACAAACCGCTTTTACATCAGCTGTACCAGAAGCATTGAACTTTTCGATCAAGGTGGTAATATCTTCTGCCCTATCGTTTTCTATGTTATACCAGGAGTTGAACAACTGCATAAAAATCCACTGCGTCCATTTATAATATGATGGCTCGCTGGTGCGTACTTCCCTGCTCCAATCGAAAGAAAAACCAATCTGATCTAACTGGCGGCGGTAGGTTGCAATATTAGCCTCGGTTGTAATGGCCGGGTGCTGACCAGTTTGTATGGCATATTGCTCTGCTGGTAAACCGAACGAATCGTATCCCATTGGGTGCAATACATTAAAGCCTTTAAGGCGTTTGTATCTCGAAAAAATATCTGATGCAATGTAACCCAGTGGGTGACCAACGTGCAGGCCTGCTCCTGATGGATAAGGAAACATATCCAACACATAATATTTTGGCTTTTCAGAATTGCTCTCGGCTTTAAATGTTTGATGATCTGCCCAGAATTTCTGCCACTTTTGTTCTATTTCTTTGAATTGGTAATCCATTGCAAGTTTTAAATTTTGAAAGGGGCGAAAATACGGAAATTAAGGGGCTTAAAAAAGCAGATTCATGATATTATTTTGCCAACAGAAATGCAGAATAAGAAGAAGTTAAGGGTAAAACCACGGTGACTTTTGTGTTTTGTGTGGTCAGGTGTTACCATCTGACTAATGATTACTCAAAATAAGGAAATATCTATAATATGTGCTTTTAGTGTCAGTTGGTAACAACCGACACCACAGCTAATACACTACTAATACACTACCACAAAAAAATGCGGCACTGATTTTAAAATCAATGCCGCAGTTAAATAATCGGGAGATTATTTTCTTATCTCGTTAAGTAATACACTTTAGTAACGTTGGTTTTATCAATTTTTGCAGTAAACTGTAATTGATTTGCTGTAATGCTATTTATTTTACAATAATTCAGCCCATCATTAATACTCATACTAAACTGGTCCGAATAAATGATCGAATATTCACCGATTGTCCTGTTTCCTGATAAACTTACCTCCACCTGGTCATCATTATTTGATTTGTAGTCAATATAATCGGTGGTTTTGCCATAATTAACATCTCCATTAAGTTTTTCGTCAGTATAACCTGTGGTTACAACCCTATTTAAGGTCCAACGGCCCATCATTTGAGCTTTTAAAGAAGTAGTATCTTTTTTGCATGAAATAATGGTCGAGGTGAGAAGCATTAACAAACTTAGAATCGTAATTTGTCTTTTCATAGTAAATTTTGTTTAAAGAATATCTAATTAACGCCCTTTTAACAAAATTCGTACCGTATTTTTAGAAAAATCAAAATTACCTAAACATTCTGGCTCTCAAACTAAAAGCCAATCCTGTTCGTTAATATTCATTTAGCAATCATTAATTGGTGTTTATCAGGTATAATTTATATTTTCGCAGAAACAAAAATGAAATACATGGAAGAATTCGAAGTAAGTGATGCATCTAAGAAAACCAAAACCGTTTATATCTCTACTATAATCAGTATTGCTTTGGTTTTATTAATGCTGGGGCTACTTGGTTTGGTACTTGTACATGCCAAAAACCTGTCTAACTACGTTAAAGAGAACATCGTTTTAAACATTATTGTTGATGAAGGCGCTAAAGAAGCTGATGTATTAGCCTTCCAGAAAGAACTAAATACAAACCCTGCAGTAAAGCAAACCCAATATGTAAATAAAGAGCTTGCAGCAAGAAATTTAACACAGGATTTAGGCGAAGATTTTGTTAACTTTTTAGGATACAATCCCTTAACCTCTACTTTCGATGTGTACTTAAAAGCAGAATATGCGAACAATAAAAGCATCGATGCTTTAAAAGCCAGTATTTCTAAAAACCCTGTAGTGAAAGAAGTGGTTTACCAAAGTTCTTTAATTGATATGGTAAACAAAAACATTAATACCATCGGATTGATTATTTTTGCCTTTGCAGTATTACTTTTAATTATATCTATCGCGCTGATTAACAACACTATACGCTTAGCTATTTATTCGCAACGCTTTTTAATTAAAAGTATGCAACTGGTTGGTGCAACGAAAAATTTTATTAGGCGTCCTTTCTTACTGTATGCTGCTTTGCACGGTTTAATTGCTGCGTTTATTGCCATCATTATTTTACTGGCAACCTTGATTTACGCCCGCAAAGAAGTACCGGAAATTATTATTTTAAATAACTACCAGGAATTTGGTTTCGTATTTATCGGACTTTTAATTGTAGGTATTTTTATAACAGGTATTAGTACATGGTTTGCAGTAAGCAGATATTTACGTTTAAAATCTTATCATCTTTATAGATAATGGCAGAAAAAAAAACAAGTCCGGTTGTAAAGGACATTAAAAACGAATTGGTTTTTACCAAAAAAAATTATCAGTTATTACTCATCAGTATTGCAATTGTTGCTGTAGGTTTTATCCTGATGATGGGTACTACAGGCGATATTTATGATTTCAGAAGGACTTTATTGGCACCAGTAGTGGTATTGGCAGGTTTTGCTTTTGGGATTTATGCGATTTTAAAAAAATAATTGCTTGCAATAGCAAGCGTGTTTTTTTAACTTTATAACATGACAACAACAAATTTGCAGATCGAAATAAATTCACTTCCTCTAAATCTTAGGCAGGAGGTTGCAGATTTTGTTGAATTCTTAAAAACAAAGCACAAAAAAAAGCCGAAGCTAAAATCACGTGAATTCGGATATGCGAAAGGGAAAATTAAATTAGCTGATGATTTTGATGAGCCGTTAGAAATGTTTGCTGATTACATTTGATGGCATATTTACTAGATACGCATACTTTTTTATGGTTTGTGGGCAGAGATAATCAGCTGCCTGCTTCTGTTAAAAAAAAACTATCTGATATTAGTGAATCCTGTTTCTTAAGTATTGCATCGCTTTGGGAAATTGCAATAAAAAAACAAATTGGAAAGCTCGATTTACAAATTAGCTTTGATGAACTCTTCCGGTTTGCAGGGCGGAATCAGATTGAAATGATTGCAATTAATGAAACTCATCTCACTACTTTATTAGGCCTCGAATTCGTTAACAATGATCCTTTTGACCGGATTATTGTATCGCAAGCGATCTCCGAAGATTTAACCTTAATCTCAAAGGATAAAAAATTAAAAAACTATAAAGTAAAATTACAATGGGATTAACCCATTAACTAAAAAATATGAACGCTTTTGAAGCCATTGTCCTTGCCGTTGTTGAAGGATTAACCGAATTTTTACCTGTATCAAGCACCGGTCACATGATTATTGCCTCATCATTGATGGGCATTGCATCTGAACCATTCGTGAAATTATTTACCATTGTGATCCAATTGGGTGCAATACTTTCTGTATTGGTACTTTACTTTAAAAGGTTCTTTAAATCGATCAATTTCTATATCAAATTATTGGTAGCTTTTATACCGGCAGCAGTATTTGGCCTGTTATTGAGCAAAAAAATTGATGAATTATTAGAAAGTCCGATGGCTGTAGGCATTTCCCTGTTGGTTGGAGGTGTTATTTTATTATTTGTTGATAAATGGTTTAACAAACCAACGGTAGAGGAAGAAGAAAAAATAACCTATATAACCGCACTAAAAATCGGTTTTTTTCAATGTATTGCCATGTTACCAGGTGTTTCGCGTTCAGGCGCAACCATTGTTGGTGGTATGAGCCAGAAATTAAGCAGAAAAGTTGCTGCAGAGTTTTCATTCTTCCTTGCTGTTCCTACCATGTTTGCTGCAACAGCTAAAAAACTATACGATTTTTACAAAGAAGGACATACCATTACACACGATCAGACTAACTTTTTAATTATTGGTAATGTTGTCGCTTTTATTGTGGCGCTTTTGGCCATTAAAAGCTTTATCGGTTACCTGAACAAACATGGTTTCAGGGTTTTTGGATGGTACAGAATTGCTGCGGGTTTAATTATTATTATCCTCTTATTAAGCGGCCATAACTTACAAATTATATAATCCGTATCTTTGCGCAAAAAAGATTTGTGAGCACCGAAAATTCAAAATTTAAAGATTTCAATTTTGCCGAAGGCGAATTGCTTTTAATCAATAAACCCTACAAATGGACCTCGTTTGATGTGGTTGGCAAAATCCGTAATTCTTTAAAACCATTAAAACTAAAGGTTGGTCATGCCGGCACTTTAGATCCATTAGCAACCGGCCTGTTAATCATCTGTACTGGCAAATTAACCAAACAAATAGACACTTTTCAGGCTCAAGAAAAAGAATATACCGGTACAATGATTTTGGGTGCCACCACTCCATCATTCGACATGGAAACGGAGGTAGATCAAACTTTCGACATTAGTAACACTACCGAAGAAGAAATTTATGCCGCCTGTAAACCTTTTATTGGCGATATCGAACAATATCCACCTGCCCACTCAGCAGTAAAGGTAAACGGCGAACGTTTATACGTAAAAGCAAGATTGGGCGAAGAGGTCGAACTCCGCAAACGTTTTGTAACTGTTCCCGAATTTGAAATAACACGGATCGAATTGCCTGAAATCGACTTCAGGATTGTATGCAGCAAAGGGACTTATATCCGCTCCTTAGTATCCGATTTTGGCAAGCAATTAAACAGTGGCGCTTACCTTTCTAAACTTACCCGCACCCGAAGTGGAAACTTTTTGCTTAAAGATGCGTTTGAGGTATTAGAACTTGTTAATTATATTCGTAGCAAGAAAGAAGAAGCTAAAACTGAAACAGAGGCATGAACCACATTAAAAATAGGAACACCAGGTTTATAAAAGAAATTCTTTTAATTATTGCAGGTGTAACTTCAGCATGTTTTGGCTTAAAAAGCTTTTTAATGCCCAGCCATTTTATTGATGGTGGTGTTACGGGTATTTCCCTTTTGTTAAGTACCCTAACAGGCTGGAATTTATCCTATCTTATTGCCATCATCAACATTCCGTTCGTTATTTTAGGTTACAGGCAAATTGGTAAAGGTTTTGCCATTAAAACCGCCATTGCCATCGCTGCCCTTTCTATTGCATTAATTTTTCTTCCCTTTCAGCCCATTACGCACGATAAATTACTTATTGCTTTTTTTGGCGGTTTATTTTTAGGCGGGGGGATAGGTTTGGCCATGCGTGGTGGCTGTGTAATTGATGGAACCGAGGTTTTGGCGCTTTACATCAGTAAAAACAGTATTTTAACAGTAGGTAACATCATCCTGATTTTAAATATCATTATTTTTGCCTTCGCTGCTTATTTCCTAAACATCGAAACTGCATTGTACGCCATTTTAACCTATTTATCCGCTTCCAGCACCATCGATTTCATTGTAAACGGAATAGAACAATATACCGGTGTTACCATTATTTCCGAACATCAGGAAGCCATTAAAGGTTTCATTATCAACGAAATGAAACGAGGTGTTACCATTTACAAAGGCGAAGGTGGTTATGGCGAAAAGAAAGATATCGACATCATTTTTACCGTAGTAACCAAGCTGGAAATGAGCAAATTACAAACGGCTATCCGACAGATTGATTCGGATGCTTTTGTGATACAACAACAAATTGCCGATTTAAAAGGTGGAGTGGTAAAACGCCACGCCTTACACTAATAAATAATAAAAATTTGGGCATGCCCCTAAGCTACGCAAAGGGTCGGGCTGTACGCTAAATCCCCGAAAAAAATCGGGTGATACCGCTTCCATCCCTCATGCAAAACCCAGATCAATAAAATAGATTTTACCATTGAAGATATACAACAACCTTTCGGATTTTAAAAAATTAGATAATGCCATTGTAACCATTGGCACTTTCGATGGTGTACATTTCGGACATCAGAAAATCATTAAACAGCTGGTAGAAAAGGCAAAAGCCGATAATGGGAAAAGTGTAATTTTAACTTTCTTCCCCCACCCTCGTATGATCATCGATCCCGAAAACCAGGATTTAAAAATGATCAATACCATTAATGAAAAAGCCGATATTTTAAAAGGTTTAGGTGTGGATCATTTGATTATTACGCCGTTTACCCGCGATTTCTCTAACCAATTACCAGAAGATTATATCAAAAATACATTGGTTGATAATATTGGCACCAAACACATTATTATTGGTTACGATCACCGTTTTGGTAAAGATCGTTCCGGCAATTTAAGTGATTTAAAAGCTGCTGGTTTACACTTTGGCTTTACTGTTGAGGAAATTATGGAGCAAGACATTCACGATGTGGCTGTAAGTTCTACCAAAATTCGCCAGGCACTTTTAGCTGGCGATGTGGGTTTGGCCAACGATTACCTGGGTTATCCATTTTCCATCTTTGGGAGGGTAATTAAAGGCGATAAAATTGGCAGAACAATCGGCTTCCCAACAGCGAATATCTTTGTAGAAGAAACCTATAAATTAATTCCAGGTGATGGTATTTACGCGGTTACCGTAGAAATAGACTCCGAAGTCCGGAGTCCGGAGTCCGAAGCCCTAAACCCTAAACCTTCAACCTTAAACCTTAAACCTTACGAAGGTATGGCCTACATTGGGCAACGCCCAACCATTAACGGGATGACGAGAAACATTGAAGTGAATATTTTCGATTTCAACCAGGAAATTTACGGACAGGATATTAAAATGAACTTTTTAAAATTCTTGCGCCATGACGTAAAATTTACCGGATTAGCAGCACTAACGGTTCAATTGCAAAAAGATAAGGAAGCAACTTTGGCTTATTTTAACGGGTAAATTATTTTTCTTAATACAAAGCCAGATCGTTTATAAATTTAAAATCTTTTAAATTATAGGTAAACAGCCTTAGTTTTGTTTCTATTGCGGTGGCTGCAATTAGTGAATCGGCTATTGGAAAGACCATGGCTTAATTTAAATTCTTGTATCAAACTGATGGCTGTTAGGTTTATCCTTTCATTGATCAGTACAATACTAAACCTTTTGAGTTTTTTGTTAATAATACTAAGATCAATTTTATTGTTAGCACCACATAGCAGTTCCATTTTAGTAACGGATGAGATGATCACATTATCCAGTCCTATAACCGATTCTATTGCCGCTGTTGCAGATTCATTCCGATTTTTATTTTTATCAAAATAATCTATCAATACATCGGTATCACAAATTATTTTTTCCTTTGCCATGCACTATTTCTCAATTCTTGAGCATCTAGATCTTTTCCGGTAAAAACATCATGTAATTCAGCAATATCGATCTTAGGATCCCCGATAATAATTGGAATGCCGTTAATGCTGGCATCTTTTTCTGCCACTGTTTTAATTTTATGATCAGAAACAGAGAAATTTAAATATTTACCCAATTCCTTAAGTGCCTCCAGCGTTTTATTACTTTTATATTTGATGGTTACTTCTTTCATTAGATTTATTTTTCAATGTATATACAAATTTAATCAATATTTTTATAATAACATGCTGTTTACCTGATGTCAAATGGGTATCAAGATTAAAAGTCAAAGCCCGTTTTAATCAGATTTTCCTTTCAAAAAAGCCTTATTTTCGTTACATTAGCGGCAATGAGGCTTTTTTACATCATTTTCTTTCTTTCCATCTCCATAAACTTTGCGGCCATCGCATCGCAAGGAAAAAGAAGTGATGCGGCATTAAAAAACACCAAAATCATTTCCATTTCGTGTAAAAAAAATATTAAATTTAATCAGGATAACGAGCGTTTACAAAAGGATTTTATCAATAGTTCTATTGTAAAAACAGTATCAAATGCCTGTATCCTACTGTCTTTTTTGCTATTCCTGCTTTTAAAGAACAAAATCGTCAATACCAAAGTTGTAATCAAGAGATTAAAATATAATTATTGGTGCCTGTTTAAGATGCTCTATCCAAAACATGTTTTTTGGTAAGTAATTTCATTTATTGAAATTTTAATAAATGTCGGGCATCTGCAATGTCCGAAAATAGATTATTTAACATCATTACCCATTTTTATAGATGCATTTACCTGATTTAATTGCCGATTTAGGACTAATTCTTGCCGCCGCAGGAATAACCACACTCATATTTAAAAAAATTAAACAGCCCCTCGTTTTGGGCTATATACTGGCCGGCCTGTTGGTTGGTTCTCACCTGGATTTTTTCCCATCCGTTACTGATACCAAAAGCATTAACATTTGGGGCGAAATTGGTGTAATTTTCCTCTTATTCAGTTTAGGTTTAGAATTTAGTTTCAAAAAACTGGTTAAAGTTGGTGGCTCTGCCTCCATTACAGCCATAGTAAAGGTTTTATTTATTATCCTGGCCGGTTACCTGGTGGGTAAAGCCATGGGCTGGAAAGATATGGACAGCCTGTTCTTAGGTGGGATTTTATCCATCTCATCAACCATGATTACCATTAAAGCCTTTGAAGAACTGGGCCTGAAACATAAAAAGTTTGCAGGCCTGGTGTTTGGAGTTTTAATTGTAGAAGATCTGGTTGCCATTTTGTTATTGGTGCTATTTTCTACACTGGCCGTAAGCCAGCAATCGGCAGGAACAGAAATGTTGTATTCGATCTTAAAGCTGGCTTTCTTTCTGGTTCTTTGGTTTTTAGGCGGAATATTCGTGGTACCATCATTTCTTAAAGCCACCAAAAAATTAATGAATGATGAGACAATGTTGGTCGTTTCGTTAGCTTTATGTTTAGTAATGGTATTACTGGCCGATAAAGTTGGCTTCTCCCCTGCTTTGGGTGCATTTATTATGGGTTCAATTTTAGCTGAAACTACGCAGGCTGAAAGAATCGAACATTTAACCAAATCGGTAAAAGATTTATTTGCGGCGGTGTTCTTTGTTTCTGTCGGGATGCTGATCGATCCATCCATGCTGGTTAAATATGCTGTTCCAATTTTAGTGGCGACCACGGTTATTATTTTTGGTAAAATATTATTTACCATTTTAGGCGCTTTACTTTCCGGTCAGCCTTTAAAAACCTCGGTACAATCAGGCATGAGTTTGGCGCAGATTGGTGAGTTCTCGTTCATTATCGCTTCGCTGGGTTTAACCCTTAAAGTAACCAGCGATTTTCTTTATCCTATCGCAGTGGCTGCAGCAGCCATCACAACCTTCACCACACCATACCTGATTAAGTTATCAGAGCCTTTTTATCAATATTTAAACCGTGTTTTACCAAAAAAATGGCTGGATGGAATTGAAAGATATAGCTCAAGTACCGAAGGGATTACCACCCTAAGCGATTGGAAGGTTTTATTGCGATCATACATCTTTAATACCATTATCCACTCGGTAATTATCATTGCGATAATCTTTTTAGCTTACCGGTACGTACAACCCTTTATTGTAAGCAATATTGCCAATAGCTTAACATCTATTATCATCAGCGTGGTGGTGTCGTTCATCTTAATGTCGCCATTTTTATGGGCATTATCCATCCGAAGGATCCAAAGAACGGCCTATTCTCACCTCTGGTTAAATAAAAAATATACACGGGGGCCACTGATTGCAATCGAATTTTTCAGGATTGCGCTGGGGATTTTTTTTGTTGGCTTTTTGATGTACGAATTTTTCGACACCTGGATAGCTGCCGTAATTGCACTAGGATTGATTATCCTCGGAATGGTCATCTTCTCGCGAAAATTACAGTCGTTTTACGATAAGCTGGAAAGACGTTTCATGCTGAATTTAAATGCACGCGAGAACCAAAAACCGGATATTTTACCATGGGATACCCACTTAACTGAACTTAGGGTTTCTCCTGAATCGGAAGTAGTTGGTAAAACGCTTACCGAATTGATGATCAGGGAAAAATATGGTGTAAATATTGCCTTAATTGAACGTGGAAGGAATAACATCCCAACGCCCGGAAGAGACGAAAGGCTTTACCCTAACGACAAATTACTGGTGATTGGTGCCGATGATCAGTTAGCTGCTGTTAAAGCATTGCTGGAAATTGATACGCCCGAAATTGCCGAAGAAGATAACTTCCCGAATAAAGAAATGACGCTGCAAAAAGTGGTGGTTCACGCCGAATCGCCGGTTTATGGATTAAGCATCAGAAACGCAGGCATCCGCGAAAAGGCACAGGCCTTGATTGTTGGTATTGAACGTGGTGCCGATAAGATATTGAATCCTTCCTCTGAATTTATTTTTGATACGGGCGATGTGATTTGGATTGTAGGGAACAATAAGAAGATTAAAGAGGTGATATAAAGTCCGAGGTCGGGAGTCCGAAGTCCGGAGTTTAACTGCACGAAAAATCTGTGGTTTTGCTTTCGGGTCTCGGACTTCTGACTTCCGACCAAAAAACCTATCTTCGTATATAACCTAACCTATGAAAGTCGATAGAGAAAAGAGTGAGTTTCTTGATGATATGATCGAGCAATGGCAAAGCGATGGAATTATTAACGAAGAAACCGGAAATAAACTCCGTAAAAGCTATGAGGCTAAAAATTTCGACTGGCTGCGTTTGGCGCAGTATGCTTTTTGGGTTGCTTTAGCCTGTGGTTTTATAGCACTCGGTTCATTATTGATTGATAATTCGATTTTAAATTACCTAAAAAGAGTTTATAACACTCCAAATATCGTAATTGCCCTAGTTTCTGGCGGGTTGGCTGCATGGCTTTACATCCTTGGTTTCAGGCGGAAAAAGAAACTGGCGCATTTAAAGTTTAGTAATGAAGCAATCGTTTTTTCGGCCATTTTACTTACCGCAAATGCCATAGCTTATTTCGGAAAAACATTTGATAATGGTTCGGGTAATTTCTCCGTACTCATACTTTTATCTGTATTTATTTATGGTGTTTTAGGTTTTATTTTTAATTCGCGTTTAATCTGGATTTTTGCTTTAATTTCTTTAGGTGCCTGGTTTGGTACCGAAACGGGCTATTTAAGCCGCTGGAATTATTATTTTCTGGGCATGAACTATCCTTTGCGTTTTGTGGTTTTTGGCGGCGCACTAACCTCGGCATCGTTTATCATGAAAGCTTTTCCCAAAACACAAAACTTTTTTCAGGTTACCTATATCGCGGGCATGGTTTACCTATTTGTATCACTTTGGGCATTATCGGTATTTGGCAACTTTGCCAGCTTAGAAGAATGGTATACCGTGAGACAATTGAGTTTGTTTTACTGGGCATTAATTTCCGCAGCTATCTGTGTGACGAGCACCTTGTTTGGCTTAAAATACCACGACGACATCGCCCGGGAATTCGGCATTACATTTCTCTTTATTAACCTATACACACGTTATTTCGAATACTTTTGGGACAGTTGGCATAAAGCTTTATTCTTTTCGGTATTGGCAGCTTCTTTCTGGCTAATTGGCAGAAAGGCAGAGAAGATATGGAATGTGGAGTTTTTGAAGTAGCTAATAACGGAATAGATTGCTTCACTCTCTCCTCACTAGCCCATTGCTTCGGTTCGCAATGACGAACTATTTTTTGTATACACCGTCATTGCGAGAAGGCTTTTTCAGCCGACGAAGCAATGACGAGTTTTCTATTGGAGTCTGTCAATGTTAGCAAAGTACAACGCAGCCAATAGATCTGTCTAGAGATAGATCTAT
>NZ_JAVTSU010000018.1:0-138068 GCF_032678605.1 Pedobacter miscanthi
CTCATTGGTGGGTTGTTTTATGCATATTCCTGTTCGGTTATACCCGGGCTTACACGCCTTTCTGATCTTCCTTTTCTACAGGCTATGCAATCCATTAATAGAGCGATTTTAAATCCTTTATTTTTTGTTTCTTTTATGGGTACATTGATCTTATTGCCCGTCAGCGTTTGGTTTTTTAAAGAACAGGGTACCATTTTTTATATACTTCTGGCTACTGCATTACTTTATTTCGGAGGCGTTTTTCTGGTAACGGTAATTGGAAATGTACCGTTAAATGATTTGCTTGATGGTGCAGATTTAACTAAATTGGATGATGAAGGATTAACCGCATTACGCCATAAATTTGAACCAGATTGGAACCTGTTTCATCGTATCAGGACTATTGCTTCGTTTATTTGTATTTTGCTGGTGGCCTACGCAGCAATATTGAGTAGAAATACTTAAGAGATTCGTCGCCCAGACTCGTTGTATCTACTTAATTGCGGAGTAATAACTGATGGAAACGGAGCTGAACTACTGTCCAGACTCCGAATCTATTAACGCTCTCGATCACTAATATATAGCGTTTTTTATGCTCCTGGTTATTCTTTACTGTTCATTTTTATCTCTTGCAAGGTGTTCATTCTTATAAAATTGCCAACATTTTTTTCGACCGGTTAAAAGAGATCGGCCATGTATCTGCGCTATTGCCTGAAGCTATTTCATAATATGTTTTTGCCTTTTTTTGATCACCATTAATCAGTTTAACATACGCATTCAATTCGAAAATAAAATTCTTCAATTTATGATCTATATCTTTTTCTGCAGTTAAATAATCAAAAATTTCTCCAGCGCCATTTATCCGTTTATCATTGATGTTTTCTATTTTGAATCCACCAGGCAATACAAACCAATATTGCCAAATCCCGCCATTGGCATGTTGATTATAACTGTCTTTAACCAGTTGAATGCCCACTTCCAATAGTATACCATTAAGGGTGCTGTCTTTTTTAACGGTATTTTTACCTAGCTCGAAATAGCGGTTTAATGTAGGTTGTAATCCTTTGGTGCCAATTTCATCTAAAATCATTTCTTTACGATACATGGCTTTGTCGCTTATCAAAAACTGTTCGTAGGCAAAACTGGTAGGGAACCTATCGCTTAACTTCTCTAACCTGTAACCCTTGGCCAGTTCTTCTTTTAAATCGATTACCCATGGATGTTCGAAATCGTGAAAATTGTAAACGGTAATGAGTTTACGCTTAAGATCGTAAATGTTGGAATAAATGGTTGATAATTTTCCTTCCTGGCGGGTACGACTTAAAATATCGCGGAAAAAAGGAACATTTAAGACTTCAGCTTTTTTTAAGGCCTCATCCGAAATATCGTATCGTCTGCACGAATAGTTTTTGGTTGCTAGTTTGCTGATATCGAAATTGGTGTTGATCTGATATGCACCCGATTTAGTTAATTTTGTTCCGGCATTGATGATGACCGAATTTCCGAGTGCATCGGCGATTAATACCTGGGCGCTTATCGCATAGTCATATTTCTCCAGAAAAACCATTGCTTCTTTTACCGTTTTACATTTCCCTAATATTTCAAAAAAAAAGTCTCCCTGGTAAATGTTTTTCGGGTGGAACTGAGCAGGGTCTATATTTTGCGCTGTAAAATCATAAAATAGTCCATATTCATTCATGGCCGCTTGTGCTTGCAGGTCTGGCAGTCCGAAACATACCGATCCATAGCGGTCAGCCGTTTTTGGGTTGAACCATACCCTTGCAAAACCCATATAATCATCCTCATTGGCTGCTGAATATACCTCGCCTTTTAGCGCATACGAAATGACGGTACAGGCATAAATATTTTGAGATAGCAGGGAACAAACCATCAGTGCAAATAATAGTAACTTCTTCATTTTTGTGTTTTACAGCTCCAATGGCGAACACTGTGCCAAGAGATAATACGGTCGTTTGGATGGTCTGTGCGTGATTTTTTAGCAATAAGTATTTAAATATGTTCGTAAGTGAACGCTTTTCGTTCGGTAATGAACATATAGGCTCAGGGTTAAAAATTCTTTTAAATCTACGGTCTTTTCTGTGTGATCAGCGGGCAAAAATGCGATAGGTTTTCCCGCAGATTTAAAAAGATAAACGCAGCTGTTTTGGGTTGATAACAATTTTTTCGAGAAAGATCTCCCCGTTACGGTCGAGATGACAGCCGCGTAGGTGATCTGTGTATCCGTGGCTAACCATTAAACTGAAAAAAGTTCTTCATTACGTTCGCTGAAAAGCTTCTTAAAAATGACGACATTTTTTATAAACGCTGATTTATAGGTCATTAAAGCACATGCCTTTAAAACTATACCATTTGTCAATGGTGACGCAGTGAAGAATCTCTGGAATGAAACACAATCCTAAAGAATTACTTAATAAACATGTAATTTCTATAGTAAAAGATTCTTCACTGCGTTCAGAATGACAATAATCATAAAATAAGGTTACGTTATTTCTTCAACAGCGTATCAATCTCGGTATTAAATTCCTTTACAAATTCATCGTAAAACTTTGCGGTTGCGGGGCCATTAAAACCGGTGTGGATCTGTGCTACATTACCTTGTTTATCAATGATAATCGTGGTTGGGAAAGATAAAAACGAATCTAATGCTGGTAATGATTCAGATACTACTTGTTTATCGGCTGTGCCTGCCAATACCTGATCGTATTCAATGCCAAAACGCTCACGAAAACGGTTCATTACTTTTTTTGCATATTCAGGCTCAGTTGAGCGTTCATAATGTAAAGCAATAATTTCTACACCACGTTTTTTGTTTGCTTTGTACCAGGGTGCAATAAAAGTGGCTTCATCTACACAGTTTGGGCACCAGCTTCCGGTAATGGTTAAAATCACAACCTTATTTTTGTACTTCTCATCTTTCAACGAAATCTTTTTACCATTTACATCAGGGAAACTGAAATCGAGAGTTTTGTAGCCTGTTTTCAGGTAAGTAAGTTTGTAAGGATCGGGAAGGGCTGCATTTTTATTTTTGGTTCCGGTAAAAGGCTGACTTCCCCTTGCACCTAAAATTTCGCCTGTTAAAGTGCCATCAGACTGAAAGGTGCCTTTGTAATAAGCAGGAGAGGAGCCGATGAAACTCGAAAGCTGAAATTCATTTCCCTCTACTACACCTTCAAGGTAACGCGAATCGCCGGTTACACGTAAAAAAGTACCGGTAAGTTTGTTACCCGTTTGTTTAAATAAACCCACGGTTTTTTCGTCCTTACCATTTGGCGATTTGAAAACTACATCGTAACTGCCGGAGTAATCTGCTGCGGCCGGTTTGTTTGTTGTTTCGAAACGGTAATTTTTCCGCTCAGCCACAATAGTTAATGGTCTGCCTGCTTTATCCTGTTTTCTTAAAGTGCCGGTTAAATGATCACCCTCAATGGCAAAAGCCAATTCGTTATCAAACTGATCCAATTTTACAAAAAGTGAATCTGCTGTCTGTTTGACCAGGCCGCCTTCAAATCTTTCTTCCGCATTACGGAAATATAATTTCTGTTGTCCGCTTTTTTCGTTGATTTCGAAGTTAAAAGGGATCTCCAAACCTTCTTTTACTTTGGCAATGCCACGCCAGGTACCCAGCGCAACAAATGCCCTCGGCTTTATTTTATGAAGTTTTACCACTTGATTTGCTAAAGTAGTATTTTGTTGTGCAAAGGTTAAGGAGGTTGATATGGCCAGTGCGGCTGTTAATAAGGATTTTATGTTCATCGGGGTGTGTTTTAATCGACTAAATTGGTCGACAAATATAGCGACGAAATAACCAAAGAAAAAATATTTCAATAAAAATCTATAAAAACTATAGGATAAATGGAATAAGTTATACCTTTGCCCCAGTTATTTTAAAATACTTATCAAGAAAGGCGGAGGGAATGGCCCTGTGAAGCCTTAGCAACCATCTAATATTTAGAAATGGTGCTAATTCCATCCCGGATGAATCCGGGGTAGTTAAGTCAGTTGTTTGCATAATCCTTATCAAAAATATATGGAGCACTTCTGATTTAAGGGGTGCTTTTTTTTTGTCCCGATGCAATCCTGATAAGTAAATATGTTTTATAGAAAATCATTCAAATGAAAAAAACAGACGAGCTAAAATCCAATGATGCAAACCTTAGGGCATATTTCCGAATGCGCATGCCCTGTTAAGGTAACCTTACTTTAACAGGCTTTCTGATCTAACCATTCCTTTTATTTTTTGAATAAACACGGTTTTAACCGTGCAGGAATCGTTTTGCCCAAATTATTTATCCCTTATCTAATCATTAATTACACACATGTTTAAAAATTTTAAATCAATAGCGTTTATCCTGCTGCTTTTTATTACGCAGCAACTATCCGCTCAAAATGCCACGGTTACCGGAACGGTGAAAGCGGCAGATGGTGAAACACTACCCGGTGTTTCCATTTTCATTAAAGAAACCAAACAAACTACCATTTCTGATGCTAAGGGTAGCTTTTCTATCAATGCGCCTGATCAAAGCACCTTGGTATTTTCTTATATTGGTTTCAAAACCCAGGAAATAAAGGTCAGCAAAAATGGCCCGATCTCAGTTGTGCTGCAATCCAGCGATAATGCCCTTGATGAAGTGGTAGTTACTGCTTTGGGTATTACCAGACAGAAAAAATCGCTTGGTTATGCCGTTCAGGAGTTAAAAGGGCAGGATTTGGCCGAAGCAAAAGAATCAAACCTGGTAAATGCACTGGCCGGAAAAATTGCCGGTGTAAGGGTAACCAATAGCCAGGGGAGTATGGGTTCATCACGTGTGGTGATCAGGGGCGAAACCTCGATTGCAGGAAACAACCAGCCATTATTTGTGGTTGATGGAATTCCGGTTGATAATTCGCAGCTAAATTCTGCAGGTGCCAGGGATTATGCCAATACGATTTCGGATATCAATCCGGAGGATATCGAATCAATGAGTGTATTAAAAGGACCAAACGCAGCTGCATTATATGGCTCGAGGGCAGCAGCGGGTGTAATCCTGATTAAAACCAAAACAGGTAAATCGAAAAAAGGATTGGGCATTGCCATTAATTCGAACGCGGTTTTAGAAACTTTACTTACCCTGCCAGTTTATCAAAATGCTTTTGGGCAAGGCTCGGAAGGACAGTTTAGTTATGTAGATGGCGCAGGTAAAGGGATAAATGATGGGGTAGATGAAAGCTGGGGACCAAAACTGGATGGCAGACTGATCCCTCAATTTTATTCGAAAGGTGTAGCCGTTCCATTTGTTGCGCATCCTGATAACGTACGTGATTTCTTTCAAACAGGCTATTCTTTAAATAATGGGGTATCTGTTGCTGATGCCGGTGAAAAATACGATTACCGCATCTCATACAATAACCTGAAACAAGTGGGAATTGTACCTAACTCTGGTCAGGGGAAAAACTCATTTGTATTAAATACCACCTTAAAAATTACACCGAAATTAAGTTTAATTGCAAACGCAAATTACAGCAAACTTAATTCTGATAACTTGCCTGGCACAGGTGGCTCACGCTCAACCAGTACCATGTTACAGTTTACCTGGTTTGGCCGTCAGGTGGATATTAACCAGTTAAAAAACTATTTAGATGAAAATGGAAAAACGTTTAACTGGAACAACAGCTATTATAGCAATCCATATTGGGTAGCATACGAAAACACCGTTTCGCAAAACCGTAGCCGCATTATCGGTAGTTTAGCCCTTAATTATAAAATTATCGACGGACTTGATTTTAATTTCAGGTCAGGAACAGATTATTATAACGACAGGCGTAAGGTGAGGATTGCCTATGGCACCAGTGGAACGCCTTTTGGTTCTTATACCGAAAGTGCCTTTACCGTAAGCGAAAACAATACCGACGCCACCTTAAACTTTAACAAACAGTTAAATAATGATTTTAGCTTAGAATTATTAGGTGGTGGTAATATCCGCAGGTCGTCTATCGAGCAAAACGACCAAAGCGCACCAAAACTGGCCATTGCCGGACTTTATACACTTAAAAACTCCCGCGATCCGCTTATCTCATCAAACAATTTATCGAGATTGAAATCTTACAGTGTTTATGCGTCTGGTCAGATCGGATTTAGAAACTATCTTTTTGCCAACATCACGGCACGTAACGATTGGTCATCAACTTTGCCTGCACAAAACAGATCTTATTTTTATCCTTCATTTAACGGAAGTTTTGTAGCTACTGAAGCCTTAGACATTAAAAGCGAGGTGCTAGATTATTTAAAAATCCGTGGAGGTTGGTCTAAAGTGGGTAAAGATGCCGATCCTTACCGTTTAATTAATACTTATTCTTTTAGCGCACCATTTAAAGGTAATCCTCAGCTTACTACAGGCTCTATTGATCTTAAACCGGACCTTAAACCCGAAACAACCACTTCAACAGAATTAGGTGTTGAGGCTGTTTTCTTTAGCAAAAGGCTACGGTTTGATTTAAGTGCATATAATACCAATAGTTATAACCAGATTTTAGCAGCAGATGTAAGTCAGAGTACCGGCTTTAGTTCGAAATTGCTTAATGCCGGCAAAATAAACAATAAAGGTATAGAGGCACAATTGGGTATTACACCTATTAAAAAAGCTTTTACCTGGGATGTTGATTTCAATTTCGCAGCAAACAGGAGCAGGGTAATTGAGCTGGATGCCGAGAAATTTTTAACCAATTATGTTGTGGCTTCTAACTCAGCACAGGTGATTGCAACAGTAGGCCAACCTTATGGTTCGTTATTCGGAACTGCTTTCTTAAGAGATGGGAATGGGAATATCATTGTAAATTCTACAGGAGCACCTGCAACCAATCCAACCAAACAGGTATTGGGTAAATATACACCCGATTGGATTGGTGGGGTATACAATACATTTAGTTATAAAGGAATCAGTTTAGGGGTATTGGTTGATGCCAGCATTGGTGGTTCTATTTATAATGGTACTTATGCTACCGGAACATATACAGGCGTTTTAGCCTCTACACTTCCCGGAAGAGCAGCAGAATATGGTGGTATTTCTTATTATTATCCAGGAAATGATAAAAAGAATGGAACAGTTAGGGTTAGCGGAACTGCTCCGGCAGGTGTAACGGTTTATGATGATGGGATGATATTTGATGGCGTAACTGCCGATGGCAAACGCAATGAAAAAATATTGCCTGCACAACAGTATTACAAATCTTTCAGAACCATTGATGAAGCCAATATATTCGATGCTTCTTATGTTAAACTCCGTGAGGTGAAGTTAAGCTATAACTTCCCCGCGAAATGGCTTCGTCCTTTAAATCTTCAAGGCGTTTCAGTATCGCTTGTTGGCCGTAACTTATGGATTATTCACCGCAATACCGTAGATATTGATCCTGAAGTGGCTTTTAATACCGGTAACGGACAAGGTTTAGAGAGTCTTTCTAATCCGAGTACCCGCAGTTACGGCATTAACCTGAATGTTAAATTTTAAATATTTCCATCATGAAAAATAATAAACTATATATACTGGCCATTTTAGCCATTGCATTTTCATCCTGCAATAAAGAACTGGATGAAGTAAACATTAATCCTAATGCACCAGAAATTCCGGTACCCGATTATTTACTTACCGGAACAACAAAAGCGACTGTAGACAGCTATTGGGGCGTAACCAACAACATGAATTCGAGCCTGCTTTTTGCGCAGCAATGGGCTAAAGTACAATACACCGAAGAAGACCGTTTTATTTATTCGAACAGCAGTTTTACCTCCTTGTGGTCAACTGCTTATGCGCAAAGTATACCTGGCTACAATAAAATTATTGAACTCGGCGATGCGCAGGGCAATTCAGTTTATAAAGGTGTTGCCTTGGTATTAAGATCGTGGACATTTTTGTTACTAACAGATGCTTATGGCGATATTCCTTATACACAGGCCGGAAAAATTAAACAATTTATTACACCTGTTTATGATAAACAGAAAGATGTTTACTATGGTATTTTAGAAGATTTAAAATCGGCATTAACGGCGTTAAACTTAAAGTCGGGCAATGGAATTGCAGGTGATGTTATCTATAATGGAAATACCGAAAGTTGGAAAAAATTCGCCAATTCGCTACGTCTTCGTATTGCTTTACGTATAGCAGATAAAGATCCGGTCAAAGCCAAACAGGTAATTGACGAGATAAAGGCTGAAGGCGGGCTATACATCAGTTCTAATTCGGAAAATGCAAAACTTGATTACGATGTTTCTCCTCAGCAAAATCCGGTAGCAGCTTCATTCGAAACCCGAAACGATTACCGGATCAGTAAAACCATTATTGATAGGCTTAAAGCGCTAAATGATGAAAGATTACCCATTTATGCAAGTAAAACAGAAAATAAACCAAATGACTATGTAGGTATTCCAAATGGTTCCACAAACTCTGAAGCGAGTGCAATCGGTTTGGTAAATTCTTCAAAACCTGGTGCTTATTTTCTTGATCCAAAGGCACCTGCTGTAATGTTAAGTTATGCAGAAGTACTTTTTGATAGGGCAGAAGCGGCAGCACGCGGCTTTACCACCGAAAATGCAGAAAATTTATACAAACAGGCTATTACAGCGTCTTATGCGCAATATGGCTTGACTGATCTTAACAGTAATATCAGTGTTTATCTGAATAGCGCTGCAGTACAATATGATGCTGCGAATTATAAAAAATCAATTGGGGAGCAAAAATGGATCGCCTTGTTCGGTCAGGGATTAGAAGCCTGGACAGAGCAGCGCAGGTTGGATTACCCACAGTTAACTGCATCTGTAAATACCGTGCTTAACGGTAAAATTCCGGTACGCTTTATTTATCCGGGTACCGAGCAATCGTTAAACGGACAGAATTATAAAAATGCAGTAAGCAGTCAGGGGGCAGATTTATTAACCACTAAACTTTGGTTTGATGCTTTTTAGTCCAGTGGTGTTAGATGTTACCACCTGACACTAACTGGGGCATTACATGTTACCATCTGACATTTAAACAAAAAACGTCCCGATTTTACATCGGGACGTTTTTTTACTAATCAGAGAAACAGATATTTCGCCTCTTCAGGCTCCTTATTTCTACAAGGTATTCATCTCGCTAAATCTTCAGCGGCATTGCTTGCCCTGGTTTTCAGGTCTTCTGCATAACCTTTGGCTTTATCTGCCCATTGCGGAGCACGATCCAATAAATCGTCTACAATAGATTGTCCGGTAACCGGATCTTTCTTGGTGATATATTTTACGCCTGCATATACTGCTGCGCCAATAATTGCTGTTTTTAAAATTCCCATGTTCTTGTCTTTTTTAGTTAAACATTTTAAGATCGTTAAAAGTTTTAGATGATTTACTATTGCAAATGTTACAAATGTTCGCGTTGGGAGTTTTTTGCAATACCAGATGCATGGAAAAATACCGCTAAGAATCCTTCGACTACACTACCATTAACAAATTTTAAAATCGGTCGTCATTCTCGCGCATGCGTGAATCTTAATGCAATCTGTAAACCCTACCAAGGCATTCTGAGCACTACATGGTTCTCAGTCAGGTTAGGAATGAGGGTGCCGCAATCTACCCCTCGCATTTCAGTTGATGAGACAGCAACGCATAAAATCTGTGATTATCTGTGCGCATCTGTGGTAAAATTATAATGCATTAGGGTGTTTGTGCAGACACAGACTACGGAATAAGAACGCTTGAACTTATAGGCCTTAAAATTTCTTATATGCAAAATAAATCTGAGGCAGATGGTAACACGTCTCCACTATGGAACCTGAGTCTCCATGGCCACTATTATATGAGGGACACCGACCGATAGCATCTGTGCACAGCTATGGTTAATTAGAAGCACACATAGATTTCAGTCAGGGTTACACCAACGATAGACATATAAAGTCGAAATAACGATCATTCTTAAATTTTTACCAATAATCTCTATTAAATTTATATATTTCGGGCAAATTAACCTCTAGTAAATCGATTAAACCAAATATTGTTGCATGAATAAGGAAAAGCTGTTCAATGAAATCAAAGATTTGAGCATCATAAATTCTTTCTCGAAACACGAACAGCTTGTACAAGGAATCATCAATGGTTTAAATCACAAACTGATTGCCAAGGGCGATATGCTGCCTTCGGTAAATGAAATGATGCGGGAAACCGGTTTTGCCAAAGAAACCATTGGTAAAGCCTATAAAGAGCTAATTAACAGGGGTATTCTGGAGTCGAAAAACAGGATGGGCTATTTTGTAGCTACCGATGATACCGAACAACACCTTAAAGTATGCCTGCTTATTTATGCTTTCGATACCTTTCAGGAAACTTTTTACCAGAACTTCCGCGATCATTTGGGCGAGAATATTCAGGTTGACGTATATTTTCACCACAACAATTTCAGTGTTTTCGAATCCATCATCAACAGCAATAAAGGCCAGTATGGTTTATATGTAATTGCACCGATAGAAAGTGATGCGGCTAAAGCAGTATTAGAACAATTACCAAAAGAGAAATTATTGATTGTAGATCGTTATGTAAAGCTAAAAGGCGATTATTCTTACATTGTGCAGGAGTTTGAAAAAGCCTCATATAATGCGTTTTTAGCCCTTGCACCAAGAATAAAAGAATTTTCGGAGTTTGTTTTCTTCTTTAAACCATCTTCTGCTGAGCCGAATGAAGTGTTGATTTCTTTTAAGCGTTTTGTAAAAGAATTTAATATCAACGGGGTAATTAAAAACAGTTATGAGGCCGGCAGCATCGCACCCGACAAAGTATATTTTACCATACACAACCTCGAACTCTGGGAAATGCTGAAAGATACCAAGGTAAAAGGATTAAAAGTGGGAAAAGATTTAGGCATTCTCTCACATAACGATGATAACGTTAAAGAAATTATCTTTGATGGAATTACTACCTTTTCGATAGATTTTGCGCACATGGGCCGTTTAGCCGCCGAGTTTGTATTGAGCCTGAAACCCATTAAACAGGTAATGGAAAATAAACTGATCAGAAGAAATTCACTTTAACACCATCGCGTGGGAACAACGGCCATTATTAGTTTTATTCTTTTCACGGTTCTGGCCGCGGTTATTTCTTATTTCAAAACCAGGAAAACACAGCGGTCTACCATCAGTGGTTTTTTCTTTGCCAACCGCACCAATGGTTTTATCATTATTGGTGCCTCGCTGTTTTTTAGCAACATTAGTGCTAACCAGTTTATAGGCGAAAACGAATCGGTTTACATCAATAACATGTCGGTAATCGGGTGGGGCATATCTTCTATTCTTGCCATGATTATTGTCTCCGAGTTTTTTATCCCCATTTATTTTAAAACCGGAATCCGCACCATTCCCGATTTTTTGGAGAAACGATACGACAAACAAACGAAAACCCTGGTTTCAGTGGTATTTCTTTTCAGTTATATCATTAACCTGCTTCCATCGGTATTATATGGCGGCGCAGTGGCTTTTAGTAACCTGATTGATCTTTCGGGTTTCCATCTTTCTTACTGGGAAAGCATTTGGGTTTTTGTATGGATTATGGGGTTGATTGGTTCAGTTTATACCATTTTGGGTGGTTTTAAGGCCATTACCATCTCCGATACCGTGTTAAGTGCAGGCATGTTGATTTTAATTATTGGCCTTCCTTATTATGGTTTGCGTTATTTGGGGCATGGCGATTTCTTTGGCGGACTGGCGACTGTACTTTCTACCAAAAAAGAACACCTCAACTCCATCGGCAGTAGTCACGATGCTGTTCCTTTTTCAACGCTTTTTACGGGTATGTTAATTGTAAACCTCTATTACTGGGGAATGGAGCAATACATTATTCAGCAGGTATTGGCGGCCAAAAGTTTAGAAGAAGGTCAAAAAGGCATTGCGTTAACCTGTTTTGCCAAATTACTTTGCCCCTTGCTGATCAATATCCCCGGCTTAATCGCTGTGCACCTGTACCCGGTTTTAACCAATACCAACCAGGTTTTTCCTTTGCTGATTAAAGATGTATTGCCGCCACTTTTAATGGGATTATCGGCCTGCGTGCTCTTTGGAGCGGCCATCACCACCTTTAATGCCGGACTAAACAGTTCGAGCACTTTGTTTCTCCTCAATTTATACAAACCTTTTATGGAGAAAAAAGGGAAAGTATTATCCGATAAAAGTTTATTGCGGACGGGGCGCTTGTTTCAGATTTCGGTATCGCTGTTTGCCATGGTTTTTGCTCCCTTCATCATTTTTTCGAAACATGGCTTTTACGAATACCTGCAAAAAATAAGCGCTATTTTTAGTCTTCCTATTTTTACCATCATCTTTATTGGCTTTATTACCAAAAAAATGCCATCTATAGCCGCTAAAATCGGAATGCTTTTCTTTATTTCCTGTTATGTATTGAGTGAATGGGTACTTTCTATCCACCTGCATTATCTGCATACGCTGGCCATCATCTTTATCATTACTGTTGTACTGATGTTGATCATTTCAAAATTATATCCTAAACAAACCCCTTATTATCTCGTGCTGGATAATAAAATTGAAATTATTCCCTGGAAGAATAGACACTACTATCACGTTGTATTGATTTCACTAATGGCGCTTGTCTTTTTTATTTTCTCCTCTTATATACTTGCTTAGTCCTGTATTTCAGTTGTTTATATATTTTTATCCGGCGCTTGGAATATTAAATATTTTGTTTATAATTGTACCTGAAAATAGTAGGATAGGATAGGATAGGATATAATTTTGATTTACTTTTCGTTCCAGCGTTTATTTGCTTTAAAAAGGGCATAAATGGTAAATAAAATGCTAAAAATCATTTTCCAAACCTAAACTCATGTTTTCATTAACCAAATAACCTTAAAATATGAGAAATTTTACAACTTATTGTGCAGCAATGCAAATCCCTCCTTCGATTGCTAAAGGATGGCCGGCAGACTTACAAAATCTTAAAAAAGATTAATTCCTGTCGATCTACATCTATCTACAATTTTTTAATTCATCATTTAAAAGCTTATTAGCAAATGAAGCAATTATTTTTGTTTTGTGGACACCTGTCGGTGTCTGGCAGGCTAAAAAATGCAATGGTATTGACAGGTTCAATGCTTGTATTTTTCCTGATTTTTATGCCTGTGAAAGGTTTTTCCCAAGCGGGGAAGAAAACCGTTACGGGTAAGGTTACCGATACATTAGGGGTAGGACTGCCCGGCGTAACCGTAGCTGTTGTAAACAAGATTAACGTAGGCACACAGACCGATAACAACGGAAAATTTGTGCTTGATGTGGCGCCCGGCGAAATACTAAGGTTTTCTTATGTAGGTTATCACGAACAAAGGGCCACGGTTGGTGCAGGTAATGTAATCAACATAAAGCTTACCGAAGAAAATATGCTTTCGGAAGAGGTAGTGATTACTGCTTTGGGGCAAAAGCAACGTAAAGAGGCTTTGGTAGGCTCGGTTACCACCGTAAAAGTGGGCAACCTTAAAATACCTTCAAGCAATTTAACCAATGCGCTTTCTGGCCAGATTGCCGGTGTAATCGGTTACCAGCGCAGCGGACAACCCGGGCAGGATAACTCTCAATTTTTTATCCGTGGGGTTACAACTTTCGGTTATAAAAGAGATCCATTGATTTTAATTGATAACGTAGAGCTAACGAGTTCAGATTTAGCCCGCCTTCAGGTAGATGATATAGAAAGCTTTTCCATTCTGAAAGATGCCAGTGCAACAGCGCTTTATGGTGCAAGGGGTGCGAATGGGGTAATCTTGGTAGCGACCAAATCTGGTAAAGAAGGCAATGCTAAGATTAGTTTTCGCTTGGAGAATTCTTCTTCTCAATCTACCCAGAATTTAGAACTCGCCGATCCGATAACTTATATGAAGCTGTTTAACGAGGCGGCGATTGGACGGGGAATGGATCCTAAATTTACCCCAAACCAAATTATCAATACGCAGGCAACAGTAAATAAGAGCCCGGGTTATAACGAATATGTGTATCCGGCAGTTGATTGGTTAGGCCTATTGTTTAAAAAGCGAACCAGTACACAGCGGGCAAATTTGGGCATTAGTGGTGGTGGTGGTGTAGCACGCTATTATATTGCCGGCTCTTACAATCTGGATAATGGCGTGTTGAATCAGGATGACCGGAACAACAATGATAACAATGTAAAATTCCGCAACTATCAATTGCGCTCCAATATTAATATAGACCTCGGTAAGACTACAGAGCTGGTGATCCGTTTAGCAGGGAATTTTAGCGAATATAATGGTCCGTTGGCTACCGATGGTGGCTTTTCAACTGATTTGTATAATATAGCGATGCACACTAGTCCGGTTGCTTTTCCAGCATATTACCCCGCTGATGCAGCAAACCAGAACGCACAACATATCCTTTTTGGAAATACAGGTGGATCTGGTGTAAACAGCATTTTAGATAACAACCCTTATGCGGCTTTGTTGCGTGGGCATAAAAACTCATCAGAATCGCGCATGTCGGCACAGTTAGAACTGAACCAAAAACTGGATTTCTTTACTCAGGGACTTTCCTTCAAATCGATTTTTAGTACCAACCGTTATTCTTATTTCGATTCGTCAATGGCTTATTCGCCATTTTATTACAATATCAGTTCGTATGATAAGCAAAGCAATACCTATGTATTAAACTGGTTAAATTCTTCGGTAACAGGTGGTCCGCCTAATATCGCGCAAGAGTATTTAACTTACTATCCTGGCGACCCCAATATTAGCACTTTCCTGTATGGACAGGCATCGGTAAATTATGACAGGACCTTTGGAGAAAAGCATAGCATTAGTGGAACGTTAATTGGTACGGCACAGCAGAACCTGTATAGCAATGTTAAAGATCCGGTTACTAAGGAGCGCACACTTCAGTATTCACTTCCGTACCGAAATTTAGGGCTGGCGGGACGCTTAACTTATTCGTATAAAAGCCGTTACTTCTTAGAAACCAATTTTGGATACAATGGATCAGAAAGGTTTTCAGAAAACCACAGGTTTGGTTTTTTTCCAACCATTGGCGCTGGATGGGTGGTTTCGAACGAAAAATTCTGGACTGGAGGAATTGCCAATGTGGTTAACCGTTTGAAATTGAGGGGAAGTTACGGTATCGTGGGTAATGACGCTATTGGTTCACAACGGTTTTTTTATATTTCAGATGTAAACTTAAACGGTGGTGGGAATTATGCCGCCTTTGGCTTTAACAGCTTTTCTAGCCGTAATGGGGTATTCATTAAAAACTACGAAAACAAGGATGTTACCTGGGAAACTTCAAGGCAGACCAATTTAGCACTGGAAGCTACGCTATTTAAAAATATGAATCTCATTGCGGAAGTATATAACAATTACCGGTATAATATTTATATGGACAGAGCCAACCTGCCTACTACACTCGGGCTTGAATCTGGTGTAGGTGCTAATGTTGGTGAGGCAAAATCAAGGGGAATTGATTTATCGCTCGATTATAAATTTAATATAAATGCTTTTTCTTTTGCGGTACGATCTAATCTAACTTTTGCGAAAAACAAGTACATTAATTACGAAGAACCACAGTGGGCAGAAGCATACCGTTACACCACAGGGCAAGCCATTAACCGCAACTTTGGTTATATCGCCGAACGTTTATTTGTTGATGACAAAGAAGTACAGAACTCACCCACACAGATTTTCTCTGCAAACGGAAAAGCACCAAGAGCCGGTGATATTAAATACCGCGATTTAAATAATGATGGTAGAATTGATGATGCGGATAAAGCATTTATCGGCTATCCACAATCGCCGGAGGTGGTGTATGGTTTTGGTTTCAGCTCATCCTATAAAGGGTTTGATCTTTCGGCTTTTTTTACCGGCCAGGACAGAATGACCTTCTTTATCGATCCAACTAAAGTGAGTCCTTTTGTGCCAAGTAACCAGGATTATATATATGGTAACACCCAATTATTGAAAGATTTTGCTGACAACCACTGGTCTCCTGAAAACCAGAACCTGTATGCGCTTTATCCAAGATTGGCGGTGAATTCGGTGGATTTAGAAAATAATGCACAAACCAGTACCTGGTGGATGAGAAACGGCCGTTTATTAAGGCTTAAATCGCTTGAGCTTGGCTACACTCTTCCCCAGCGCGTTTCTAACAAGATTAAATTAAACTCTTGCCGGATTTACTTTAATGGATTGAACCTGCTTACCTGGAGTCCTTTTAAATTATGGGATCCGGAACAGGGCGGAAACGGTTTTGCTTATCCAATACAAAAGGTGTTCAATGTTGGTCTTAACGTAACATTATAATGAAAACAATAAAAACATATTTCACATACAGTTGCATTTTTTTAGTGCTTTGCGGTTTTGCGTCCTGTAAAAAATATCTTGATGTAACACCCGATGACATTGGTACATTAGATTACGCGTTTAGAAACAGAAACGAGGCCGAGAACTATTTATATTCTTGCTATGCTTATTTGCAACGCATGAACGATATGGCCACAAACCCAGGTTTTACCACTTCTTCCGAACTAATTTATTCAAATACCCTGGATAACTTTCAAGGTTTTAACCCCACTGGCTTTAATCTTTTAAGGGGAACACAAACCGCTGCCAAACCAGGTTTAAATACCTGGGATGGACAGGAGGGAAGTTACAGTCTTTGGCGTTCCATCAGAATCTGTAACATCATGCTCGAGAACATCGATAAACCGATTGATCTGGGTGCAGCAGAAAAGAAGCGCTGGATAGCGGAAACCAAATTTCTAAAAGCTTATTATCATTATGTGCTTTTCAAAATGTATGGACCGATTCCATTGGTAAAAACAAACCTGGCCATTAACAGTACTACTGACGAAGTGCGTGTTAAAAGAGCACCTGTGGATGAAACAATAGATTATATCGTTTCCCTTTTAGATGAAGCCGCTGCCGATCTTCCGCCGGAAATTACCAGCCAGGCAACAGAGCTGGGTAGAGTAACCAGTGTTATTGCATTATCAGTTAAGGCAGATGTTTTGGCAACAGCTGCGAGTCCGCTTTTTAACGGTAATCCTGATTATGTAAGCTTTAGAGATAAAGATGGACTGAGCCTGTTCCCGGCTGCCTATGATGCGCAAAAATGGAAGAAAGCGGCTGATGCCGCAAAAATCGCAATAACAGCTGCTGAAGCACAAGGCATTAAGCTTTATACCTTCAATTCACCCTCAACCGTGGGCAGGTTATCCGATTCGATTAAAAGAGAATTGGATGTACAGAACGCAGTGGCGGAAAAGTGGGAACTTAATCCGGAAATTATCTGGGCTTCAAATCCTGAATTTAACTATCAGGGTTTTTCGACACCCAGACTAACCGCGAATTCCGCAGTAAACAACTTCTCTAACCCTTCTACTTTTTCTGCACCTATAAGTACGCAGGAACTTTTTTATACCGTTAACGGTATACCTATTAATGAGGATAAAACCTGGGATTACGCAGGTAGGAATACAATAAAAGCTGGTGATAATGCCAGTCGCTATTATATTCAACAAGGCTACGAAACCATTAAGGGGCATTTTGCCCGGGAAAGCCGTTTTTATGCCGATATCGCTTTTGATGGCGGGATCTGGTTTGGTAATGGAAGGAATAATCAGGATGATCCTGCCAAACCACTATATTATGTTTCGGCAAGAGGAAGTGGATTTGCAGCACCGAGTGACAATATCAGGCTTAATATTACTGGTTATTGGCCAAAAAAACTGGTAAGTTACGCTTCTGTTTATGATGATGGTTTCCAAACATCTCCATTCCGCTTACCTTTAATCAGACTGGCCGGTTTATATCTATTGTATGCGGAAGCCTTAAATGAGGTAAATGGCCCAACTGCTGAAGTATTTACTTATTTAGATAAAGTTAGGCAAAGGGCGGGTTTACAGGGGGTACAGGTCTCATGGACCAATTTTTCTAAAAATCCGAATAAATTTAATACCAAGGATGGTTTAAGACAGATTATTCATCAGGAAAGAAGGATTGAATTGTGTTTTGAGGGCCAGAGTGGCTGGGATTTAAGAAGATGGAAAGAACTTCAGGCGGTTTTAAGCAATCCGATACAAGGCTGGAGCATTAATAACGCAGAGGCAGTGAACTACTACCGACCAACTACTCAGTTTATCCCGGTGTTTGGCTTAAAAGATTATTTATGGCCCATTAGAAGTTCTGATCTGGTGGTCAATCCAAACTTAGTTCAAAACCCTTATTGGTAGTTTAAAATATTTAAAGACATGAAAAATATTAAAAATAGTATTTACCTGCTTTTTATAGTTTTTGTTTTAGCGAGCATTGCTGCCTGCGAAAAAATGGATAGCTATAATGATCCTGCTTCTTCAGATACGACTAAGCCAGGAGTAGTAAGCAATATTAAAGTAGATAATTTTAACGGCGGCGCTTATATCACTTATACTTTGCCAAACTCAAAAAATCTTTTGTATGTACTGGCGCAGTATAAAATAAACGGTGTAACCACCAGGGAAACTAAATCGAGCTATTATTCTGATTCGATTATGGTTGATGGTTTTGCGAAGAAACAAGGTTATGATGTTACTTTATATGCGGTGAGCAGAGCAGAGGTTAAGTCAGACCCTGTGGTGGTAAAAGTTAATCCTGGTACCCCGCCATACCTGCTGGCAAAGCCAACCATAAACGCAGATGCAGATTTTGGCGGGATAAAAATTACCGGTACAAATCCTTCAAAAAATAATCTTGGGGTTATTCTTCTAAGTGTAAGTGATAACAATGCATCTGATGTAATAGATCAGCATTATGGCAAAACAGAAGTCATTAATTATTCGGTAAGGGGCTTTGCGCCCGTGGCAAAAAAAATCGGTTATTATGTAACTGATAATTTTGGAAATATCTCCGATACCACTTACAAAACCATCACGCCATTTTTCGAAACTTTATTGGATAGAGGCAAATTTTTCCAGTACAGGCTTCCATCTGATGGTGTAATAGCCTACGGATGGGACCTTCCTTATTTATGGGATGGAAAAACAGACGGAAGCTCTAATGGATGGCATACTGCCCCTGGTGGTGCAATGCCAGCCATTGCTACATTTGGTTTAGGCGTGAGTGCAAAATTAAGCCGTTTTGTTTTATGGGAAAGGCCGGATGGAAGTGACAAATTTGCTTATGGGCACGGCAACCCAAAAGTATTTTCGGTTTGGGGTTCTGATGTTGCTGCTCCACGCGATGCACAACTTCCAATGTCTGCTCCAGAAGGTACTGTTATAGGTGACTGGATCAATATGGGGAATTATAACTATCCAAATCCACCATCAGGTGCAACTCCGGTAGGGCATACCACTGCCGATAACGATTTTGTAAAGGCAGGTGTAAGTTTCAACTTCCCGTTAACCAATCCAAAAGTGCGTTATGTACGCCTTTCGGTGAGCACAACATGGTCTAACGGTACCTTTGCACATGCGATGGAAATGGCCTTTTACGGTGATCCACGATAGTTAATGATAATATAAAAAGATAAATTTTCAGATATGAAAAGTATATATAAAATTAGCGGTCTGCTGTTGCTTCTGGTAACGGTAATCATCAGTTGTACCAAAGATGACCTTGCCTTTAAAGAGTTTTTAAAAGACGGCGAGAAGGTTTATCCGGGCCGCATAGCAAACATTATAACCAAACCGGGTAATTTAAGAACCGGACTATGGTGGAACACCAGTCCCGACCCAAGCGTAACCAAATACGTGGTGTATTGGAACAACAATGCCGATTCGGTAGTGGTTAATGCCACTACGCATAATCCGCTCGATACCATGAAGGTAACCATTCCTAATTTAAAGGAATACACCTATACTTTTACGGTTTATTCTTACGATGCACAGGGGCATAAATCTATCCCTATTGAAGCCAGAAATGTTAGGGTTTTTGGTCCGTTATATCAGTCGGGTTTATTAAACAGGCCTTACAATGCCACAAATCCGTATGTGGTAAATAACAATGGTTCGGTACAGTTAAATTTTAATACGCCCGATACGATCAATGTAAATACCATTATAAGATATACCAATATAACAGGTGCAACGGTTGATAAAACTCTTTTGCCGGCCGATACTGCCATTGCGCTTTCTGATTATAAATTAGGAACCAGTATCCTATATAAATCCTCATATATCCCTGGTAAAGGTTCATTGGATGTATTTTCTGTATCTGATTTTTCTACCTTCCCCCAAATTTTCACTTACGTACTCTGCAATCGTTCGCTCTTTAGCGAATTACATTTGCCGGGTGATGCACAAACCTATGAATCGGGTACCAGCATCAGCAAATTATGGGATGGAAGCGTTGGTCCGCAGGGTTACCCCAATATTTTCCATAGTGCCGGTAACAGTGGTATGCCACATGTAATTACCTTCGATTTAGGGAAGGTTTACACTAATTTATCACGTATTGAAGAAACCGGGAGGGATTGCTGTAATAATCCGGATCGTTTTGAAGTTTGGGGAACAGCCGATTTAACCAATGCCACCACCAGTTTATCAGCTAGTGATAATGGATGGCCGGCTGAAGCCACGAGCAAAGGGTGGACGCTTTTAAAAGATGTAAGCCGATCGGATGATGGAAAAAATGCAATAACCGCCGAACTGGATAATGGAGGAAAACCGATTCGTTATATTCGCATCAGGATTAAACATGTAACCAACGGAGATGGCAATTATAGTAATATGAGCGAAATTAGGTTCTGGAACAAAGAGTAATTTTTTAAAAGGACCCTCATTTCCATCCGCTCGAAATGACGACCCGGGGCCATTAACCACAGGTGAAAAGGATGTACACAGATCTTGAATCCGTGTTTATCTGTATGCATCTGTGGTTAATACCTTTTTAATGCTCATACAAAAAACACACAAATGAAACTACATGATTTTTAGATTTTTATACAAACATCAGGCATTTTTAATCTTACTGTTCCTGTTCTTTATCGGCAAATCAGCTTCGGCAATCATCATCAATTATGGTAAAAGCGGAAAAATAGACTATAACCTTAAAACAGGAACCTTTAACGTTTCGGATGGAATGGCTCAACTGTTGTTAAATGGTTTTTCGCAGGCAGAATACCAGAAAAAGCTGTTCAGCTCTAAAGATTATAAACAAATCACTTATAGTAAAACAGCTGTCAAAGATGGTTTTGGTAATGGTTTTAAACATGTTTTTCTCTTAAAACAATCTGGTTTGCCCAATATGCAACAGGTATTTTATACCTACAACGTTAAAGATTATTTTATGATCGGCATTACCTTACAGGGGGCTAATTTATCCATTAACCATATGGTTCCCCTAAGTGGAAACCTGATTGATCAGGAACATTCGGATACACCGACCAGTTTATTCGTACCCTTTGATAACGACACCTTTATTTCTTACAACACTGTATCCTTAAATGTCAATGTTAGTAGCCCAAGTGCTGAGGTTGGTGCTTTATACCACGATCAAACGCGGAAAGGATTTGTAATCGGTTCTATTGAGCATGGCAACTGGAAAACCGGGATCATCACTGCAATGGATGGTGATAAAAAGATTGGCATTCAGGCCATTTGTGGATATACCGAAGAAAGTATTACCCGCGATAAAATTCCACACGGATATTTAAACGGCAGTTCAATTAGTTCGGCAAAAGTATTTTTCGGTGCTTTTGATGACTGGCGTTTAGGTATGGAAACTTATGCTAAACTGAACAGGATTGCAGAACCCCCCATCGTTTTTAAATGGAATAAGGCAACACCTGTAGGATGGAATAGCTGGGGGGCGATGCAGGAGAAGATTACACTAGAAAAAGCCAATCAGGTAAGCGATTTTTTTGCAGATAGTTTAAAAAGTTTCAGAAGTGGTGGTGTAGCTTATATCGATCTTGATTCGTATTGGGATAACCTGCTGAAAGGTGGCTTAACCGGCGATTACTCCAAACTGAAGGCCTTTGCTGATCATGCCAAATCAAAAGGATTAAAACCGGGCATCTACTGGGCACCTTTTGTTGATTGGGGTTTTGCTGCCGGAGGAAACCGCAAAGCAGAAGGAACCGATTATACTTTTGGCGAGATGTGGACAAAAGTTGGTTCGGGTTACCATGATATTGATGGCGCTAGAGCATTAGATCCTACACATCCGGGTACGCAGCAACGCATTGCAACAGTAATCAATAAGTTTAAAGAATGTGGTTTCGAAATGATTAAAATCGACTTTTTAGGTCATGCGGCAATAGAATCCAATCATTTTTACGACCCCAGGATTACCACGGGCATGCAGGCCTATAAAACCGGAATGGAGTTTTTGTTAAAACAACTCGATGGCAAAATGTTAATTTACGCAGCCATTTCACCAAGTATGGCTTCTGGCCGCTATGTACATGTGCGCCGGATTGCCTGCGATGCCTTTAAATCGATAAAAGATACCGAATATACCTTAAACAGCGTAAGCAATGGCTGGTGGCAAACTTACCTTTACGATTATATTGATGCCGACCATGTGGTGTTTTCCGATCAATCAGACGGCGAAAACAACGCCAGGTTTTTATCGGCCATCGTAACGGGTACCTGTATCACAGGCGATGATTTTTCGCGTCAGGGTAAATGGACAGAAACGGCCAAACGTTTGTTGAACAATACCGAAATCCTGAAAATTTTGCAAGATGGTAAAACATTTGTTCCGGTACAAGGGAACAGGGGCAAATCGGCTTCGCAGCTTTTTGTTAAGCAGTTGGGTAATGTTAAATACCTGGCTGTATTTAATTATAGCGATGAAGCAAAACCTATTACTATCGACTTTGCACAAATCGGTTTGGAAGAGGTTAGAATATTCAGCTGTGAAAATCTTATTACCCAAAAAACAGAGGGCCTTAAAAACAACCAGATCCTTAATTTAGGGGCAAAAGAGGCGCTTATCTTTAAAATTACACTTAAACCTTCCTATTAATACCACCTATCTATAAAAACATAATTGATTACTATTGAAAGCACAAATGAACAAATCAGATCAAATTACAGGTTACATCAAGCACGGAACATTGGCCATTGCCATTTCACTTTTCACCTTTTCGAATAGCAAAGCACAAACCATTATTCCAATTGAAACCGCGCATAATGCACTGGTTTTGCAAGCCGACGCGAAAAAAGATGTAAACACTATATTTTTTGGAAAGAAACTTACCGATAAACAGGAGTATGCGCAGGTTAGCAGCCAGTATAAACAAACAGAAGATTATACCGGACAGTTAAATTCAGCTTACACGCCTTCGGGATCAAGAAACCTGGTTGAACCGGCCATTAGCGTTACTCATGCCGATGGCAATAACTCACTCGATCTCAAATATGTTGATCATACCATTACCGCCATCGACGATAATGTAAGTTTGTTAAAGATCAGGTTAAAAGATCCGGTGTACAATTTCGAAGTAACGTTGTTTTATAAATCTTTTTACAAACAGGATGTAATAGAGCAGTGGACGGAAATTAAACACAGCGAAAAAGGTACTGTTACCTTGCACAAATATGCTTCGGCCAACCTGCATTTAAAATCGCCACATTTTTGGCTCAACCAATACCATGGCGATTGGGCAAAGGAAATGCAGCCTGAGCAGAGCGAAATTACCCACGGCATTAAAACTTTAGATAGCAAACTAGGCACAAGGGCCAACCTTTTCCAGCCATCCGTTTTCATGATTTCGATGGATAAACCTGCGCAAGAAAATGAAGGCAGTGTTTTATATGGCGCATTGGAGTGGAGCGGTAATTTTAAGATCGACCTGGAACTGGATTATCAGAACAACCTGCGCATCATTGCCGGGATGAACAATTATGCTTCGCCTTATAGCTTAAAACCGGGCGAAGTTTTTGCCACTCCTGCTTTTCTATATACCTTTTCTGATCAGGGAAAAGGCGACGCAAGCAGAAAATTGCAGAATTGGGCACGTAACTATAAAATATTGGATGGTAAAGGCAGCCGTTTAACCCTTTTGAACAATTGGGAAGCCACTTATTTCGACTTTAACGAACGGAAACTGGCCGATTTATTAAAAGATACCAAAAAACTGGGTGTCGATTTCTTTTTGCTTGATGATGGTTGGTTTGGGAACAAATATCCGCGTAACGACGACCATGCAGCACTGGGCGACTGGCAGGAAAACAAACAGAAATTACCTAACGGCATTGCCTCATTGGTTAAAGAGGCCGATAAAGTGGGAACGAAATTTGGGATCTGGATCGAACCTGAAATGGTGAGCCCGAAAAGTGAATTGTACGAAAAACATCCTGATTGGGTAGTGAAACAGCCCAATCGTCCGGAATATTATTTCAGGAACCAGCTGGAGCTTGATCTTTCGAACCCTAAGGTTCAGGATTTTGTTTTCGGTGTGGTAGACGAGCTTTTTACCAAAAACCCTAAACTCGCCTACATTAAATGGGACTGTAATGCGGTAATTTATAATGCTTATTCGTCTCATTTAAAAAATCAGTCGCACTTTTATATCGATTATGTAAAGGGCTTGTATAGTGTTTTACAACGCATCCGTGCCAAATATCCAACTGTACCGATGATGTTATGCTCAGGCGGGGGTGGCAGGGTAGATTATGCTGCCTTACAATATTTCACCGAGTTTTGGCCCAGCGATAATACCGATCCATTGGAGAGGATCTTTATGCAGTGGGAATACTCTTATTTTTATCCGGCCATCAGCAGTTCCAACCACGTAACCGATTGGGGCAAACAACCAATTAAGTTCCGTACCGATGTAGCCATGATGGGGAAACTGGGTTTCGATATTGTGGTGAGTAAATTACCTGAAAAAGAACTTCAGTTTTGCCAGGATGCAATCAAAAATTATAATGAAGTGAAAAGCATTATCTGGCAGGGCGAACAATACCGTTTGGCCGATCCGTGTACCGGGAGTGTAGCCTCAATGTTGTATGTAAATGAGCAGAAAACAGAAGGAGTGATTTTTAACTACCTGGTAAATTACCGCTACGGAGAAGGCAGTAAGTTTCCGGTAAAACTGAATGGATTGGATGCCACAAAGAAATACCAAATTAAAGAGATTAATTTGTTTCCGGGTACTAAATCGCCAATTGATGGCAGCAAAATTTACACAGGAGATTTTTTAATGAAGGTGGGTTTTAACCCGGTTTTAAATACGGATAGAACAAGTGTAGTGCTGAAATTTGAAGAGGTAAAGTAATATAGTCCGTTATTAAGTATAAATCCGTCATTGCGAGGAGGCTTTTTCAGCCGGCGAAGCAATCTTTCAACTATCATTAGTAGCGAGCGCTTTAAGATTGCTTCCTCGTTCCTCCTCGCAATGACGATATTCCGCAGGGTGAATTACCAAGAGGACGAAACGCGTTGGATACTCCGTGTTTTCTGCGCATCCGTGGCTATCTTTTTAACCGCAAAGTACACAGAGAGAGGTTTATAGAGAGTTGGGGCGTTAAATAATGGCGGCCGTCATCCGATAGCTGTCGGGGTCCCAGTCGGGAATTTTAAAGCAACCTACAAGTCCAAGTCAGGCATTACGATTATTTATGAGTTTCCCTTTTTTCAAAGGCATTCATGAGCACTTCGTGGTTCCCAATCAAGTTGGGAATGACAATTTTCGTACGGTAACAGTCCGCGAGTAATTAACTCCGGACTTAAGACTTTGGACTTTGAACTCCGAACTCCCAACTCAAAACTCCAAACTCTACTCCCCGTTCATAATCTCCCTCGGGCTCTTTCCAAACTGTTTCTTAAATTCCCGGCTAAAGTATTTCGGATCGTTAAAACCAACCTGATAGGCCACTTCGTAAATGGTAAATCTGTTCAGTTTAAACAATTCCATTGCTTTTTTAAGGCGGATTGATTTTACGAAATCATTAACCGAAAGATTGGTGAGCTGCCTGATTTTTTTATACAGCACCGGTTTGCTCATGCCAATCATCGAGGCCAGTTCCGATACCCCAAAATCTTCATCAGCAATATGTTCGTCGATGTATTTCAACAGTTTAAGCATAAAAGCTTCGTCGATCGCATTGATGGTAAGTTCTTTAGGTTGCAGGTGGATATGTTTCAAAAATTTCTGTCGCATAACCTGTCGCGACATTAGTAAATTGCGCACATTCAGTAAAAGCAATTCCAGACTAAAAGGTTTAGTGATATAGGCATCGGCACCAGTTTCCAATCCGCTTACCTGATGGATATGAGAAGAACGGGCCGTAAGAATAATTATCGGGATATGGCTGGTGCGTTCATCCTGTTTAAGCCGGCGGCAAAGTTCAATGCCATCCATTACGGGCATCATAATATCGCAAATAATCAGATCAGGCAGTATTTCTACAGCCGTTTCCCAGCCCAATAAACCGTTTTCACTTTCAGCAATCTGGTAATGGCTGCCTATCAATGAAGTAATCAACGACCTGATTTCGCTATTGTCTTCCACTACCAAAATGGTTTCGGCGGCGGGATTTGTTTCCTTTTCCGGTTTTAAAACCGTAATGCTTTCTTCAGCTTGCTGTGTATAAAGATCGGGGTGGGCGGGGTAATTTTTAATACCATCAAAAAGCGCAGTTTTGAAATGCGATTTCCCTTTTTTTAACCTCACAGTAAATTTCGTAAAACCATTCAAACCATTTTCTGCCAAACTACTTTCGACCGAAATATGCCCCTGATGTTCCTCTACAATAGCTTTAGAGAGCGCAAGACCGATACCTGACCCAATGTGGCTCTGCTGTTCATCCACCTGAAAATAATCGCTGAACAAACCTTTTAGGCTTTCGGCAGGAATGCCTACTCCGTTATCCGAAATGCTGATGGCGACTTCTTCTTCCGATTGGAGGACAGAAACAGAAATCTGCCCACCTTTATCGCAAAATTTAAAAGCATTGGATAAGAGGTTGAACAATACCTTTTCGAGCTGCCTTTTATCGAAAAACAGATTAATGTTTTCCTGGCCATGTGCAAATTCATATTGAATGCCATTCGCCTGTGCCAAATGAGAAAAGGAAATAAAAATCTCGTTGATAAATTCGATGATATTATCTTCCGTAACATGCAGCGTAAGGTGTCCGGTTTCGGCTTTTCTAAAATCCATCAATTCCGTAATCAAACGCATCAGCCTGTTGGCGTTGTTTTTTATGGGGATGATCTGTCGGTTCAGCTCAGGATTGGTTTGGTGCTGACTGGAAAGGTTTTCTAATGGACCAAGGATCAAGGTAAGCGGCGTCCTGATTTCGTGGGCCACATAAGTAAAGAAATTCAGTTTCATTTTCTGAATATCTTCAGTTCGTTTTAATAAAGCACGTACAAAAAGGTAACGAACAATTAAAAACAGCAATCCAGAAAAGAAGGCCAGGTAAATCAGGTACGCCCACCAGGTTGCCCAAAAGGGTGGGCGTACGGTAATCTTTAATAACGCCGCTTTACCACTGGGGTTTCCATCGTTATTATTACCAGTAACCATAAAAGTATAATTACCCGAAGGCAGGTCGGCGTAATTTACACTCGGTATATTGGTTTTAGTCCACACTTTACTATGGCCTTTAAGCATATAACTATAGCTGTTTTTCTCTGGTTTAATATAGTTTAGTAGCGCAAAATCGATACTGAAATTGTTTTCGTTGTGTTTAAAGGTAATTTGCTGTGTGTATTGAATAGCTTCCTTTAATATGGCGTCTGTACCGTGTACTTCTACGGGCTGATTGAACAGTTTAAGTCCGGTAAAAGTGATGGGGGCAACATTTTTGTTAATGTCGATCTGTTTAGGATAAAAAGCAGTTAATCCATCGTAGCCACCAAAAAATAATTCACCATGGCTATCTTTTAAAAAGGATCTGATGTTAAAATCGTTTCCTGCAAGCCCATCGCTTTTGGTGTAGTTAATAAATTTCCCGGTTGCGGTAACCCGTTTGGATAAACCCTTATCGGTGCTGATCCATAAATTCTTTTCCTCATCTTCTATTATTCCGAATACATTGCTGTTTGGCAGACCATCTTTTTCGTTATAATTCTTGAAATTTCTGCTTTTATTGTCGAAGATGCTCAAGCCACCCAAAGCTGTTCCGATACAGATATTTTCATTTTGCAACTGCATGATACAATTAATATAGTCTGACTTTAAACCTTTGGCTTTATTCTGATAATAAGCTGTAATTCTTTTTGATGCAGGGTTGTAAGCATATAATCCTGCCCTTGTGCCGATCCAGATGTTTTTAGCTTTATCTTCAAAAATCACCTGAATGTATTTGTTACGTAAGCTTTTCTCTAAAATGCTTTTAACAGTTGTGGAGGCATACACGCCATTGCTTTTGCTCAGGGTAGATAAACCATCTATTGAACCTACCCAAACCGTTCCGTTGCTATCTTCCATTATCGCAATAACTTCGGCACCACCCGGCGTATTTTTGAAATTTTTTACATTGGTTATTTTTCTGAAATTCTGCGCAGATGGATTAAAAACATACAGTCCACCACGGTGTGTGCCTACCAGTAACTGTCCGCTTTTATCCAGACATAATGTTTTAATCAGGTTGGAGTTCAGTCCATTGCTGTTGTTTGGTTCCGATTTGTAATAAGTAAAAGTATGATTGCTGCGGTTTACATAATTTAAGCCACCACCTTCGGTACCAATCCAGAGATTATGCGATTGATCTTCGGCCATGGCACTTACAATATTACTGCTTAAACCCTGCTGTTTTTTAAAATTCCGGTACACGGTAAATGGGGTAGCAGAAGAATAAAGTACATTAACGCCTTTATAAAAGGTGCCCACATACATAGAACCACTTAAATCCTGAAAAATGCTGTGAATGGAGTTTTGGCTCAATCCGTTGTTTTGCTCCGGATCGTAACGGTAATTTCTGAATTTAAGCATGTTAGGATCGAAGATGCTTAATCCTTCCTGCGTACCGATCCAGATGTTGCCTGCTTTATCGCAGGTAAGTTTCCTGATATCATTGTTGATGATCGAGTTGGGATTTGTAGCACTGGTTTGATACCTTATAAAATTTTTATGTGCGTAATCGAATAGGTTTAAACCATCGTAGGTGCCTAACCAAAGTCTTTTTTGTTTATCGATCACGATGCTTTTTACAGCATTGGAGCTGATACTGCTTACATCATTGGCTTTGTGCCTGAAGATTTCGAAATGGTATTTGCCCTTTATCTGATAAATGCGCACCAAACCGTTAAAGGTGCCTACCCAAAGGTTCTGTTTATCGTCTTTAAATATTGAGAAAACATTATTAAGCCTCGATTTATAGTTGGGTTTATCGAAAAGAATTTTTTTAAAGATCTGCTTTTCGGCATCAATTACCAGGTTTAATCCATTATAGGTGCCGATCCAGACATTTTTTTGCGGATCTTCGTACACACATTCTACCGAATCGCAACTGAAGGAGTTAACGGAGCTTTGTTTGTTGATCCGGGTAAAGCGATCCCTTTTTTCATCATAGAGGTTCAATCCATTTTCGGTACCCACCCATAAGCGTCCTTTGCTATCGCTTAACAGGCTGGTAATTACATTATCCGAAATGCTGTGATGATTATCGGAGCTGTTGGTGTAAATTTTAAAACGGTAGCCATCGTAACGGTTCAGTCCATGCTGGGTGCCCATCCAGATAAATTGATTTTTATCCTGCGCAATGGCCATCACCGAATTCTGCGACAGACCATTTTCCATGGTAAGGTGATTAAATACGATCGGTTTTTGTGCTTTCAGGGATGTGCCTGTCAAAAGCAGCATACAGCACCATATCGCGTTTAAACGCAGTTTCATCATTGGGGTTAGATTTGTTTAGGGATTGTTGTATTTCACTTTAAATATAAGGTGAAATGATCAAAAATATGGAAGAATTGCCTTTTTTCTACCCTTTCATTTACAATTTTCGACCTTTTTGAGGGGATAATACCTCAGTTTTGATTTAACCAAATGGAGCTAACTATTCCACAATAACCGGTAGCACAAGAAACCAATTAGTTAATAAACTGACCAAACCCGAGGATATGAAGAAAAACCAACCACATAAACCCATTACAGTCTATTCGCGACTTTAAACTGACTAAATCAAATCAACTAACCAACAAAATAACCAAACAATGAAATTTAACCCTAACCAAAGGAGTATTATGCCGGTTTGCATATACCCGCTGTTCCGTTTACGATTTGCAGGAACCGAATCGAAACTGCTGATACCTACGCTTAACGCATAGATACAATCCATTACACTAATAACTTAAATGTGAGCAACTGCTTACATCATAATGAGGCATGCAGAATAATGCTGGCTAATAGGTGCCGGATGAATGAAACCTACGCTCAGTATAGAGGGTATTGCTTTCTGCATCACTAAAATTATAAACAAAATAAATTATTTTAAATGAACGGAACTTATACTTCGATTATAAAACGGATAATGCTGTTTGGAGTGCTGCTATTATTGGCAAACAGTGCTGATGTTTTGGCATTTCCAAACCTTACCAATGATTTAAATAGCAATAAATTTCAGGTACCGCCATCTGCTGAAAAAAATAGTAAACAAATTCCCAACGATTCATTATCGAAATTGAGAGATTCTTTGAGAACCAAACTCAGGAATTCTGTAACAGTAACCCTGCCCGGTAATGAGGTTCCGGTTTTATTTGGAACGCAGAAAAATGCAAAAAGAATTCAGTCTTCAGCCACTGTAAGCGGAGAAGAGCTGAAGAGTTTCCCTACCCCACAAGTTGGCTTAATGCTGTACGGAAAACTGCCCGGTTTGTATGTGGTTCAAAATAATTTCCAGTTGGGTTCTGATGAACCTGCCATATCATTAAGAGGAAGAACGCCATTGGTTGTAATTGATGGTGTACCACGCTCGTACCTCAGTATCGATCCGGAACAAATAGAAAGCATTTCAGTAATAAAAGATGCACTGGGAACGGCACTATATGGCATGAAAGCCGCCGATGGTATGTTACTCATCACCACCAAACGCGGTGCAAATATGCCTAAGCAAATTACCTTTACCAGTCAGTATGGTATTCAACAGCAAATTGAACGGCCTAAATTTTTAGATGCCTTTAATTATGCTACCTTATTTAACGAGGCCCTGGCAAACGACGGACGGCAGCCCATTTACAAGGCAGCCGATTTGGATAAGTATAAAAATGGCACGAACCCGTTTACGCATCCCAACGTAAACTGGACTGATGAAATTTTAAAGGCTACGGCGCCTGTAAGCAGGCAAAACCTCAACTTAAGGGGTGGAAGCAATAAGGCCAGGTATTTTGTAGACCTCGACTACCTGAGCCAGGGTGGCTTTTTAGTTACCGATCCTTCCATCAATACTTATGAAACGAACAATAGTTTTAAGCGCTTTTCTTTCAGAAGTAACATCGATGTTGATTTAACAAAAAGTACAACCCTTAGTTTAAACTTGTTTGGCAGGATAAGAAACAGCAACCAGCCCGGCTCTACAGTGGCGAGTATTTACAGTGCATTGTTAACTACCCCCAATAATGCCTATCCGAAATTTAACGAAAATGGCTCGCTGGGTGGCAACACAGAGTTTCAGAATAACCTGTATGGCATGTCTATCAAATCGGGATACAGGCCATCGGTAAATAGAAATTTAGGAGCAGATGTATCGTTAATGCAAAAACTCGATACCTTTTTGCCGGGTTTATATGCCAGTGGTGCTATATCTTTTAACTCCTACTACAACGAAAACATCAACAGAAGTAAATCCTTTGCCGTATATTCTCCTGTAGTAGACCCTGTTACCAACCAAACCAGTTATAAAACAATAGGCGGCGATGGTACGCAATCGAATAGTTCTTCTCCAACAGATTTAAACCAGCAAATATTTTCGCGTTTCGATGTGGGTTATGATAAAACCATAGATAAAAATACTTTTAAAGCCCAGTTATTATATATCAGAGACAGTTACGTTTTGGGTGGCGCTTTATCGCAGGTTAATCAATCGCTGGGAGGGAGGTTTAATTACGATTACGATAACAAATATTTATTGGAACTGGCCACTTCGTACATGGGTTATGACCACTATAAAACCGGAAACCAGTGGGGTTTCTTTCCATCCGTTGGTTTAGGCTGGAACATTGCCAACGAAAGTTTTTTTGCCAATTTAAAAAATACGGTTAATTCGTTTAAACTGAGGGCTTCTTATGGTTTAACCGCTACAAATGCCGCTGCAGGTTATTTCCAGTACCTGCAAAACTTCGATAATGGCGATACCTTTTACAGCAGAAATCCGCTAACCACTTCAAATACAAAAGATGAAGGACTGCTGGCAAACCCAAACATTACCTGGGAGAAAGCAAGGAAATTTAATATTGGCTTCGATGCTTCGATATTAAAGGATAAAATATGGTTTACCGCCGATTATTATAAGAACAGTTATTATGATCTGTTGCAAACCAGAAGAACAAATGCAAGTGCTGTAATTGGGGCTGTTCTACCACCTGAGAACATTGGAAAAAACCAATACTCGGGTGTTGAGCTCGCGCTTGGATATCAAAATCAGATCAACAGCTTCAGGTATTTTATTTCTGCAAACGGCTCGTGGAGCGCAAGCAAAGTGATTTTTAACGACGAACCTTTTAGGAAAAATGCTTACGAATATAGAACCGGCCAGCCTGTAGGGCAAACTTTTGGTTACGTGGCTGATGGTTTTTATAACAACACTGCCGAAATTAACAACGGACCAAAGGTTGATGGCTATCTCCCGGTTCCCGGCGATTTAAAATATAAAGATTTAAATTACGACGGGATCATCAATACTTATGATATGACCGCCATTGGCAGCACCAGGCCTGTTTTCTTTTACGGTGTAACCGGAGGGATCAATTATAAAGGATTAGACTTTTCATTCACCTTAAATGGTACGGCAAACAGAAATGTGTATTTCAACTTTATCAATTTTGCATCAACCGGTGCAGCCGGCGGATATGGGCAAGCCTTAGAAAGCAGTTTGTTAAGGTGGACACCCGCTACCGCTTCGCAGGCAGAATACCCACGTTTAAGTGTTGGCAATAACCCAAATAATAGTCAGGTTTCTTCTTTCTGGGTTAAAAACGGCAACTATTTAAGGTTAAGAAATGTAGAAATAGGCTATAGTTTACCCGCTAGCCTGATCAAATTAGTTGGTTTTACCAATATCAGGGTATTTGCCAATGGTCTTAACCTGTTAACTGCTACAAGCTTAAATGGAATAGATCCGGAAGTATTGAGTGGAAATGTACCCAATCAGCGGATATTCAATTTTGGCCTTAACCTTCAGTTTTAAATTTTGATTATGAATAATTATAAAAAATACTTCGCTATAATCTGCCTGTTATTTGCATTTGGCTGTTCGAAAAAATTTGAGGCAGAACCTTTAGACCGCATCACAGGCGACTTAATTTTCGATCCGCTGGATAAGAATGCCGATTATGCCAAACAATTTTTAAACGGAACCTACTTATTGTTGCCAGATTGGTATAACAGGATAGATGGCAGCTTTTTAGATGCCGGAACGGACGATGCAGTACCGTCAAGAATAGGAACCCAGGCAGAATTTTACCGTACCGGAAGAATATCATCTACAAACCTTCCTGATGATGTTTGGAGCAGGAATTACCTGGGCATCAGAAGAGCCAATCTTTTTTTGAGCAAAGTAGATGTAGTACCCACAACAGCAGTTTTAAAAACCCAGTTTAAAGCTGAAGCAAGGTTTTTGAGGGCTTACTTTTACTTCGAACTGGTTAAACGCTGGGGAGGTGTGCCATTAATTGGCGATCAGGTATTTGCCCTCAATGATGATATCAATATTCCCAGAAACACGCTCGACGAATGTTATGCTTATATCGTAACGGAGTTGGATGCCATTAAAAGTTCATTGTTACCTTATGCCATTAGCGATGGAGATTGGGGAAGGGCGAATATCGGAGCCGCAATGGCCCTAAAATCGAGGGTGTTGTTATATGCCGCCAGCCCCTTAAGCAACCCGACCAATAATATCCAGAAATGGACGCTTGCCGCACAGGCTGCAGCTGATGTTAAAGCACTGGGCTATACCCTGGTAACCGATTGGGTTGCCAATTTTAATGCCACCAAAAATACCGAGTTTATTTTTATTAAACAGAATGCTTTAAATACAAATATCGAAATCAATAACGGTCCGATTGGATATTTACAGGGTGTTGGTTTAACCAGCCCCTCGCAGAACCTGGTCGATGCATTTTTAATGCTGGATGGAAAAGCAATTTCCGACGCTGGATCGACTTATGATGCGAATAACCCATACTTAAACAGAGACCCAAGGCTAACCGCTACCATTATGCACAATGGCAAAAACTGGTTGGGAAGACCTGTTGAAACCTTTGAAGGCGGCCAGGATAAACCAGGGGGGAACAGAACACAGACCAGAACAGGATATTATCTTCGAAAATTTATGGGCAAATTTGAAACCTCTACTACTTACAGTAATCAGGCCCATCATGTTATCTTATTAAGGTATGCCGAAATTTTATTAAACCACGCCGAAGCACTAAACGAATCGGGTGGGGCAGTCGCCGATATCGTTAACAATTTGGTTTTAATCAGGAAAAGGGCAGGAATTCTTCCTGGCTCCAATAATCTTTACGGCTTATCACTTACGCTTAACAAAGATGAATTGCGCAAAATAATTCAGAATGAACGCCGTATAGAACTGGCTTTTGAAGAACACAGAACCTGGGATTTAAGGAGATGGAAACTGGCCGAAACTGAGTTAAACAAACCGGTTAGGGGTGTGCAGGTTGTTAAAAACGGAGCAGCCTTCTCTTATACCTATTTCAATGCCGCAAATGCTGTTTTCGATGCCAAAATGTATTGGTACCCAATACCACAGGCCGAAATATTAGCCAATAATAAAATGGTTCAAAATCCGGGATGGTCTAACTAGTAACGGGCATAAATATAAAACAATGAATCATACCGGTTTTCAGATCACAAGCGTGAAATGAAAATCAGGATGGTTTCATGCCGATAAAAAAGAAACTATATACAGATGAAAAAAATACTGAATATAATATTGCTTGTGCTGATTACTAATTTAGTTTACGCCCAAACCAAAGTTGTACGGGGTGTTGTGGCAGATGATAAAGGCACAACCCTGATTGCGACAACAGTTACCGAACAAGAAAACCCAAAAAATATTGTGATCACCAATACCAGCGGCGCTTTTAGTATAAAAGTTGGCGCAAACAGTACCAAACTGATCATAAGCTCTGTAGGTTATACCACAAAAGTGATAACCATTACCAGCCAGCCTTTAAATATTGTTTTAAAAGAAGATAATTCAAATTTAAATGAAGTGGTTGTTGTGGGTTTTACCCCGCAAAAGAAGATCACCAATGCCGGGGCAACCAGTACCGTATCGGGTAAAGAATTAAGACAGAGCCCTGCCGCAAGTTTTCAAAATGCACTGGCAGGAAGGCTACCCGGCTTGTTCCAGCAACAAACCAGCGGTCAGCCGGGTGCCGATGCCGCTAATATTTACATTCGTGGGGTGAGTACCTATACAGGTGCATCTAACAGGCCATTGGTAATTGTAGATGACGTAGAGTACCCTTACGAACAGTTAAGTCAGTTAAATTCTAATGAAATCGAAACGGTTTCCATTTTAAAAGATGCGTCTTCTACAGCAATATATGGTATAAAAGGCGCAAATGGTGTAATTGCGATTACCACCCGAAGAGGCACAATTTCTGCTCCTAAAATTACCTTCAGAAGCGATTTTGGCTTTCAAATGCCAACTGTAAAAAGAAAACCACTTGATTCTTATAATGCCTTAATCTTATTAAAGGAGATGGAGGTAAATGAAGGCAGAGATCCAAATTTAACCTTTCCCGGGCTGGTTACCGAGGAAGCATTAAACCATTTTAAATCTGGAGACGATCCGTACCGGTATCCGAGTGTACAATGGTATGATGAGGTAATGCGTAAAAGTGCATTGCAACAAAGCAATAATATCGACATTATTGGTGGTACCCAAAATTTAAAGTATTTCGTGGCACTTGGCAACGTTAATCAGGACGGTATTTTAAAAAACATACAAAAAGATGAAAATTTTAACAGCAATTATTATTTAAAAAGATACAACATCAGATCAAATGTTGATTTGAATGTAACCAAAACATTAACATTAAAGCTGGATCTTTCGGCGAGGTTTAACGAAATCAACCAGCCAAACCTACCCGATGTATTGGCCGGTGGCGCCATTTCTATTTGGCGAAGGTTAAGCAGCGGACTTTTAAATCCATGGAATTACCCGGTAAAAAACGAAGACGGAAGTTACGGCGGCAGAAAATCAGCAACATTAAATCCCGTTGGTATTTTGCAATATGCAGGTTACAACAGAAATTACAGTAATAACCTTAACTTAAACCTAAAGGCTAACCAAAATTTAGATTTTTTAACTAAGGGGCTTGCTGCAAGGGTAATTTTAGCCTATACCAATAACGTAGAGTTTAACCGGTCGTTAACCAGGGGGCGTTTCCCTACTTATGCCTACCTGCCCGGATCGGATATTTTGGACCCTGTTTTTCCGGAGTTAAGCAGGTTGGAGCCACTTACGGCAACAACTACATTTGATGCCAATACATCGAATTACCCTCTTCGTAAAATCAATGTACAGGGTATTTTAGATTACAACCGCCAGCTTGGAAACCACAATTTGTACGGTCTTATTGTGTACAACCAGTTAGCAGATATTTCTGGTGCCAATATTCCTGCAAATTTCAGAGGCTATTCTGCAAGGGTAGGATACAATTACAAATCGAGGTACATATTCGAACTTAACGGGGCTTATAATGGTACCGACAGGTTTAAAGCCAGTAAACGAAATGGTTTATTTCCGGCGGTAAGTGCGGGATGGAACATTAGTGAAGAACCTTTCTTTAAAAAAGCGCTTCCTTTCATCAACTATATGAAATTAAGGGGCTCATTGGGTACTGTTGGCTCTGATGATTTTCCGAATACTTACCGTTATATCTACGAAGAAATTTATAATGCACCTGCAACGGCGGCCAACTCTTACTGGTTTGGTGATAATAACAGCTTACAGTATGGTATTACTCCCGGCGCCCTCGCAAATGAAGATGTAAGATGGGAACAGGAGCGTAAGTTGGATATTGGTACAGACATTAAATTGCTGAATAGTAAACTGGGCATAACCTTTGATTATTTTGACCATAAAAGGTATGATATTTTAACAGTTAGAGAAACTGTTCCTAATTTCTCGGGCATTACGTTGCCTCCTGTAAATTTGGGTATTGTAAACAATAAAGGTTTTGAACTCGACCTGTCATATCAGAATAAACTGTCAGAAAACTTATCCTATTTCGTTAAAGGAAACATTTCCATCTATAAAAATAAAATAATTTACCGCGATGAGCCTTATAATCAGGGTAATCCCTTGCTGATGCGCACAGGTCGTCCTATTGGTCAGATTTATGGCTATACCAGCATAGGTTTCTACAATGATGCGGCAGATATCGCCAATAGTCCAACATCTGTTGGCCGGGCAGTTAAACCTGGCGATTTGAAGTATGCCGATATCAACAATGATGGAAAAATCGATCAGGGCGATATTGGGCCAATCGGTAATCCCAATATTCCACAGATAAACTACGGCTTTTCATTAGGTACAAGTTACAAAGGCTTTGATGTTTCGGTGCTTTTTCAGGGCGCTGCAAAAGGAAGTTTAAGTGCCTCTACCATGTTCCAGATCGGAACTGTTAATGGTACACCTTCTGAAATACACTTAAAAAGGTGGACGCCAGAAACCAAGGAAACTGCAGAATTACCACGCTTAGGTGGTGCCAACTTTGATCAGTCTACCTTTTGGTTACGTCCAACAGATTATATCCGGCTAAAAAATGTAGAACTCGGCTATAACTTCAATAACAAAATGGTCAGTAAAATCGGATTATCAAATGCCCGTATTTATGCAAATGCAGCAAACCTGATTACCTGGTTTAACCTCAAAATTTACGATGTGGATCCCGAATCTCTAAATTCTACAGGAACGGTAGAGGCCTACTCGTCCTATCCTCAACAAAAAATTGTAAACCTTGGCTTACAGGTAACATTTTAATATATAAAAAGATGAAAAATATAAATTATTTAAAAACTTTAACCTTAGTTGGCTTATTAGCGATAGGTGCTGCTGCCTGCAAAAAAACTGATAGCAGTAGTTTTTTGGATAAAACAGATGTGGGGCAACTCAATGAAGCAACCGTATTTGCAGATAGTTTATTAACATTTCGGTTTTTAACGGGTATTTACACCGGTTTGGCCGGAACCTACTATCTTGACAATGGCTTAACGGGCGGTGGTTTGTGGTCGTACAGTGATGCGTCAGACGATTCGGACATTGTATGGAGCGGCGCTACCGCACAAATAGCACCTGCCTTTAATTCGGCAACGTTTCAAAATCAGGCCGATTTTAGCCGGTTTAAAAACCACTGGAACAATTGTTACACTAATATCCGGCGGGTAAATGTTTTTTTGGCAAACGTAGACAGGTCTCCGATTTCGGCGGGCAGAAGAACAACTTTAAAATTGGAAGCCAGGTTTTTAAGGGCCTATTATTACTGGCATTTGCTGCGTAATTATAGCGGTGTACCCGTTATTGGTGATAAAGTATATGCCATAACCGACGATTTTGGTTTAGCCAGATCCACGTTTGGCGAAACGGTAAATTATATTGTCAGCGAGTTGGATGCCTGTGCAGCCTTACCTGTAACCACAAAAATTGAAGATTTCGGACGACCCACAAAAGGTGCTGCATTGGGCCTAAAATCAAAAGTTTTACTGCTCGCTGCCAGTCCTCTCTTTAACGGGCAAAACCCTGGTACAGGTGCCAATAAAAACCTGGCAGGTTACGATAATTTAGATAACAACAGGTGGAAACTGGCCGCTGATGCAGCAAAGGCGGTAATGGATATGGGCATATACAGTTTGGTTAAGGATAATACAACTGCCCCTGGTTATGGATATTATCAGATGATGATTACCAGAAATACCTCCGAACATATTTTTCAGGTCATGAAATCCACAAACAGGTGGTATGAAGGTTTTCTGCTTCCGGTTTCACGCGGCGGACAGGCTTACTCTTATCCAACCCAGGAACTGGTAGACACCTACCCGATGAAAAATGGAAAGAATATTAAAGAAGCGGGCTCTGGTTACGTGGAGGCGGATATGTACAAAGACCGGGACCCCCGTTTTTACTATTCTATACTATATGATGGCAGTTTATGGTTAAACAATACTACAAATACCAAAACGGTAGTTAATTTATACGCCAATGCCCCAGGCGATGGTTTAGGTACCTCTGGTTCTACTAAAACGGGGTATTTATACCGCAAATTTTGTCACGAAGGTTCAGGGGGCAATTTCGGCATATCCAATAATATTGGTTTGGTGGCCATCAGATATGCCGAAATATTACTGAATTACGCAGAAGCACTTAACGAATTTAGCGGGCCCGGCACAGAAGTATATCAGGCTGTAGAACAAATTAGGGAAAGAGCTGGTTTAGTGCCATTTCAACTGCCATTGCAGCTAAGCAAAGAGCAAATGAGAGATGTAATCCGCAATGAGAGAAGGGTAGAGTTAACCTACGAGGAAGCGATTAGATTTTTCGATATCAAAAGATGGAAACTGGCAGAAACTTTAATAAATGGTCCGGCCAATGGAATGCGTTGGACACGTAGCGGATCAACCGTTACCGGAGCTCGTTTTTCTTTTGAAACCAGGAGATTTACCAATCCTCAAATGTACTATTTTCCTATTCCACAATCAGAAATTAACAAGAGTGCAGTGCTGATTCAAAACCCGGGGTGGTAATTAAGTTTGGAGTGATAAGTTTGGAGTAGATTCCTTCTCCGTTATATCACCCTGGATGGAGTTGAAGGGTTTACCAGTTAAGAGTTTAGATTAATTAGCTGTTTAACCAATCACAGATAATAAACTGCCAATGAACCAATTATGAATGAATCAATGATAAATGCAACAACAAAAATCAGAACGCTTGAACCCATTATATTTTATTCGGGAAAGGATGATGAATTACAGATTTTTTTAAATGAAACAGAGTTTGGCGAGCTGATTATCGTATCACTTGCTGATGATCAGTTAAAAGTGAAAGAAGTATTACTCGAAGAAACGGATGAAAAACTCGAATGGAAACAAGACCATAAAGGACTGCGAATTTCGGTACCGGAGGGGTTACAGATAAGCGGCGCGAGTATGGGGCGTGTGTTAAAGGTTCTGTTTTAGCCTCGGGTATTACGTCTTCGACTGGAACGCAGTGTAATGGAGAGATTTATCTAAATAGATTTCTTGGCTCCGTTGTATTCCGCTCGAAATGGCGAATATGTATAACCAATTAACCATAAAGTAATTAAATAGACCGTTAAGAAAATTAAGATTTAAACCATCGCTATAGGCAATTTGGCTATTAACCATGAGCCATCAAACTATTAACCAATGAACCAATATTAATGACCATTAAGAAGTTAAGAAAATTAAGATTTAAACCATCGCTATAGGCAATTTGGCTATTAACCATGAGCCATAAAACTATTAACCAATATTAATGACCATTAAGAAGTTAAGAAAATTAAGATTTAAACCATCGCTATAGGCAATTTGGCTATTAACCATGAGCCATAAAACTATTAACCCAATATTAATGACCATTAAGAAGTTAAGAAAATTAAGATTTAAACCATCGCTATAGGCAATTTGGCTATTAACCATGAGCCATCTAACTATTAACCAATAACCCAATATTAATGACCATTAAGAAGTTAAGAAAATTAAGATTTAAACCATCGCTATAGGCTATTTGGCTATTAACTATGAGCCTAAAACTATTAACCAATAACCCAATATTAATGACCATTAAGAAGTTAAGAAAATTAAGATTTAAACCATCGCTATAGGCAATTTGGCTATTAACCATGAGCCTAAAACTATTAACCAATAACCCAATATTAATGACCATTAAGAAGTTAAGGAAATTAAGATTTAAACCATCGCTATAGGCAATTTGGCTATTAACCATGAGCCTAAAACTATTAACCAATAATCAAATATTAATGACCATTAAGAAGTTAAGAAAATTAAGATTTAAACCATCGCTATAGGCAATTTGGCTATTAACCATGAGCCTAAAACTATTAACCAATAACCCAATATTAATGACCATTAAGAAGTTAAGAAAATTAAGGTTTAAACCATTGCTATAGGCAATTTGGCTATTAACCATGAGCCATCTAACTATTAACCAATGAACCAATGACCAGTGAACAAATAAACTAATCAACCATAAACCTTTAAACAATGAAAAACAAAAAACAACTTTGCTTTGCCTTGCTTTTAACCATTTCGAGTGGCATTTTAATGAGCAGCTGTAAAAAAGCGCAGGTTTCAGAATCAGAAACTACGCTCGCGAAAACAAAAGCTTTGGCACTGGGTACCGGAACCACACCGCCCAGTTTTGTAACCAATACCAAAAACCTGAACATTGTAATGTTTGTGCCAACCGATAATCCGGCGCTTGCTGACTACAAAACAAGGTTAACTATGCTTTTTGCTCATTTTCAGGGCTGGTTTCATACCGAAATGTTAAGGTATGGCTACGATAAGTATATGGGTTTGCCGAAAGTAGACTCAACTGGTTTGGTACATTTTATCGAAATACCTGCACAATTTGCACAAGCGGCTTATCCTTACGACGCCAGTATTTCTGCAACTAAAATTCTGAATGAAGTTGCAGCCTACAAAGCCACACACGCTTCAGAATTTTCGAATTCAAGCCATACCCTTATTTTATTGCCACAACGTACTGATGGCAGCTTCGATCAGCCTTTTTATGGTTATGGTAAAAACTGTTTCGCAACTGACAACACCAATATGGCCGTTGATAAAATCCCGAATGCAAGTTCAAACTTATTGGGCGGGATGTTGCACGAACTTGGTCATGGTTTAAATTTACCGCACGATCATGCCAAATATGTTTCAGAACAACCTACTTTGGGCACTTCATTAATGGGCTCCGGTAACGTTACTTTTAGTAAAGGTCAGCCTACCTTTCTAACTGAGGTTGATGCAGCTATCCTTAACCGTAACGAGGTTTTTCAAAACCCTTTGCCAACCGAAATTCCGTATGAGGCTGCTACCACTTCTATTAATGCGCTGTTTGCATACAATTCTACCACACAGGCTTTCAACGTTACCGGATCTTTTACGAGCAATAAAGAAGTGAGTGATATCCTGATTTATATGGATCCTGATTTGGGTAGCAGCGATGCCGATTATAATGCTGTGGCCTGGAGATCGACACCTGCAACCGGAAATACCATTGCTGCAACTATTCCTTTCAGCGAACTTTATTATAAAAATAACGAACCTTACAACATCAGGGTGAAATTGTTATTGAAAAATGGTGGTAATGTAAGCAAAACCTATTCTTTCTCCTTTTTAAACGGTGTGCCGCAGGTGGGCGTAAACGGTTCTGCTAAATTTTACCAGAACGCCAGTTATGGTGGTTATGGCATATCCCTGCCTGTTGGCCAATATACAACAGCCGATCTCATCAGTCGTGGCATTAGCAATAACGATGTCTCATCTGTTAATGTAGGTTTAGGGGTTAAAGTGATTATGTATGATGGAGATAACTTTACCGGAAGCAGTATTGAGTTAACCTCGTCGAGTACCTATGTTTCTACTTTTAACGATAAGGCTTCATCTATAAAAGTGATTGCCCTTTAATTATGATATGCTTAAACAGACTTATATTTAATGTTTCAACCTTAAAAACGATAGACACTTTTGATAAGTCTGTTGTTTGCACTGTTTGCCCGGCTATTGTTTGGCAAACAGTTTATTGCAATAAAATAATATTAATTTGAATATGAAAAATACATCAAGGTATGTATGGCTAACAGTGGCTACAATGGTTGTTGCAAATCATGCAGATGCACAGTGGACAGGACCGAAAAAACAAGCTGCCGAAAAAGTGGAGGTGAAATACGGCTCCTTAACGCCGCCTCACCGTACCGATGCCGATATGCAGGCTTTCCGCAGTTATGGTTTGGGCCAGTTTATCCATTGGGGCATTTACTCCATTGCCGGTAACGAGTGGAATGGCGTAAGTGCAAGGGGAGGCGCGGCAGCTTCTGAATGGATCCGGTCATGGAGCGGCCCAACTGCACCGAAAGACTGGACAAACACTTACGATAACCTGTATAAACAGTTTAATCCAAAAAACTTCGATGCTAAACGCTGGGCAAAACAGGCAAAGGATATGGGCGCGAAGTATGTTGTTTTTACTACCAAACACCATGATGGTTTTGCACTGTGGCCAACAAAATATGCTGATTACAATATTTCGGCATCGCCTTATAAAAAGGATATTGTAAAGCAGATCGTTGACGCTTATACTGCCGAAGGCATTGATGTATACCTCTATTTTTCTGTTTTAGAATGGAATAATCCAAATTACATGGGCAAAGCCCCAAAAACGGCCGAAGAAAAGGCAAAGTTTGATAAATTCCTTCAGTATACCCGCAGCCAGCTTTTAGAATTATCGGATAACTACCCTAAAATTAAAGGATTTTGGTTTGATGGCACCTGGGATGCCTCCTGGAAAAGTGCTTACGAATTTACCTACAACCTGGAGAAAGAACTCCGCGAAAAACACCCCGGACTAATTATCGGTTCGCGTTTCCGGAATGATGAACATGGATCGCGCCACTTTGATTCTAATGGGAATATCCTGGGCGATTACGAGCAGGGTTGGGAACGTAAGCTGCCTGCCGAATTCGAATGGTTAAACGGTAACGATTGGGATGCCGTAATGACCATTCCGCCAAATGGCTGGGGGTATATGAAAGATTGGTCTGGAATTTATACCAAAACCACCGATGACTTATTGGATATGTTAATGCATTCGGTGTCGATGAATGGCAATTTCGTGTTGAATTTCGGTCCCGATGGTAACGGAAATATGCACCCCGAAGAAGATAAATTGGCAAAAGAGGTTGGCGAATGGGTGAAACAGAATGCCGAAGCTGTTTATGGTGTCCGTCATGCCGCATTAACGCCTTCAAAACTGGGTTATTTTACCCAAAAGGGAGATAATTTGTATTTAACAGTATTCAACAGACCTGTAAATGGCATTGTGCGCATCGCAGTACCTAAGAATGCCACAGAGGTTCCGGGCAAAGCCGCGCTTTTAATAGGTGATAAGAATTTAGCATTAAAGCAATCGGATATCGGACTGGATCTCGATAAAAACACTTATTACGATGTTACATTACCAAAGGATTTTAAAGCCAACAGGGCCTTTGTAATCAAAATGAAACTGGTAGCGCCTAAGGCAAAATCAGCAAAGATGATGGATGCGAAGATGTAGTAAAAATTGTCCGTCATTGCGAGGCACGAAGCAATCCTACAACTAATGGTAGGAAAAAAATAGCGGAAGCACTAAGATTGCTTCGTGCTTTTCAAACGCGATTCCTTATATAAACAAATAATACAACTTGAGGAATACAAACCTCAATTATACAGTAGAATGAAGATAGATACCTCCAGATTTAGAAAATCACTTTTAATTGCCCTGTTCGCCTTTACAACCGGCTTTGCTTCGGCTCAACAGCAGGCGAGAATTACCTTGCCCTTTAACGCTGATTGGTCGTTTAAAAAAACAAAAGATAGTGCCTCCACGAAATGGGAGAAAGTTGCCCTGCCGCATACCTGGAATGCAGTTGATATGCAAACCACCAAAAATTTTTACGAGGGTGAGGGCATTTATAAAAAAGATTTTGTTTTTGGTAACGAGTATAAAGATAAACGCTTATTCCTGAAATTTGAAGGTGTAGGGCAAACGGCTGAGGTTTATGTCAATAATAAACTGGTTGGCAAACATAAAGGATCGTACAGTGCTTTTTGTCTGGATATTAGTTATGCTGTAAACTTAGGTAAAAGCAATACCATAATGGTTAAGGCCAATAATACAGCGAAAAGGGATATTATCCCTGTAAATCATTTTCTTTTCGGTATTTATGGTGGGATCTACCGCCCGGTTGAACTGATTGTAACCAACAAAATCAATATTACCACTACCGATTACGCTTCGCCGGGGATTTATATCTCCCAGAAAAATGTGTCGGAGAAATCAGCTGATATAGCCGTAGAAGTGAAAGTTGAAAACAAATTGGCAGCTGCTACCCAGGTATTAATCCAAACCACCATTTACGATAAAGCTGGTAAAGATGTAGCCCATCAAACTGAAAATTATAACGTAAACACCCAGGGCAGGCAAAATTATGTTCAGCATTTGACGGTTCAAAATCCAACACTTTGGGATGGTTTCAATAATCCGTACCTCTACAAAGTGGTTACGCAGATTATTAAAGATAACCAGGTGATCGACGAAGTTACACAACCCCTGGGGATTCGTAAATTTGAACTGCTAGCCGGAAAAGGCATGATGCTGAACGGAAAACGGTATAATATGTATGGCGTTTCGAGGCATCAGGACAGGTGGCAATATGGCAATGCCCTAAGCAATGCGCAACATAAAGAAGACCTGAATATCATTAAAGAAATGGGCGCAACCACCATCCGTTTGGCACATTATCAGCAAGCCGAATATCTCTATTCGCAATGCGACAGTATGGGTTTTGTTATTTCGGCTGAAATTCCATTTGTAAATACTTATACAGGCGAAGAAGGCGAAAATGCCAAACAACAACTAACGGAACTGATTAAACAGAATTACAACCACCCTTCGATTTATTTATGGGGCTTGCATAACGAAGTATATGGCAAAACACCTGCCGATTTCCCTGCAGCTCTTAGTCGCGATTTAAATGATCTGGCTAAACAGATTGATCCTGACCGTTATACCATTACCGTAAGTGGTTATGGTGAAATGGACCGGCCAACCAATCTAAATGCCGATGTACAGGGCATGAACCGTTATTACGGTTGGTATGAAGGAAAAATTGGTGGTTTAGAAAAATGGGCAACAGATCTCGAGGCTAAATACCCGAATAATAAAGTCATTTTATCTGAATATGGCGCGGATGGTAATATTTTACACCAGCAAGAGCAGGCCGATTTAAAAGATACTTACAATTATACCCTGCCTGATTACCCGGAAACCTACGAAACCAAAACCCACGAAATTCAGTGGCCCATTTTAGCCAAACACCCATATATACTGGCATCTTATGTATGGAATATGTTCGATTTTGCCACCCCGATGTGGAATCGTGGCAGTATGCCCGCCCGCAATATGAAAGGCCTGGTTTCTTTCGATCGTAAAATCAAAAAAGATGCCTTTTATTGGTACAAAGCCAATTGGAGCAAAGAACCTGTATTGTATTTAACTGAAAGAAGGGTGAAAATACGCAAACATCAGGTTACCGAAGTTACTGTTTACTCAAATATAGGTGCTCCAAAATTGTTGTTAAACGGAAAGAAAATTACCTCCGATCCTAAACTTGTGGATGGTAAGGTATTGTATAAATTCGAAAATATTAGCCTGAAAAAAGGTACAAATACCATTGAAACCACTGTGGTAAAAGATGGTAAAACCATCAAAGATATCATCAGCTGGGATTTCAATTAAAAGATTTAAATGTAAGCATGGTGTTCTGGTTTTATTAGGATGTCCAGAATTTAACATGTACCACTTAACAATCAGATTGGTTACCTGGGTTTTTGCGGTAATTACATTTATTTGGTTAGTTAATGATTGCGTAACGATGGATGTTGTTGCGCAATCTTAATTTTAAGATATTCTAATTTAACCGCAAAGTTCGCAATGTTTTAACATCAAGAGCGCAAAGCTGGGGTATAGATAATTCAGTGGTTGGTACCCCAAGCACCATTACGTTAAGTTGTTTTCAACCAAATATTAACTCAAAAACCCTTCAAGTCCGCTATCATAGAAAGAACTCAATAGAAACGTCGTCATCCCGATCAGATAGCTATCGGATGTGGCGCAGCGAAATGGAGAGATCTATTTACCAAGTTATTGAAATCAAATTTAAAAGATTTCTTCCCGAATCTTCGGGATAGAAATGAAGATACTTTGGAGCATTCAGCTGGCACGCTTGAGTTATCGTGGAGGTTTTGGAGTTCCACTACTCTGGACCTGCACCTATCGGTGGTGCCTCTTCATGCAATTTTGCTATAATCTCTTTCATTTTAGGCAAGCCGAAATAGTTGTGCTGCTCAATTATTTTAATTACCTCTGGATGCGAAACCGAAAGGTTATATAGTGAAGAACCTGGAAGATTCCATACATCTGACGATTCTGGAGATTTATATTTTTCTATAGCAGGGTTTTCGATATTGGCAATGTTGGCTACAATTTCGGCTTTTTCTACAGCAGTGAATTTTTTGGAGGGGTCTTCATCAAAGATTTTATAGCTAGGATCTTTTGCATCTCCATCATATAGTGTTTGCATGAAATATCCCAGAGCATAAATGAAATGGTTATCCGTAGCATTAGTATTCTCTTCAATATATTTTAATAAGCCTTTTCTAATCTGTAATTTATTAAAACTATCTTTTACAAAAAGCAAAGTTGCAATATATTGTCCTCGAACTGGATTTAATTGAGTATAATCTTTGTATATAGAATCTAAAACCAATTTGTTTATTTTTGGCTCTTTGTCATAGCCATATGTTTCCAATAACGTACTTAAAAAATCTTTATCATTATTTAAAAGCCAGGCCAAACTCGCTCTGTCATTATTGAATAGATATTTGTTTCTGTGGATATGATAGGGTTCAATAGTGATTTTATAGCTACTATCCTCATTTATTTTAATTATATATCTTAAGGATTGGAATTCAAAAAACAAATGTTCTTTCCTTAACAAATAATAATTTTGAGTATCAGCCCCACTACCAAATTCGTTCCTTATTAAAAAATTATAATCCTCTTTTTGTAGTCCGAAAAGAGTAATATAGTTATCTGTTACATGTATCTTATAATGAGGATTTTTTAAATTATCTATCCCAAATATCTCTTTAATTCTTTGATTAAATACCGCATCATTAATAGGTCTAAACCCATTATTTTTCAATCCTTCAAAGATTACTATTGAAGCCAGTTCTAAATCTCTTGAATTTCTTTTGTAAGGCTTTTCAATGATTTCGTCTTCATCATCACCATCTACTCTTTTTTGATATTCTAAGTGTTGTTTTACTTCCGCTATTAATTGTGTTGGAATCATTATTTCTTGTTTGTTTTTTGAACTGTTCTGTTTAATTTTATTTTTACAGCTGCTTATAATGAACAGGGTAAAAAGGAAAACTAATATTGCTTTTGTTGTCATTTTTATCAATGTATATTTAAAATTTAAGTTGTTTTATTTGATTTTGCTTTGTCTTTATCTTTTATCCTAAATTTTTTATTTACCTCTCCAGAACTAATATGTATATCGCTATCTTTTAATTTATCGACATCCTTAGGTTCATAATCAGTAGGGATATAAAAACCCTCAAATTTCTTGGTAACGCCGTCATAGGTGAAAGATTTTCCATAGCTACTAAAGCGGATAGAATCGCCCTGGTTACCCCCAAGTAGAATAAATCTGCCATCTTTGGTTTTACCGTATAAAAAACCGGTATGCCCTTTTCCTGAACCGTTTGTAGCTTTATAGACTACTAAGCATCCATAAATAGGCTCTGGTATATGTTTGTATTTTTCATTGTATGTAGGCTCTAATGAAGCAGCTGACTTAGCGTGTCGATAAGGATTTTTTGTCTTTGAATTTTTTGTTTTACCAATACACCAATTCATATATGCAGCACACCAAGGGCCTTCATCTCCATTAGTCGGTTCTGCCTTAATCTTACAATAAAGTAAGTAGGATTTAGCTTTGGTATACATAGGTTCATCTCCTTCATAGCAGCCTTTCATCGCTTTAGCTTCACTTAAAGCTATTTCCATCCAAGGTGCCCTAATGCCAATAATTTTTACCTCAGTCTCTTTCCAATCACATTCTTTTATTTTAAATATTTTTGAGGTATAATCATCAAATGCAGTTTGTTTTAGAGTGTGACTATTCCCAACTTCATGACCTACTCCTTTCGAAACTGGTTTGCTTTCCGGAAATCCGTTAGATAAGGCTATCAACCCATTCCATTTAAAAAAGGCCATTGAGGTTAATACAGCGATTTTAATATCCTTCGATACGATGTCAGAATTTTTAAGAATATCAGTTTTTTCATATTTTAAAGTATAGGCATTTGCTTTGGTATAATTTTCCCTTCCGGTGAGCTGGATCAAACCTTTGCCCCTAAAACTCCAGCCATCGCCTTCATGGGTATTTCCAACCCTATTATTTACACTTCGGTTTTTATCGGCATAGGCTAAATTGGCTATCATCTTTTGATTTGCCGCATGGTCTTTGGTCCGCCCATATTTGTAAGCATCTTCATGATGTTTGGTGAAATAAGAAAATGGGGGGCTGTCGCGCTCACCTGTTTTTTTATTCAGGTTGCCATTGATCAATGTATCAGCACTATAATCCATACTCTCACCACTTTTTAAATGTAATTTAGTGCTTGATTCGACCCTGATCTGGGCAAAGAAATGTGCTTTTACCCAGCAAGTATTCATGCCAAGTTCTGCCATATATTTATTGTATGTATTTGCAACCGTTGTGAGCGTTTCATTATCTGCATCTCCAAATATCTGCTTCAATTCTGCCTGGGTAATATCCTTATTGCATCTTGGGCAGCTGCTGCTATTGTATCCTTCCTGTCTACCAATCCCCACCAATACCTTACCACCATTTGCAGGTACGTCATTTTTAAAAGCCATCAAGGTGTTGCTGATGCCAAAAAACTCCATTTCTCCTATCGCGGCATAAAAACGGTGCAGTTTTTCGCTATAACTTTTTTCCCAGCTTTTGGCCAGGGTAAAATCAAATTCAACTATACCGTCAGGGTTTAAGGGATATTCTTTATGGTGTACAAGTGTATCTTTTCGGAGGTTATCCATTCCTAGCCGGCTTTCTTTACGGTATATTTTTACAGAAATGTTTTTTGCACTGAGGTTCCGGGTACGGATGCGGCATTGCATCTTACTGCCATATAAGGCCTGTATAACTGCTTTACCACCGGTTAAAAATTCAATGCTAACAATTTCTTCACCCGTAACCAGTTTTAGTTTTTGTAGCGGCTGGGGGATATTACCGCTTAAAATTTCATATTTTTTATCGGTAGCATGGACCTTGAAATAAAATTCTGTTCCTTCTTTTAAAAGTTTTGAATATTGGGCGGCATGTGGTACAAAAGCATATTTTCCGGTATCCAGTATCTGGTTTTGGGGCACCTTGAAACCATTAATGATATGTATGGCTCTGGCATTGCCATCACGATCGATATAACCATATTCCAGGTTAACGGTAATGCCCTCTGCCGCTTTAAATTTGAGGTAAGCGTGGTTTTTTTCTCCCCAGCCTGTTTTTGCCTTTTTGCCTCCTTCAGGGTATTCCCATTGTGCGAGTATAAGCTCGGGCTCGGCAACGGTTATTTTAACCGATACCTTTGCGCTTGGTTGTACCAGATAGGCCTGTACCGTGTATTCGCCTGGTTCTTCGAATTGATGGCTTACTGTTTCACCGGTTTTGGTTTTAAATGCTTCAACAGGCTTCCCTTCATTATCTTTACATATCCATTTTACCGCGACACTTTCTTCAGGAAGGGCAGGCAAAATCTTAAACTGGTCTTTTATGCTAAATGTGACTTGTTCTTTTATTCTTGTGCTTTCAACAGAAGCGATAACCGATGTAAGCCCGTTGTTGCTGGCCTGTATTTGCTCTGATTGTTTTGGAACACCATTAAAACAGGCCGATACCACATAGGAACATTCATCATTACAGATTACCTGTGTAATGTTCCCGGTAGGGGTTAACAGGGTAGGTGTGCCCAGACCACCTGTTTTGGTTACTTCCCAGCTAATGGTGCTGATATCACCAGGTACGGCCAGGGCTGGAAAAAGACTTTTAAGCCTGAATTCTATAGGCACCTGTATCCTCACTTTGGTTTTTCCATCTACCGTTGTTACCGTTTCGATCCCGTTTTCTTTAACCGTATAAGTTTTAGTTACTTTTTTATCGCCATTTGTTTTGCCATAGGCCTCTATGAGGTATGTTCCCGCTTTTTTGAAGGTAATGGTGATGGTTTCACCTGCATCACTCCTCAATTGCATGGGCGCACCGTTTGTATCATAAACTACCCAGTTTACACCCTGTTTTTCGGCATCACGCGGCTGTCCGTTAAATGCTGCCCTGAAAGTAACAGGGCTATTGAGCGGTTGCAGTTTACCATAGGTTAATGGGGCTATTGATTTTACAGTTGCACCGTCTTCGTCCTCGTTTTTTGCCACAGCACTCGTGTAAATTAACTCCTCTGTAAGCAAAGGGCCATCAGCCGCCCAGTTGCCTGCATTGGTATTTTCGAGTTCACGGGAAGTAATATTAACCTGTTGACCGTGCTGTAAAATTTTTATATTTCCACCTTTTGCTGTGCATATTGCCGTACTTTTATCTGTTAGCACATAAGCTCCATTTGGAAGTTCTACTTTTTCATAATAATCTTTCCATTGCGGTTTGGCCGTGCATGGCACGGGCTTGCTTGGATCTGGTACTTTACACTGACCAAAGTTTAGGTTGAGCAATTTATTTTCTAAAGTGGTTGCGATCAGTTTGGTTTGACCGTTATCATTAATGACGTATTTATTATGACTGAGTACTTTCAGTGGTTTGGGAGAAGGATCGAAAGCTTTATGCAGGTACATTTTGCACCATGGCATGCCAAAATCTCGGTAATTTCTGAGTTTGGTATGGAGCTGACCGAATCTTGTGTGGCAGGCTGTCCTGATACCTTTGGTATATCGGTAACTTCAATAGCTGTGGTATTACCTTTACCATTAGTTGGTTCAGGATCTGTGCTCCAATTCATTTTGGTTATATTTAATTGGTTGTTATTTGATCTTAAAGTTTAAATCAAGTATTAATTAAAAACATTAGGCAAAAGTTAAACCACAGATTTTGTATTGGCACTGATGGTTCGGTATATTATTTTTTATATAGCCCACAATGCAGCAAAGCCTTTAAGTTGAACCATTAACCTATATTATTGAATGTTAATTTTTAAAAGAATAACGATATTATTGGGAACAGCGAAAGTAAAGTGTAGGCATTTATCCTCATATAATTTTGATGGGAAATTATTTCCACAGTTTTTTGTTTTTAGAATCAATTAACAAGACTGATAACTTAACTTAATCTTAATATTGGAAAGCTAAATTTGCGCTCAATTGTTATGAGAAAAAAACTCCTTTACCTGCTTTTATTGTTTCCTTATTTTGCTCTGGCACAAGCACCATCAATAGTATTATTAGGTACAAAAACGCTTTACCAGCCAAAACAAACAAAATTTACGCCTGTACCCAACGGCTATAAAGCTGTGTACATCAACTTTGTGGGCAGGCACGGTGCCAGGCATTTAACCAAAGACATTAAACTTTCTCATGCCTACGCTACCATATTAAAAGCCGATAGTTTAAATGTATTAACTGCGGCAGGGAAAACTTTAAAACAGTTCATTTTAAACCTTGGCAAAGAAGAAGAAAACCATGTGGCTTCTATTTCCGAAAGCGGTGCAAACGAGTTAAAGGGGATTGCTGAAAGGATGTTCACGAACCAGAAAAATGTTTTCACTTCAGGTGAGAAGGTTTTGGTTTCGACCACTAAAAAAGGACGTACAAAAGAAAGCGCAGAAGCTTTTCTGGCCGGATTGAAAACCAAATCGGCTCCCATAACGCAGAACATTACTTTTAATTATGCAGATGATGACCACCTGCGTTTCTACGATTTTTCTAAAACCTATGATGAGTTTAAAGAAAACGGAAACTGGACAATCGCCTATCAAAAACTGGCCAAAGCAAAAAAACTAAATGATATTGCCAATCGGTTTGCTGTAAAATGCTTCAAACCTGCTTATGTGGCGAAGTTAAATCAAGCCGATAAAATTAACTTTTTAGAAGATGTTTATGGTTTCTATACCATCCTGAATGCTGTAACAACTGAAATTAAGGCAGTTGGTTTAACTTTAAATGATCTCAACTTTAAAACTTATTTTACTACTGCTGATTTAGCAACATTAAATACGTTGGGTAATGCCGAAGATTTTTTAAAGAAAGGCCCGGGTTTAAACAACAATGGTATCCAGGTGAGGGTTGCCGCACCATTACTGGCCGATTTCATCAATACTACGGATGCTTATCTGAAAAGTAAACCTTTTGTAGCAGATCTGCGTTTTGCACACGCCGAAACCATTGCTCCTTTCGCTGCATTAATGGGCATCCACGGTGCAGCTGAGGCCACCAATAATATGTTAACCTTTGAGCAGGTTTGGAAAGCCGAAAATGTAATTCCATTTAGTGCAAACATTCAGTGGATTGTTTACCAAAACCCAACTAACGGTAACCTTTTGGTGAAGTTTTTACTTAACGAAAAAGAAGCTGCCATTAATGGTTTAAATACCAAAAATTTTCCATACTATAACTGGACAGCGGTAAGAGATCACTACCTGAAAAAGCTAAAAACCTTAAATTTAGGTCTTCAAGATAACATGCACGAATATTTACTGAACTTAAAATAATCGTAACCAGTGTGCGGATTTCTTAATAAAACCGCCATAAATAATTAACATAAACTTAATCTGTTTAGGTGTTAGTGTTAAAGTTCGAAGAGTTCCTTTGCGGGTAAATAAAACCCCTGTATGAAGAAACTCTTACTTACACTTTTTAATGTAATTTTATGCCTCGTTGCACTGGCCCAGAACAATGGTACAGTACGGGGTATCGTAACCGATAAAGATTCAAAAGAAACCCTGATAGGCGCCACTGTAACGCTGAAAAACGAAAAGAAAACGTTTAAATTAGCAGTAAGCACAGGTCTTGATGGTAGTTACGTTTTCAAAAATGTTCCTGCCGGAAAATATGAAGTTGAAGCCAAATTTGTAGCCTATAAAGACGAAGATAAAGATTTCGAACTTAAAGCAGGAGAGCTGAAAGTAATCTCACTTCAGATTGAAAGCAAATCAAGCAGTCTGGATGAAGTTAAAATCTCCGGCAAATCTGATGAGGGGAGTGATTATAAATCGCGATCTATCGAACGTAAATCAGATCAGGTATTAAATGCGGTTTCGGCAAGGGCCATCGAAATTTCCCCTGATTTAACCATTGCCAACGTTACCCAAAGGGTTTCTGGTGTATCAATCGAAAGAAGCAACAATGGCGAAGGCCAGTATGCCATTATCCGCGGTATGGATAAACGTTACAACTATACTTTGGTTAATGGCGTAAAAATCCCAAGTCCGGATAATAAAAACCGTTATGTACCATTGGATATCTTCCCGGCCGATATTGTGGATAGGATGGAAGTTTATAAATCTTTAACGCCAAATTTAGAAGGCGATGCCATTGGTGGTGGGATTAACCTGGTTTTAAAAGATGCTCCTGACCGTTTAACCATTCGCGCCAATGCGGCAATAGGTTTAGCTGGTACTTTTGCCATCAAAAACAACTTTACGGCTTTCGATCATTCAGGCAGTGCAGGTTCATCTCCCCGTATTGCCAATGGCAATAATTATTCGGCAAATATCTCTGACTTTTCTAACGGTGGTTTTAATTACGAAACCAAACATACACCGGTATCAACGGTGTTGGGCTTTAGCATCGGTGGCCGTTCAAACAATAAAAAGTTCGGGGCATTGGCTGCAGTGAGTTATCAGAATACTTTTCGTGGAACGAGCACCATATTTTACGATACTGAAGTAGACCGGGATACAAATGAACCTGCATTAAAAAGCGTACAAAGCAGAAGGTACAGTATCCAGCAGGAACGTACCGGTTTACACACCAAGCTGGATTATAAATTTAATAAAGATCACAAAATTGATCTTTATGCTTCGTACATGAACCTCGGTCAGAATGAATTCCGTTTCCAAAGTGATACCACCCTGAATTTAGGTCGTGTTGGCGTAGGAACAGGTCGTGTAACCAATACCTACAGAAGTACCCGTACCGTACAGCAGATTTTTAGCGCCAATTTACATGGCGAACATAAACTGGCTGATCACCTGGAAATGAACTGGTCTGCAGTATATGCAAAAGCTACGGCAAATCAGCCCGATCAGGCTACATTAACCATCGTAACCGGACGTACAGCTATTTTGGATGCTGCAGGGAATAAAATTGGTTCAGCACAAAACCCGACTTTGTTTAATTCAACAGGTGCGGCAAGATCGCACATATGGGCAAAAAATGCCGACGAAGATAAAACCGGTTACCTGAATTTCATTTACAAACCAAAAATCGGCGATACAAAAGTAGAATTCAGTGTGGGTGGAATGTACCGCGATAAAAAAAGGACAAGTGATTACGACGATTATACATTATCCGTTTTAAATCCTACACAGCCTTATAATGGCGTCATCAATAACAACGATTTTAAGGTGGAAACAGTAGGAGGATCGCTAAACAATCCGTTAAACTATACTTTTAACGAGAAAGTGGCAGCAGGTTATGCTCAATTTAAATTCACCCTTGGCAAATTGCAAACTTTGGGTGGTGTGCGTTACGAAAATACACAGCAAGATTGGGTAACCTCGGCCAAAATAGATCAAACAGTTGGTGCAATCGGCTCAAATAAATATGCGGATTTATTACCGAGTTTAAACTTTAAATATGCACTGGGCGATAAACAGAATTTGCGTTTATCTTACTATTCAGCAATTAGCCGCCCTGGATTTTACGAATTAATTCCACATACGGGAGGAAACCCTGATGCAGATTATCAGGAATTGGGAAATCCTAAATTAAAAAGGATTACTTCTGATAACTACGACCTGAGGTACGAATTTTTTCCAAAACAGTTGGATCAGTTATTGGTAGGCGTGTTTTATAAAGACATTAAAAACCCGATTGAGTATGCGTTGACAAACCAGGCTACCAGTATATTTTATACCGCAGGGAACTTTGGTAATGCATCTAACTATGGTTTCGAAGTTGATTTTACCAAATACATCAGCAAATTTGGTTTCCGCGCCAATTATACTTTCACCGATTCTAAAATCACTACACCTAAAACGGTACTGTTCAGAGATCCGGTAAGCACAATGTACACCCAGCGTACCGAAGAGCAGACGCGCCCGCTACAGGGGCAATCTAAACACATTGGTAATTTATCATTATTGTTCAAAGATGCTGTTTCAGGCCTTGATGCTCAGTTGGCTGCGGTTTATACAGGAGCGAGGATTTATACCGTATCGCCATTTTTGGATAACGATGTTTGGCAAAAAGGAACGGTTACCCTTGATCTTTCGGCAGAACAGAAAATTTCGAAAAGTTTTTCAGTTTATGTTAAAGTAAATAACCTTTTAAATACGCCGTCTGAACTGGAAATCGGAAGACCATATAAAGTAACCACTTCAACAATCAATCAGGATGTAGTAAACCAAACTGTTGGTGAGAACGTGTTTATCCGTAAAGATGAATATCAACAATTCTATTTATTAGGCTTACGCTATAAATTATAAAACAATGATCGCTTCATCACAAACAGAAACAAAATTTAAACAGATGAAAAATATTTTAAAGTTATTGTTTATCCTCAGTCTGGCCATTTTATTTAATGCGTGCCATAAAGAAGAGGATTTAAGTCTTTCTATTCCAGTCGTTCAGGCTGGTTCATTAATCAGTTCTGAAAATCTTGCAGGTAATGTTAAAGGAACCATGCAGGCCGGAAAAACGTATTATTTTGATAAAGATATTACCGTAAATGATGGTGATACCTTATTAATGCAAAGTGGGGTTACCCTGATTGCAGTGGGCGATGGTACCAAAGATAAAGCACCCCAAATTACGGTTCATGGTACCTTTATCAGTTTAGGTACCAAAGAGAAACCAAATTATATTACGGTACAAAATGCAGCAACCTACCATACTGAAGCCAGTGCATCAAAATATGATAACATATTTAAAGGTTCGTGGGGTGGTATTTTAGCCAGTCCGGCACCAGTTACAGCCTTAAAACCCAACCCAAAAGGTGGCGATTTAATCATTAAATGGACGCACATCGAATTTGCAGGCGCAGCATCTTATGGCAATGATGCATCGATTTATAAAGATGGAGATGCCCGTTATGCTGTTTATTTTGCCAATATCGAAAAGGATTTCATTTTAGAAGACAGTTGGGTTTTTGGCAGTGCTGATGATGGAATCAGAACGGTTGGTGGTAAAATTTCCATCATGCGGAATACTTTCGAGCTTTGTGGCAGGGCCGGAGGAGAGTGTTTCAATATGAAAAGCGGAACAGTGGGCGATTTAGCCTATAATATGTTAATCGGCTCGGCAACTAATGCCCTTAAGGCATCAAACGCTGGCGGTACCACCATTCAGTGCAACGTAAATATGTACAACAACACCATAACCAATTGTGGTTTCCGTCAAACAAAAACCGGCCGGGGTGGATCAATCAATTACGAACAGGGGGCCAGGGGTTTAATTTATAATAACCTGATCTCGAATTGTCGTTTTGGGTTAAGAATGACAACAGATGCCGATTTGGTAAATATTAAATACAATAACCAATATTATTATGGAAGCACTGCTGGTATATTGGCCCAGTTTTTAGCCAGCGATGGAGTAGCAAAAGCACAACCGGCAGATATTAAAAGCGCAACCGCAAAAGATAAAAACCCATTGTTTTTTAGTTACAACGTAGATCAGTACGATTATACTGCAAGCCCTGGCCCGATAGCAGCAGCATTAATGCCGGCTTATATCACTACGGTTGGTGCTGCTAACTTTAGCCTACAAGCCAGTTCTCCTGGCCGTAATAAAGCCAAAACAGATTTTACCCCTTTAGCAGTTGTTAAAACTACCGGTAACTTTGGTGCAGTAATTACTGCTCCGGGAAGCGATATTGGCGCTTACCAAACCGATGGCAGCGGAAACCAACATTAATCATTAGATAAACTAAAATACTTACTGGTCTTAGCATCCCGCTAAGACCTTTTTTGTTTGTTTTTGCCCTGCCTGCGCAGCCATTCAGGTGGTAACACATGGAAAAACAATAAAGAGTTGTCCTCTCGACTGAAAGGTCCAGGATATTCGGGAGAGAGATCTATAGCAGATCTCTCGGCTGTGTTGCACTCCGCTCGAAATAACGTTACTCGGTTTATTTTCGCTAAGGCCAGGTATTCCCGATATCTTAATATTTACTTAAAACCAGTTGCTTAATGTTAATGATATCATAACACTATTTGTTTATCCTGCTAATAGTTATAGTTCAATTTTGTAGTAAAAAGAATCAGGAATTAAATATTAAGTGATATGAGATTGGTTTCATGCGTAGGTCTTTTAATGGTTATACCAGCAGTTGCACTGCTAACCCATAGTAATGGGCATCAGCTTAATAAGCTAGAGACTGCAGAAACACATCAAAAAAATAAAACTAGATCCATAACACCGCAACAAACTGCACGTCTGGATTCTGTGCCGTTTTCTAAAGCAGGTAATGAACCTGCTCAAACACTACCCATACTTATCCGGAATAGATAAAAGCATAATTGCTTTACCAAAATATGAATAGAAGATCGTTATTAAAAAGCGGCTTGTTGGCCGGCTTAAGTGTACCACTTGTTGGGTTAAAAGATGTAATGGCCGCTCCGGTTGGCGGTACAAAGAAAGCAAAAAACATCATTATGATGGTGAGCGATGGAATGAGTACAGGTACTTTAAACATGGCCGATCTTTATGCCAGCCGTGCTTATGGACGGAGCAGCAAATGGTTAGGTTTATATCGCGACAACAAAGCTGTTCGCGCCTTAATGGATACCGCTTCAGCAAATTCCATGCTTACCGATTCTGCGGCCGCAAGTTCATCATGGGGTGGTGGTATCCGCGTTAAAAATGGTTCGCTAAATGTTGGGATGAAAGGAGAGAAACCTCAGCCAATCCTTCAGAAATTTAAAGAAAAAGGCAAGAAGGTGGGTTGTGTAACTACGGTTCCGATTACACATGCTACACCGGCAGGTTTTTGTGTGAATATTGATAACCGTGGTGGACAGGACATTATCGCTGAAATTTACCTTGGCCTGAAATTCGACGTGATGATGGGTGGTGGTAGTAAATATTTCGGAGAACACAGAGCAGGAGGGAACCTTTTGCCTAAATTCCTGACCCAGGGGTATAAAGTTGCCGAAAACAGAAACGAAATGTTGGCTTTGGATAAATCGAAGCCTGTTTTAGGTTTATTTGCTGAAGATGGATTACCTTATGAGGTAGATCGCATGCATGATGCGGAATTGCAGAAAACAGTGCCTACGATTGCTGAAATGACCATGAAAGCCATTGAGTTAATGAAAGATCATAAAGATGGTTTTGCATTGCAGGTTGAAGGTGGGAAAGTAGATTGGGCAGCCCATTCTAACGATTTAGGTGGATTAATTTTCGATCAGCTGGCTTTTGATGAAGCAGTGGGTAAAGTAATCGAATTTGCTGAAAAAGATGGCGAAACTTTGGTGATCATCACCACCGATCATGGCAACTCAAATCCGGGGTTGTTTTATGCCGATGAAGCCAACAAAAAGTTTGATAGCCTGCAACGCTTTAAACACAGTAATACCTGGTTATTAGGCCAGTTAAACCAATCATTCAGTGAGCAGAAAATCATGGAAATGATTAAAGAAAACCAGGGCATAGAAATGAAAAGCGAAGATGTAAAATCATTGCTCAGCCATTTTAAAGATATTGTTCCCGGTCAGCTATATAATGAAGCCAATCTTCCTTTTTACGAATATGGAAAGATTTTAGGTAAATATACCGATGTACAATGGGCAGGCATGAACCATACCGGTGATTATGTAGAATTAACCATGTTCGGCCCCGGATCAGAACAGTTAAAACCTTTTGTTAAAAATTACGAACTGCATAACTTTATGCTAAAAGCTGCTGAAATGCCGGAACATTTTTTGGTAGGGAGGTAAGTTCATTGGTTTATTAGTCATTTGTTCATTGGTTTATTAGTCATTGGTTCATTAGTCATTTGTTCATTGGTTAGGATGCTTTAGATATTTCTTTGGCGTGGTGTCAGATGTTACCATCTGACAGCACATTTTACACTGGACTCCCAACTCCCAACTCCCAACTCCAAACTACTTCTCTTCCCACCAACTTAAAGGAAATTTAATCTCATCAACAGAGCTGGCAATCATATCTGGTTTAAAAGCGTAGTGGCCTAAAGTATCCTTGCTTGATATACCCGAAAGCACTAAAATGGTTTTATAACCCATTTGTACACCGCCTTGGATATCAGTTTCCATGGTATCGCCAATAACGGTGGTTTCGCTGGTTTCCAGTCCTAAAAATTTACGTGCTGAGCGCATCATTACCGGGCTTGGCTTACCTGTTACAAAGGCTTTTCTGCCTGTTGCTTCCTCAATCATTGCTGTGGTAGCTGCTATACCCAGGTTGTTCCATCCCGGTTTTTTTGGAGACGGATCTCTGTTGGTTGTAATAAATTTTGCGCCTGCAAGAATCATGTCTACAGCCCTTTGAACCATCTCAAGGGTAAAATTCCTTCCTTCACCCAGCACCACAAACTCCGGGTCGGTATTTACAAGGGTAATACCATGATCATGCAGGCTACTCAATAAACCACCTTCTCCAAGTACATAGGCGGTACCATTCGGACTTTGATCGGAAAGAAATTTGCCAGTGGCCATTGCACTGGTGTATACATGGCTTTCTTCTACCTTTATACCTAAGCCTTTTAATTTACGCACTACCTCTAAAGCTGTACGCTGGCTATTATTGGTCATAAAAGCAAAAGGAATATTTTCATCAATTAAGTTTTTAATGAATTTATCGGCACCAAATATCAATTCCTCCCCACTGTAAATCACCCCGTCCATATCTATTAATAATCCTTGTTTCATGTTTCTTGCAGATTTAATTTGTTTGTATACAAACTTAATATTTTCTTGTTCAATCAAGGTTAAATTAAAGATTTTACGCAGGTGTTGCAGATCATATTCCTAATGGTTAATACGATAGACATACATTCCGCTTAGCTTTCAGCTCTTAAAAAGTTTTAGCCACAGATTAAGAGTTCTTTAACAAAAAACAGGATTTAATCTGTTGCTAACAAAAATAGTTATCTCTATGAAAGTTAAATGTACATAGGCGCCATTTTCCGCCAGTAATGAGGACGGTGGGCATTGCTTTCCCAGGTGTGGAACTGGTTAGGGACACCTTTTTCCCATAACAGGCTGCTAAGGTGCTGGTTTCCGCTCAAAAACGGGTCTGTTTCTCCAACGGCCAAAATGATTTCCATATTTCTCACCGCTGTGAGCAATTTATCATCATTAAGGTTCGCCAGGTATTGTGCAGGCATATTAAGGTATACCTGCTCATCATGAAATCCATTTAGCAAATCCCTGAAATCACCTATGTTGTCTGTAAGGTCGTACCTGCCACTAATGCCAACTGCTTTTCTAAATAACCAGGGATATTTCATTGCCAGGTTTATGGCATGATAAGCGCCCATACTGCAGCCTGCTGTTTCGATGTAATTACTGTCGTTCTTTTGGTAGATCAATGGTATCACTTCATCCAAAAGGTATTTTTCGTACTGGAGATGCCGCTCCATCCTAACCGATGGAAATACACCATCATTGTAAAAACTTTCGCCATCAATACTGTCCACACAGAAAACCTGAAGTTCGCCATTTTCGATCTGGGTACTTAACGAAGCTATAATTCCCCAGTTTTCATAATCATAAAACCTGGCCATACGCGTTGGGAAAAAGATAACCGCCCGTCCGCTGTGTCCAAAAACCAGCAGTTCCATTTCCCGTTGCAGATTATGGCTGAACCATTTGTGGTATTCCCTGTTCATCTGTTTAAATCTTGATGGAAAAATAATGCTCCGATGTTATCAGGATATTAATTCACCGTAATGATTAGCCTATTTTTTCTTTAACGGTTTCGGTCCATAAGCGGTAACCCGCCTCACTTAAATGCAAACCATCGTGGTCGTAAAGTGCAGCATCCGGTTGACCGGATTTATTAAGCATTTTTTTAAATACATCAATAAATTTCCAGTTGCCATTGAGTTTGATAATTTCACTCTCGATTAAATTATTGGTGTACCTGAACTGATCGGCCATATGCCAGCGGTTTAAACTCGGTTTTAATGAAATAAAATAGCAGGGAAGTGCACCAAACCTTAGGTTAACCTTAACCATCAGCTGCTGGAAAAATATAAAAATCTCTTCAGGATTCCTGCCATCACCAAGATCATTATCACCAGCATACACCACCAGCGATTTTGGTTTGTAATCTGCCATAATCCTTTCGAAAAACCATACGCAAGCTGCCAGGGTAGAGCCACCAAAACCCAGATTGGTTACTTTGGTGAAATCAAAATCATCCTCCAGACTGTTCCAGAGCCTTATAGACGAGCTTCCATAGAAAATAATGCCAGGATGGTCACGGTCTAAACGATACCTTCTTTCTAATTGTTTAACCTCTTCTTCGTACCAATACATATTGATAAAGATAAAAAGATCTGCCTTTTATAGGAATGTGTTGTATGTTAAGTTTATGTAAAGCGGGAGAGGTTGATTGGTTCACTGGTCAATAGTTTAATGGCTTATAGTTGATAGCCAATTTCTTCATGTATGGTGCAAAAATGAAACCATCATACTGATTAGTACTGAAGCCTTAATTTATAATATTTTGGTTAATTGCTTAACTGTTTAATCGATTGAAGCACCGATTAATTGGTCTGGATTCCGAACTGACACTTCGGGCTTGTTAATTTTTTTAACTTAATGGTGAGTAAATATTACCTTGTTTGATTAAACAAAAACTCCCGGCATACTAGCCTTCGATTCCGCTGCCATTCACAGATCCAATAGAATGGTCGTTATTGTTGAGGGCTGAAAAAGTCTTTCTCGCAATGATGATTCCTCCCAGTCAATAAACCGCATTAAAACCTTCTGTCATTCATATTGATTTTATACAATAAATACCCCTCAGGATGAAATTTCGAGTTAGAAAAGAACAAAGGACTCCAGACTAAAAACTAAGCAACCCTGCCCATCTTTTTCAAAATCCGGTAATGTGAACGGAGTGCCGATAAAAAAGTGGTATTTTCATGGTAAGGCAATCCAAATTCAATTGCTGTTTGTTTAACAATTCCTGATATCCGCCCGTAATGTACATGACAGATTTTTGGGAAAAGATGGTGTTCAATCTGCCGGTTTAACCCACCTAGAAAAAAGGCCGATACAGGGCATTCTGTAGCAAAATTGGCGGTAGTACGCATCTGGTGTTCTGCCCAGGCTTCTTCCATATTACCTTCTGCATTGGTTAAAGGGAAAGTTGTTCCTTCAACTACATGTGCCAGTTGAAAAACCAGTCCCATTGTTAAACCTTGCGCCATATGTAATAACAAAAAGCCGATTAAAACCTGCCACCATAACAGCGGCATCAGCATTATCGGCAAACCGATAAAAACAAAATAATATAGAAATTTATAAAAGAACAGGTTAAAATATTCAACTTTAGGGTGTTTGTTCTGACAGGCGCCAACACTTTTCTGAAAAAATTTTTTATAATCCTTACGGAATACCCATGAAAGTGAAGCCAGGCTATATAAAGGAAAAGCATACCACTGCTGAAAACGCTGATGCGGCTTTAATTCATCTTCCGTACAAATGCGGATCAGGCCTGGAGCTACTTCAATATCTTCATCATGTCCGGGGATATTCGTATAAGTATGGTGCACCACATTGTGGGTAATATTCCAAACATAAGGATTGGCGCCTACCATGTTAAACAGAAAACTAAAAAACGAATTGGTACGTTTAGAACTCGAGAACGAACCATGAATGGCGTCATGACAGATGTTAAAACCAATAAATGCACAGGTGGCACCCAATAGAATCGTTAAGGCCGAAAGGATGAGGCCATTTAACGGTAAAAGTAATATGGTAAGGTAAAATGCCAAAAATAAACTAAGAAAAAGACAGGCTTTAAACCACATCAGTTTATTCGCATTTGTACTTCTGTTGTTTTCTTTAAAGTCGTTATTAACCCTGCGACGAACCTCAGAGTAAAACGTAGTTCCCGGTACACATGGGAATTTTGCTTTTGATTTCATGATCTTGTGCTCTTATCAACCCCATGTACGAGGGAGAAAGTCCAAGTTCATTAAGCTTTATATGTAAACCCGGCATTTGGCCTGGCCTTGTTATAAACGTAAACTATTTTGTTTTAGTTTTCAGCGAAGATAATAACTTTAATTGTTGCTGCACCCAAATTAAATGTTAAATAAAGGCACGATTTAGTTAAAATAACCTGCATCACAAACAATTATTAAGCTTAACAGAGCTGGGGAGATTAAGACATAAAAATATAGGACACGACTATTTTAAGCCCAAACTATTTTAGCGGGATACAAAACTTAATTAAGAAACAGGCTACTCGCTGTAATTCCTCTTATCAGCAGCATAAATATGGTACCAAATGTACAGAATCCATATTAACACCACGGTGCTGTAAACCAGTTCAGGATCAAACGAATCCTGTGTAATTAACAACGCAATGGAGGAGATCAGGGCAGTCAGGAAGAAATAAAAAATATTTTTCATAACGTACTGATTTAATGAATGTTGGATTTAGTAAATATAATAAAATATCTGTTATTTGCCAAATGTAAATGAAGATAATTTACTTAAATCTGATTATTGATGATTTTTTGCCTGTTTTTGACCAAAATTTAACCGGATTGACCATTAAACAGCTTATTTATCTCGTAAAAGCCTTTCTTTTCTGATTAAATACCCTAATGTTAAGATTCCCTATTTTAGAATAAATTGATTGAATTAACAAAATTGTGGCAAAGCCGAATTTAGAATTTTTTGTATGTTTACCACACAACTAACCAAAAAACAAAGAACACAAACACAATGATCAAATTTTCTTTAAGTTTAATTTCTTTTACGTTATTCTTTTTCGGACTAAAAAGTTTTTTTAGCGAACCAAAAACGCAATCAGTATTACCTCCCGAATTAACGATAACCAATTTCGCTGGTCCCGATGTTACACCTAGTCCCGCTTGTTTAGCCGTTGCGCCAACCGGTGAGGTATATGTAGGTGTTGATATGATCGGCTCCCTGGGTAAAGATCCTGGAAAAGGCCATATTCTAAAACTAATTGATAAGGATAATGATGGTAAGATGGATCAGCACATCGATTTTGCTGAAGTAGATAATCCCAGGGGCATTATTGTTCAGGGCAGCCAAGTGTTTGTATTGCATACTACTTTTTCGAAAGAAACAAAACAGGCCACAGGTATGAACCTGGTCGTTTTTGAAGATAAAGATGGCGATGGCAAAGCCGATGGCCCCGAAAAACCACTTATCGAGCACATCAGCAATGCAAAATACATCCGCGAACGTGGTACCGACCACGCTACCAATGGCATCAGGATGGGTATTGATGGCTGGATTTATATCTCTGTTGGCGATTTTGGCTTCCACGATGCGGTAGACCGTTCTGGTAAAAAATTAACCATGTTGGGTGGTGGTATTTTACGTGTCCGCCCTGATGGTACCGAAATGGAAGTGTACACTCATGGTACCCGTAATGTGTATGATGTAGCCATTGATCCCTATATGAATGTTTTTACCCGCGAAAACACCAATGATGGTGGTGGATGGAATGTTCGTTTTTCCCACCATATCCAGTCAGGAGAATATGGTTATCCTGTTTTATTTCAAAATTTTACTGACGAAATTATCCCTGCATTGGCCGATTTGGGCGGTGGATCAGGAACAGGTGCATTATTTATGGATGAACCAAACTGGCCGGCACAATATAATCACGTACCTATGATGGCCGATTGGGGCAGAAGTATGCTTTACATCCACAGGGTTACAGCCGATGGACCAACTTTTACCCAAAAAGACGAAGAATTTATCAAACTGGCACAAATTACCGATCTGGATGTAGATGGATCCGGAAGGCTTTATCTTTCGGCATGGGATGGAGCAGGCTATTCAGGTAGCCCTAATAAAGGGTATATTGTACGGGCAGTGCCCAATAACTGGACCTATAAAGCTTTTCCGGATGTGAAAAAACTTTCCGTTAAAAAGTTAACAGAATTGTTGAAATCCAACAGTGCTGTAGGTCGCTTAAATGCTTCGCAGGAATTAATTTTCCGCAACAATAAACAAGCAGGCGAAACGGCTTTAAAAACGGCATCTGATCAAAGTTTAGCACTCGATGTTCGTATAGCTGGTTTATATACTTATGCGCAGATAGCCAAAGAAAATGGCATTACAACCCTGGTAGAATTTACGAAAGATAATGCTTTAAAAGAATTTGCCTTAAAAGCACTTGCCGATCGTAAAACTTACATTGATAAAGTACCGGTTGAGCCCTTTTTAGCGGGTTTAAAAGATGCTTCCCCACGTGTTCAGGCGGCTTCGATAATTGGTTTAAACCGTTTAGGCAGACCAGAAGTAGCCAATGTACTTTTACAAACCAAAGTGCCTGCCTCATTTGTTGCACCTGCAAAAGGTACCGAAGGCCCACACGCCACACCAAATGCTTCAATTATATTACCCCATCTTGCCGTGCGTGCTTTGGTTAATCTTAATGCGGTTGATGCTTTGCTTGCAGCGGTTAAAACCGAAAACTCAACCCTTGCACTTTGGGCTTTGCGTTATATGCATAATGAGAAAGTGGTTAATGGCCTTATTGATACCTACACTCAATCGAAAGATGAAAAATTAAAACAACAGATTCTGGTTACATTGGGCCGCTTATATAAAAAAGAGATTGCTTACGATGCTTCGTGGTGGTGGGGTACACGTCCTGATTCGCATGGTCCGTATTTTAAAGCGGTAAGCTGGGAAGGTTCTCCGGCAATCGAAAAATTCTTAAAAGAAGAAGCTGCAAAAGCCGGTACACAAGGAAAACAATTTTATGTTGATTTAAACTCGCGCCAAAGGATGGATATCGCTGAATTTGCCGAAGAGGAAAAAGTTGCAGCAACTGAAGAGCCAAAAATCGATCTTGAAAAAATCAAGAACAAAAAAGGCCAGGTAGGTAAATCATCTATTGAAGATGTATTATTAGCCATCAATAAATTACAGGGCGATCCGTTAAAAGGAAGAACAATTTTTAACAATCAGGGCTGTATCACCTGCCATAGTTTAAGTAGAACAGAGAAAATGAAAGGTCCTTTTATGGGACAGATCGGCTCCATTATGAACCGTGAACAGATTGCTGAATCGATTTTAAAACCAAGTGCATCTATTTCGCAGGGGTTTGCAACAGTGATGATCACAGCAAAAGGAGACCGTACCTATATGGGTTTTATTACGGAAGAAACTGCCGCTAAAGTGGTGCTGCGTAATATTGCAGGAGAAGTTTTTACCATTAAAGCTGGCGATATTTTATCCCGTAAAGAAATGGAAAACTCGATGATGCCCGAAGGTTTAGCCAACGCTTTATCTTATGATGAACTGGCTTCGCTAGTTACCTTTTTATCACAACAGAAAAAATAACTCATAAAAGCATTTCCGGTTGTCTCATTAATCGGAAATGCTTTTTTTACCATTAGCATCCTGATGCTAACTCCTGCGGATAATAATCAATTCTCCATTATCCAGCTGAAAAATATAGCTGCAAATACTTACTGATTTAAAGATGGCAATGCGATATACCAGACCAGATTTTTTTTCAAAAGTAATTTCCTTACCTATATAAACTTTATCCAGTTCTATTGTCGTTGTTTCTTTGGTAATCAGCATATAAAAGTAACATTGTGAAAAAGAGCTTGTTTCGGGAAAATACTTTATTCTTATTCCTTTTAGGAGTAATGGTTCACTGGTTCATTAGCCATTAGTGCATTGGTTAGCATGATGGATAGACTTGAGTAAATGTAAACTAGAAATTGTTCATTAGCCATTAGTTCATTGGTTAACATGATGGATAGACTTGAGTAACTGTAAACTTAAAATTGTTCATTAGCCATTAGTTCATTGCTTAACATGATGGATAGACTTGAGTAACTGTAAACTTAAAATTGTTCATTAGCCATTAGTGCATTGGTTAGCATGATGGATAGACTTGAGTAACTGTAAACTGAAAATTGTTCACTAGCCATTAGTGCATTGGTTAGCATGATGGATAGACTTGAATAACTGTAAACTTAAAATTGTTCATTAGCCATTAGTGCATTGGTTAGCATGATGGATAGACTTGAGTAAATGTAAACTAAAAATTGTTTCTCCTTAATCTATAGATGAATCGACTCCCAACTCCCAACTAAACCATTCGACTCAGGACTACCAACTCCTTTGTTATTTCCCCGCAATTTTTATAATAAAATTTACCCAATGGTTTCGGTTTAAAAAAACAAAACTTACATTAGCGATTAAATCTATATATCTAGTCGATGAGCAGATCGGCCAGACATGACCACCTATTATGGATAACCATTTTTTTGAACAAATATTTAAAAAACCGCTTGAGCAACCCAATATACCGCCTAATGAAGTCATATCCCAATGGGCTGAAAAACTGATTCAGGTACTTTTTCAAGAGAATGCGCCTAAAGTATTTTTAACGGTTGAAGAGGTTAAAGAACAAGTATCAGCTTTAAAACTTGAACTTTATGACATTATTTCGGCGAGTTGTAAACTGAGGAATAGCGAGTGTAAAAATGCAGCAGGACAATTTTTTATAGAACTGCCAGAACTTTACCGGGTATTAAATACGGATATTGTAGCCATTTACGAAGGTGATCCGGCGGCGCAAAGCAGGTTCGAGGTAATCAGGACTTACCCGGGTTTTTACGCCATTTGTTTTTATCGGATTGCGCATATATTGTATAATTTCGGCATTCCATTGGTCCCCAGGATACTTACCGAATATGCCCATTCTAAAACCGGAATTGATATCCATCCGGCCGCCAGCATTGGCGAATATTTTCACATCGATCACGGTACCGGAATCGTAATTGGCGAAACCAGCACGATTGGCCGTTATGTAAAATTATACCAGGGGGTAACGCTTGGAGCGCTAAGTGTTAAAAAAATACTGGCGGGCAGCAAACGCCATCCAACAGTAGAAGATCGCGTAGTGATTTACTCCGGAGCCACTATTTTAGGCGGCGAAACCATTATTGGGCACGATAGCATTATTGGCGGTAATGTATGGCTTACCGAAAGTATTCCGGCTTTTTCAACTGCATACCACTCTCCAATTATTACCATTAGAAACCATAAAGAAACCAATTAATATAATATAACATGGCAGGAATAATCGATCTGATCGGAAATACGCCAATGGCCGAGCTTCAAAAAATGAATATTAACCCGGCCGTAAGGGTTTATGCAAAATTAGAAGGCAATAATCCGGGCGGCAGCGTTAAAGACAGGGCCTCGCTCAACATGATCAGAAGTGCTATAGAACGTGGCGAAATAACACCAGGTACAAAATTGGTTGAAGCGACGAGTGGTAACACAGGCATTGCATTGGCTATGATTGCCAGTTTGTACAATTTAGAGATCGAACTCGTAATGCCAGCCAATTCTACCCGTGAGCGAAAGGTAACCATGGAAGCTTTTGGCGCTAAAGTAACTTTGCTTGAAAGTATTGAAGATTGCCGCGATTACGCAGAAGAAAAGGCCGAAAGTAAAGGATATTTCTTATTGAACCAATTCGCAAATCCAGATAATTACCTGGCGCATTATAAAACCACAGGACCTGAAATATGGAAAGATACAGAAGGGCAGATTACCCATTTTGTAAGTTCGATGGGTACAACAGGCACAATAATGGGATGTTCACGGTTTTTTAAAGAACAAAATAGCGAGATACAAATTGTGGGCTGCCAACCTACAGAAGGTTCATCAATACCAGGTATCAGGCGATGGCCGACAGAATACCTGCCAAAAATATTTGAACCAGAGCGTGTTGACCGGGTGATGGACATTGCTCAGGAAGAAGCAACAATCATGTCGCGCAGGATGGCTAAAGAAGAAGGTCTTTTTGCCGGGATGAGTTCGGGTGGTGCCTGTGCAGCTGCTTTAAAACTTGCTTCCGAGCTTGATCAGGGAACTATTGTATTTATTACCTGTGATCGTGGAGACCGTTACCTTAGTAGTGATCTTTTTGGCTAATCACCATCATCATTGTTCTTATCTGAGAGAAGGTTTTTTACCCTTTTGATGATGGTTTCCATTTCAAATGGTTTTTCAATGTAATCATCCCAATGTGTTTTATAATGAAAGCTGTTTTGAAAAACATTTCTTGACGACATTAATAAAATAGGAATAGGAGCATGTACAGATAATTTTAGCTCAGTACATATCGCGCGCCCTCCTATAGTACCTAATAAAGCATCAATTAAAATGATGTTTGGTGCAAAAGCACCTACCTGGGCATGTAAATCTATCGTGTTTGACAAACCCAGCACTTTATAACCTTCAAATTCGAAGATCATCTTTATCGCATCAAGCGTTGCATGATGATCTTCGATAATTAATATTTTAGTTTTTTTTAGGGAGCGCATTATAGGTATTTAGGGGTAGGGTTGGTTGTAGGTACCCCGCTTTTTAAGCAATAATTCAAATATTTTCGAATCTGTTTTGGTAAGGCTATCGAGCGAGTTGCGCAAGCTTTGGTTAACGAGACTGAGGTTGACAAACATGGTTCGCAAGGTTTCATTTTCATCCCTCAATTCCAAAAGTTCATTGGCTATACTGCCAAATTCCCTGATCCATGTATCAAAACAGTGCTTGTCTATGGCCAGTTCCGCAAAAATTTCTTCCGGTTCACGGCCATTGTAAAATTCCTGGATACTGCCAATAATTTGGGCAGGACTATTATTCGGTTTCATAGTTTGTTTAATATACTGCCGTGCCGGAGGGCAAATGGTCCCGCATTTACACCTCTGGTTACGCAGTAATATTTTTAAATGTTTTGTTTAAGAGATAGGGACAAAGGAATAGCAGCGTTAAGGCTAATCAAAATTTTTTTACTACGCAGTAATACGCAGTGTTTTTAAGTGCCTGACTTACAGTTGTAAAAATAAAATGTCATTATAGTTAACTTTCATGGGATATGGTTTTAATTGAATTAACGTTTTTAATAAGCCATGCCGTCAGTCGTGTAACAAATCATCCCGGATAAGACCGTTTCTGTCGACATGGCTAAAATTTGAGCACAATTCAGACAAATAAGATGAGTCTGTTTAGTTTGTACGGCATCGCACCGCTTGCACTCCTTTATGCTATATGCAAAGAGGGTGCGGCAGGTTCTTTTGCATCATACGCATTTCTACGCAACGCTACTCAAAAGGTTGTAATAAAGCGATTTAGGTGTTTCCTGAAAATTAATCGTTAAAATGACGTACAAGCCATATAGCGGATATTTTTGTATATTATTTAGGACGATTTGGTGAGGTTTAACACCCAAGCATGCATATTTGTTTCAGCATCTATACCTAATTTTTTGCGGATTCTATATTTGCGGCTTTCTACTGCCCTAACACTTAACCTGCAAGTACGGGCAATTTCTTTCGTATCAAAGTTTAACCTGATATAAGCACAAAGCTCCAGCTCTGCCAAAAGAAGCTGAGGAGAGATCTGGAGTAGTTCTGTTACAAATATGGTTTCCGTTTCCCTAAACCTTTTCATAAAAGAAGGATCACGTGATCGGGCTAATTCGGTAAGGGCTTTTAATGATAATTGCTCAGCTGGTTTTTCATGCTTTCGGTTAAGCTGTTCACGGTAGCCCTCCATTTGCTCGTGTAAAAGAATACGCTGCCTGCGGAAATGTGCATTGTGGCGGGCCAGTAACCGGAGCCGCTGTCCGAAAAGGCCTAAACTAATCAATATTCCTTCAATTATTCCGGCCAGGGTAAGCAGGTTAAAATTATAGGGTTGGAAAGGAATCAGTTCCATTAAACTAAAAACAAAATAAATGGAAACCAGGGCCACGGGGATCCAGCCAAATACATAACACCAGATGAGCAAGTTGTTTTTGGCATAGCCTCGTACAATAATTACCTGAGTGCTGCTAAAAAGAAAAAGTAGCGAGGTTAACAAAAATAAAACCTGTGTAAGTGCATTGGTAATGCTGCGTGCATCCCATAAAGAGCAGATCATGATCATGCCCCAACCAATCATCAGGGCAGTAAAAACGTTGTTAAGCTGTGGCAGTTGTCGCTTAAGTTTTAAAAAATAACGGTTAAACAAAATGGTACAGATGTAACCCAATGCAATAAAAAAATGGGCGTGTACCAAAATAAAACCGGCCACCTGTTGTCCGAGCAGTAATCCATAACCCTGCAGGTAACAAACCATTACAATAAAGTAAAGTAAGATTACCCTTGCCATATACAGGGCAAAAAGTTTACTCCTTGTAACAATGTACATAAAGGCATGAAAGATAAGGATCATTAACGCAATCCCTACATAAATAAGCTGCATACTGTAATCCTTAATAAGTGCATGGTTTAATACCGATTCAGTAACCAGCTTAACCGGTACCAGCAGGGTGTTCATGGCCCGCATCCTGATATAAATATCGCCAACTGGTGCCTTTACCTGTTGTAAGGGAAATACATAACCTGTACCGAGTGTAGCGTCGCTTTTTTGGAGATTAAACATGCCAGAGTTGATCGTATTAATCTTTCCTTGCATATCCCGGTAATATAACCTGATGGAATCGATATTTGCATAACCAATAAAGAGGTATGGAAGTGTTTGGCTGTTCCTTTTAAACCTCAGTTTCATCCACCATACTTTTCCGCTCGTACCACCATTAAAAATGGATGAAGTACCTTTTGAAAATTGCCCTGTTTTAAATTGTTCTACTTGTTCAAACGGTGTGTTTCCAAGGGTATCCTGCCAATAATATCCTGATTTGCCAACATTAACAAAAGATTGTTTCTCAACCTGAATAACGGGCTGTGCAAGGGATATACTGCTTTTTATAATAAAAGCGACAAGAAAAAAGATGGTCTTCATTAATAAACCAATGTAAAAGAGTTGGGATGACCTATTACAGGGGAGAAATTATGGCTTTATAATAGAAAAAACAAATTTTATCTTAAAAAAATGAACAATCCGGGATGATTTGCAGTTCATTACAAAAGTTGTATTTTAGAACCAAGCCAAAAACTTTATGCATCAACTGATTATACAATATGCTTTTTTACTTGCAGTAATTCTATTTGTGGTGATGCTGGCACAAAAAATCCGTGTGGCTTACCCCATTTTACTGGTAATTGCTGGTCTGGCATTAAGTTTTTTGCCCATTCTGCAGGATATTGAGATAGAACCAGACCTTATTTTCGTCATCTTTTTACCGCCTTTGTTATACGAAGCCGCCTGGAATACTTCGTGGAAGGATTTTTGGAAATGGCGGCGGGTAATCAGCAGTTTCGCTTTTCCAATTGTTATTTTCACTTCCACCATTGTGGCTTTTATTTCACGGAGTTTAATTCCGGGCTTTACTTTGGCCCTCGGGTTTTTACTTGGTGGAATCATTTCCCCACCCGATGCGGTATCTGCCTCAGCAATATTAAAAAATGTTAAGGTACCAAAAAGGCTCAGCACCATTCTGGAGGGCGAAAGTTTGCTAAATGATGCATCCAGTTTGGTGGTGTTTCGTTTTGCACTGGCTGCGGTAATGACGGGGAGTTTTGTGCTCAGTAAAGCGGCAGGGAGTTTTGTGATGGTTATTGTGATGGGAATTTTAATTGGCATTGCGGTAGCGCTGGTGTTTTATGCTTTGCACCGGTGGTTACCCACTACGACCAATATTGATATCATCCTAACTTTTTTAACGCCCTACGTGATGTACATGACGGCAGAGGAATTTCACTTTTCGGGTGTGCTGGCTGTGGTAAGCGGCGGATTGTTCCTTTCTGCACGCAGAGACCAGATTCTTACCCATAGGAGCCGTTTGCAGGGGATCAATGTTTGGGAAGCCGTCGCTTTTGTACTCAACGGTTTTGTTTTCTTGCTAATTGGTTTAGAATTTCCTGTGATTGTACATGGTTTAGGCAGTGATGGCCTTTTGCCTGCCATCCGTTATAGTGCCATTATCTGTTTGGTGTTAATTTTAGGGCGATTGGCCAGTACCTACGGCGCTTTATATTTTACACGTTTTATGAGCCATTTTATTACCACTGCCGATCCTAATCCAAATTGGAAAGCCTCATTACTTTTTGGCTGGGCGGGCATGCGCGGTGTAGTTTCCCTGGCGGCCGCACTTTCTATCCCAATAGCCTTAAAATCGGGCGCAGCCTTTCCCCAGCGTAACCTTATTCTGTTTATTACTTTTAGCGTAATACTGGTTACTTTAGTATTGCAGGGTTTAACATTGCCCTGGCTTATTAAATGGGTAAACATGCCCGATCCGGATTATACCGTTTCTTTTGAGCAGCAAAAACAAATGGTGAGGAAAAAACTTTCGGTGCTTTCGCTCAAAATTTTGGATGAAAAGTACCACGAAGCCCTCGAGCATAATGATATGATCAGATCGATAAAAATCCGTATTGAAGCCGAAATGGAATTGTTGAGGGATTGGGAGCAGGAAGAAAACACATTAAGAGCAGAAGGTTTTTATCACGACTACCGTTTAGCACTCGAAGATATTATAGCAGAACAACGTATCTTATTAAAGGGATTGAATAAAAAAGAACAGATTAATGACCTATTGGTAAAAGAACAATTGGAACTGCTCGATTTGGAAGAAGAAAAATTACGCAGACATTTTAGTCAGCGTGATGAATAATTAGGCCTAAGCCCATTATTTTAGCTGTACTTGATATTCATGATGTTTAAAACTTATAACTTGCCTCGCTATAAATAATCAGATTTAATAATATATTTGCTAATTAATTTAGTAAGTATATGTCGGTAAAGGTTAACATCACCTCAAAAGGAATACAAAAGGTATTAAAAAACTATAACGAGAAACAGGCTATTGCCGAGTACATCTGGAATGGTTTTGATGCCAATGCTGATACCATCGAGGTAAATTATGTTGCCAATGCACTTGGCCTTTTAGAAAGTTTAACCATTGCTGATAACGGTTACGGGATTAATTTTGAACGTTTACAGCAAAAGTTTGATCCTTTTTACGAATCCGAAAAATCGCTGCAAATTGTAGCTCCAAAACATACCTCAAAAATGCACGGACGTAACGGGGTAGGGCGGCTCACTTTTTTTACTTTTGCGCATGATGCCACCTGGCAAACGACTTATCAAGCTGGGCAGGGTTTTCGTTATGGCGAAATCAAGATCAGTACCGGCGGTTTAAACAGTTACAGTCACGATTTTACGGCTAAGCCAACCCATACCGGCCATACAGGAACTTCGGTTTCTTTTACTAATCTCCGCATTGGTGAGCAGGAAATGACAGAAATGGTATTGCCTTTTCTAATTAACGAATTTTGTTGGTTTGTGGAGCTGAACAAGCATAAAAATTATTCGATTATTGTAAATGGTGTAGCCCTTGATTTTAACAGTAATGTGAAAGTGTTAGAAGAATTTAATCTTTACTATCCCGATACCGCAATTACTTTTAAAGTTAAATATGTACACTGGAAAGAAAACCTGCATAAAGAACTTTCTAAATACTATTTTTTGGCTGGAGGAGAAGAAATTTATAAAGATTATACTACCCTGAATAAAAAGAGTGACGATTATTTTCATAGCATTTACATCGACAGTGATTTTTTTCGTGATTTTGATTTTAAGAGTTTCGAAAATGAAGGTCAGGTAGCCATATTTGGCGCTGCAAAATCTTCTCCCGAATACCGTTTTCTGATCAAAGAACTTACAATATACCTTAAAGAAAAACGCAAACCTTTTTTAAAGGAATATGCTAACCGACTGATTGAAGCTTACGAGCAGGATGGAATATTTCCATTGTATGCAAACGAAAGGGAAAAACAGTTTAGAAAACCCGAACTAATTACCTTAATTAAGGCTTTATGTGAATTAGAACCAAAATTATTCAATAGTTTAAATACCGACCAGAAAAAAACTTTGGTTCGTTTGATTGGTCTTTTAATGCATTCAGATCAGCGCGATGGGTTATATGAAATGTTTAGTGGAATGATGGAGCTTGAAACTGATGAGCAAAATGAATTGCTGCACCTTATAAAAGGCTCCGGGCCAGTAAAAGTTTAAGATGGTGTTTATTAATTATTTAGTAATTTGCTACCTGTAAAAAGAACCTTAGATGAAAAAATACCTGTTGTTGACCTGTATATTTTTAATGATTATAAGCTTCTTATCTGCAAAGCAGAAAAAGCGCAACCTCAACATCGTTTTTATTGGCAATAGCATTACCCAGGGCGTTCAATTAACCAATGCAGCAGATGCTCCACCCGCTTATGCGGTAGCTTATTTGTTGAAGCAAAAAGGAATTGATAGCGTTAACTTTAGCAATCAGGGACATAGTGGTTATACTACCCTTGATTTTTTACCTGCTGCGGGCCATACCTTTGCTAAGGTTGAGGATGCCGCAAATGCATTTTCTGATAAAGAAGCTTTACTCATTTTTTCAATTAAACTCGGTACTAATGATAGTGCCATTAAAGGGCCACACGGATCGCCGGTTTCGCCGGAGGATTATATCAAAAATGTAAAAACGATTGTAGATAAACTCTTAACCGATTTTCCGAAGGCGATTGTGGTGTTACAGCATCCTATCTGGTATAGTCCCAATACTTATAATGGTTCAAAATATATGGAAGAGGGATTATTGCGGCTACAATCCTATATTCCAAAAATCGACAGCCTTGTTGCAAATTATAGTGTAACCAATCCCAAACACGTTTTTGTGGGTGATAAAAAAGCATTTGCATATTTCAAAAAGCACCACATTACCGAGTTAATTCCGGAAAAAGGCCAGATTGGTACATTTTACCTTCATCCCAATAAATTAGGCGCTATTTCACTGGGTACATTCTGGGGTGAAGCCATTGAGCGGGTAGTGAAGAAGAATTTTTAAAAGTCCAGTAAATCTTTTGGATGGATGTCAAGTCCTTTGGCCAGCTCAAAAATAGTTGATAACTGAACATCGAATTTACCATTCTCGATTTTAGAAATATTGCTGTCGTCAATATCGCAGTTTCTTGCCATTGCACGTAAGCTCAAGCCCTTACTGTTTCTAATTTTCTTCAAATTGAAACCGAAATTATTCTGAATAACTGAGCCTTCCTTCTTAATCATCGAGGTTAAATAGTTGAGACCTCAAAGTCTCCAACTTATTTAAAATATTTGCGGTTATATATTACCGTATTTTAATTTATTTTTTTATATTTGATTTAATAACAAGGTATTAGTAAGTTGTTTAAGCCTGCATAATCTTTAGCTATTAAAGCGAAATCATATTAATTTCGTTTATACGCTACATCAGTTGTCGTTTATAAGGTTTTGCATCTGTTTTTTCTTTGTTTGTATTATTCGTATTAAAAATGAAACAGGAAACAAACGTAATCTGCCATCCGTTAGCCTTTTATCAAGGCCGTTTTCCTGTTATCCTCATTTCCCAAAATCATTCATTATCCCATGGTAGTATTTTACAGAAATGCCCTTTTAATTGGTTATATCCGTTAAAGCCAAAAAATCCAGTTTAGGCCCTATTTGCCCTATAGCAACAGTGAGTTTTGTTAAGGTTAATAATTTTTAATAGCTGTTGTTTATAGGGCATTTTTATCCCTATTTTCTTAATTAATAAAAAGGTTTAATCGCCAGCCAGTAGATCAGGATGTTTATTGGCTTGCGGAATTACGATTTCTGCCACTTTTTAATGGTGGCTGATGGGATCATATGGCCTAAAGTTAAAATTATTTCATTTAAATAAACTATGCGAAAAAGTATATTTTTTAACGTATGGGCATTGCTATGCCTAAAAAAAGGAAAGCTGTCAGTTGTTTTCTTTTCTCACAAGAACTTTAAAATATTCAGGTGTATCCAGGCTACATTTTTGTTTTTGTCATACGCTTGTTTTGCACAAAACGTAGCAATAGAACCTCTGAAAATAGGGGATAAGTTTCCTGAAGCGGTTTTAAATGTTTCATTCCCGCGGATAGCTAATGGATCTAAACCAGGCGACAGTTTACAGCTGAATCAATACAAAGGCAAAATTATCCTGCTCGATTTTTGGGCCTCCTGGTGTAGCACCTGTATTTATAAGTTTCCGCTGTTAGCAGAATTACAGCGAAAATACAAGGATGACCTGGTGGTTATTCTGGTTGATTCGAAAGAAACCAAAGATACGCCTGAGCGTATTTTGGGGATATTAACCGGAGTGAAAGCGCCATTCCAAAAAACAGCTTTACCATCTATTTATAATGATACCATCCTCACCAAACTCTTCCCACACCGTTTTCTGCCGCATTATGTATGGTTTGGTAAAGATGGAACCTTAAAGATGATTTCATCGGCCGAACTACTCAATGCCGAAACCGTAAATGCACTACTTTATCAGCCACTTAAAACGCCTCAAAAACCATGAAAAAACAACTAACAACCTTAATTCTAATTTTATGCTGTAGTTACAGTTATGCTCAATACCTGGTAAAAGGACGGATTTTAAATGTCGCAGATAGTACAGGGATATCAGGCGTTACGGTTAATTCTTTAACCGGTAGTTATAACACAGAAAGCGATGCGACTGGTAATTTTCAGTTGAATTTACCCGCCGGAGAATATGAATTTAACTTTACCCATATCGGTTATGCCAGGCAGAAAATGACCGTTAAAGTAACCGGATCTGTTAACCTGAATATATACCTGAAAACTTATACAAACGAACTTCAGGAGGTGGTGGTACATACCGGTTACCAGGACCTTCCTAAAGAACGTTCAACAGGTTCTTTTGTGAGCATTAGTGCTAAAAAGTTGAATGAGCAGTTTAGTACCGATGTATTAAGCAGGTTAGAAGCTGTAGCCAATGGCGTATCAGTTAATCATCGCTCGGGTACCAATGGTAAATTAATGGTGAGGGGCTTAAGTACCATAACAGGCCCTGGGCAGCCCCTTGTGGTATTGGATAATTTTCCTTACCAGGGCGATCTGAACAATATTAACCCCAATGATGTAGAAAGCATTACCGTACTAAAAGATGCGGCAGCAAGTTCGATTTGGGGAAGCCGTGCAGGTAATGGTGTAATTGTAATCACTACCAAAAAAGCAAAGGCAGGCCAGTCGCTGAACATCGATTTTACCGGAAATTTTAGTGTTACCCCAAAGCCGGATTTATATTATCTGAGTCAGATGAGTATACCTGATTTTATTGCGGTTGAGCAATTTTTGTATGGCAAAGGTTATTATAATTCCAAAATTAACTCCAGCTCCAAACCACCCTTGTCGCCTGTTGTAGAATTGTTGGTGGCCAATAAAAAAGGAACGTTAAGCAATCAGGGGCTACAGGATGCTTTAGCTATGCTTAATCAGGGCGATACCCGACGCGATATGCTCCAAACCAATTACCAGAACGCCATTAACAGGCAATTTGCTTTGTCTGTAAGAACAGGAGGGAAGATAACTGACTGGACTTTTAGTGCAGGCTACGATGCCAATACTTCATCTTTAGCCGCACAGAGCAGCAGGTTAAATTTAAACAGTTACAACATAATCCGGTTATATCCATGGTTAACCATGGATGTAGGATTGCGCTTAACTCAATCAAACAATGGCAATGGCAAGGCTGGTTATAGCGATATGGGCAATAATTCCAATGTAATTTATCCATATTTAAGTTTAGCCGACGCCAATGGAAATGCCCTGCCTGTTGCGAAAAATTATAGCCTTTCTTATTTGAATGGATTAAATTATAATCTCCTGTCCGACTGGAAATACTATCCTTTAACTGATTATCTGGAGAATGATATTGCGCAGACTACCAGGGATATGGTAAGCAATTTTGGCTTAAATGTGAATGTATTTAAAGGTTTTAAGGCTAGTGTGAAATATCAATACGAACTGCAACAGGTATATGGAAGGAGCGTTTTTGGCGCAAATAGTTTTACTGCCAGGAATTTAGTAAATACATTTACACAGATTCCAAATACCGGAACAGCAATTTATAAGGTACCTAAAGGTGGATTGCTTGATGAAACCGAAAGTTTGCTAAGGGCACAGAGCCTCCGTGGACAGCTGGCTTACAGCAGAAATTTTGGAGTGCACGAAGTGAGTGTTATTGCCGGCGCGGAATTAAATGAAAACAGGATTAATAGCTCGGGCAGCAGGTTATTTGGCTACAACGACGAAAATACTACATTTAGCTATCCCGATTTAAGCAATACCTACCCGAATTATGTAACAGGTGCTTTAACTTTTATTGATAATGGCCGAACCGATAGGCAGTTATACCTTAACCGTTTTGTTTCTTATTACGGTAACGCTGCCTATACTTATAAACAACGTTATACATTATCGGCCAGTGCAAGGAAAGATGCTTCCAACCTGTTTGGCCTTAATGCCAATGATAAATGGAAACCCTTATGGTCGGCAGGATTGGCATGGAACATGACCAATGAAGATTTTTTTAAAGTTAACTGGGTACAAGCACTCAAGTTAAGAACGAGTTATGGTTTTAGCGGAAATGTTGATCAAACTAAAGTAGCCGTAACCACATTAATGGGGAGTGTGATTTCGCCATATACGGGTACTGTAGAAGCAAGGTTTAGAGATTTTGCCAACCCCGATTTGCGCTGGGAGCAGGTGGGGACTTTTAATTTAGGTGTCGACTTTTCATTACTCGGTAACAGGCTATCAGGCAGTATAGAAGTATATAATAAACGTGCAATCGATTTGTATGGCTCCAGTCCGGTTGATTATACTGCCGTGCCAACCACAATCCTTTTTAAAAATTCGAGTTCAATGCAGGCAAGAGGGTTGGATTTTTTATTACAAAGTAAAAACATCACCGGTAAGTTTAACTGGTTTACCGATCTAAATTTTAGTTTGTATCGCGATAAGGTTTTAGAAGTTTATCAATCAGGCACAAACGGCAGCTCTTATCTAAACAGTGGTAATGCGATTATAAATGCTAAGGGTTATCCGGTATTTGCCATGTTTAGTTACAGGTGGGCAGGCCTTAACCCTAAAAATGGAAATCCACAAGGTTATTTAAACGGCAATGTTTCTGCCGATTATAATGCTATTGTTGGCGAAGGTACAAAGCTGGATGATCTGGTTTATAATGGCCCTATATTTCCAACAGTTTATGGTAATTTGGGTAATACATTTAGTTATTTAAACTTAAGTTTAACCTTAAGGCTGAGTTATAAATTTGGCTATTGTTTTAAACGTACCAGTATTGATTATGGTAAACTTTACAGTGCAGGCACCAGCCATGCTGATTATGCTTTGCGTTGGCAAAACCCGGGCGACGAAAATTTTACCGATGTGCCATCAATGGTATACCCGGCATTAAGTAGCAGGGATAGCTTTTATGCTTCAAATGAAACCTTGATAGAAAAAGGCGATCATATCCGAATTGCTTACATTTCAGTAGCCTATCAGCTAAATAAAGAAAAGCTAAAAATACTGCCCTTCAAATCAGTTCAAATTCAGGCCAATGCTTCAAACCTTGGTATTGTATGGCGCGCAAATAAAAAAGGTTTAGATCCCGATTATTCCACATCAACTATTCCACCATCAAAATTTTTCAGTATAGGACTGCGTGCAACATTTTAAAATTAAAAATCATGAAACAAACATTATATTATTTAGTTGCCGCATACCTGTTATGTGGTATAGGTAGCTGTAAAAAATACCTCGATGCTAAACCTAATTCTAAACTCGCTACGCTACAGACTTTAGAAAACCTGCAGTCGTTGCTTGATGATGAATTAAGATTAAATTATCAATGGCCAAACATTGGAGAGATATCTGCAAACGATTATTACCTTACAGATGTTGATTTGGCAGCACTGAGCAAAGATAGCGACCGCCGGATGTACAACTGGGAAACCGATAACCTCCAGGAAACAACCTCGGGCGACTGGTATTATTCTTATTTGCCTGTTTATTACGGAAATTCGGTTTTAGAAGCATTGCCCGGTATTGCCCGTAACGGAACAAACAGTAATGATTATGATAATATAAAAGGCGCGGCATACTTTTTTAAAGGCGCGGGGATGCTTAGCGCTGCACTGACCTGGTGCCAGGCTTACGATGCAAGTATTGCTAAGCAGCAACTGGGCCTGCCGATTAGAACAGGTACCAATTTTAATGTACCATCAGTAAGATCGAACCTTGCCGATACCTACCAACAGCTAATTGCCGATTTAAAACAGGCTGCTGCCCTGCTAAAAGTTAAACAGGTGCATGTAATACGGCCTGGTAAAATAGCTGCATTTGCCATGCTCTCGAGAACGTATTTGGCTATGAACCAGTATGCCTGGGCTACATTATATGCCGATTCGGCCCTGCAATTAAACAGCCAGCTTTTAGATTATAATACCTTAAATGCCAATGCCGAATACCCTATAGCGCTATTTAATACAGAGGTACTCATGAGTTTATCGATGATTACGCCAGATTTACTTAAACCCAGTGTTGCAAAAATACCCAACGAACTTTACGCTCAATACAAAACCGGCGATTTAAGAAAAACCATATTTTTTAAAAGCAATGGCAACAATACCTGGGCTTACAAAGGAAGTTACAACGGCGATCTTAACTTTTTTTGTGGACCGGCAGTTGATGAAATGTATTTAAACCGTGCCGAAGGTTATGCCAGGGCAGGTAAATTAACCGAAGCACTGGCCGATCTTAATAAGCTGTTGTTAAAAAGGTGGAATAAAACCATGGTTTATATCCCATACCAAAGCAACAATCAGCAAATGGTAATAAACTGGATTTTGGAAGAAAGAAGAAAAGAATTGTTAATGCGGGGTTTGAGGTGGATGGATATTAAGCGACTAAACAGAATAGATGCAAATATCATCATAACAAGAGGGATGAACAGTGGCAACAGGATATTAAAGCCAAACGATTTACGATATGCTTTACCTATACCGGAAGATATTATTAATCTTACCGGAATGGAACAGAATCCTAAATAAATAAAAGCGGGGAAGTTATTCCCCGCTTTCTACACTATTATATTTATTGTCAGTGATAATAAACCAGTATGTAATTATGAATAGCGAACGCATAATTGTAGATGGCGAGTGTGTAATTGTAAATTAAAGATGTGTAATTGTAAATTAAAGATGCGTAATTGTGAAATAAAAATGCGTAATTGTGAAATATGAATGTCTTATAGCAAAGCACTAATACATTGTTGTGAAAATATTATGGCTAGTTATAGAAGCGATGATGTTATTGTAAGAGATACACATTAAGTAAACTGCTTGATTGATCTTTTGAAATAATAAAACATTTCTAGTTTTTTTGTAGTGTTTCTGAAAAAAGAATAGGTCACCTTAAAAAGATGACCTAAACTGAAAATAGGGGGAAGCAGTTAAATAATATATGAAAAGATTATTTATTAAACTTTAGATCCAAAATGTATTTGTATTGAGGATGATCTTTCTTTAATGAAGCCTTAATGTAATTTTTAACTCCAGTTACGATATCAACTAAGGCAATTTGTTCGGTGTAAAAAACTGTGAATCGTTTTTTTTGGGCATCATTAAGTGGCGCTTTAGTACGGGCAACTGCTGTAATATTACTTTCCATAGCGGCAAGCAAAGTTTGAAAAGTTTTAATACTAATATCAGTTTCTTTTGGACTGTAAACTCCGCTAGTAGTTAAAACTTCAATATATTGTTTAAAATTTTCTATTTTATTATCGTAAGACAATCGCGAATGGGAAGAAACAGTTTCACCATCAATTTGAGTTTTTTTTGTCATGCCACGTATTTGACGAGCAAGTGTTTGAGCCGTTTGAAGTTCAGCAGGATTATTAATTGCTGCCTTTAAATAATTGAAACTTCTTGTAACCAAATTGTCTAAAGGCTTAAAAATGAGCTCTTGTTCATCCACAGCTTTTCTGTAAACTGGCAGAACTTGTGCTACAACACGAGTAGCTTCATCAGCATTTTTAGATAACTGTTTTAATTCTTTAAGTTCGAATTTAGGTTTAGGTGGCTGATAATCTTTTCCTAATGTTTCTAAAAGGAGAATTAAATCTTTTAAATTGGCTGCATTTTTTGCATAACCACTCTCTGAGCTTGACATAAGCTTTTCTAATTAAGTAAAACATATAATTAACTCGGGATGAGGATATGGGCTTTGATAACAGCTTATGTAATATTACAAATTATTCTTAAAATAAATAGTAAATGTTCTATACATTTTCTACGCTTACGCTCGTTTCGAAACGAGTGCAAAAATAGCTTCACGATTTTATCGTTTATAAATGATATGCCAGCTAACGCTCGTTAGAAACAAGCATTAGCACAAGCCTGATCATCAATCTAATTCAAATACTTCCTTTTATAATCCAAAGGTGTCATCTACGCTTGCGCTCGTTTCCAAACGAGTGCAAAAATAGCTTCACGATTTTATCGTTTATAAACGATATGCCAGCTAACGCTCATTAGAAAGGAGTATTAGCATAAGCCTGGTCATCAATCTAATTCAAATACTTCCTTTTATAATCCAAAGGTGTCATTCCGGTTACCTTTTTAAAATGCCTGTAGAAATTAGATACATTGTTAAAACCACAATCAAAACAGATCATTTCTGTTGGTAATTTATTTTCTATCAGGAAACGGCAAGCGTGACTTACCCTGATTTCGATCAGAAAATCATAGAAGGTTTTTTTCGTCATCAGTTTAAAATACCTGCAGAAAGAAGTTACGCTTAAATTACTCAGCGAAGCTACTTCTTCTAGTGTAATGTCTTTTTTGTAATTGCTCAGGGTATAATTGCAGATTTTATTGATGCGCAGCGTTTCAGATTCATTGCTTTGGTAAAAAGTGTTTTTGCTGGTTACAATGGTCGAATACTCATCCGTTTCGGCCAATGTTTTCAATATCGATAACAAAATTATAATCCGGTCGAGATTGGTGGCATCAACAGCAGCCCGCATTAAATCAACCAGTTTATCTTTAGCCTTCCCATTAATCACCATGCCACTTTTTGCCTTTTCGAATAATTTAGGAATCAGGTAAGCCTCTGGCAGGGTAAGCAGATATTTCCCCAAACAATCGGGCAGGAAGTGGATCACCATTGCTTCTGTTGTTAAATCGGGATTATTCTGAAAATATTCATCCTTGCAGCGCCAGGTATGGGGGAGGTTTTCACCCAACAACACCATCTCATCCGGTACAAAATTGCTGATATTATCGCCAATAAAACGGACACCTTCACCTTTAATTACGTAATGCAGTTCCAGCTCGGGATGGTAATGCCAGATGTTCCCGAAATCGGGTTTAATATCATGACGGATGCTAAAAGAACTTTGTAAAGTAACAGGGACTTTATGAAAATGGGGTTTCATCGTTGAGCTTAAAATATTTGGTTAGTACCGTGCCATCAAGATTTGCAAATCGCAGCACTGCAGGGCTAAAGTTAAAGAGTTAAATGATAATATCCTATATTAATTTGCTAAAAACCATTAGGAAATACTGTTTTTCAATGTTGAGTTTTGTAAATAGCCGATAAGGTGTAACCAAAATATAAACCAACAAATTATTTTCCTGTAAATAATTTGTTTATTAATAAATTATGAGATTGATTAAATAAAGAAAAATTCTGCTAATTTAGGGTAGAAATTTAAGGCTTTGTATCCATCATATCCCTTTGCATTTATAAGTTAATTTTAATTGTTTTTCAACAGATCAATACCTAACTAAATACTCCATTTTAAAATTCCAAAAATATGAAATCAACCATTTTGGCCTTATTGTTAACGTTCTCAAGCCTGACAGTAATTTATGCCCAAAATAACGCTGCAACAGATAAAGAAGCCTACACAAAAATGATTACCGATCGTGCCGCAAAAATTGTGGCCAACCTGGGTATTAACGAGGCTAAAAAAACTGAAAAAGTTACGGAAATCGTTCGCGATCAATACAGCGATTTAAATGATATTCATGCTGCCCGTGATGGCAGGGTTAAAGAAATTAAAGAGAAAAACAAAGATAATAAGGTTGAGCGCGATTCGGCCCTTGCAAAAGATGCCCGCACAGTGGAAGCTTCATTAAACAAACTCCACAAAAAATACATCAGTAAACTTTCTGCGCAACTAACTAATGAGCAGGTAGAGCTGGTTAAAAATGGCATGACTTATAATGTGTTACCCATTACTTACAAAGCTTATCAGGAAGAAATCTTAACACTGACCGAAGATCAGAAAAAGCAGATCCTCATCTGGTTAACCGAAGCTCGGGAACATGCTATGGACGCAGAATCATCAGATAAAAAACATGCCTGGTTCGGCAAATACAAAGGCCGCATCAATAATTACTTGTCAGCAGCAGGCTACGACCTTAAAAAAGAAGGTGCAGAGTGGGAGAAAAGGCGAAAGGCCAAGTCGGAAGCAAACTAAAATCAGACCAAAAAACCAAAAACTAACCAAATAAACTATTATGATTCTTAAAACTTTACGAAAAACCCCATGGGTTTTAATGCTACTGCTTTGCGCTTTTTCGAGTGTTTTTGCCCAGCAAAAACAGATTAAAGGCAAAGTAGTAGACAAAAAAGACGGGCAGCCCATACCCGGAGTGAGTGTAGGTATCCGTGGAAAAACCAACAACGTGAGCACCAATGATAAAGGTGAGTTTGCGCTGGTTGCCGATCCGGCAACTGATGTTCTGGTATTTTCTTATGTAGGTTACACCCGGCAGGTGGTTAACCTGGCAGGTAAATCAACTTTAGAAATTAACCTGGTTGAAGACAATAATGGTCTCGACGATGTAATTGTAGTAGGTTATGGCACCAAAAAGAAATCTGAAATTTTGGGTTCTGTAGCCAACATCAAAGCCGAAGAAATACAGGATTTACCCGTGCCCAATATCGCGGCGGCCCTACGCAACAAAATACAGGGTGTTGGTGTTAACACGGTTTCAGGTAAACCGGGATCTTCCATCACGTTAAACATCCGTAATTCAACAGCTTCCGATCAATCGAAACTCTACGGTGTTACCTCCGAACCACTTTATGTGATCGATGGAATTACCGTAACCCGGGATGAATTTGACAATATCGATATCTCGATGGTAGAAGATATTTCCTTTCTAAAAGATGCCTCTGCAGCCATTTACGGCGCTTCGGGTGCAAAAGGAGTGGTTTTAGTTACCACCAAAAGGGGGAAAGCAGGTAAACCTAAAATAAGTTATACGGGTTATGTAGGTTATCAGGATAATACCAGCGATGTTAAAATGCTTAGCGCTTATGAACACGCCACCTTATTAAATGATGCCAACAAAATCAAAAATGCAGCTACCTCATCTTTGTTTTCGGATGCAGACCTGGAAGTTTTAAAAAACAACCCCAACAAAAGCTGGTTTGATGAACTTTGGAAAGTAGCATCTACCAACAGACACAACATCAATATTTCGGGTGGTTCAGAAGCGATTACTTTTTTTGCGGGCGGCAATTATTACAATGAAACCGGTAACTACGGTGGCATTACATATAATAAATATGCTTTCCGTTCGGGTATGAATGCGAAGATTTTACCGGGTTTAACCGCTGATGTTACCTTAAATACCGATTTCAACAAAAAAAACAGCGATACCTATAAAAACGGCGGCGAAAACGACCAGGCTTTTTTCCAGCAATTAATTACCACCCCAATGTGGGTACCTATACAAATTGATGGCAAACCCGTAAATTTTAACGGTAATACGAACCCCTTGGCAGTAATTAATTCTGGCAATAACATTTACAGTAAATCACAAGGTTTAAACATCAATGCATCCTTAAATTATAGTCCTGCCTTTATTAAAGGTTTAACAGCCAGTGTGCGCTTCGGTAAAAACAACAGAAGCGGGAGCGGTGGCCAGTACATTCCACCTTATACCGTTTACAATTTCAAAATGACAGGTCAGAATGGTTTATTATACACCAATGAACCCACTACGGCCATAACCGCTGTAGGTTTGGCCAATACCTTATTGTTAAAAGGTAATGATATGGCTTCAAGTTATCAGGCCATTGGCTCATTAAGTTATAACCGCCAGCTTGGAAAACACTCCATTACCGCTTTAGCAGCCTTCGATCAGTCGGAGAACAACAGCGAATCACTTTCGGTTTACTGGCGAAATCAGGTTTTACCAAATGTTGATCAATATTGGGGTTTTGATCAATCAACCTTCACCATGCAGGAAAATACCTTTGGCGAAGCCGTACAACGATCTTTCATTACCCGTTTCAGCTACGATTTTGATAAAAAATACCTTTTGGAAGCCATCGGCAGGTGGGATGCCTCTTCCAATTTCGCTCCGGGGAACCGCTGGGGACTATTTCCAAGCTTAGGTTTGGGATGGGTTATCAGCCAGGAGAATTTCTTTAAAGAAAATGTAAAGTTTGTAAGCAATTTAAAAGTGCGTGCAAATTATGGTCTGGTAGGCGAAAGCCGTGTTGATGCCCGTTTATGGCAATCGCGTTATAAAGTAGATCCAAATGGCTATTCTTATAACGAATCGATGTATGGCGGCCTCAACCCATCAGTTTTGCCAAACCCTGATATTACCTGGGAAAAAGCAAGAACCATGAACCTGGGCTTAGATGCCTCCTTATTTAACAATAAACTAAACATCACTTATGAGTATTACCACCGTTACTCGTACGATATGTTTGATAAAGGAAACAACGAAAACTTCCCGATGTATGCCGGTTTTGAGGCACCCATTGTAAATTATCAGCAAAGAACCGCCTGGGGCCATGAAATTACCCTGGGTTACCGTACTAAATTAGGTAAGGATTTAGGCATTTCAACCGATGTGATGTTTGGTTTTGGCAATAGCCGCATCGACAGGATGTTTTATAATCAGTTTCAGCTGTGGGATACCACCTATCCTGATCTTAAATACCAGTTCGGCACCAATCCAAATGTATACAATGCTTCCAACTACGGATTGATTTCGAAAGGTATGTTGCGCACGCAGGCTGATGTAGATGCTTTGTTGAACAAATACCCTACCTATACCATTAACGGATCGGTACCACAAGTGGGCTGGCTATATTACGAAGATGTGAACGGCGATGGAAAAATCACCGAAAAGGACCAGACACTGATGTTTAAAAGCCTTAATTCATTCGGAATAGGTTTTAATGTTGGCCTTACTTATAAGGCATTTAGCTTAAATACCAATTTTGTAACCCGTTTTGGAGGAAAAGCATTTTTCGATACCAAATCTAAAGCAGCAGCCAGTACAACGGTAAATGTTCCGGCATACTGGAAAGACCACTGGACACCTGAAAACACCAGCGCAGAATTTCCACGTTTTGATGATCCTTCTATTGCAGCAGGATGGAATTCTACCTTCTGGGCAAGAAGTGGAACGATGATCAGGATTAATAACATGACGCTGACATACAAAATGCCCAGAAATTTCATGAATAAACTGGGTATTGCCGATTCGCGCTTTGTATTAACGGGCAATAACCTGTGGACAATCATCAATCCTTTAGATTACAAAGATCCTTATTCATCAACCATTTATGATTATCCTACACTCAGAACCATCTCTGTGGGATTAAATGTAAGCCTGTAATGCTGTATCACTCTAACCAAGCTAAAATGATTTTTAATACTAAACCTGCATTGCTGATCGGAATGATGGCGATGCTGACGATATTTTCTTCTTCCTGCAAAAAAGATTTCTTCGAACTGGAAGATAGAAACGGAATGGATTCACGCATCTGGGACAACGAAGGTTCTATCCAGTTCCTTTTAAACGACACTTATGATGTGACCATGCCCGATTTTCCTTACGAAATTACGGCTGATAATGTGATTTATGCCAGTGATGAAGATAAATTTTCGTCATCAGAATCGATTATGCGGAAAGCCATTGGCGTTAACGGCGTATTAACCTCGAATGACGTAAAGTTCATCGCGACTAAATATCAGGGGAACAAAGGCGACAACCGGTACTTCGATATTGCCCGCTGCAACACTGCATTAAAGGAAATCCCAAATGGAACTTTATCGCAAACTTCGAAAAACAAGCTAAGGGGACAGTTTTTTGCTTTAAGGGCAATCACCTACTTTCAGTTGGTAAGGCTTTATGGAGGTGTGCCTCTGGTGTTGGAACCTCAAAATCCTGATAATTTAACCCTTACCGGACGAGCAAAAGCATCTGTATGTTTTCAGGCCATTGTGAACGACCTCGATTCGGCCATGAATTTGCTAAATGGTGTAACCTGGGTTGACGCAACCGAAAGAGGCAAATTTACCCGTCAGGCGGCAGCAGCATTAAAAGCAAGGGTTTTATTGTATTGGGCGAGTCCACAATTTAACCCAACCACCATTGCTGCCCATCCTTTCGATCAAAGCAGGTGGCAAAAAGCTTACGAAGCCAATAAAGAAGCTTACGATATCTGTAAAGCAGCAGGGGCAGCCTTGATGCCAAATTACGGAGACATTTTCCTTAAAGAAGGAACCGCCAATCCTGAAGCCATTATTGTTCGTTCGTATTCTGCCAAACTTTCTAAAAGAGGGCAAAATGTGGAGCAAAAAAGCAGACCAACAGAAGAAGGAGGGAATGCATCGGCTTTTACGCCAACTTTACAACTGGTAAATGCCTACACGATGAAAGATGGTGTTCCGGTAGGGCAGGCCAGTTCTTTTACCTACGATCCGGTAGTATTCTGGGTGAACCGCGATCCCCGTTTAGATGCCTCCATTGCCTATAATGGAAGTCCATGGAAATTAAGCGGTCTTTCTACACGCAAGCAATGGTGTTATAATAGCGGTATTACAGAAGCCTCACCACAGGGATTTTATTTAAAGAAATTTTGCGATCCTGACCTGGCAAAAGGCTCGGTAATTTATGCTAATGATTTTGGTGGTAACGGATTAGACTGGGTAGAGCTTCGTTTTGCAGAGGTAATTATGAACTATGCAGAATGTGCCAACGAAATCGGTAACCTGCAGGAAGCGAAAGACCTGATTAAACTGATCAGAATCAGGGCAGGTATACAGCCTGGCACTAAAAATTATGGTTTAGACCTGGCCACATCTAAAGAACTAATGCGCGACCTGATCATGAACGAACGCATGGTTGAATTTTCTTTTGAAGGCAAACGTTCATTTGATTTAAGACGGATGCGTCGTTACCATTTATTGAGTGGCCAGATGCAGACCGTGCAATGGACGGTGAAAACAACTGCTTTAAAAACAGAATTAGAGGCTGTAGGAACCAACGGTATCCGTTTCAGAGAAAGCATTAATGTAAACGACAGGACCACCTTTGATAAATATTTTACAGTGGCTAACGTAAATCAGGGCGCTACAGGTTTTGGGGTATTAGATACCTATTATTTTTTCGCACTTCCTTCAACATTCATGAATTCCAGCCCACTGTTAGATCAAACCATAGGATGGGATGGCGGAACATTTGATCCATTGTAAACCAATATTCATCATTAAATAAAATTTAAAATGAAAAGAAATTTAAATTACGTTGGCCTGATCTTATTGGCAGCCCTTCTGTTTACGGCCTGTAAAAAAGAAACCACAAATATATTTAACATGTTTGAGGATGTAACCGTAACCTATTCGGCCAAAAGCCCCTTTGCAGTAACCAGTTATAAAGATGTAAATGTGGGTGATAGTGTTTATCTGGAATATACCATCGAATCGCCAAAAACAGATATGTACGTGGCCTGCATTTTCGAAACTTCATCAGCCATCCCGACAAAAATTGCATTAGACGATACACAACGAAAAAAAGCAAGTGGTGTGGTGAAATTGAAAATGGATACACGGGTTGGTTTAATTTCATATCGCATATGGGCCTTGGATAAAGGTGGCATTTACCTCGGCGACGGCTATAAAACCATTACCCTAAACGTATTGCCTGATTATAAATATTGGTCATCAAGGGAAATTTTTATTCCAGATACCCTTACCAAATTGGCTAATTCATACATTTCTTTAACTACCGGACAGTTATACAATTATTCGAACGGTAAGGAAAATACAGATAAAATTGATCTGGGTCTTTATCGTGCACCGGTATCGGCTAATGGCGTTAATGGTTATGTTTATGGTGTTTATGCCCTTGATGCCAACCCGCTTCCTTTCACAGCTTATGATATCAGCACCTGGACAAACAAAAGGGCAACGCTGGTTGCTGCACCAAAAACCGGGCAGGCATCTGCATTTTTAAACCTGAGAACCGGTGCCCAGATTTTGACAGCCGGCAAAAGTGCCAAACCAACCCTAAAATCGATTACTACCGGTTTAGCTGCAGGCAGTTTATTTTACTTCTTAACACCAGAAGGTAAATATGGAGCCTTTTACGTAAATTCCATTTCAAGTAACAATTCATCAAGAGGCGTCTTTTTAAATATAGATGTTAAAATTCAAAATTAAAAAATGAAGGTTTAAACAGACAATACCTAAATATTATGTTAAAAATCGAGACAAATAATTTGCCTCGATTTTTTTATTTAAGAATATTTCATTTATATATGAATTAATTATATCTTGTATCGTCAATTAAAATATGTACTGTTGTTCTTGTATCTTATTCTCTGTGATGATAATATCATACAATAAATAATAAAATTTTTAATGTAACAGTGTTATTTTAATGCAATTACGAAGTAAAATATACTTTCTAACCAAAATAATTATCGAAGTCAAAATACAAAAATGAGCCATTTCACATTACATTTTTCTTTACATTTAATTTAATAAGCGTTATTTTAACGTTTTATTTTAATTAAACAGGTACAAAATATTACACTTTAAAACTTTTTACGACAGATTAACGCCTTCAATTTATAATTTTAGTACAAAACTATAGCAAAAAAAACAGGCACAATAATATTAGCAGCAGGCGCAAACACCTGCCGAAACAAATTTAAAAACTAACCAAATAATAAGATGAACTTAAAATTTTTACGCAAAATTTCTTTGCCCTTGCTATTGATGATGCTGGCAAGTACAATCCTCTTTGCTCAGGAACGAAAGGTTACGGGTAAAGTTGTCGATCAGGCAGATGGGCAGGGGATTCCGGGGGTAAACGTAAGCTTAAAGGGAGTTCCTAGCAACGTAAGTACCAATTCGGACGGTAATTTCACCATCCAGGTAAAAAGCAATAGTGATGTGTTGGTATTCTCTTATATCGGCTACATCAGGCAGCAGGTAACCGTAGGTGCACAGAATTCAATTAATGTTAAGCTTGCACCGGATAATAAAAACCTCGAAGATGTAGTTATTGTGGGTTATGGTGTACAGAAGAAAAGTTCACTTACAGGTTCCGTATCTACACCAAATTTAAAAAGTGTAGAAGACATCCCGGCCTTAAACTTAACATCAGCGCTTAAAGGTACAGCGCCGGGTTTAAGTGTATCTGGCGGTGCTCAAAGGCCTGGACAGGGAACCACAGTAACCATACGTAACCCGGTAGTCTTCGCAAAAGATGGCGGTCAGGGAACCAATCCTTTATTTGTTATCGATGATATTATCAGAACGCAGGCCGATTTCGACAACCTGGATATTAACGAAATAGAAAACGTATCTATTTTGAAAGATGCCGAAGCGGCTATTTTTGGAGTTCAGGGGGCAAACGGTGTTATTCTGATCAGAACAAAAAAAGGAAAAATTGGTGCCCCAAAATTCAACATCAGTAATTCACTTGGTGTATCTACGGCTACCATTATGCCTAAAATGATGAATTCATTGCAATTAGGTACATTTTCAAATGATTATACCCAGGCTTCTGCTTATATACAAACTGCTCCGGGTGTTCCGGTTGATAAATATTACGATGCTGATGGTTATTTAATAACAGCAGGCGTTAAAGGGCCAACAAGGCTGGCAGCCTGGTATACGCCTGATGAATTAGATTATTTTTCTACACATAGTCATGATTATTTTGATGATGCTTTTGGGCCGGCTTACGTTTGGCGTACAGCAGCAAACATTAGCGGCGGTAATGATAAGGTAACTTATTTTATTGGTGGCGATTTTGTAAATCAGAACAGTAACTTTAAAGGTATAAACTCTTACAAATACGGATTAAGAGCTACCGTAGAGGCAAAACCCGCTAAAGGTTTGGTTACCTCTTTATCATTAAACACCAATGTTGGCTATAACAGAAGTTACTGGTATAAAGTAGCCAATACTTCCGAAAACCTCGATAATGATGCAGCATCATTACAAAATGTTCAACCTTGGCAGGAATATTTTATCAATGGCAACCCTGTGGTAATGGGTGGTAGTAATACCGGTGGTAACGATAATATCAACTTTTTTGCCATTCAAAATTCTAACAACTATACCGGAGGTACAAATACTTCGACCAATATATTAGCTAAAGTTACTTACGAAATTCCCGGAATTAAGGGTTTAATGGCTACAGCTACTTTTAACAAAAACTTAAACGCTTCAAACAATAAGCAATTTGGTACATCATTTGTTTATTATAAATATGCTGGTTTAGGTGCCAACAACCATATTCCTGGTGGCGCACTTGCCGGTACCTTTACAGTTTTAAACGGTGATAAAGTACGTTTAACCCCAAATTTTGCTGATTCTTACCAATTAAATGCCGGTTTAACTTATGCCCGTTCATTTGGTAAACACAATATTTCGGCACTGGCTTTGCTTGAGCAGCGTGAACAGAATAGCGAAGGTGTAAATGCAGAGGCAACAGGTTTGGTAACCGGAGCTTTAGATTATCAATCGTTTGCAGTAGGTGCATCCAGTTCAAACCAATCATCAACGGTGAGCCAGTTGGGTTTCCAGGCATTGATTACCCGTTTAAATTACGATTACGATCAAAAATATTTATTACAACTGATCTACAGGGCTGATGGAAGCTCTCGTTTTGCCCCTGGAAACAACTGGGGACATTTCCCTGCTGCATCAGTAGGCTGGATAGCCAATAAAGAATCTTTCCTGGCAAACGCCAAATGGCTTGATTTATTAAAATTCAGGGCTTCGGTTGGTTTATCAGGCGTTGATAATACTAAAGCATACCAATATTTGGCAAATTATAACCTGGGAACAGGAAGTGCTGGTGGTGCTGTTTTTAACGGTAACGACCCAAGAACAATCGCTATTAAACCAAACCTGGCCATTCCAAATGTGGATGTAACCTGGAACAAAGAGCTTAAAACCTCTTATGGTGTAGATATGGGTTTCTTAAAAAACCGTCTTTCGTTTACCACCGAATACTACTGGAATCACGGAACTGATATTTTAACTTCTTTAAGTTCGTCTGTACCAACAACAATCGGCGCTAACACACCAACTGAAAACTACACTAATGCCAATACATTTGGCTGGGAGTTCTCGCTGGGCTGGAGGGATAAAATTGGTAAAGATTTTACTTATGGTTTTAGCCCGTTTTATACCTGGATGGATAACAAAATGTTAAAAGTAGATCAGGCAGCCTCCATTATTGGAACCGTGGAAGATGTTACCGGAAGATCGTCTGATTTAGGCGTTTTTGGTTACAAATCATTAGGTATTATCAGAACCCAAGCCGATGCTGATGCCATTATCGCGCAAAGGGCTACTGCAGCCGGTGGTGCAGCTAATGTTAAAATATTTGGTCAGCCTTTACAACCTGGCATGATCAACTACGAAGATGTGAACGGAGATGGTGTAATCAGCACTGATAAAAAAGATCAGGCTTTTATTAAAAACAGACAGAACAACCACAATGCTTTAGGCTTGAACTGGAATGTTGGTTATAAAGGCATTGTTTTAAATGTAATTATGGGCCTATCGTGGGGTGGATGGACAACCATTGACGGTTTAAAACCTGCTAATCAATCAAGCTCGGCCACTGGCGCATCCATTTATGATAACAGGGCAGAATATTGGGTAGACCACTGGACGCCAACAAATACCAATGCAACCTATCCAAACCCGTTCTTCAGAACAAATTTCGAAGTAACATCTGATTTTTGGTTGGTTAGGGCTACAAGCTTTAATATCAGCAGTGTAAATTTAAGCTATAATGTGCCGGCCAACATTGCCAATAAAATAGGAATGGCCAGTTTGCGGGTATATGCTGTTGCCACCAATCCGGTTCAGTTTATTAACCCTTTCCCTGGCAAATACAGGGATTTACAAACTGCTTTATATGCCTATCCGACGCTAAAAACTTGGTCGTTCGGATTAAATGTTGGTTTTTAAAATATAGAAAAATGAAAAAGATATTCATCATAACCGCACTAAGCTTAGCTGTATTGTCGCTAACAAATTGCAAAAAGGTTCTTGAAAAACAAGACGTAGGTAATTTTACAGCAGATCAGATATTTAATGACTCAACCACTGTAAAATTAAATGTCGATTATTTATACAGCCAAAATCAGCCTGGTTGGTTTGGCTCAACCGGAGGTTCAATACATTCGGCGGGTACCTATAATCTTACTGAAGAAAGTCAGGGAAGTAATAATTTTGTATTAGGTACATTAACGATAGAAAGTGTTACTGATATCGGTACATCTGCCAGTGCAAATCCCGCATATACCAAAATCAGGGTAATTAATACCTTTTTAAGGGATATTAATGCCGGCACGCTCGATATTGCCGTAAAACGCAGGTTTGCAGCACAGGCTTATTTCTGGAGGGCCTTCAGGTATTTCGAACTGGCTAAACTTTATGGTGGTGTACCGCTAATTTTAATACCATTAGGTGCGGTTGGCGATGAAGCCAAACAAGAAGCACTGGTTCCGCGTGCCAAAACAAGTGTGGTTTTCGCACAAATCAAAAGTGATCTCGATTCTTGCATTAAGTACCTGCCAGCCAAATGGCCTAAAACGGCTGATTATGGCAGGATTACCTCTGGTGCAGCGGCTGCATTTCTTGGTCGTGTGTTATTAACCTATGCAAGTCCTGAGTTTAACCCAACAAACGATATTACACGCTGGCAGGCTGCTTATGATGCAAACAAAACCGCAGTAACTATTTTATCTGCAAATGGTTTTGCCCTTTATCCTAAAATAGATTACACCATGTGGACTACAGAGGGGGCTGCCAATACCGAAGCTGTATTGGTTACCGGATACAATAATTCATCAGTGGATGCAAATGCCAACAACAATACTTACGACAATGGAGCAAGACCAAGATCGGTCTCAGGTAGCGGCTCTTATACACCAACCTACGAAATGAGTTTAGCCTTTCCGATGGCGGATGGCAAACCTGCCAATGTTTCTTCAAAGTATCCATATTCAATGGCTACTTTTTACAAAAACAGAGATCCAAGATTTTACACCACGCTTGCCTATAATGGAGGTACCTGGGGTTCTGTATTAGGTGGTAACCGCTTGTGGACATACTATTATTTCACGGCCACTTCTGGTACTGCCAATAAAACTACCGAGGCCGTAGCAGCAAGTAATACAGGATTTTACCTACGCAAAGGCGTTGATGAAACGAAAACTTCTCCAACCACATTTATGGGCACAGACTGGATAGAAATACGCTATGCAGAAGTATTACTGAATTTGGGTGAATGTGCTGCTGAGCTTAATAAATTAGCAGTAACCGATGAGGCTTATGCAAACTTAATTGCCATAAGAAAAAGAGCTGGCATTGAAGCAGGTACAGATGGCTTATATGGTTTAACCGGTAATTTAGGTAAAACCGATCTTGTTGCTGCTGTGATGAGAGAAAGACAAATTGAACTGGCTTTTGAAGGTAAAAGATTTTGGGATTTGAGAAGAAGAAAACTGCTGGAGTCTACCTTAAATGGCACAAAACGAAATGGTTTAGTGATCCAGCTTAATAGAAGCGGTACACAAACTACGGATTATATTGCATTAACCAGAGAAGCTTCCGCAGCAAGTTCTTTAGATGCGTTGTATACAGCTAACTTTACATTAAGCCTAAAGGCTTTAGATACTCAAAACATTAATTTCCAGGCAGGAAATTATTTTTATGGAATTCCAACACTTTCTATAAACAACAATATCAATTTACAACAGAACAATACCTGGGGTGGTCCGTTCGATCCGCTACAATAAGTATTGAATAATCTTAGGCGGTTTGCTCACCGCCTTGTTTTTTATTTTTGGTTTTAAAAGAGAACATGAATTTGTTCTCTTTTTTCATTTAAGAATGTTACATTTATATATGAATTTTATTTATATCTTGTAACACGGTTGTGGAAATGAATTCAATTTGTTACAGCCATTTTAACCAGATGATAATATGATACAATACCTAGCCAAAATTATACAGTAAATAGCTGTATTTTGCATGCAAATTTGAAATATAATATACTTTCTAACCAAAACTTACAACCAGAGATACAAACAGAAGTGAGCCGATTTTTATAAAAATCCCGATCGATAATTTCATCAATCAACAATATCAGCTAAATTTCTTTTGATTCTTTAACGGGCAAAACACAAATGAAAAAGAACTTTTTAAATCTGTTGTTTACAACAGCATTAATGCTCTCCGCTAATTATTCTTTCGCACAATATCCTAACATCCCTGCCGATGTTAAGAAAGCATCCGATTCGATGCTTAAAGAAGCTTATCATCAGTCGGATATCGCCTGGGAAAAAGCTAAACCGATTATGGCCAAAGAGGCTGCCGAAGGCAAACCCTACATTCCATGGGCTGGCCGTCCGAATGATTTGCCCCAATCTAAATTACTGGCCTTTCCGGGTGCAGAAGGTGGTGGTGCATATAGTTTCGGCGGACATGGCGGCAGGGTAATCGTGGTGAAAAATTTAAACGATAGTGGTCCGGGTTCTTTACGTGACGCTTGCGAGCAAGGTGGTGCAAGAATTGTTGTTTTCAATGTTGCCGGAATCATCAGGTTAAAAACGCCATTGATCATCCGTGCGCCATACATTACCATTGCCGGACAAACAGCTCCGGGTGATGGCGTTTGCGTGGCAGGGGAATCAGTATGGTTAAACACCCATGATGTAATTGTGCGTTTTATGCGTTTTAGAAGAGGCGAAACATTTGTAGGCCGCCGTGATGATGCCATTGGCGGTAATCCGGTAGGTAATATTATGATCGATCACGTTTCGGCAAGTTGGGGATTAGATGAAAACATGTCGATGTACCGCCACATGTATAACGATAGTACAGGTAAAACAGAAGAAAAACTGGGCACGGTAAACATCACCATCCAGAATTCAATTTTCTCCGAAGCTTTAGATTACTGGAACCATGCCTTTGGATCTACATTAGGTGGAGAAAACTGTGCCTTTATACGTAACCTTTGGGCCGATAATGGTGCCCGTAACCCATCAATCGGCTGGAATGGAATATTTAACTTCGCCAACAATGTGGTTTTCAATTGGAACAACCGCTCTACAGATGGTGGCGATTATACTGCGCAATACAACATCATTAACAATTTTTATAAACCAGGTCCGGTTACAGAACTTAAAGACCCGATCAGTTACCGCATTTTAAAACCAGAATCTGGCCGCAGTAAATTGCCTTATGTGGTTTTCGGCCGTGCTTATGTAAACGGCAACATCATCGAAGGAAATGAAAAAGTAACTAAAGATAACTGGAACGGTGGCGTACAGGTAGAAGATAAAAAGGGAAATTTGATGTCATTCGAACAGGCCAGTAAATATTTTGCAGCCATGAAGGCAAAAGATCCTTTCCCAATGCCAAAACTTACCATAATTCCTACCTTACAGGCAAAAGATTATGTGCTGGCAAATGCAGGTGCCACTTTACCAAAAAGAGATCCGGTTGATACCCGCGTAGTTAAACAGGTAAGCACAGGAAAAATCGAGGTGCATCCTGATGCGAAACCATCAGCTTTTCAATTTGAGCACCGCCGTTTAGCAAAAGATTCTTACAAACAGGGCATCATAACCGAAATTTCACAAGTTGGTGGCTATCCGGAATACAAAGGAACACCTTACAAAGATTCAGACGAGGATGGTATGCCCGATGCGTATGAACTAAAGAACGGCTTGAATCCTAAAGATGCATCTGATGCTGCTAAAATTACAAAAAGTGGTTATGCGAACATCGAAGTGTATTTAAATAGTGTTGTTCCAGTTTCAATTGTTAAGCCTAACTAATATGCGTACCTGGAATTCAATTTTTAGCATAATAGCGCTCTCTGGTATTGGAAATGTAGCTTTTGCACAATATCCGGTAATCCCAGAGGCTATGGAAAAGAAAGCCGATTCGCTTTTAAAAAGCATTGAAGAAAAATCTGAGCTGCAATTTTTAAAAGTAAAACACATTGTAGATGAAGAAGCAAAACATGGTAAACCTTATATTCCATGGGCAGCAAAACCAGGCGATTTACCGCAAGCTAAAACAGTGGCCTTTCCGGGTGCTGAAGGTGGTGGTGCTTATTCTTTTGGCGGCCGCGGTGGAAAAGTTTACGTAGTAACGAGTCTCGAAGATTCGGGTAGTGGAACTTTACGTGAGGCCTGCGAACAAGGCGGTGCCCGAATCATCGTTTTTAACGTTTCGGGGATTATCAAATTAAAAACACCACTGATTATCCGTGCACCATATATTACCATTGCCGGTCAAAGTGCGCCTGGTGATGGGATCTGTGTGGCTGGCGAATCGGTTTGGATCAATACCCACGATGTAGTGATCCGTTATATGCGTTTCCGTCGTGGTCAAACGGATGTAACACGCCGCGATGATGCCATTGGTGGTAATCCTGTTGGCAATATCATCATCGATCACGTTTCGGCAAGCTGGGGATTAGATGAAAATATGTCGATTTACCGCCATGTTTACGATCCAAAAGACGGTTCTAAACCTGAGAAATTGCCTACGGTAAATGTAACCATTCAAAATTCTATCTTTTCTGAAGCTTTAGATACTTATAACCATGCTTTCGGAAGCACTATTGGAGGTTTAAATTCAACTTTCATGCGTAATCTTTGGGCATCGAATATTAGTCGCAATCCATCTGTAGGCATGTACGGTGATTTTGGTTTTGCCAATAACGTTATCTTTAACTGGTGGAACAGAAGTGCTGATGGTGGAGATAATGCCTCATTTTACAGTTTCATTAATAACTATTACAAACCAGGACCTATTACGCCCCCTGGTGAACCGATTTCTTATCGTATCTTAAAGCCAGAGTCTGGAAGAGATAAAAAGTTCACTAACGAATTCGGTAGGGCTTATGTAACCGGAAACATTATAGAAGGAAATGAAAAAGTAACCAAAAACAATTGGGATGGTGGCGTTCAGCCCGAAAGCAAAAGAGATAAACAAAAGTTATTAGATTCAATAAAAGTAGATAAACCGTTGCCTATGGCAAAAATTTCGATCATCGATACTAAAAAAGCTTATGATTATGTTCTGGCTAATGCTGGTGCATCTTTACCTGTTCGCGATGCTGTTGATCAACGTATTATTAAACAGGTTACAACAGGTAAAATTGAACATGTAGAAGATGGGAAATTGCCTGCTAAACAAAGTTATGTAAAACGCCGTTTACCAGCCGATTCCTATAAACAAGGTATTATTTCAGATATCGCACAAGTAGGTGGTTATCCAGAATATAAAGGAAAACCATATTTAGATACAGATCATGATGGAATACCAGATGCCTGGGAAACCAAAAACGGACTTAACCCTAAAGATGCAAAAGACGCCACAAAGATGTCGAAATCAGGTTATGCCAATATTGAAGTTTACTTGAACAGTTTGGTAGACATCAATAAAGTGAGGCCCTAGTTTTATTTGTTATTCTGAACGCAGTGAAGAATCTGCAATGGATGAAAGCAAAACTTACATAACCCATTAGCCAAGACGTAGGAAGGTTGGCCAATAACAGTAAACATTAGGTTGCAGATGCTTCGTGCCTCAGCATGACAATATTAATAATTAATGCCAAAAACTAACCACATATTAAAAGCCATGCGACTGAAAATTTTACCAATTTCGGTAATTGCTCTTTTAGTGACTAACTTTTCTTTTGCGCAAAAGACAAAGCCTGTTGAGCCACCAAAACCAATCTTTAAAGGAAAAGATGGCAAAATGGCTTATACTCCCGATGCAGAAGGCAACCGGATTCCTGATTTTTCTTATGCGGGTTATATGGCGGGAGAAAAAGCTATACCAAATGCTCCTGTAAAAGTGCTCGTTCCTGTTTCAAAAGGAGATGCTACCTTACGGATTCAATCAGCTATTAATTACGTAGCTAAATTACCGATCGGTAAAGATGGTTTACGAGGAGCAGTTTTATTAGAAAAAGGAACTTACGAAGTAGCCGGAACATTGCGATTATCAGCACCTGGCGTAGTGCTTCGTGGAAGCGGTATGGGTGAAAATGGAACAAAAATTTTCGCTACTGGTTTAGATCGCATTGGGGTAATCAGAATTTTAGGACAAAAGAATAAGGTTGAAGAGGAGGCAATCGCCATTACAGATACTTATGTACCTGTTAATGCAATTAAAATTACTTTAGCCAATACCAGCAGATTAAAAGTTGGTGATGAGATTATAATCCACCGCCCATCAACCAAAGAATGGATCGAAACCCTGAAAACAGTAGATTTTGGCGGAGGTGAAAGCGCTTTGGGTTGGAAACCAGGAACAAGAGATATTCATTGGGATAGAAAAATTATAGCTATAAACGGCAATACATTAACTTTCGACGCCCCAATTACAACAGCTTTAGATACCAAGTTTGGTGGTGCAACCATTTCAAAATATAATTGGGCAGGCAGAATTACGCAATCTGGTGTTGAAAATCTAAAAATCGAGTCCGATTATCATAAAGAAAATAGTAAAGACGAATACCACCGCTGGACAGCTATTTGTTTAGAAAATGTACAAGATGCATGGGTGCGTCAGGTGGTTTTTGAGCATTTTGCAGGCTCTGCCGTTAATGTGCTCGAAACCGCTAAAAGAATTACTGTAGAAGACTGCAAATCACTAACGCCAATTTCTGAAATTGGTGGGGAGCGCCGTTTTACATTTTTAACCACTGGTCAGCAAACACTCTTTCAAAGATTATACTCTGAATATGGTTACCACGATTTTGCAGTAGGCTTTTGTGCCCCAGGGCCAAATGTTTTTCTGCAGTGTCAGTCTTATTTACCTTTCAGTTTTAGTGGGGCGATTGATAGCTGGGCATCAGGTGTATTATTCGATATCGTAAACATCGACGGACAGGCCTTAAGTTATTTAAACCGTGGACAAGACGGACAAGGAGCTGGCTGGAGTGCAGCCAACAGTGTATTCTGGCAATGCAGTGCAGCAAGAGTTGATAATTTTCAACCACCAACAGCTCAAAATTGGGCCTTCGGAACATGGTCGCAATTTGCCGGAAATGGTTATTGGGATATGTCGAACGAACAGATTCAACCGCGAAGCTTATATTATGCGCAGTTAAAAGATAGGTTAGGCAACGAAGCCGATAAACGGAATTTCGTTCTTCCGGTAGAAACAGAAGCTTCGAGCAGTCCACCTGTTGATGTGGCACTAAAACTGACTAAGCTAGCATATAAACCTGCATTAACGGTTTCAGAATACATTGATTCAGCAACGGATAGAGATAAAATTCCAATAGATGCTGGTACTGCAAAAAGTATTGATAAAATTGGCTTAGATAAGGTTGTTCAACCTGCACTTGCTGATGCAATGGCGATCAAAAATGGCTGGCTCGTTCGTGGCAATAAAATTGTAGTGGGTAATCGTCAGGATGTACCCTGGTGGAATGGAAGCGCTCGTCCGCATGGATTAAAAAACACCAAGTTCCATATTACACGTTTCGTACCTGGCCGTTCGGGAAATGGCTTAACAGATGATTTGGATTCGATTACAGATGCGATGAAAAATGGCGCTGTTAAAGTGCTAGATCACAATTATGGCCTTTGGTACGATAGAAGAAGAGATGATCATGAGCGTATCCGCCGTATGGATGGCGATGTTTGGGCACCTTTCTACGAATTGCCTTTTGCCCGTAGCGGACAGGATAAAGCCTGGGATGGTTTGAGCAAATACGACATCACCAAATACAATCTTTGGTACTGGGATAGGTTAAAGCAATTCGCTAATCTGGCTGACCAAAAAGGCTTGGTTTTAATCCACGAAAATTACTTTCAGCACAATATCATAGAGGCTGGTGCACACTATGCCGATTTTCCTTGGCGTACCGCAAACAATATTAACAACACGGGTTTCCCTGAGCCGGTGCCATATGCTGGCGACAAACGCATTTTTATGGCCGAGCAGTTTTACGATATCAGCAATGAACATCGTAAAGCTATCCATAAGGCTTACATTAGAAAATGTCTGGAGAATTTCAACGGAAATACAGGCGTAATTCAGTTAATCGGTGCAGAGTTTACCGGTCCATTACATTTTGTGCAATTCTGGATTGATACCATTCACGAATGGGAAAAAGAAACAGGTAAACATCCGATTATTGGTTTAAGTGTAACCAAAGACGTTCAGGATGCCATTTTAGCTGATCCTGAACGTGCAAGTGTGATTAATCTAATCGACATCAGGTATTGGCACTACCAGGCAGATGGAACGGCCTATGCGCCACAAGGCGGCTTAAGTTTAGCACCTCGTCAGCATGCCCGTTTGTTAAAGCCGAAGAAAACTTCTTTCGAAGAAGTTTACCATGCCGTTTCCGAATATAAAAACAAGTTTCCTGACAAAGCAGTGATGTACTCAGGCGATAGCTTTGATAGTTTCGGATGGGCTATTTTAATGGCTGGAGGTTCTTTATCAAATGTTAACGAAATAGATCAATCGGTTTTAAGTGCGGCATCTTCAATGAAACCTTTTCTTCCCGCAGGTAAAACAATCAAACAATATGGCTTGGGAAATGCAGGCAAAGCTTACATTTTATACAATGCTTCAGCAGATGCAATTGATCTTGATTTAACTAAGATTTCGGGGAAATTCAATGTAAAAGTGCTGAATCCTAGAACAGGGAAATTGCTTAAGGAAGAAAAAATTAACGCGGGTGCAATTGTAAAATTGAATAAAGTAGCATCAGGCGACGAGGTAATTATCATCAATAAAATTTGATAAAAAGCATGTGGGGACATAATACATTAAGTAAAAGGATAAATCAGAAAAAATGTCATCCTGAGCGTAGTCGAAGGACAATATTTTATGATTTATCGAGTAGAAGGGGTCTTCGACTACGCTCAGACTGACAACCAAGAGTTTTTTATTGGTGGGCGTCTGCACCCACCACATTTATAAATATATTAAACTAAACATGAACATTAAATCTAAAATATTTCTGCTTGCTTTGCTTTCTTACCTTGCTTTTGGCTGTAAGAAAAAGCCTCATTTTGGCGACAAAAGTCTCTTGGTTTCAGAAAACGGACGGTATTTAACCACTGGTGATGGTAAACCATTCTTTTGGCTTGGCGATACGGGTTGGCTGTTGTTCGGCCGTTTAACCCGCGAAGAGGCAAACACCTATCTCGAAGACCGTAAACAAAAAGGTTTTAATGTTATTCAGGTAATGTTATTGCATGATGTGCCATCGAGAAATGTGTACATGGATTCTTCAGTGGTTCATGCTGATGTTTCAAAACCAATGCTTACACCTGACAACAACCCCAAAGATTCTTTGGCCTACGATTATTGGGATCACGTAGATTATATCGTAGATCGGGCCGCTGAAAAAGGGCTTTATATGGCTTTAGTACCAGTTTGGGGCACCAATGTTAAAAATGGAAAAGTTAAAAAAGATCAGGCAAAAGCTTATTCCGAATTTTTGGCTAAACGTTATAAAGAAAAATGGAATATCATCTGGTTAAATGGTGGCGATATCAAGGGCAGTGAAGGTAAAGAAGTTTGGAACACCATCGGCGAAACCTTAAGAACAAACGATCCGAATCATTTAATTACATTCCATCCAAGAGGCCGTACGGCTTCTTCGCAATGGTTTCAACAAGCTAAATGGTGCGATTTCGACATGGTTCAGTCGGGTCACCGCCGTTACGATCAGGACACTTCTAAAAATGAGAAATTACATTATGGAGAAGACAATTGGAAATATATCGAAGCTGATTATAAATTAAAACCAACTAAACCTACTATTGATGGCGAGCCTTCGTACGAAGATATTCCACAAGGTTTACACGATACTACACAACCACGCTGGACAGATAGCGATGTGAGAAGATATGGTTATTGGTCGGTTTTTGCGGGTGCGTTTGGTTATACCTATGGCCATAATTCGGTAATGCAGATGTACAAAAAGACAGATTTAAAACCTGCTTATGGCCCGAAAGATGAATGGGCAACTGCGATAAACGCACCTGGCGCAAAACAGATGCAATACCTGAAAGATTTAATGCTTTCACATTCTTATTTCGATCGTATACCTGATCAAAGCCTGGTTGCTGGTAAAAACGGAGAAAAGTATGAACGAATTCTTGCTACAAGAGGCGAAGAATTTGCGATGTTATACACTTATACTGGTAAAAATTTCAGTGTACAAATGGGCAAAATTGATGGTGATGAAGTAAAAGCCTCGTGGTTCGATCCAAGAACAGGAAAAATTACCCCAATTGGAGAATTTGAAAATAAAGGAGTTAAAGAGTTTAACCCACCCGGCGAACCTGCAAATGGCAACGATTGGGTATTGGTGTTGGAAGAGATATAGCAGAAGCGATTAGCGAAAGGCGTATGGCGTTGAGCCTGCACAAGATCGTCATTGCGCGAAGGAACGACGAAGCAATCTCAATAGAAAGATCGTCATTTCGACTGGAGTGCAACGGAATGGAGAAATCTATTGCGAGAGTTAAAAAGATGTCATCCTGAGCGTAGTCGAAGGACAATCTTTTTAACAAATTACAGAAAAGGTCTTCGACTACGCTCAGACTGACAATTGCAAAAAAGAAATAATTAAAGAAAACAGTGTTTAAACCCAATTCCATATCATCAGTTCGTTTAGCCATTATTGGCCTCGTTTTGTGCGGATTAACATCTTGCTCAAAGCAAGCCTATTTATTTACGTCTTTCCATGAGCCAGCAAACGAAGGTTTGAGGCTTTTGTACAGTTATGATGCTTACCACTGGACAGATTTAAATAAAACCTTCTTGAAGCCTGCTGTTGGCACACAAAAAGTGTTACGCGATCCATCTATTGTTCAAGGACCAGATGGCACTTTTCATTTAGTTTGGACCTGCAGCTGGAAAGGCGATAAGGGTTTTGGTTGTGCCAGTTCAAAGGATCTGATTAATTGGAGCGAACAAAAATTCCTGCCCGTAATGGAAAGCGAGCCAAAAACAGTTAACGTTTGGGCACCTGAAATCTTTTACGATAATGAGAAAAAGGAATATGTAATTATCTGGGCTTCAACTATACCGTTCCGCTTTGCTAAAGGAATAGAAGAAGAGGAGAATAACCACCGGATGTATAGCATTACAACCAAAGATTTTGAGACCTTCTCGAAGCCTAAACTATTTATCGATCCTGGATTTAGCGTAATTGATGCAGTTATCGTAAAACGGGCCACCAAAGATTATGTGTTGGTGTTGAAAGACAATACACGCCCGAACAGAAATTTAAAAGTAGCTTTTGCTAAAGATGCTTTGGGGCCTTACGAAAATGTTTCTGAAACTTTTAGTCCGAAATTAACGGAGGGACCAACTGTTGTAAAAGTAAAAAATGATTGGCTGATCTATTTCGATGCCTACGGACAAAAGATTTATTCAGCCTACAAAACAGCCGATTTTAAGACTTTTAAGGATGTAACTGCCGAAGTTTCTATTCCTGAGGGGCATAAACACGGAACAATTATAAAAGTGAAAAGGAAATTGATTGAGAATTTATTGAAATAATAAATGAGTCGTCATTGCGAACTGAAGCAAGGGAACGTGCGAGAGCGTGAAGCAATCTATTTAACAAAAAAGATTGCTTCGTTCCGATGAAAAACCGGAAACTCGCAATGACAGAATGAACTAAAAAACATGAAAATATTTAAAATACTTTGTTTAAGCCTAACACTAACACTTGCGGCAATAACCTCGCAAGCGCAGGATACGGTGCGTTATACAGGTAAAACCTTAGTAAATGCCGATTACCATCACGGCCAGCTTTCGCCGGTGATGGGTGTGCATAGTATCCAAACTTTCCGTGCCAACAGGGAACACCCTGAACTGGCCGAAAACTTCGGTTGGACATACAACCATGCACCGATGTTGGCCTATTGGAACAATAAATTTTACATCGAATACCTGAGCGATAAGGTTGGCGAAAGTATCCCGCCAGGGCAAACATTATTACAGTCCTCAAAAGATGGGTATACCTGGACTAAGCCAGATGTTGTTTTTCCGATTTACAGAATTCCTGATGGCACCACAAAAGAGGGCAGAGCCGATGTTGCCAAAGATTTAGATGCTGTGATGCATCAACGCATGGGATTTTATGTTTCCACTAAGAATGTGTTCCTGGTTTTGGGTTTTTACGCGATTAGTTTTGATGCTAAAGACGACCCGAACGATGGCCATGGAATTGGCAGGGCAGTAAGAGAAATTCAGTCAGATGGAAAATACGGCCCGATTTATTTCATCCATTACAATCCAGGTTACTCGGAGAAAAATACCAAATATCCATTGTATACAAGAAGTAAAAGTAAAGCTTTTATTGAGGCGTGTAATGAGTTATTAGCTAACAAATTAATGACGCAACAATGGAATGAAGAAGCAGACAGAAAAGATCCATTAATTACTTTACAGAAACAATATAAAGCCTTCAGCTACTATCATTTGCCTGATGGAAGAGTGGTTGGGTTATGGAAAAACGCCTTAACAGCAATCAGCAATGATAACGGTAAAAGTTGGCCTGAAAACGCTTCACGTGCACCAGGTTTTGTAAACAGCAATGCCAAAATATGGGGACAAAAAACTTCTGATGGTAATTACGCAACAGTTTATAATCCATCTGAATACCGCTGGCCTTTAGCCATTTCAACAAGCAAAAACGGACTCGATTATACCAATCTTTTACTTGTGCATGGTGAAATTACGCCAATGCGTTACGGGGGCAATTACAAATCTTACGGGCCACAATATGTGCGTGGAATTATTGAGGGTAATGGCAAACCTGCCGATGGAAAATTATGGGTAACCTACAGCATGAACAAAGAAGATATTTGGGTTTCTTCTGTTCCCGTACCCGTTAACGATAAAGCAACACAGCATGTAAATGATGATTTTGGTAAAATGCCAACTGATAAGGCACTCGACATGTGGAATATCTATAGTCCGCTTTGGGCACCTGTTAAGGTAGAAGGTGGCGCCTTAGTATTGAAAGACAAAGACCTTTTCGATTATGCCAAAGCCGAAAGATTATTCCCTGCATCTAAAAAAATAGTCACCTCGTTTTCGGTTACGCCGAAACAAGATGATTTCGGTTTGTTGGAAATTGAACTGCAGGATGCAAAAGGAATGGCAACTGTGAGGTTAACCTTTGATACCGCAGGAACATTAAGCGCAAAAGCGGGTGCACGATATAAAAACTTGATGCAATATGAGGCAGGTAAAAGTTACGACATCAAACTAAAATTAGATGCGTTTACTCGATTTTACACCATTACTGTAAATGGAAAAGATGTATTAACCAGTTTAGCTTTTCAACCTGTTGCTGATGTTTCCAGAATTGTTTTCCGCACCGGCGATATTCGCCGTTTTCCTGATGTAGATACACCTGCAGATCAAACTTACGATTTGAAAAATGCAGGGGAATCAGAGAAAAAAGAGGCTGTTTATTCGATTAAGTATTTAAAAACGGAGGGGGTTTAGGATGGTTGAATTTTCGAGATATATCGTCATTGCGAGCTTTCGATTTTTCATCGAAGCGAGGCAATCTTTTCAAAATGCTAGAAAGATTGCTTCGTCGTTCCTCCTCGCAATGACGACCACCTTACCGTCATTGCGAGGAACGAAGCAATCTCTCTTGCTATTATTCCTCCTTATATGCTCATTGTCATCCAATGCAAAAATCCTATTGCCTCAGATCTTATCGAGCAATATGGTTTTGCAACGTGATAAACCGATCAATATTTGGGGCTTTGCCTCACCTGGAGAAAAAGTAGCTGTAACGTTTGCAGGTCAGAGAAAAGAATCCGTTACCGATAAAGAAGGAAAATGGTTAGTGGTTTTAGCGCCATTAAAAACATCTTCGAAATCTCAAACAATGACTATCAGTGGCTCAAATAAAATTGAACTCACCAATATTTTGGTAGGAGAGGTTTGGGTATGCTCAGGTCAATCGAACATGGAATACCAAATGCGTAAACTCGCGAAAATCCCTAAACCTAAAAATGAAAAATTGGGCTTTCCTGCTGATGAAGTAGCTAAAGCCAAAAACGATCAGATCAGAATTTTCCTGGTTAACCGCAAACAACTTTCCAAGCCAGATTCTATTCATAAAAGCTGGGCAGTTGCACAAGATTCGGCCTTAAAAGCCTTTTCTGCAGTTGGATATTTTTTCGCGAAAGAAATTCAGGAGAAACTAGGTATTCCGGTTGGAATGATCTCTTCTTCCGTTTCAGGGAGTGCCATTGAACCCTGGGTTGCTCCAGAGGCTTTGGTTCAGGAAGAATATTTTAAAAACCAGAAGGTGGGTAACGATCCTGGTAAGTTCTATACCCCAATGATTGAACCTTTGTCGAAATTTAAAATTAGAGGCTTTTTATGGTATCAAGGGGAAACAAACTGCTTCCTGAATGAAACAATTAGCTATTCTTATAAATTGAAATCGTTAATTAATTTATGGAGAAAAGCTTGGGGAGAACAGGATTTACCTTTCTATTATGTTCAAATTGCACCTTTCGATTATAGCAAGCAAAAAAGCGATAAAGTTGTGCTTACGGCTGATACAGAACCTAACTTTTGGGAAGCACAAGAACAAGTTTTGCGCATGTCAAACACAGGAATGATTTCAACTTCAGATTTGAATGATAATGGTGGAGATTTGCATCCAACTTATAAATGGGAGGTGGGCAGAAGATTGGCACTTTTAGCGCTAGGCAAAACATATGAGCAAAAAATAGGCTTTTCTGGACCTTTTTATAAATCTGTTTCTTTTAAAAAGAATGAAGCTTTGCTTGATTTTGATTACCTGAAATCGGCTAATTCATCTTCAATAACTGGTTTTACAATCGCAGGAAATGATGGGAAATTTGTGAATGCTGATGCTACCATAAAGGATGGAATGGTTATCGTTTCTTCAAGCGAAATTGCAGCGCCTATAGCTGTACGTTACAACTGGTCGGAAAACCCATCAGGTAATTTTTATAGCAATGGTTTACCTGCTTTGCCTTTCCGTACCGATAATCCCTTAAATAAAATTTTTAAAACCAATTAATGAAACGCAGATTTATACTTTTCTTGTGTTTAATCACCATGTTCTGCTCACTAAGAGCACAGCAAACAGAGAAATTATACCTATCGGGAACTGGAAACGACAATACCGTTAACTGGGATTTCTTCTGTACAGATGGAGCAAATTCGGGCAAGTGGACCACCATCCCCGTGCCTTCAAACTGGGAATTGCAAGGTTTTGGAAAATATAACTACGGTTTCAACAAAGAGGAGAACAAAGGCAAAGAACAAGGACTTTATAAGTATAAATTTAAGGTTCCTACAGATTGGAAAAACCGAAAAATCAATATCGTTTTCGAGGGATCGATGACGGATACCGAAGTTAAAATTAACCGCAAATCTGCCGGAGAAACGCATCAAGGTTCATTTTATGTTTTCAGGTACGACATCACTAAACTGGTTAAACTCGGCGGCGATAATTTGCTTGAAGTAAAGGTATCTAAACACTCTGCCAATCAATCCGTTAATGAGGCTGAACGCAAAGCGGATTTCTGGATTTTTGGTGGTATTTTCAGACCTGTTTACCTCGAATCGCTACCACAAACGCATATCGATCGAATTCAGATTGATGCTAAAGCTGATGGCAATTTAAATGCTCAATTAAGTTATACTGGTGATGCAGATAAGATTGAAGTGGAACTTTTAGGGAAAGATGGAAAAAGATTCGGTGATCGGTTTACGACTTCAATAAAAAAAGGAAATAAAAACATACAGCTCAATCATCAGTTTTCTAACCCAGCATTGTGGTCGTCAGAGTTTCCAAACTTATATACCGCGACTTTTAGCTTGATTAAAAACGGGAAAGAGATTCATCAGGTTTCTAAAAAGATTGGTTTCAGAACGATTGAGGTAAAAGAACGCGATGGTGTCTATGTAAATGGGGTGAAAATGAAGTTCAAAGGAGTAAACCGACATTCATTTTACCCAACATCGGGTAGAACAACCAGTAAAAAAATCAGTATTGCTGATGTTTTGCTAATGAAAGAGATGAATATGAATGCTGTTCGGATGTCGCACTATCCACCAGACGGACATTTCTTAGATGTTTGCGATTCGTTGGGTTTATTTGTAATGGATGAACTGGCTGGCTGGCACGGTACTTATGATACGCCGACCGGAACAAAACTGATGAAAGAAATGATGCTGAATGATGAAAATCATCCATCCATTATATTTTGGGCCAATGGAAATGAGGGTGGACATAACCGCGAACTTGATCATCTTTTTGCTGAAGAAGATATACAAAAACGTCCTTTAATTCATCCCTGGGAAGTTTTTAATGGGTTCGAAACCACGCACTATCGCGAATTTAACTACGGAATTGGTAATTATGATCACGGACACAACATTCTGATGCCTACCGAATTTCTGCATGGCATGTGGGATGGCGGTCATGGTGCAGGCATTGAAGATTATTGGAATGCTATGTGGAACAATCCACTTTCGGCTGGTGGTTTCCTTTGGGACTTTGCCGACCAGGCTGTGGTTCGTACGGATAAAAATGGCGAATTGGACACCGATGGAAATCATGGCCCTGATGGAATTGTTGGACCTTACCACGAAAAAGAAGGTAGCTTCTTTACGATTAAAGAAGTTTGGAGCCCTGTTTTTGTAGAGAAAATAGAAATGACAGCAGGTTTTGATGGTTCGTTTACGCTAGAAAATCGTTATGCTTTTACCAACCTCAATCAATGCACCTTCAACTGGCAATTGAAGAAACTAAAAATAGGAACGGATGCAGAATTCAAATCAGGTAAAGCAGATGCGCCAAATGTTAAACCTTTCGAAAAAGGGAAATTACAGATCAATCTTCCAACTGATTGGAGAAGCTTTGATGCACTTTATCTTACTGCTAATGCACCAGATGGTAAAGAATTGTTCACCTGGAGTTTCCCGATTGCACTACCTGCAGCTGATGCAGAGAAAACTGTTATAAAAACAGGCGCTTCGAAAGTAGGTTTAAAAGAAGACACAAAAGTTTATCAGGTTTCTGCCAATGGCATTGATTTAACTTTCGATAAAATATCAGGTTTGTTGCTACAGGCAAAGAATACCAACGGTATAATTCCATTTTCGAACGGTCCGATTTTGCAAGAGGGTGTAAATAACTTTAAAGGTTTTACTCAAAAAATGGATGGTGAAAATTTAGTGATTTCATCCAAATTTGATAAAAAAGAAAATTGGAATACTTTACAATGGACAATTTATCCTTCAGGTTGGCTAAAAATGGAAGTGAAGTATTTTCCATCAGATTACTTTACCACTTTCGTTGGGTTGAACTTTTCTTATCCTGAATCAGAAATTAAAGCAGTTGAATATAAAGGCAACGGACCATACCGCGTTTGGAAAAACAGAATGAAAGGCACAACTTTTGGTATTTGGAAAAAGGATTACAACAATTCGGCAACTGGTGAAGCACCTTGGCAATACCCAGAATTTAAAGGCTATTATTCCAATATGTATTGGTGCGACTTTATAGGTAAACAGCAATCGTTCAAAGTGGTTACAGATAGGGAAGATATATTTCTAAGATTGTTTACACCAAAAAAATCGAAAGACACAGAATATGATAACATGAGTCCGACATTTCCGAATGGTGATATTTCATTTATGAACGCAATTTCAGCAATTGGCACAAAAACACAAAAGCCAGAAACAACCGGCCCTATGGGAATGAAGAATATTTATTACGATTTTGATAAATCTCCAAGTAGAGCATTGAATATGACCTTGTATTTTGATTTTTCTACTAAATGATGTTACCACAAAGACACGAAGGCACAAAGAAGGAAAAGAAAAAGTTTTGTCGCTCTGAGGGGTTTGTCATTCTGAGCGTAGTGAAGAATCTCTAAACGATAAAAACAATGCGTTAATAAATCACTGCCAAAACTAGAGAGTGGGCAGGCAAAGGCAGTATATAAAAACCAACAGATGCTTCGTGCCTCAGCATGACAGCAATGAAATGGTAAATTGAAAAAATAAAGAATAAAATTAGTAATCAGTGTAATCCAACAATCGGTGTAATCATATACGAAGTATAATCAACTGCGAAGCATAATGAACATTAAAATCTACATAGCGATCATCAGTATTTGGTTCCTATCCTTTTCAAAAGTGATAGCGCAAGTCTCGTTGCAAAACACCACCTGCGAAATGCTCGAAAATCCGCTGGGAATTGATGTTTTAAAACCTCGCTTCGCCTGGCATATTATTTCCAATGAACATAATGTAATGCAAACGGCTTATCAAATTATAGTTTCATCATCATTAGAAAAACTAAAAGCGAATGACGGAGATTTATGGGATTCAGGAAAGGTTGGCAAACAAGAATCTATTCACGTAAACTACAATGGTAAGTCACTAAAAAGCCGAATGAAAGCCTATTGGAAGGTTAAAGTATGGACGGGTGCAGGCGAAAGTGCATGGTCTGCCACCAACTATTTCTCAATGGGCTTAATTTATTACAAAGATTGGCCAAAAGGCTGGATTGGTTTCGACAGGGCCTTTCCATGGGATAACATTAAAACTGATTCACGTTTATCAGCAAGATATTTCAGAAAGGAGTTTCAGAGCTCCAAAGAAATCAAGTCTGCTACGGCATCTATTGTGGGCTTGGGCTTGTATGAATTGTTTATCAACGGCAAAAAAGTTGGAAATGATGTTTTATCTCCGTCACCTACAGATTACACCAAAAACGTAAAGTATAATACTTACGATGTAACCAGTTACATCCAGAACGGTAAAAATGCCGTAGGTACGATACTCGGAAATGGCCGTTTCTTTGCAATGCGCCAAAATGAAAAACCTTATAAGATTAAAACATTTGGTTTTCCGAAAATGCTGATGAACATCAACATCGTTTACACCGACGGAACAACAGCAAATATTGATACTGATGATAGCTGGAAAGGCACAACCGATGGGCCAATCAGAACCAATAACGAATATGATGGCGAAGAATACGATGCTACAAAAGAAGCTTCAGGCTGGAATAAGGTAGGTTTTGACGATAGTATGTGGGCAAAAGCAGAGTTTGTGCAAGAACCAATGGGGACAATTGAGGCCCAGATGAATGAAAATATGAAGGTGATGAATACAATAAAACCTGTTTCAATCACTAAACTTTCTGGTGGCCGGTATATTTTGGATATGGGTCAGAATATGGTGGGTTGGTTGCAAATTAAGATAAAAGGTTTGAAGGGCAAACAAATCAAAATGCGTTTTGCCGAATCGTTACAAGATAATGGCGAACTCTTTACAGCTAACCTTCGCAATGCAAAATGTACCGATTTATACACGTTAAAAGGAGGCGAATTAGAAACATGGGAACCTACTTTTGCTTACCGCGGATTTAGATACATAGAACTTTCAGGCTATACCTACCAACCATCATTGAATGATTTTCTTGGGAAAATGGTTTACGATAACATCAAAACGATCGGAACGTTCGAAACTTCGGATGCTTTGACTAATCAGATTTTCAAAAATGCCTGGTGGGGAATTGCCGGGAGTTACAAAGGGATTCCGGTTGATTGCCCGCAACGCAACGAGCGCATGCCCTGGTTAGGCGATAGGGGCGCTGTGGCTTACGGAGAAAGTTTTCTTTTTGATAACGGACGCTTCTATGCCAAATGGTTACAGGATATCAGAAACTCACAAAAGGAAGATGGCGCCATTCCCGATGTTGCACCAGCTTTCTGGAGGTATTATAGCGATAACATGACCTGGCCGGGAGCGATGCTTCTGGTTACGGAAATGCTTTACAAACAAACTGGCGATATTTCTGCTGTTCGCGATAACTATCCGGCAATGAAAAAATGGCTTGCTTACATGCAAGACCGCTACATGAAAGATTATATTTTAACCAAAGATAGTTATGGCGATTGGTGTATGCCACCCATTACCATCGAATTTGGTCGTGGTAAAAGTGCGGATAAAAAATATCCTTCTGAATTAATTTCGACAGCTTATTACTATCATTTCACGCAGTTGATGATACAATTCGCTAAGGTAAGCGGCAACGATAAAGATGCAAAAGCATACGATCTTTTGGGGAATAAAATCAAGGAAGCTTTCAATCAGAAATATTATAACGATAAAGGTTATTATGCCTCTAATGCCCTAACAGATAACATTATTCCGCTTTATTTCGGAATGGTTCCACTGCATAAAGTAGATCAGGTATTCAAAAATATCACCTATACGGTGGGAGTTACGAATAAGGGTCATTTAAGTAATGGCTTAGTAGGTATCCAGTGGTTAATGCGCTGTTTAAACGATTATGGCCGACCAGATTTAGCTTATACCGTTGCCACACAGAAAACTTATCCAAGTTGGGGTTATATGGTCGATAATGGTGCAACTACCATTTGGGAATTATGGAACGGTAATACGGCCGATCCAAAAATGAACTCACAGAACCACGTCATGATGCTTGGCGATCTATTGATCTGGTATTATGAGAATCTGGCCGGTATAAAATCAGAAAGTGCAGCTTTTAAAAAGATCATCATGAAACCCGAAATGATTAATGGATTAAATTCGGTAAATGCCAATTACAACTCGGTTTATGGGGTAATTAAAAGCAGCTATGCTAAAACGGTGAACCAGTTTAATTGGAATATAACCATTCCACCAAATACAACGGCATGGGTTTACTTACCTGCGAATAATAAAAATGAGGTTTCAGAAAAAATTAAGTCAATAAAGGATTTAAAATTTATAAAAATGGAGAATAACAGGGCAGTTTATGAGCTGGGTTCTGGTGATTATTCTTTTGTGGTAGAGAAATAAACGGTCTGTGAGGACGCAGACAATGGAGTGTCATCGTCATTATAAGGCACGAAGCAATCTTACAACTGTAGCTAGAGCATTAGAGTTACTTCGTGCCTCGCAATGACGGAAACTAAAAATGAAATTGAATATGACCAATATAAAATTAAAGATGGCTCGGTTCTGGGGTGGAGCGTAAGTAAAATAATGGTTCGTGGAGACACGAACCATGGCGAGAGAAGATTACACATATAAGCCTCGGTTCGTGTCTTCACGAACCGAAACAAAAATTAAAACACAATTATGAAAAAGTTTTTAAACCCATTGATGTTGCTAACATTACTGCTAACCACAGTAAATGCATTCAGTCAAACAAAAGATGTTGTTGTACCAGAAGAAATCTTAAGCAAAGCAAAAGAATGGACTTCTCCCTTAAATTTAACCGATGCAGCTAAGAAATCAGCAGTCGAAAATGCAATTGCGGTTCATTTAACCACTATTAGAGATTGGCATAACGATCATCCATCATCAACAGTTCCTGATGGAATAAACCCAGTTACTGGAAATAAATTAAGTGATTTAGACAAACAGATCATAGTCGATTCGGCTATTCCTTCAGCTGTTCATCAGGCTTTAATGGATGGACTGAGAAAAAACTTAACACCTGAGCAGGTTGAAACAATCTTAGACAAATACACCATCGGTAAGGTTGAATTCACGATGAAAGGTTACAAAGCAATCGTGACTGATTTAACTGCAGATGAAGAAACAAAGATTTTAGCTTTTTTAAAACAAGCTCGTGAGCAAGCTGTCGATTATAAAAACATGAAACAGATTTCGGCAATCTTCGAGATTTATAAAACAAAATCGGAGCAGATGTTGAATAATAATGGCCGCAGTTGGAGAGCACTTTATAGCGCGTATACTAAAAAGATAAAAGAAGAGAAAGCAGCTAAGACAAAACAATAAAAAGTTTCCTGGCCACATCGTCATTCCCACGCAGGTGGGAATCTTAAAGCAAACGAATGCATAGCTAAGCATTAGGATCCCCAGTCAGGCTGGGAATGACGCGTGGGACATAGAAGTACATTAATAAAAACATGATGTTAAAAAGAAAAATACACATTACACTAACCTTTATTTTTGCAATCTTGATGAGCGCTAATGCCCAGGTAGAAAAATGGCAAACCGGAATCGTAAAACAAGAGTTTATTTACGATAAAGCACCATTTCCATCGTGTCACTCCGCAACGATAGCAGAAACGCCAACAGGTTTAGTTGCTTCATTTTTTGGAGGAACTAAAGAACGGAATCCCGATGTAGAAATCTACATTAGCCGCTTTGTAGATGGCAAATGGTTAGCGCCGTTTTCGGTTGCTAATGGTATCCAACCAGATGGTAAAAGATTGCCTACATGGAATCCTGTTTTATATCAGGTTCCAGATGGAGATTTATTGTTGTTTTACAAAATAGGCCCGAAACCATCTGAGTGGTGGGGAATGATTCGAACTTCGAAAGATGGTGGTAAAACCTGGTCTGATGCTACAAAATTACCCGATGGATATATTGGTCCTGTAAAAAACAAACCGGTTTTATTAAGCAGCGGGAATCTGTTCGCACCATCGAGTAAAGAGGGCGATGGCTGGAAAATCCATTTTGAAGTAACCAAAGACAATGGCAAAACCTGGAGAACAGTTGGGCCACTTCCTGAAAATGGCATTAAAGCCATCCAACCGAGCATTTTACAATATGGAAATGGAAAATTGCAGATTTTAGCCAGAACAGCCAACCGTGCAATTGTAGAATCCTGGTCTAACGATAACGGTGAAACCTGGTCTGCATTAACCAAAACATCATTACCCAATAACAATTCAGGTACTGATGCAGTAACCATGAAAGATGGCCGCCAGGTATTGGTGTATAACCATGTTTTACCTCCAGGCGATTTAGCCAAAGGACCACGTACCCCATTAAATGTTTCGATCTCAAAAGACGGAAAAGAATGGTCTGCAGCATTAATTTTAGAAGATTCACCGATCAGCCAATATTCTTATCCTGCAGTGATTCAAACTTCTGATGGCATGTTACATTTTATTTATACCTGGAGAAGAGAGAAAATCAAACATGTGGTTGTAGATCCATCGAAGCTGAAACTTAAAAAGATCAAAGCTGGTGTATGGCCGAAATTGAAAGGATATACTGCTCCTGTGATTACCGAAACTAAAAGTGAGGAGGGTTAAGATGATAGATTTAACTAGATACGTCATTTCGAGATTGGGGCGATCGTCATTGCGAGGCACGAAGCAATCTATTTTACCAAGAAAGATTGCTTCGGCTGATGAAAAATCAGCACTCGCAATGACGGGTAGGGCGCTTAAATACTTAGCTATATTATTCATTACCAATATATCGTCTGCAAATTATAGCTCCGCCCAAACCCAAAACACCGATAATCTTTATAAAAAGCCTCTTGCAGAAGTTTTGAAAGAGATTCAAACGCGTTTTAAAGTGCAAATCAAATATTCAGAACCACAGGTAAAAGACAAATGGGTAAACTATGCCGATTGGCGATTCCGTGCAGATGTTGATGAAACGCTTGCCAATGTGCTTACGCCTTTGGACATGAAGGTAAACAAAGAAAAACCTGGCGTTTACAAATTAAAGGAATACGAATATTATCGTTGGGAAGTTCAGGATGGTTGGGCATATTTAGACCACTTAGCCACAAAATATCACGATCAGGCAAGTTGGGAAAAACGCAAAGCAGAAATTAAACCCGAATTGTACAAAGCTTTACTGTTATCGCCATTACCTGCAAAACCAAATTCAAAACCGATTGTCACGGCCAAAAGAATTTTCGACGGTTACTCGGTAGAAAACATTGCATTAGAAATTTTACCAGGTGTATGGATCAATGGCTCACTGTACAAACCATTAAACTTTAAAGGGAAAATTCCTTTGATTTTAAGTCCGGATGGTCATTGGGAAAAACAGCGTTACAGAGCCGATTGTCAGATCCGCTGTGCAATGATTGCCAAAATGGGGGCAATGGCTTTTAGTTACGATCTGTTTGCCTGGGGCGAATCGATGTTGCAATTTAAATACGAAGACCATCGCCGTAGTTTAGCACAAACTGTTCAAACTTTAGGTGGGATCAGGATTTTGGATTACTTCAGCTCGTTAAAAGAAACAGATACCAACAGAATCGGGATCAGCGGAGGTTCGGGTGCCGGAAGCCATTCTATTTTAATGACGGCTATGGACGACCGAATTAAATTAAGTGCACCAGTGGTTGCAATGTCATCTTATTTTTATGGTGGTTGTCCATGTGAAAGCGGAATGCCAATCCATCAATGTGGTGGTGGAACCGATAACGTAGAATTGGCGGCAATGGCTGCCCCTCGTCCCCAGTTATTGGTTTCGGATGGTAGCGACTGGACAGCACATACACCTGAACACGATTTTCCTTACCTACAAAAAATGTACAGTTATTATGGTGTGAAAGATAAAGTCGAGAATGTTCATCTTCCTGATGAAAAGCACGACTTCGGCATCAATAAACGCATTGCATTGTACGATTTCCTAATCAAAAACTTCAAATTAAATGCTGTTACAGTTAAAGATAATACCGGTAAATACGATGAAAGTAAGGTAACCATCGAAAAGGAAAATGCGCTATATGTTTTCGGCGATAAAGGTGAAAAATTACCTAAAAATGCGGTCATGGGCTTTGAAAATCTGGAGAAATTATTCCCTTTAAGCACGAGTAAGTTTTAGTTATGCAATATCAAAATAGGAGATCTTTTATAGGCAATGTAGCTTTGTTATCGGGAGTTTTAATGATTCCCGATCAATTGCTTTTTGCAGCAGAGAAAAAGCACCGTTTTAAAATTGCGGTAATTGATTTAATGATCTTGAAGCGTCAGAAAATCAGCGCTTTGCCACTTGCAAAAGAAATCGGTGCCGATGGACTGGAAATTGACATGGGTGGTTTGGGCGATCGAGAAACTTTCGATAACAAATTGGCCGATCCGACAATCAGACAGGAGTATCTGGATAAGGCAAAAGAATTAAATCTTGAAATCTGTTCTTTAGCCATGACCGGATTTTATGCGCAATCATTTGCCAAACGACCCACTTATCAGAAAATGATCCAGGATTGTTTGGATACCGCTAAAGCAATGAATATTAAAGTGGTATTTCTACCATTGGGAATTCAGGGAGATTTGGTTAAAAACCCTGAACTGCGTGAGCCAATTATACAAAGGCTAAAAGTGGCTGGAAAAATGGCATCGAAAGCTGGAATTACCATCGGAATTGAAAGTGCTTTAGACGCAAAAGGCGAATTACAGCTATTAAAAGATATTGATTGCAAACATGTTAAAAGTTATTTCAATTTCTCTAATGCAATAAAAAACGGGAGAGATTTACACGAGGAGTTAAGAATTTTAGGAAAGAAAAACATCGTTCAGATACATGCTACAAATGAAGATGGTGTTTGGTTACAAAACGATCCTAAAATTGATCTCCATAAAGTAAAAGAAACTTTGGATGGTATGGGCTGGAGCGGATGGTTAGTGGTAGAGCGAAGCCGCGATGCTAAACAACCTACAAACGTAAAATATAATTTCACGGCCAATACAAGCTACCTGAAATCGGTTTTTCAAAACAATAGGTCGTCATTGCGAGGCACGAAGCAATCTCAATAAGACAATTATGGAAATAGCTACAACGAAACAGATGCGAATCGAAAAGTTAAAAAAAGAATGCATGTCTTGGTTCGTGTCTTCACGAAAAAAAAAAATTAAATCGTTTTTCAGTCTCTTGATTGTTTTGTCGTTATTGTGCTTTGAAGCAAGCGCAGTAGATATTTATGTCTCTATAAATGGTGCTGATACTAACATAGGAACCAAAGAAAAACCCTTAGCAACACTTCATTCTGCTGTGAGAAAAGCAAGGGAATTGAGACGTTTAAATGATGTTTCCATTAAAGGTGGTATCCGGATTATAATCGGCAAAGGTTTTTATCAATTGCATGAACCGGTAGTTTTTCGACCAGAAGATTCAGGCACAAAAGATAGTCCGACAGAAATTATTACAAACGAAAAGGTTGTTTTTAGTGGTGGTATAAAAGTAAAAGGCTGGAAAAAACTTAATGGTACAGTTGCTGGCTTACCAAAAGAAGCACAAGGTAAAGTTTGGCTTACAGATCTTCCAAATTTTGATGGGAGCGATCTCCAGTTCAGGCAGCTTTGGGTAGATGGGAATAAAGCCATCGGTGCAAAAAACTATAATGGCGAAGAAATGGGGAGGATCTTATCCTGGGATACCGAAAAACAAACCTGTACCATTCCGCTTCAAAAAAACATCAATTTAGCAACCATAAAGGGAATGGAAATGCTTATCCATCAATGGTGGGCAATTGCGAATCTCCGTGTTAAGTCGGTTAAAATTATTGGCAATACGGCTGAGCTTTCTTTCATGCAGCCAGAGCGTAGAATTCAATCAGAGCATCCTTGGCCAGCACCTTGGATTTCGGATAAAACAGGTAACTCTGCTTTTTATCTAAGCAATGCGATTCAATTTTTAAATGAACCTGGCGAATGGTTCGAAGATCTGCAAAATCATAAACTTTATTATTGGCCCAAGGCATCCGAAAATATGTTGAGTGCCGAGGTAATTGCTCCCGCTTTAGAGAATCTCGTTAAAATTGAAGGAACGATTGATCAACCGGTTTCTTTTGTAAGTTTCAAGGGCATTTCCTTCGAACATGCTACATGGTTGAGGCCCTCAAAACAAGGTCATGTACCACATCAGGCGGGTATGTACATGCTCGATGCTTATAAATTGGAAAAAGCCGGAACACCAGATAAACCTACGCTAGAAAATCAGGCTTGGGTTGGTCGACCTGCTGCTGCAGTTGAAGTGAGTTATGCAAACCACACAACTTTTCAATCTTGCCGTTTCGTACATCTGGCTTCTACAGCTTTAGATTATAAAAAAGGAACTGCCGACAACCAAATTAAAGGGAATTTATTCAAGGATATTGGCGGATCAGCCATTTTAATCGGAACTTTTTCTGATGAAGCGACTGAAGTACACCTGCCATATAATCCGACAGATAAAAGAGAAATTTCGACGAACAATAAAATCGAAAACAACCTGATTACCGATGTTACCAACGAAGATTGGGGTGCCGTAGGTATCGGAGCGGGATATGTTCGTGGCATAAAAATTCTACACAACGAAATCAGCGATGTTTCTTATTCAGGCATTAGCATGGGTTGGGGCTGGACAAAAACGAAAAACGCCATGGAAAACAATACCATTAGTGGCAATAAAATCCACCATTACGGAAAACACATGTACGATGTAGCTGGGATTTACACCTTATCTGCTCAACCAGGATCATCCATCACAGATAACGTAGTTGACAGTATTTACAAAGCACCATATTCACATTTGCCAGATCATTGGTTCTATTTGTATACCGATGAGGGTTCATCTTATATCACCATCAAAAACAACTGGACACCAACAGAAAAGTATCTTCAAAATGCGAACGGACCAGATAATCTATGGGAAAGCAATGGACCAAAAGTAGCCGATCAGATTAAACAAAATGCAGGTTTAGAGAAACCTTTTCAATATTTATTAAGGGAAAAAGCGAACTATTCTAAAAAAGAAATTAATCAGGCTATTGAACAGTCAGTTGTATTCGAATTGATTTTTAAGTCGGATAATCTTCCTAGCAACAACACTTTAAAAACTTTCGCAAAAGAAAATAACCTTCTGCCGAGTTCAATTTATAAATGGAACAACCGATTGGTGATTTATACTTCCAGTTTAAAAGTGGAGAGTTTAAAACAAACCTTAAAGCGCCACGATGCGGCTGAGATTAAGTTTTATGATAACCTGTTTTATGATTTCAATCGAGAAAAAAACTGTGGAGATAAACCTACAGCAGAATGGGATAACATCATTTTGTCGGCTAATCTGGTTAAGGATGAAAAAATGCAAAAAGAATATCTGGTCTATCATAAAACGCAATTTGAGAAATGGCCCGAAATTTCAAAGGGATTTTGCAATGCAGAGTTTCAACGTTTGGCCATTTTTAAAAATGATCGGCAACTCATGCTAATTATCAGTATCCCGAAAGGAAAAAAATTAGATGATTTAAATCCAAAAACCACCGAGAATAATCCAAAGGTGGATGAATGGAATGCCATCATGAAAAAATATCAGGAAGGAATTGAAGGCACAAAACCAGACGAGGTTTGGGTGTTCTTTAAACCGATAGAATAAATAAGAATAATCGTCATTGCGAGGAGGCACGACGAAGCAATCTTTATAACTATCGCTACCCGTGGGGTGCATTAGGATTGCTGCATACCACGCAATGACGGAAAGAAAAACAAAAACGCTTAGAAAAAATAATATCATGTTAAGATTAGGGATTTTAGGTTTAGGAGAGGGCAGAAGCACAATTTCTGCATCATTGTCTAGTAGAAAATTTAAGCTCATCCAAATTTGCGATGCCAATAAAAAGCTTTGCGAAGAACGTGCTTTAGAATTCGATTTTCAGAATTGGACAACAAATTATGAGGATATGTTAACCAGCGATAAAATCGATATGATTGCGATTTATACGCCAGATCATCTGCATTTCGAGCACATTAAACTCGCACTGGAGCACGGAAAACATGTGGTTTGCACCAAACCATTTATCGACGACCTATCGCAGGCTAACGAACTTTTAGAACTTGCCAAAAAATCAAGAAAAAAGATTTTCGTGGGACAGAGTTCTCGTTTCTTCGAACCTGCAAAGCGCCAAAAGAAAGATTTTGATGAAGGTTTAATTGGAGAGTTAATCACTATAGAAAGTCACTACCATGCCGATCACCGTTGGTTTTTAGAGAAAGGTTGGTCCTTAAAACAATCGTTTAAATGGCTGTATGGCGGATTAAGTCACCCTGTTGATTTTATCAGGTGGTATATGCCCGATATCGAAGAGGTAATGGGCTATGGTATGTTGAGTAGCAACGGTTTAAATGCTGGATTGAAAAACCAGGATACGATGCACTTCATTTTCAAAGCAAAAGATGGTCGGATTGCAAGGGTTAGTGGCGCTTATACAGGGCCTACGCAACCTGCAAGTCGCGATAGTGGTATGAGTTGTATTCTCCGCGGAACAGAAGGTGCAAGTCAGGCTGATTACCATGAACTGCGTTATTCGGTTACTACAAACACTGGAGAAGAAAAAATTATTACCTGGGGCGATTCTACCTTAAAACATTATTTCCGTTTCGAAGGTCAAAGCCACCATGCCGGAGAATACCAGAATTACCTGGATTATTTTGCTGACAGTATCAACAACAACTTTACTGCTTATCCCGATTTAAAGGAAGGAATTGGAACGGTGGCTTTATTGCAAGCAATGGATCAATCTTTAGAAACCGGTTTACCAGTAAAAGTTGATGAAATTTTGAAGGCAAATCACATAACACGGGAATCGATAGGGTTGTAAAAGCAAAGATCGTCATTGCGAGGCACGAAGCAATCCTACAACTATGGGTTGATTAGCGATCGCATTAAGATTGCTTCGTACCTCGCAATGACGAAAAGAATAAAAGCAGCTCCGTGACAAAACTAAAAAACTAACCAAATAAATTAATGGGAAACATTGTAGAACGTTTAACCAGTTTAGATTACTTCATTGTAATTGCTTACCTCATTGTACTGATTATCATTGGCTATCGGGCCAGTTTCTCCAAAAAGAAAAACGCCGACGAAACCTTATTTCTGGCCAATAAATCTTTAAACTGGAGCAGCATCGGTTTCAATATGTGGGGTACAAATGTAGGCCCATCAATGCTGTTGGCTTTTGCGAGTATTGGTTACAGCACTGGTATCGTGGCGGTAAATTTCGATTGGTACGCTTTTATATTTTTATTCTTGCTCGCCATTGTTTTTGCTCCAAAATACCTTGCTGCTAAAGTAAGTACCATGCCCGAGTTTATGGGCAACCGTTACGGCGATTCAACCCAAAATATCCTGGCCTGGTATGCTTTAGTTAAGATTTTAATCTCATGGTTATCATTGGGCTTATTTGCAGGTGGCTTTTTAGTCCGCCAGATTTTAGGCATTCCCATGTGGCAATCGGTTACTGTATTGGTTGCTTTTGCCGGACTGTTCACCTTTTTCGGTGGTTTAAAAGCCATAGCAAAAGTGAATGTATTCCAGATGATTTTATTGATTGCTGTTTCACTTTCGTTGATGCTTTTAGGCCTAAACAAAGTTGGTGGGATTTCTGCATTGTACGAAAAAACACCACATCACTTTTGGAACCTGGTACAGCCAGCCAGCGATCCAAAATACCCTTGGTATGCTATTTTATTGGGTTATCCTGTGGCTGCTGTGGCTTTCTTCTGCACCGATCAATCAATGGTTCAATCTGTTTTAGGTGCTAAAAATTTAAAGCAGGGGCAATTGGGAGTCAGTTTCATCGGATGGCTAAAAATCCTCTCATTACCGTTATTTATTGGTACAGGGATACTTTGTTATGTGCTGTTTCCTAACTTAAAAGATCCGAACGAAGCTTACATGACTATGGTAACCAATTTATTTCCTCCAGGCATGAACGGCTTGGTAATCGTTGTGCTAATTGCAGTATTGGTCGGTACTATCGGGTCGTCGTTAAACTCACTGAGTACCGTTTTTACTATGGATATTTACGTGAAGAAAATTAACCCTCAGGCCAGTAACAAACAGATTATCCGTATTGGCCGATGGGCAGTTGTGGCAGGATGTATCTTTGCTGTTATTGTAGTTTTGGCGATCGATAATATTAAAGGACTAAATTTATTCGACGTTTTTCAGTCGGTTTTAGGCTTTATTGCACCGCCGCTTTCTGTTGTATTCTTATTAACCGTTTTCTGGAAAAGAACCACTAGAAAAGCGGTAAATTTTACACTGTCAATAGGCTCTATTTTAAGTTTGGGCGTTGGAGTGACTTACCTATGGATTTTACCTTCCGATAAATATACTTTCTGGCCGCATTATCTGATGCTTTCGTTTTTCATTTTTGCGGTATTACTGGTTATTGCAATTTTAATTTCTTTGTTAGATAGATCACCAAGTATTTATACCATTAATGAAGAACATGAGGCCAACATCGAAAAACCTGATCGAACAGTTTGGATTTCGTGGATTGCATTGGCAGTGGTAATGGTTGCGCTTTACCTTTTCTTTAATGGACATTAAAATGAAAGTATCGTCATTTCGACCGTAGTGGAGAAATCTATAGGAATTGTACTCCATAGATTTCTCCATTCCGCTGCGCTTCAGTCGAAATGACGAAAAATAAACCTAACCTAAACGATATGAAAAATTTAAAAAAAATACTCTTTGTTGCCATTTTCTCCTGCACTGCAGCACAGATTTTTGCGCAAAAAGCATCCTGGATCTGGTATCCGGGTGACTTAGATATTTATATGAGTAACGTGATGCAGAACCGCAGAACCGAAAGAGGTTCATTTTTCCCTGTATTCTGGAAAATGGACAGCCACTATGTTTTGGTCGATTTTCACAAAGAATTTAATCTTGCCCAATCTGAAGAGGTTAAACTGTTTGTAGAAGGTACATACAACGTTAAAATCGATGGCCAGGCCATTGCCGGTTTTCCAAAAAGCATTCAGATCCCAGCAGGGAAACACAAATTAAGTTTGAAGGTTTATAATCAGACTAACGTGCCGGCAATTTTTGTTCAAGGCAAAACGGTAGTTTCTGATGAAACTTGGTTAAGCACATTTGAGGATAAAGAATGGATTGATGCGAGTGGGAAAACCTCTGATAAATCGGGAACTACTTTTGTTTCGGCAGGTTCTTGGAACTTATCTGATCCCACTAAATTACCCTCACAATTTAAATTACCGGTAGTAGCACAATCGGCAGTTAAAACTGAAAAGGTAAATAAGGGTGCAGTTTCTGATTTCGGAAAAGAAACCTTTGGATTTATTAAAGTGCACGGTTTAAAAGGAAAAGGAAGATTGAGTATTTATTATGGCGAATCGAAAGAAGAAGCCTTATCTGTTGATAAATGTGAAACCTTAGATTATCTGGATATAGATTTGTCACAGAAAAAAGATTCTATTATGCCACTCTCAAAGGCTTTCAGATACGTGAACTATCAATCAGAGGGCAATGTATCGGCCGATTCTGTTTCGATGTTGTATGAATATGCGCCTGTAACAGAAAGAGGAAGTTTCAAATCTTCAGATAGCGAACTCAATAAAATCTATGATGTTGCTAAATACACTTTCCACCTCAATACCCGTGAGTTTTTCATCGATGGCATAAAACGCGACCGCTGGGTGTGGAGTGGCGATGCCTACCAAAGTTATTTGATGAATTATTACTCGTTTTTTGACGCACCAACAGTAAAACGGACGTTACTTGCTCAACGCGGCAAAGATCCGGTTACGGCACACATTAATACCATTATGGATTATTCTTTTTATTGGTTTTTAGGAATTTACGATTACTACAAATTCACAGGTGACCAAAAATTTGTGCAGGATATTTACCCACGCATGCAATCGCTGATGACTTACATTGATGGAAGAAAGAATAAAAACGGCTTGCTGGAATGGATGCCCGGCGATTGGATTTTTATCGATTGGGCAGATAAACTGAGTAAAGATGGAGAAGTAAGTTTCGAACAGCTATTATACGCACGAAGTTTAGAAACGATGGCTTTATGCGCCAAATTGGCCAATGATACAGAAGGTATTGCGAAATACGATAAACTGGCAAAAGAACTGAAAAGCAAAATTTTCGAACTTTACTGGAACCAAAAGAAAAGTGCTTTGGTGCACAGTCGTATTGATAATAAACAAACCGATAATGTAACCCGTTATGCCAATATGTTTGGGATCTTCTTTGATTATTTTACGCCAGAACAAAAACTGGCTGTTAAAAAGAATGTACTGCTTAACGATCAGATTGCTAAAATAACCACTCCATACATGCGTTTTTATGAGTTGGAAGCACTATGTGCGATGGGCGAACAACCTTATGTACTTAAGGAAATGAAAAATTATTGGGGTGGGATGTTAAAATTGGGCGCTACTTCTTTTTGGGAAGAATACAACCCTGATAAAAAAGGTACAGAACACTTAGCAATGTACGGCAGGCCTTTCGGAAAAAGCCTTTGTCATGCCTGGGGCGCAAGTCCGATTTATTTATTAGGAAAATATTATCTAGGTGTTCAACCTACAAGTGCGGGTTACGAAAGCTATACCATTGAACCCAATTTAGGCGGTTTGGAATGGATGGAAGGAAAAGTACCTACAGCTAATGGTGATATTTCGGTGTTTTGCAGTAAGAAAGAAATCAAGGTTTCGTCTGCAACAGGATTAGGAAAATTACGAATTAAAAGTAAAACCAAACCCCTGGTAAAAGATGCTGAAGTGAAAGAAATTTCGAAAGGAATTTATGAGGTAACGATTGAAAAGGGCAAAGAGTATAATGTGAAATACTCAGCATAGTTTCGTCATTGCGAGAAGGCTTTTTCAGTCGGGAGCCTGTCACGACCTTTCCTATTGTGTGGACACAATTAATTATAAAGATTCTTTTCCCGCTCTATGCCGCGGCGGCAAGGTACTTTGGGGCGCCAAAGTACCCAAAGCGCTTTGTCAATCCGGCAATGTGGCTTCTCACCATCCCAGGCTCATCAAAAAAACAGCGGCACTTTGTTTTGCTCGTTTCTGCTCAATGAAAGTTTGAGTGATATTTTCACAAAACCACTGCGTTTCAGGTTTGGTAGCGCGAGTTGTCCTATTGTGCAACTGTTTTTTTGATCTTCCGCCACTTGGGATTGACGGAGTCCCGTTAGCGCTCGTTTCTAACGAGCGTTGAATAGTTTGTCGTTTACAAAACGATAAAATCGTTTAGCTTTCTATGCACTCGTTGTGAAACGAGCGCAAACACGTTTCTTAAACTCCAATCCTTTGCTCAATTTTTTTAACGCATTTCTGCGCTTCGGCCAGTATAACATCGTTTTCGATTGCCTGATCTACATTGATGGCATTTAACATTGAAATGGTTAAACAGGCAATAATACCGTTATTACCCGCAATACCAATTGGTACTGAAAGATCGGTTACCCCTGAAACAGAATCACTATTTTTAAAATAAGAGCCGCTTTGCTGAATATCTTCTAAAGAACTCAAAAAGTCTTCTTGCTGGGCCTTATGGTATTTCTTAAAAATTACATTGTTTTTTAAGGTGGTGTTCCGTTCTGCATCTGGCATATAAGCCAGCAACACTTTTCCGGATGCGGTTAATGGCAATGGAAATAAATTACCCTCTTCAATGGAAAGCGCAATCGGTCCCGGACTTTTGGCATGGATAATCACCATCACCTGGTTCATGTACAAAATACTCAAATGGCACGATTGACGGATGGTATTGGCCAGTTCTTCCAATGGAAATTGTGCGGCCTTACGCAATTCATCAATCGGCGAATGCCTGTGCGAAAGGTAAAAAAGCTTTAATGATAGCCGGTATTTCCCAGATACTTCATCTCGCAGGATATACCCGCGGCTTTCCAAACTCATCAACATGCGGTAAATTTCATTCGGTGTTTTCTCAATACCAACCGCAATTTCAGTTTGGGATAACGGGATAGACTGTGCTGATAAATATTCCAATATATCAAGTCCCTTATCTAAAGCAGGGGCCTGGTACTTCGATTCCTTTTCGTTCATACAGGTTTAAATTTGGCTGTAGCGTAATTTTTACATCTCAAACATACAAAATGCTTTCCTATTTATCGACGGGAAGAATTTGTAATTTAAATACGAATATATGTTTTCATATTTAAAAAAAACATTTATATTTGAATTGATGCTAATTTATTGTTTAAACCTTTTCTAAAACGGATTTTCAATAACATTAAAATATCAGTTAACCATTTATAAACCAAAATTTAACCCTTGCCCTTGCGTAAAAATTTCGCAATGCTAATCACAGGATAATGAGCAGATTTCTGATTTTTTCGTGGCTTTATCTTTTGAGTATTCCGCTTTATGCGCAGGATATTAAAGTTGTTGATTTGACTTGTGGTTATAGAAACAACCCGGCAGGCATTGATATCCCCAACCCTAATTTAAGCTGGAAATTGCAATCATCTAAACACAATGTGATGCAGGTAGCTTATCAAATCCTGGTTTCAGAAAATCCTTCAAACTTAAAAAAGAATAAGGGTGAGGTTTGGGATACTAAAAAGGTAAATTCAGGTCAATCGATCCAGGTTATTTATAAAGGGACCAAACTTCAATCAACCAAAACTTACTATTGGAAAGTGCATGTATGGGATAATTATGGAAATGAATCGGAATGGAGCAGTACTGCCTACTGGCAAATGGGCTTGTTAAATACAGCTGACTGGAAAGGAGCTAAATGGATTGCATATGAAAAACTGACCGATTCTAATATAAATACTTTACCAACTGACGGTAAAAAAGATAAATACAATGGTAATAATACCTTGCCCATGTTCCGCAAGGGATTTACCGTAACAAAGACCATTAAAAAAGCTACGGCTTTTATTTCTGGGTTAGGCCATTTCGAAATGAGTTTAAACGGATTAAAAGTTGGTGACGATTTCCTGGCTCCAGGCTGGACCAAGTACGATAAAGAGGCTTTATACATCACCTACGATTTAACCAAACAACTTAAGAAAGGTGAAAATGCAATCGGTGTGATGCTCGGCAATGGGTTTTATTATATTCCACCGGTTAAAGAGCGTTATAGAAAACTAAAAGTAGCTTATGGTTACCCTAAAATGATCTGCAGATTGCTAATTGAATACAGTGATGGTACTTCTGCAAATATCGTCAGTAATCAGACCTGGAAAACCACACCATCGCCAATAACTTTTTCGAGTATTTACGGTGGAGAAGATTATAACGCTAATCTGGAACAAAAAGGCTGGAATTCAGTTGGTTTTAACGATGCAAAATGGAAATCCGCTTTGCTGGTTAATGGACCAAAATTAAATGCGCAAATGGAAGAGCCTGTAAAAGTTTTTGAATATACCTCCGCTCTAAAAACTACTCCTGTTCCTAATGGGGAATGGGTTTATGATATGAGGCAAAATTCATCAGCTATTATCGAATTAAAAGTCCGCGGTAAAAAAGGCGATACTGTTCGCATTACTCCTGCAGAGTTAATAAAAGAAGATGGCTCAGTAACGCAAAAAAATATGGGCGGTCCGTCTTACTTTACCTATATTTTAAAAGGTGAGGGTGTCGAAACCTGGCGACCAAAATTCTTTTATACCGGATTTCGTTATTTACAAGTTAAAGGAGCTATTCCATCAGGCAAAGAAAACGCTTCAAATAAAGTCATAATTGAAAACCTGAAAGCTTTACACATTAGAAATGCTGCCGAGCAAGTAGGTAAATTCTCCTCTTCAAATGAATTGTTTAACAAAACCTTCAGTTTAATCGATTGGGCCATTAAAAGTAATATGGTGAGTGTGTTTACCGATTGTCCACACCGCGAAAAATTGGGTTGGTTAGAGGAACTGCATTTAATGGGCAGTTCGGTGCGCTACAATTATAATGCTGCGCCGCTGTTTAAGAAAGCCTTACAGGATATGAAAAACTCCCAATTGGCCAGCGGACTCATCCCTGAAATTTCACCAGAATATGTAAAGTTCGAATGGGGTGGCGATATGTTCCGCGATTCTCCTGAATGGGGTAGCAGCGGGGTTTTGATGCCATGGTATTTATATCAATGGTATGGCGATAAGCAGGCGATGCTTAATTATTACCCAATGATGCAGCAATACATTAATTATCTGGGAACTAAGGCAAATGGTAACATATTGTCGCAAGGTTTAGGCGATTGGTACGATTTAGGTCCGAAACCGCCAGGTGTTTCTCAATTAACCCCAATGGGCGTTACGGGTACAGCAATTTATTACTACGATTTAAATATCATGGAAAAAACAGCAACACTTTTAGGTAAAAAAGCTGATGCTATGACTTATGCAAAACTGGCTATCGAAGTGAGAAAATCTTTCAATAATAAATTCGTCGATGCCAAAACCAAACAGTACGCAACGGGTTCGCAAGCTGCTAATGCAATGGCGGTCTATATGGGTTTGGTTGAAGAAAAAGATAAAATTGCAGTGATTGAGAATTTGGTTAAAGATATTAGAGATCGTAAAAACAGTTTAACTGCTGGTGATATTGGTTACCGTTATGTTTTACGTGTTTTAGAAGACGCAGGAAAATCGGATGTGATTTTTGATATGAACAGCCGTTCTGATGTACCTGGTTATGGTATGCAGCTTGCCAAAGGCGCAACAGCGCTGACCGAATCGTGGGCAGCCTTGCCAAGTGTATCCAACAATCATTTTATGCTGGGGCACTTAATGGAATGGCTGTACAGTGGCCTTGGTGGCATCCGTCAGGAAGAAAATTCTATTGCCTTCAAGCATATTAAAATCGAACCTGAAGTAGTGGGTGATTTAACTTCGGCTGATGTGAGTTACAATTCCCCATATGGCAATATTTCTACCAAATGGACAAAAACGGATAAGAATTTCACTTTAGAAATTAACATCCCTGTAAATACAAAAGCGACAGTTTATTTCCCTGTTTTACCAAATTATGATCTCTCGGAAGAATATAATTCATTAGTTAAAGATGGGGGTACAGAAAACGGCAAAACAAAGGTGGCTGTTGGATCAGGTTATTATAAATTTAATTTGAAGCACCAATGAAAAAGATAATCCTGGCATCTTTCCTTTTTGTAAGTGCATTGAAATTAAATGCGCAAACCACTAATCCTGTTTCAGCAGAAACGATGGAAAAAATTTATCAGGAGGTTAAAACCCCTTATAAATATGGTTTGGTCATGGTGCCAGAAGATAAAGACCATAAAATGGATTGTCCGACTATATTTAGAAAGGGCAAAGATTGGTACATGACTTACCTGATTTTTAGCGGCCGCGGTTACGAAACCTGGTTGGCTAAAAGTGAAGATTTATTGCATTGGGAAAATCAGGGCAAATTAATGTCTTTCGGCGATGCTGGTTATTGGGACGATAACCAAAAAGCAGGTTACAATGCACTGCTGGATACAAAATGGGGCGGGAGCTATGGCGTAAATCAATTCGATGGCAAGTACTGGATGTCGTATTTTGGTGGCAAAGAAAAAGGTTATGAAGTAGAGCCATTATCCATTGGGATGGCCTACACAAGCAAAGATCCATCAATGGTGCAGGAGTGGGGCAGGTTAGACAAAGCGGTTTTAACTTCTGGTGATGCTGACGTGCGTTGGTGGGAAAACCGCAACAAGCTTTTTAAAAGCACGGTAATTGAAGACAAACAAAAATTAACCGGTCATGCATTTGTGATGTACTATAATGCCGTTGGCGATTCGTTGGTAAACAACAAAAAAACACGCTGGTACGAGCGCATCGGTATGGCGGTTTCTGATGATATGATCTACTGGCAGCGTTTTAATAAAAACCCTGTGGTTCATCATCCGGTTGGCATTACCGGAGATGCTGTAATCCAAAAGATTAACAAAACCTGGGTAATGTTTTACTTTGGTGCTTTCTGGCAGGATAGAAAGGGTTCCTTTAACCGTTTTGCTGCTTCAAACGACCTGGTAAACTGGACCGACTGGACAGGCGATAACCTGATTGAATCATCAGAAAAATATGATGAATTGTACGCACACAAATCTTTTGTTTTGAAATATAAAGGCACGGTATATCATTTTTATTGCGCCGTTAACAAACAAGACCAACGCGGAATTGCTGTTGCTACCTCAAAAGATTTAGGTAAAAGTAAAGTGAATTTTGTAAGTGAAACGAAGAATTAAGATGAAGAGGCTAGAGACAATATTAAGGTTAAAACCATTTCCAACTGCCAAGGTTCGTGTCCTCACGAACCTCAAGGTCAGTTTCATTTTCAAATTAATATTGGCATTAACCTTATTAAGTGGAGCTGCATCCGCACAATCGCGCACCAGAATTAGCTTCAACAAGGATTGGAAATTCTTTCTGGGCGATGAGCCAACGGCAAAAATATCTTCATTTAACGACCTGAAATGGAGAAAACTCACCTTACCGCATGATTGGAGCATTGAAGGGAAATTCGATGAGAAAAACCCTGCAAAACCAGAGGGTGGTGGTTTGCCAACGGGCATCGGCTGGTACAGAAAAGAATTTATTGCCCCCGCTAATTTTAAGAATAGATTAATCAACATTGAATTTGATGGCGTATATAAAAACAGTGAAGTTTGGATCAATGGTCAATATTTAGGCAAACGTCCATACGGCTATAGTTCTTTTTCATACGAGATCAGCAAATTTTTAAAGACTGGAAAAAATACCATTGCCGTTAAGGTAGATAATTCAGCACAACCCGATTCGCGCTGGTATTCTGGCTCAGGGATTTATAGAAATGTATGGTTAACATCGGCTGCAGCAGTTTCGGTAAAGCGCAACGGTATTTTCATCAAAACGAGTGTAGTTAGTGGCAACAAGGGGCAAAGTAACGAGAGTAGGATTTTATCTCCTGGAGAAAGCTTAGCATCAATCGCTGTTGATATCGAACTCGAAAATAAATTCAACGTAAAAGGGACTTATAAAATCCTGACCACCATTTTCGATGATAAAGGAGTAAAACTTCAACAAAAGCAATGGCCAATGGTGGTTGATCAAAATACTGCTAAGTTAGTCACAAATGGTTTGGTCATTGCAAATCCAAAATTATGGTCGGTTGATCGACCGGTAATGTACACCCTGGTTACAGAGATTATGCAAGCCGACGGGAAAATCATTGACCGTTATACTACACCATTTGGAATTCGTGATTTCAATTTCGACGCACAAAAGGGCTTTTCGTTAAACGGAAAAGCAATGAAAATTTTAGGTGTTTGCCTGCACCACGATTTAGGCGCTTTAGGGGCCGCAGTAAATGTGCGTGCAATGGAACGTCAATTAGAAATAATGAAAGCGATGGGCGTAAATGCCATCCGGACAGCCCACAATCCACCTGCTCCTGAGTTTTTAGATTTATGCGACAAAATGGGTTTCCTGGTAATGGATGAAGCTTTTGATATGTGGGTGAAAAAGAAAACCAAAAACGATTATCACCTGAATTTCCTTGAATGGCACAAAAGCGATTTAGAGGAAATGATTAAACGCGATCGTAATCACCCATCCATTATTCTCTGGAGCATTGGTAACGAAATCCGCGAGCAGTTTGATAGCACAGGTGTGTCCATTACAAAAGAATTGGTATCAATTGTTAAAAATCTGGACAAAACCCGTCCGGTAATCTCAGCGTTGACGGAAACAAAAGCCGAAAAGAATTTTATCTACCAAGCCAATGCACTTGATATTTATGGATTAAACTACAACCACAAACTGTATAAAGATTTCCCTAAAAACTATCCGGGCGTTAAGTTTTTGGCCACAGAAACTACTTCTGCTTTAGAAACGAGAGGTTTTTATGATACTGCCGATACCATTCGCCGCTGGCCAAGAGATGGAAAAACAAAGTTTACTGATGGCAATAAAGAATGGTCGGCATCTGCTTACGATAATGTTTCAGCCTATTGGGGTTCTACACACGAAGAAACCTGGAAGGAAGCAAAAAAATACGATCATGTTTCTGGTTTGTTCGTATGGACAGGCTTCGATTACCTGGGTGAGCCATTGCCGTATCCATGGCCAGCCAGAAGTTCATATTTCGGAATTGTCGATTTAGCGGGTTTTCCTAAGGATTCATATTATATGTACCAGAGCGAATGGACTAATAAACCCGTATTGCATATTCTGCCGCATTGGAACTGGAAACAAGGAAAACCGGTCGAAGTTTGGGCTTATTACAACAATGCCGATGAAGTGGAGCTTTACCTGAACGGAAAATCATTAGGTAAAAAATCGAAACAAGGTGATGATTTACATGTGTTTTGGAATGTGCCTTTTGAGCCTGGAACTTTAAAAGCAGTATCGCGAAAAAATGGGAAGGAAGTTTTAGTACGTGAAGTGAAAACAGCAGGAGATCCCGCAAAAATTGAATTGATTGCCGATAGAAAAAACATTAAAGCAGATGGCAAAGATTTATCCTTTATCACCGTACGCATTTTAGATGCAGCAGGAAATGTTGTCCCCGATGCGGATAATGTGGTCGATTTTAAAGTGGAAGGAAATGGTTTTATTGCGGGCGTTGATAATGGTTTTCAGGCAAGTGTAGAGCCTTTCAAAGCCAATTACCGCAAAGCCTTTCATGGATTGTGTTTAGCCATCCTGCAATCAACAGAAAAAACAGGAACGATTAAACTTACCGCATCATCCGCTGGTTTAGCTGAATCGTCAATCATAATTAAAACGGGTAAATAGAGTAAAAAATGAGTCTATCGGTTGGTGTCTCACCGACCGAAATAAATTAAATAAAAAAATATGGTCGGTGGAGACACCAACCATTAGATAAATTGAATTCGAAAGTAGAAAGAATAGCTTCAGAAGAACAAAAAGGTAGTTTCGAAGAGCAATAATGGTATTCGGAAGTAGAAAGAATAGCTTAATCTATCGGTTGGTGTATTACCGACCGAAATAAACCATAAA
>NZ_JAVTSU010000019.1:0-136531 GCF_032678605.1 Pedobacter miscanthi
AAGGATCCTGCTAGAAAGATTGCTTCGTCGGCTGAAAAGCCTTCTCGCAATGACGATAATTTATGCCGGATCTGCCAAAATGGGTGTCTTTACCTTAAACCTGACAATTTGTATCGCTGCGATGTCAGTTGTTTTTGTAGCGCGAAAAATCATGATCTGTAATTTTTTAATAAATGGATCAACTCAAAAATGTTCATTTAAATGCTTTAAAGATTGATTGTTAGGTGCAAAACCAGGTAATAAAATGTTTATGACAAATGAATGATTGTGAATTCTGGAATTGGTTCTACATTTGCTTAACGGTGTTAGATTATTTACACCTAATATTCCAGTCATGGGAAGTAAAGAAAGAATTCTACGTTTAAAAGATGAAACCAGAACAAAAATTCTGGATGCTGCCTTGAACATTGTTCAAACAGAGGGCTGGCAGGCATTGAGTATGCGTAAAATTGCCGACCAGATTGAATATACTGCCCCCATTATTTACGAATACTTTTCTAACAAAGATGGTATCTTACTGGAACTTACCAGAAGAGGATATTTATTGTTGGCGAAAGATATCCGCGAAGCGAGGGACAAACACGAATCAGCAGAAGATAAAATGGAAGCCATGTGGATTGCCTACTGGAATTTCGCCTTTGCCCACAAAGAATTTTATCAGTTGATGTATGGTGTGGATATGGTTTGTTGTACCGTTAAAAATTCAATGGCCGAAGCCGAAAACGTAGGAAGTATGTTAGGCGATGTAATTGAATCGTTATTCGAAAAGAAACCGGTTTCTGAAGATGATATCTGTATGAAGTATTACACTTATTGGTCAATCATCCACGGGTTAATTTCCATCAATCTTGTTCGCCCCAACGGAAGAACAACCGACGAACTAAACCAACAAATTTTAAAAGATGCCATCAAAGGCATCACGTTATCAATTAACAGTTAAAATATTTTTTTTACACCGTAATTTAACACTGTTAAATTATTTATACACAATAATCCAATTAAATTTAATTATATGAAATCTCTACATCGCTTGTATCCTTTACTTAACACCGTTAAATGGTTTAATGGTATTAAATCAATGTTAACAGTTTCTCTTCTTTCTATAATTTTGCTTAGCTGTAAATCATCTCCTGAGCAATCAGCTGGTGCTCCACCTCCGCCATCATTGCCGGTAAGCGCCATTAACTCAAGCACAGAAACCACGTATATCGAATATCCGGCCTCTATTCAAGGCGCTGTTGATATCGATGTCCGCCCGCAGGTGAGTGGTTACTTACAAAGTGTTTTGGTTAATGAAGGTGCTTATGTAACTGCCGGACAAACCTTATTCAAAATTAACGAAAACCCTTTCCGCGAGGCTTTAAACAATGCGAAAGCAAGCTTACACGCTGCTGAAGCTGCCATTTTAAACGCACAGCTTGAAGTGGATAAGTTAACCCCGCTGGTTCAAAACAAAGTTGTTTCTGATTTTCAGTTGAAGACCGCTAAAACGGCTTATAAAATTGCCCAGGCCAATGCGGAACAGGCTAAGGCGAGTGTAGCTTCTGCACAGATCAACTTAGGTTATACCAATGTTAAGGCTACGGTAAGTGGTTACATTGGCCGTATCCCTAAAAAACAAGGGAGTTTGGTTTCTCCAGGCGATCAGGTTGCTTTAACACAGTTATCGGATATCCACGAAGTACATGTTTATTTCGCACTTGCTGAAAACGATTTCAACAATTTTAATGCAAACTACCCGGGTAAAACACCTGCCGACAGGATTAAACATTTACCTGCAGTTGAGCTTTTATTGGCCGACAACTCTGCTTATCCAATTAAAGGTAAAATCGATATGATTGATGGTCAGTTTGATAAAAACACCGGTGCGATTACTTTAAGGGCAAGTTTCCCTAATGCGAGCGGAGTGCTTCGTTCGGGTAATACGGGTAAAATCCGTTTAGGCTTGCAACATGATGATGCCATTTTGGTACCTCAATCATCTACAGTAGAAATGCAGGATAAAGTATTCGTATTTACGGTAGGCGATAGCAGCAAGGTTAAGAAACAAGCCATTACCATTGTTGGTAAAAGCGGCGAAAATTACCTGGTTAAAGACGGGGTAAAGGTTGGCGACCAGATTGTGTTAAGCGGCGTTGATAAATTACAGGAGGGTATGGTAATCCAGCCTCAAAAAGCAACAGATAAAGTAGCTGTTGCAAGAACAAAAAAATAATACGACCATAAAATTTAAAAAGTCATGTTTCAGAAATTTATAGACAGGCCTGTACTTTCGACTGTTATTTCCATCTTATTGGTAATAGTTGGTATACTGGGCTTAACAAAGTTGCCCTTAGAGCGCTTTCCAAATATCGCACCTCCTTCGGTATTGGTAACTGCTGTGTATCCCGGGGCCAATGCCGAAACGATTTTGCGTTCGGTAACTCCTTCACTGGAGGAAGCAATTAATGGTGTGGAAAACATGACCTACATGACCTCCAGCGCCAGTAATGATGGTACCCTGGCGATTACGGTTTACTTTCAACAAGGTACCAACCCCGATCAGGCAGCGGTTAACGTGCAAAACCGTGTTTCGCAGGCCACAAGCCAGTTACCTTCGGAGGTTGTACAATATGGTATCACCACTACTAAACAACAAAATAGTTTTATTGGTGCTATCGGCGTTTACTCAGAAGACCCCAAAAAATACGATGCTGTTTTTGTAAATAACTATGCGCAGATTAATATCATTCCCGAACTTAAACGTATCCCGGGTGTAGGTTCTGCCAGTGTATTTGGTGGTATTAAAGATTATTCGATGCGTGTTTGGTTAAACCCAAGTCAACTGGCCACATATAAAATTACCCCTAATGAAGTGATTACTGCCATTCAGGATAAAAACCTGGAAGCAGCACCAGGTAGAGTTGGTGAACGTAGTAATGAGGCTTTTGAATATATCATTAAGTATAAAGGTAAACTTACCAAACCAGAGGAATATCAGAATATTGCGATCCGTTCTAATTCGGATGGTTCTATATTACGTTTAAAAGATGTGGCCCGTGTAGAGTTGGGTGCTTACAGTTATGGTAGTGTAAACCGTTTAAACGGACATGATGGTATTACCATTGGTGTAATCCAATTATCAGGCTCGAATGCCAACGAAATCCAGATTTCGATTGATAAACTGTTGGCAAAATTATCAAAAGATTTTCCGGCAGGTATTAAATACAACCAGTTTTACCGTACCAAAACCGATCTTGATGAATCCATCAACCAGGTGGAGCATACCTTGATCGAAGCTTTTTTACTGGTATTTATCGTGGTATTTATCTTCCTTCAGGATTTCAGGTCTACTTTAATTCCTGCCATTGCGGTTCCGGTAGCGATTATTGGTACGTTCTTTTTTATGCAGTTGTTCGGCTTCTCTGTTAACCTTTTAACACTGTTCGCATTGGTACTGGCCATTGGTATTGTGGTAGATGATGCGATTGTGGTGGTAGAAGCGGTGCATGCCAAAATGGAAGAAGACCCTACGCTTACACCGAAAGAGGCAACCATCCAGGCAATGAATGAAATTACCGGGGCCATTATATCGATTACACTGGTAATGGCAGCGGTATTTTTACCGGTTGGTTTTATGACGGGCTCAACAGGTATATTTTACAAACAGTTTGCCTTAACCATGGCGATAGCCATTATTATATCGGCGGTTAACGCTTTAACTTTAAGTCCTGCATTGGCTGCTTTATTTTTAAAGAACAAACATGCAGCAGGGGGACACGGACATAAAGCACCTAAAAAAGGCTTTGTTGACAAGTTTTATGCAGGCTTTAATGGCGGGTTTAATTACATGACCAACCGTTATATTGGTGGCTTAAAAGTACTTATCCGTCATAAATGGATCAGTATGGCAGGGCTTGCTTTAATCGTTGCGGTTACTGTTCTTTTGGTAAGCAAAACAAAAACGGGCTTTATTCCTACAGAGGATCAGGGTTTTGTGGCTATTGCGGTGGCTAGTCCATCAGGAACATCGTTAGCCAATACCAATAAAATGTTAAAACAGGCTGAAGCAGAGTTAAGGGCTATGCCATCTGCAAGATTTGTCATGTCGTTAGCAGGTTATAATTTCTTAACGGCATCAAACAGTCCTTCGGCTGGTCAGATTTTCTTATTGTTAAAACCAAATGAAGAAAGGGGGGCGGTTAAAAATATCGATGAAATACAAAATATTGTAAGGGGTAAAATGGCCGCTATATCTGCCGGTACCTTCTTCGTGTTCAGTTTTCCAACGGTACCGGGTTTTAGTAACGTTGAGGCTATGAACGTAATGTTACAGGATAAAACGAATGGCAGGCTGGATAAATTTAGTGGAGTAGCGAATAACTTTATCGGAAAGTTAATGGCGAAACCAGCCATTGCTTATGCTTTTACTTCATATAAAGCAGATTATCCTCAGTTACAACTGGATGTTAACGACGAAAAAGCGGATCAGCTGGGCGTAAGCAAAAAAGATATTTTGCAAACGATGCAGACTTATTTTGGTACTGCGCAAGCATCAGATTTTAACCGCTTTGGTAAATACTACCGTGTGGTGGTTCAGGCTGATATTGCCGACAGAACTGATCCTGCAAGTATTGACCGTGTGTTTGTTAAAAACAAGGCGGGAGAAAGTGTGCCAATTAGTACGCTGGTTAAATTAACGCGTGTGTATGGTTCGGAAACGGCTTCGCGTTATAACTTGTTTAACTCCATCGAGGTAAATGCGATCCCTAAACCGGGTTTCAGTTCTGGTGATGCGATTAAAGCGATAGAGGAAACGGCTAAGGAACAATTACCAACGGGATATGCGTACGAATTCTCGGGACAAACACGTGAGGAAATTTCTTCAGGTGGACAATCTACAGTGATATTCCTGCTTTGTTTGGTGTTTGTTTACTTCTTATTATCTGCACAGTATGAGAGTTACATCTTACCATTGGCGGTAATCTTATCTATCCCTACGGGTATATTCGGTGTGTTTGTGGTATTGGGTTTAACTGGTATCGAAAATAACATTTATGTACAGGTAGCGCTGATTATGCTAATCGGGTTGCTGGCTAAAAACGCCATCCTGATTGTAGAGTTTGCGGTGCAGCGACGAAAAGCAGGGCTGAGTTTGGTTGATTCGGCTATAGAAGCGGCTCGATTAAGGATCAGACCGATCATTATGACATCACTTGCGTTTGTATTCGGTTTATTCCCGATGAGTATTGCAACGGGTCCATCGGCACAGGGTAACCACTCCATTAGTATTGGTGCTGCCGGCGGTATGGTGTCAGGTGTAATTTTAGGTTTATTTATCATTCCGGTACTTTTCGTCATCTTCCAGGCTTTACAGGAAAAAATATCAAAAAAATCATCAAATGAGGTTGTTCAGCACCATGAAGAACCTGTAAATAATCATGCAGTTTATGAAACGGTTTAATATAGTTACCATCCTGCTCCTTGCTTTAATCTGGAGCGGATGTTCGGTTTCGAAAGATACAGCCCTGCCAAATGTTGTGCCAGGCTTATTCAGAAACACATCACCAAAAGACTCTTCGAGCATTGGCACTATGCCCTTGAAAAGTTTTATCAACGACCTTACTGTTCAAAATTTAATTGATACAGCACTGGTTAAAAATTACGACATGCAAATTGCATTGAAAAATATCGATGCAGCTGAGGTATTGTTTAAACAATCGAAACTGGGTTATTTACCTGAACTGAAATTGCAGGTTGCGGCAAGTACAAGCCGTCCATCTGATAACAGTTTAAATGGTTTAAGTCTGAACCAGTTTACAGGTTCTACACACATTGAAGATTACAGTGCTAATTTAGGTGTGTTTTGGGAAGCTGATATCTGGGGGAAAATCCGTAATCAAAAAGCTGGCGCATTAGCCAGTTTTTTGCAGACAGAGGAAGCGCGTAAGGCAGTACAAACCCGTTTGGTGAGCAATGTTGCACAAGGTTATTATAACCTGTTAATGCTTGATGCACAACTGGAAATTGCCAGAAAGAACTTAAAACTGAACGATAGCACGTTAAGGATTATCAATTTACAGTTTGATGCAGGTCAGGTTACTTCGCTGGCGATACAACAGGCTGAGGCACAACAATTGGTCGCGGCACAACTAATCCCTCGTTTGGAGCAGAATGTAACTTTGCAGGAAAATGCTTTAAGTGTGTTAATCGGTACGCTGCCAAAATCAATCAACCGTGAAAGCCGTTTGGATAAAATGGTAATCCCACAGGATTTAAATTCAGGTTTTCCGTCGGCTATGTTAAGCCGCAGGCCAGATATTAAAAGTGCAGAGTTAGCTTTAACGGTAGCCAACGCAAAGGTTGGTGTAGCGAAAGCAAGTTTATATCCTTCGCTGGTAATTACCGCAAGTGGGGGCGTAAACTCTTTTAAAGCAAGTAACTGGTTTAATGTACCTGCTTCGTTATTTGGATTGGTTTCTGGTGGTATTACACAACCAATCTTTCAACGTGGACAGTTAAAAAGCAATTTAGCGCTGGCTAAAATCGACCGTGAAAAAACAGTGATCCAGTTCCGTCAGTCGGTATTGAATGCGGTTGGCGAAGTGTCAGACGAGTTAACGAAAGTAGAGAAATTGAAAACGCAATATAGCATTGCTGAAAAAAGAACGTTGACTTTACAACAGGCTTCAAAAAATGCAAGTTTATTGTTTAAAAGCGGTATGGCCAACTATTTAGAGGTGATTACGGCACAAGGCAATTTATTGCAAAGCGAGCTTGAACTGGCTTCGATTAAAACAGAGCAGTTAAATGCTGTTGTAGGCTTATACCGCTCATTGGGCGGCGGCTGGAATTAATTTGACTTTAAAACCTATCAGGTTTTAAAAACCTGATAGGTTTTTTTAAGGATTTGTGTATAAATTTAGGCACTAAGAGCGCGATGTTCTTGGTGCTTTTTTTATTTTGTTGTCATCCTAAGTGCCTAGTCCGTTATTTCCCTCATTTCGTCATTTAACAATAACTCCGACATTGCGAAGCACGAAACAATCTTACTACTATGGGTTATCCGCCATCGGTACCACGCCCACTCCGTTTTCCCCCTATTGCTGTCAATCCTGAGGAACGAAGGATCTCTGAGTGTATATTACTTATTTGTGTTTACTCACTAGCTAATAAGTTTCCCTTCGCTCGGGCTTGCCTCGGTTACCGATGGAAAATTTCTATCGGCTCACCGCCACCGAGGGGCTCTTTCTTTTCTCTTGAGTGGCTGTTGCGCAACATCAATATTGAATCAAGCTGTTTCTTATTTTTATTTTAGTTTGCTGTCAGTGTGAGCATTTGTCTGATTGACTGGCTGAAATGCAAATGGTTTTTGACGACAACTATGGCGCTTGATACATTTAAGCAGGCTGTTCTGAAGCTGTTTTTGACTATTCGTTGTAAATTTGCTTTCGCCATGTAGTTAACCTGAATTTTACGCTCGGTAAACCTTAATAGCTTTTTCAGATTATAGGCAACTGCCGCCATAGTCATGCATTTATTTGCTTGAGCTAGCCCCTTTGTATTTATCTTTTTCATGCCATTGTTATTAACTCACGAGCCAATTACAGGTTCCACAGTGCTTTGCCTCTTTTTCATCAGTATTTTTGCTTTTTTGGTAAGCATGCGATAATGCATCCGCTCGTAATAGGGGCTATCCTCGGTTTGTTTTATAAGCGGGCCTTGAGTTTTCAATGCACTACAGTTATTTCTAAATGAGCATGAGTGGCAGTTCTTTATACTAGTTCTATAGTGCTTATTAATGTAATTGCCATCTTTTTGGCTTCCCCTATAGGTCAATCTCTTATTGTTCGGACAGGTATAAAAATCACCTTCAGCATTGTAGGGAAAGTCGGGGCGTTCATGTATATATTGGCCCCAGTTCGGTATATATCCCTGAATATTATTTTCTTCAAGAGCCTTTAGTGCCTCTCCACTGCTGTAACCGGCGTCCGCTATAACCTCTTCCAGGATAAGACCATGGGAGCTGAGGGTGTTTTTTACTTTTTTTACCATTTCTTCAAGGCATTGGCTATCTCTTTTATCTGCACTAAATGCCTCAATATGGGTAATCACATGTGAGGCAGTATCAACACTTACCTGACTTAAAAAGTTAAGTGCCGTTGCCTTGCCCGGCTTAACCGACATTTTTGCATCCGGGTCTGATGGACTGTAATGTGTCTTGTTGCCGGGGTTCTTTTTAGGTGGATCTCCCTTTCAACCATGCTATCTAATGAAGCATTGGCCTTTACATAAACCCCGTCTACTGCTTACCTTCGTCCTGATATCATCCCCTTGTCGATACACTGCTTAAGTACCAGTTGGAACACTTCGGTAAATACTTTCTGCCCATAGAGCTGTCTGGTACGGCTCAAGGTACTATGCCATGGAAGTTCCTCGTCAAGATCATATCCAAGAAAAAAAAGTATATCCATTCGCATTTTAGAAGTAGAGACAATCCGGCGGTCACTGTTCAGGTTTTCAAGATAACCAACCAACATTAATTTAATAAAAACAACAGGATCAATACTTTTTTGTCCCTCTCCACCATAATAATTACAAGTTGCCTTATACATAAAGCTAAAATCGATGAGATCTTTAAGTCTTCGGTAAATATTGTCGACAGGAACCGCATTTGAAAGCTGGAAACTTACAAATAGCTTTTCCTGAAAGTGCTTTTTTCCTTGCATGACTTAAAATACGGAGAAACTAGAAAAAACTGAAGTTAAGTTATCAACGGCTGTTAGTTGTGCAACAGCCACTTGATGATAAAGAAACAAACAATCAAGGCCTGGATCTGATGTTGGATAAATTCGTCAAAGCTTTTTGGTCGCCAGCACAAGCCCCGATGAAAAATCGGGGAGGGCGTGCTGCCTCGTAGTCGTGGTAAGTTGAAAGGAAGTGCTAAAGCTTTAACGTTTTCTCCTTCCATCATTTCCGATGCCGGATAGCAGTGCGCAGTAATTTGTCTTTTCAAACTCTTTCTTTTTCAGCTGAAAGCTGCCGATAGGCGGATAGGGGTCCTTGTGCCGCTCTGTGATTTTTTCTTTGTGATCTCTGTGGTTAAAATTTGTAGTTAACCCTTAGCTTTAACCGATTTCAAAAACACGAAACCCACCACGCCCGATAAGATTGATGCTGTTAATATCGCAAACTTGGCTTCTGAAACATGCAATACATCGCTAAAAGATAACAGGGCAATAAAAATCGACATGGTAAAACCGATTCCGGCCAGCATGCCTAAACCTAAGATATGTTTCCAGCCTGCTCCGGTGGGTAAATCGGCCCATTTCAGTTTCACGGCGAGCCAGCTAAAAAAGGTTACCCCAATGGTTTTGCCAAGAAATAAACCGACGATAATGCCGAGGCCGAGGGGTGAAACCAGTCCGGTAAGTATTTCTTTTTGGAAAGTGATATTGGTATTGGCCAGTGCGAAAACGGGCATAATGAGGTAATTTACCGGAGTAGTTAAAAAGTGCTCCAGTTTTTCTAAGGGCGATTCGATGTCGGTTTCGTTGGTGGGGATGGTGAAAGCCAGTAATACCCCTGCAATGGTGGCGTGGATGCCTGAGTGGTGGATGAAATACCAAAGGAATACACCCGGGATGAGGTAAAAGACCAGTTTCTTCACCCCGAAATAATTCATTAAGCCTAATAGCGCTAATACACCAGCTGCCATGGCGAGGTATTGGAAATGGATTTGGTTGGTATAAAAGATCGCGATGACGAGAATGGCACCAAGATCATCTACAATGGCCAACGCGGCGAGGAATATTTTTAAACTGGTGGGCACACTTTTACCCAGCATGGCGATAATGGCAAGGGCAAAGGCAATGTCGGTAGCCATGGGTATACCCCAGCCTCCGGCGGTTTCTGCACCTTTATTAAATAAAGAATAAATAATTGCGGGAATAAGCATGCCGCCTAAGGCTGCAATTACGGGTAAGGCTGCACTTTTAATGGAAGATAACTCACCTTCTACGAGTTCGCGTTTAATTTCGAGTCCCACTAATAAGAAAAATACCGCCATTAAGGCATCGTTAATCCAGGCCAGGATGCTGTAATTAATTTCACCAAAACCTAATTTAGTTTCCAAAAAGGCTTCGAAACCTTCTTTTGAGGATGTGTTCGCAATGATTAAGGAGATGGCTACACAGATTAACAGTAAAAAACCACCTACTTGTCCGGAGCGGAAGAAACGCTGAAATGCTTCCAGATTGATTAATTTAGCCATAGTGGTAAAAGTAATAAAAATGAAGGGATGATGTAAGGAAAAGGGTTGTTTTTATTCATGGTAAGTTTCTGTCATCCTGAGGCACGAAGGATCTCTGAGTGTATATCACTTGTTTGTGTTTATTCACTAGCTAATGGGCTTCCCTTGGCTCGGGCTTGCCTCGGTTACGGATGAAAATTTTTATCGGCTACCGATGGAAATTTCTATCGGTTCGCCGCCACCGAGGGGCTCTTTCTTTTCTCTTGAGTGGCTGTTAGTTGTGCAACAGCCACTCAATAAAAAGGTAACCAAAAATCAAGGCTTGCATCCTTTCTTGTAAAAAGCTACGGAAATCTTTATTGCGGCAGCATCGAGGCTCTTACCCTTGCTTTGGGCCTGCGCTCCCGCTTGATCCTGCCTTGGGTTGTGGGGTAATGAGGGGGAAGTGCAAAGATTTCCGTGCTTTTTCCTACGAAAATCTGCCAGGCCGGATAGCAGGGAGCAGATAGTGGGGTGCATAGTGCAGTATGCGGTAATTTGTTTTTTAGCGCTTTCCCTTTTCAGGGAAAGGTGCCGAAGGCGTATAGGGGTGAGGGCTGCGATCAATAAAAAAAGCCACAGATCTTTCGGTCTGCGGCTTAAGTCATTCGGTTTTTCCTTCCGGATGCGAATCCTAAAGTTTGTTGCATTACGATCCCGAATTAATTCGGGATGACGATTATTCTTTAATTACGGTTTCTTGCCAATATTTACCCGGATATTCACTTCGAAATCGCCATCGGTATAACCGCTGATGGCTGAAGTGGCGGTATTGTAATAAGCCATAAAATACAAGGTCGATTTATAGTTCATTCCAAAACCTATGGTGGCGTTTTGTGTATTGTGGTACATGGCCATCAGGTATAATTTATCGTTGGCAAAGTTTGCGTTTACACCTGCATCCCACAAATTATCATAGTTTTTAATCCCCCTGAAAACACCTTTTGGCTCTAAACTGATTCCATCGATGCCTGATCCTAAAGCGAATTTATAACTCACTGCCGAATAAAAGGTTGGTTTATCGGCAAAGTTTAAATCATCTTTCCTGAAAACAGAACGCATGTTGGGTACGGCACCTTCAACCGTTAATCCTTTTGAAGTATAAGAGATCCCGAAATCGCCATCTAAATAATAACCCCTGTCGTTAAAACGGGCGATGGATGGATCGTTGATGTCGCTGTTTCTTACACTGCTTAAATCGAGTTTATCCTGACTTGCGCCAAAAGAGATCCCAAAATTTAACTTCTGGTCGTCGTTATTTAATGGCAGGTGATAGGCAAAAGTACCCACCGCTTTGGTGCGCTGAATGCCACCCGATTTTTCGTTGTAGATATTTACCCCCCAGCCCACTTTGTTTACCTGCTGATCTAAGGTTACACTCTGGGTAATAGGTGCACCAGGAATGTTCGACCATTGTTTGCGGAAACTTCCGTTAATGTTGAAACCTTCATCAATACCGGCCATAGATGGGTTAATGAGGTAACGGTTTTGGAAATATTGTGCGTTTAGTGGAAGGATCTGCGCTTTTGCAGATCCTAAAAATAATGTAGTTGCAGCAAATAGAAACGTTACGCGACGCATTTGCTTTATGTTTTTTGTAATTGCTCTCATGTCTGTAATTAGTCTCTAATGATGTTGATATAACCTTTAAATGTACCGATACCATTCCCTAAATCGATGATGTAGTAATAGGTGCCTTCGCTTAGCGGACTACCGTTTATCGTTCCGTCCCAATCGTTGGCATAGGTATGTTTGGTGTATAACATGCGCCCGGCCTTATCAAATATCTTTAAGGTATTGTTTGGATAGTAATCGATATTTTTCACGATAAATTTATCGTTATACCCATCACCATTTGGTGTTACCACGGTGCTGGCTTCCAGTTTATAATCTTCTATTACCGTAATAACAATGGTTTGATCGCTTACACAACCACTTGCATTGGTTACGGTAGCGCGGTAAGATCCACTTTGTTTTGGCCTGATGGTTAAGGTTGAAGTATTTTGTCCGCTAACGATATCTGAACCAGACCAGCTGTATTGTGTACCGCCGGTAGCTGTTAAGATGATGGCATCACCTTTAGAAATGGATAAACCTTTATTGCTGTTGATGGAAACTACGGGTAAAGCGTTTACGGTTACAGTTGCCGATCCGGCTTGTGTTTGACTGGCATAAGCATCGGTTACGCTAACTAAAGCGTAGGTAAATGTACCTGTTGAATTGGTTGGTACACTAACCGTTGCGGTAGTAGAACTGGCGGTTACGGTACGGTTACTGCCTCCGTTTACGGTATAAGTAAAGGTATAAGGCGCTGTACCTACGGAACCGGTAAAAGTAATGTTTGGCGATGAACCGAAGTTACACACGGATGTAGTACCTGCAATAGCAGCCACTGGCAGCGGACGGATAATTACGGTTGCTGAACCGGTTTGCGGCTGCCCGCAGTTTACATCGGCCACGTTTACTAAATTGTAAACGAAAGTACCCACTGTATTGGTTGGCACCGAAACGGTTGCGGTATTGCCTGTTGAACTAACCGTTCTGTTTGTGCCACCGTTAATGTTGTAGGTGAATGTGTATGGTGCGGTTCCGTTGGCACCAGTAAAGGTAATATTAGGTGCTGCGGCCAGGTTAGGTACAGCTGTTGATCCTGAAATACCTGCGGTAGCTAAAGCCCTCACCGTGATGGTTGCTGTTCCGCTTTGTGCCTGACCAGCGTTTACATCGCTAACGTTTAACAAATTGTAGTTAAAAGTACCTGCAACGTTTGCGGGAGCGGTTAAAGTAGCAGTAGTGTTTGTACCCATTGTAGTAACGGTTTGGCTTGTGCCGCCGTTAATGTTGTAGGTAAACACGTACGGGCCCGTTCCGTTTCCACCAGTGAATGTAACCGTTGGTGCGGTACCGTTTAAACATAAAGCGGTAGTTCCTGCAATGCCAGCCACGGGAATAGGATTAATTTTAACCGTAGCGGAGATGTTTTGCGGCTGGGTACTGTAAGCATCGGTAATGCTGGTAACGGTATAAAGAAAAGTACCTACGGTATTGGTTGGCACTGTTACAGTTGCCGTGTTGGTTGCTGATGTTAAAGTTTGGCTGGCACCACCATTAATATTATAGCTAAAGGTAAATGGCGCTGTACCTGCGGTTGCGGTAAAGGTAATAACCGGCGCTGTTGTATTTACAGGGATAGAAATATTACCACTTAAGGCTGCAACTGGTTTGGCATATATTTTTAGGTTAGCCGGCGTATAGTTAATGGCATAATTGGTGCTTAAGGCCAATGTGCCCTGCTGAATGGCATAATCGCCGGCAGTTTCGCCGGTAACACGGCTTAATGTGCCTGTAAAGGCATCGGTACCAATTAATGCCGGGGTAGAAACATAGGTAAATGCCGGATCAACGGTGCCTTCTACCTTGGTTTTGGCATCTGCCGTAACGGCAATGGCTTTAGGGGCAATGGTTAATACCTGTTGTTTGGCTACTGCCGGGTTAAAGAAAGTATCGCCAGGCTGATCGGCCGTGATGGTTACGGTACCTGCTTTTACAATGTGGATATCGTTATTGCTGATGGTGGCAATATTGGTATCGCTACTGGCATAAGTAATGTTTATCGCGGTATTATCGCTGGTAGCGCCTGCAACTAAATCAGGGTCGCCATAAGTAGCGGTTCTGGTGGCTGTAAAAGTAATGGTCTGGTCTTTTTTAACGGTTGCATCATCCCTGCTGTACCAGATAGGAGAGGTAATGATCCGGCTTCCGTCTGTTTCCACAATATCAGCATAATAATAGCCGGTGGCTAAGTTGGCCAAGGCATTATCGGTGTAAGTTAAACTTGCTGTTGGGCTGGTGGTTAACTCTACGGGATTGGTACCGCTTCCAGGTGTTCCGTATAAAATCCGGATACTGGTTACCGGGCTGGTGGTAATCGAACTCACGGAGATTTGTGGCGCACCAGCTGTTTTAAATACGCTACCTACGGGTTGTTTGTTAATGGTGAAAACCACTTTAGCAGCCGAATCTTCTGAAGCATAAAAACGCATCTTTTTAATGGCATCCAATAAATCATTTTCGGTAAGGGCAGGGGCCAATACCACTAACCTGGCACGGGTATGCTTGCCAAAAGTTAAATTGTGGTTATCATGATCAATGGTTGCCCCAAGGTGATAACCTTTAGCAAGCATCCGGTTGTAATAGCTTAAATAACTCATCGAGCTGGCCGGATCTGAATAGGTAACATTGGTTGAAAAAGCAGGACCACTTTCGAGCGCGGTACCTACAATGGCGCTATCTGCACTTAAATCGTAAGTAGCCGAAATGTTGTTGTAATCGGTTGTATTGGGGTGGGCCAGGGTGGCTACGGCATTTAAGCCATGGCGGTTAATAATCCTGAATAAACCTGCAGGACCAGTGTAGGTGCTTTTAGGTACATAAATCTGATTTTCGCCAGATTCCCAGCCGATCAGTGAATCGATACCGTATACAATTACGTGTCCGCCGCCACTGATTACGCCCCATTCCATACCGTGCATGGCCACGAAGGTAGAAGTTGTTGCTCTTTTAGCGGCATCGATACCCGGTTGCCAGTTGGCTAATGACATGCCTGCCTGGGTGTGGTTATGCTCTGATATCCCCAGGAAATCGAGGTTCATTGCCGTTTTGGCAAAGGCATAATCATCTTCTGGCTTTTTGGTTAAATCGTCTTTATTTCCGTCAGAATAACTGCTGTGGCTGTGTAAGTTGCCATAGTAGAAATTTAATTTATTTACATCCAGGATACCGGTTTTAAAGTTCCCCAAAAGTGGCTGTGTAGTTAAATACAATGGGCCACCACTGCAGGCACTGTTTACGGCATAGGTAAAGAAATAATAATTGGTGTTTTGAGTCAGGCCATTTCTGATAAACGAAGTGCCTGTTCCTCTTTTTACTACGATACCACCACCTAAAGCGTCGCCCACGTTATAAACCGTTTGGTTTACCGGAGCTGCGGTTAAAGTATTGCTGGTGCTCATCACCACCAGGTATTCATCAGCTGAACTTGGAGCAGTGAAAGAGGCCTGGATAAAATTATAGTTAGAAGAAGTAATGGTAAAACCTGTGGGCTGTGCGGTTGGAGTGGCACAAGGCAATAAAGTTTTGGTGGTTTGTGCAGCGGTTAAAATATTGGTGGCTAAATATTTCGGTCCGCCTGTACAAGAAAGGTTATTTAAGGGAACAATAAAATAATTGTAAGTGGTAGAGCTGGTTAAACCGTTATCGGTAAAGGTATTGCTTACAATTTTATTCACTACTGTACCACCGCCAAAAGCAGAGCCAATGGTATATGCGGTGCCATCAACCGGGGTTGCATTTAAAGTTGTGTTTAAACTTCTGATGATCAGGTATTCGTTGGCATCAGTTGATTTAGTGAAAGTAGCGGTGATGCTGCCTGTGGTTACTGCACTAAAAGTTAATGCAGTTGCCGGGCTGGTTGGCGCAGCACAGGTAGGCAGGTTTGGCGGAAAATGTACGCCTAATCTGTTGGCATCGTCATCATCAATGGCATTCTGAACGGTAGCTAAAGGTGTTCTGGTCCAGTCGTCGGCAATAAAAGCTGAACTAGGTGCAGTAACATTGAGGCTTCTTACATAAGAAACATCTTTGGCATTTACCCCTTGCCCGAAAGCATCGATGATGTTGTTATTCGCATCTAATAAAGCTACGCCATCATTTCCATTGAAATTGATTACGGTATTGCTGTTTAATATGGCGCTGGCGGGACTAAGGTAAGGGACTTCGGTATTGCTGTTGCCCGTATTTCCTAATAATACCGATCCAAGTGCAGGGATGGTGAAGTTTAAATCAACAATTTGAGATGGTGCACCCGTAATGTTGATATTTCCTGCATCGCCCGAAATATTGTATAAGGCTAATTTTAACTGAGGTGATGCGGTATTGATTGGGGCATTGGTGAGGTTGGTTAATTCAATCCATTTGTTTACTGAGGTACCTTCGTAATACTGACTGATGATTACCGGTGCGCTCACCAAAGGAGGATTAGCGGTTGTGGCATCTACAGTAGCTACTGTGGTTTGTAAATTGCCGGTAGCATCCTGTGCAACTACATATAAAGTATAACCTGTTGCAATTGTTAAGCCGGTAATGGATGCGCTGGCATCTGCATTTGCGGCATTGGCAAACGATCCAGATTTTAAAGCAGCAGCTCCGGTACCATCCTGTGCAGCTTTAACTTGTGCAGGTGTTGGTGCAGTGCCTCCGGAAAGGGCTAAAACGTAATAAGTGGTACCCGCTTCGTTGATGTTATTAACGAAAGCTACCGAAGTTGTGGTAACCATTGTGGTTTTTGGGTAAGTTGCTGCAGTTAGGGGTGGGGTAACATCAGCCGTGCCCAGTGTGGTTACATTAAGAAGCGCAACCGAAGTTTGTAAATTAGGTGTGCTTGCAGCATCTTCTGCCACAACGTAAACGGCGTAATTTGTTGTCGCGGTTAATCCGGTAACTGAAGTGCTCACATCGGTATTGGCTGCATTAATTAAAGAACCAGATTTAATGGCTGCTGTGCCACTTCCATTTAAGCCAGCTTTTACCTGGGCAGGTGTTGGAGCGGGACTACCTGATGGAGTAACCACGTAATAAGTTTTACCCGGCTCATCAATATTATGGGTCAGGCTAAAAGAGGTTGAGGTAATATTTGATGTTTTAGGATATGAAGCTGTATTTACAGGGGGCGTATTATCGGTGCCAGAGAGGGCAGAACCAGAAATGGCTACGTCATCAATACTAAAGGTACCGCCTGCAGCTTCGGCATTGTAACCATAAAAACGAAAAGTAGTTGCGGTAGTAATGCTGGTAAAACCTGTTAATGTAATGGTACTGCCTGCTTCAGCAGCTGTTGCTGCATCCTGCACCTGAAAAATGTTCCCGGTTACTACCTGAAGATCTGCATTGGCAGGAGATACAGATGCTGGTAAATTGGCGACATAACCATCTTTGCTTGATCGTACACTGTACTGTCTGATCCCGGTTCCGGAGCGTTGTAAGGTAAATTTGATTCCGGTGATGTTTAAGGTAAAACCCGAAACAGGTGTAATGGTAACCTCATAGTATTTGGTTAAATCTATGGCACCGGTAAAAACATCGCTGGCATTGGTTGCGCCCGTAGGCTGACTAGTGAAAGAAAACCTTCCGCCGGCATTGGGATTGGCAGAAACGGCCCCGTTAGCGGTAAAAGAACCAAAGGTAACTCCGGTTGCAGTTGGAACCGCAGTGGGGTCTGTTTTACCAGTGGTAGTAGAAACACTACTGAAACTGTAGGTTCCGTTAAAACTTTGGGCAAACAATGAAGTTGCCAAAAGCATTGTAAAACAAAATAATAAAAGTTTTTTCATATAATTTTTTTAGGGATATGAAATGATGAATGATTTTTTAGAATAAGTTGGTCAGCAAAATAAGGGTATGTTGCTTACGGAATTTCAGGGAACGATCCCGCTAAGGTGTGGTTACTTTGAAGTAGAGTTTTGCCATAAAGAATAATAAGGATTAGAAAATTTTAATGATCCAGGGTAAAATAACTACTCAAACTATTGATTAAGGCTATTTATAACTCGGATTTTGGGAAATCATTTGTCTGGCAGATGATTCTAACTGGGAAGCCAGTATTATTGAAGTAATTGTAGCGCCATATAGAGTAATTAGGTTACGAAAATAGTGGTAACATGTTAATTCAGTATTACAGGTATATTAATTTAGTTGTTAGTTTGGTTAAAAGCTTGGGGAGTAAACTTTTAAAAATATAAATTTATATATTTCTTTGATATTTAGGTTAGATGTTGATAAATTCTGAGGATTTGGGGAGTTTTTGCAGATCTGCAGATTTTCGGTTAAGTAGATATAATGGGTAAGGAGATTTTTCTTCCCGCTCTATGCCTCGGGGCATCAAACTTTTGAGGCATCAAAAGTATGCAAAAATGCTTTGTCAATCCGGCAATGTGGCTTCTCACCATCCCACGCTCATCAAAAAAACATCGGCATTGTTTTGTGTTCAATTCACTTAAAGCTTTTGAATGATCGTTTACGAACACAAAACCACTGCGTTTCAGGTTTGGCGGTGCCATTTGTGCTCTACTGCAACTGTTTTTTTGATCCTTCCGCCACTTGGGATTGACGGCGTTCTTCGGTACAGGCAGTTGAGTTTTTTAGAGGGAGTTAGCACAATGCCTAAAATCATATTTAAAAAGATGCGTTTAAATTAGCGGTTTGTGGGAATAAAATTCACTCCCTGATGATTCGAATTGGCTTAAACTTTTCTATCTGTATGCATCTGTGTCAATCTGTGGCTAAAAAATATTGGTTTTACCCTTTAGCTACAAATACTCTTCAATATTTCCTTTCCCTTCACGAATCACTTCAAATTCACCTGTGGTACAATCAATCACCGTTGAAGCTTCATTATCACCAAAACCGCCATCAATCACTAAATCAACCAGGTCTTCGTATTTTTCGTGGATCAGTTCCGGATCGGTAGAATATTCAATTACATCATCATCATCTTTTATCGAAGTAGAAAGGATGGGGTTGCCTAACTCCTTAACAATACAGCGTGCAATGTTGTTATCGGGTACACGGATACCCACTGTTTTTTTATTAGAACTTAGTAATTTAGGTACGTTGTTATTGGCGTTAAAAATAAAGGTAAACGGACCTGGTAAAGCTTTTTTTAACACCCTGAAGGTGGTATTATCAATAGGTTTAATATAATCAGAAATATGCTTTAAATCGTGACAGATGAAAGAGAAATTTGCCTTTTCGGGTTTTATGCCCCTGATGCGGCAGATTTTTTCGATCGCTTTCGGGTTGGTGATATCACAGCCCAAACCATAAATCGTATCTGTTGGATAGATGATCAGGCCACCTTTTTTTAGTACCTCTACAACTTGTTCAATGGCCCTTTCGTTTGGGTTTTCTGGATAAATCTTAATAAGCATAGCGTAAAAATAACAATTTAATGGTGTCAGTTGTTTAATAATCCTAATCTTTGTATCAACAAAACATACGCTAATCTATTATTTATGAGAAAAGCTTTCGTCGCAATTGCCGGATTTTTAATTGCCCTAACCATTATGCTGGGCTTGTACCATCCTTTTTTATGGTGGACATTCATCTTCACAGGTCCTTTTGTACTGCTTGGCGTGTACGATTTATACCAGCCTAAACACAGTATTGTAAGAAATTACCCGGTATTTGGCCGTTTAAGGTATTTTATGGAAGAGTTGAGGCCGAAAGTTTATCAATATTTTGTAGAAAGCGATACCAATGGTACACCTTATAACAGGTTAAACCGTTCGTTGATTTATCAGCGTGCCAAAAAAGATAATGATACCATTCCATTCGGAACGCAGTTAAACGTATATGATAATGGTTACGAGTGGTTAAGCCATAGCATTGCGGCCATCTCACACCACGAATTAAATTTAGATCCCCGCGTTACCGTTGGCGGACCAGACTGCACGAAACCTTATTCGGCCAGTATCTATAATATTTCGGCCATGAGTTTTGGTTCGTTAAGTCAGAATGCCATTTTAGCCTTAAATGGCGGTGCCAAAATGGGCAATTTTGCCCACAACACCGGCGAAGGCGGCATCAGCGATTACCACCGTCAGCCCGGTGGCGATTTAATCTGGCAGATTGGTACCGGTTATTTCGGCTGTCGCAATACAGATGGCACTTTCAATTACGATGCTTATGCCGAGCGGGCAAAAACCGATCAGGTTAAAATGATCGAAATTAAACTTTCGCAAGGGGCTAAACCTGGTCATGGCGGGATGTTGCCAGCTAAAAAAGTAACACCAGAGGTGGCCAGGATCCGTTTGGTGCCCGAAGGTAAAGATGTATTATCTCCACCGGCACACTCGGCATTTAATACACCGATTGGTTTGATCGAATTTGTTAAAAAACTTCGCGATTTATCAGGAGGCAAACCGGTAGGGTTTAAACTTTGTATCGGTCGTAAAAGCGAATTTTATGCCATTTGTAAAGCGATGATAGAAACGGGGATTTATCCTGATTTTATTACCGTAGATGGTGGCGAGGGTGGTACAGGTGCTGCACCACAAGAGTTTTCGAATTCGGTAGGTATGCCTTTGCGTGAGGGTGTGGCTTTTGTTTATGATGTATTAAACGGTTTCGATTTAAAGAAACACATTAAAATTATTGCCTCTGGTAAAGTGGCAACAGGTTTCGATCTGGTTAAAAATATAGCATTGGGTGCCGATATGTGTAATGCGGCCCGTGGAATGATGTTTGCCTTAGGTTGTATTCAGGCTTTAGAATGTAACAGCAATACCTGTCCAACTGGTGTAGCCACACAAGATCAGAGTTTAATGAAAGGCCTTGTGGTAGAAGATAAAACCGTTCGTGTTAAAAACTTCCATAACCTTACCGTGGCCAGTGCTGTTGAACTATTGGGGGCCGCAGGTTTAAGGGAAACGCATCAGCTAAGCCGTGCTTACATCAACAGGAGGGTGAGTCCGAGTGTGATACAGAGTTATTTAGAGAGTTTTCCATATATTCCTGCAGGTAGTTTATTACAAACACCTTATCCAACCCGTTACGAACTGGGCATGGCGTTGAGTACTTCGCAAAGTTTTGCGCCAACCGATTATAAAGTATCTGCGGTTGATTATGCACATGCCAATCCATACGGAGATACAATGCATGATGATGGGCGTTAATAGCGCAGAGGCTTTGGGGGATAAGTGTAGGCAGAACTTCGGTGGTGTAGCCAAAGGGAAAAAATAAGGGTTTTTAGAAAATCAGGTGCAGTGGTGCATGGGTTCTGTTCGGTCCCGCTTTTTGCTTGTAGTCCTGGCATGAAGCCAGGAGCTACCGCTTCAATCGGGTTTAGGTGGCAGGGATAGGGGATCTATTAATGTGTAACCCACCAAACGTTTTTTACCCATGAGGCGTCACGCTAGGACGATTTGCTTGAAATGCTTAATTGGTGCGAGCTTATATTGATTTGGTCGTCATCCTGATACGATAGCTATCGGATTCAGCTCAGGATCTTTGTTGCATGATAGATACTGAAACAAGTTCAGTATGACGCAAAAAAAAAGAAGTCAAGTTTTTTAAAACTTGACTTCTTTAGTACAAAGGTTTGTTTTTCCTAAACCCTAAACCCTAAACCCTAAACCCTAAACCCATTAAAATTCTGCGTTTTTCGGGAATCTTGGGAAAGCGATTACGTCGCGAATGTTGGTCATTCCGGTTACGAACAATACCAAACGTTCGAAACCTAAACCAAAACCAGCGTGCGGGGCAGAACCAAAACGGCGGGTATCTAAATACCACCAAAGTTCGTCCTGAGGGATGTTTAACTCTTCCATACGTCTTGTTAAGCGGTCTAAACGCTCTTCACGTTGCGATCCTCCGATCATTTCGCCAATACCTGGGAATAAGATGTCCATGGCGGCAACCGTTTTTCTTCCTTCTGCATCTGGTTCGTTCTGGCGCATGTAAAACGATTTGATATCTGCAGGATAATCGGTTAGGATTACCGGTTTTTTAAAGTGTTTTTCTACCAGGTAACGCTCGTGCTCGCTTTGTAAATCAGCACCCCATTCGTCAATCAGGTATTTAAACTGTTTCTTTTGGTTGGGCTTCGAAGATTTTAAAATCCTGATTGCCTCTGTATAAGTTAAACGTTCAAAATCGTTTGCCAAACAGAAATCCAGTTTCTCTAGTAAGCTAAACTCGCTGCGCTCGTTCTGTGGTTTTTGTTTATCTTCCTCAGCTAAACGGGTGTTTAGGAATTCCAATTCATCCTTGCAGTTCTCTAAAGCATATTTAATTACATACTTCATCATATCTTCTGCAAGCTGCATATTGTCTTCTAAATCTGCAAAGGCAACTTCAGGCTCAATCATCCAGAACTCGGCCAGGTGGCGCGTTGTATTTGAGTTTTCAGCCCTAAAAGTTGGTCCGAAAGTATAAATCTGTCCGAAAGCCATTGCCGCTAATTCACCTTCCAGCTGACCAGATACCGTTAAGTTGGTGGCACGGGCAAAGAAATCCTGAGAGAAATCTACTTTGCCATCTTCTGTACGTGGCGTATTATCGAAATCTAAAGTAGTTACCTTAAACATTTCACCAGCACCTTCTGCATCACTAGCGGTAATTACAGGGGTGTGCATATATACGAAACCTCGTTCGTTATAAAATTGGTGAATGGCAAATGCCAATGCATGACGCACCTTGAAAACGGCATTAAAAGTATTGGTGCGAAAACGCAAGTGTGCAATTTCGCGTAAAAACTCTAAACTGTGTTTCTTTGGTTGTAACGGAAATTTTTCAGGATCGCTATCGCCTAATATTTCAACACTTGTAGCTTTAATTTCAACAGATTGACCTTTACCTAACGATTCGATCAGTTTACCGGTTGCAGAAATGGCTGCGCCTGTTGTTATTCTTTTTAACAGCTCATCAGGCAAATTATTAAAATCGATCACTACCTGGATATTGCTCATGCAAGACCCGTCATTTAATGCAATAAACTGATTATTACGGAAAGTTCTAACCCATCCCATAACCGTTACTTCTGTGTCAAATGCTGTCGACTTTAATAAATCTTTAATTTGCTGTCTCTTAATCATATTGTTATTTGTAAAAGGCGCAAATTTAGAAAAAAAAATGTATCGGTTAGCAGTTTTCAGTGCACAGTTTTCAGTTTTTTTAGCTTGGGGCAATCTGAACAGTCAACTGGAAACTGCAAATTGGATGCTGTTGTAATTTGTGCCAAATTCTTATCCTTAAATGATTTTAATATCAAATTAATTTTGCCATATTCAATCTATATTTAACTTAATTTTTAGTTGACCATTTGCTTTAATGCTAAAAGATGCCTCATGAATAAATTTGATATAGATAAACAAACCTTAACTGATTTAAACATATTTGATGCTTATGGCTCAAATAAAAGTCTCTTTTCTTTATTCAACTTCACATCTACAATTAAAGGCAGTGATAAACTGCTCGAAATTTTTAAAGCACCATCTACAGATATTGAGATCATAAAGCAAAGGCAAGGTTTAATTAGGTATCTATCTAGCTATAAGGGTAATTTAAACTTTGATCGCACCAATATAGAGTTTGTTGAAAGTTATCTGATACAGAATGGTAAAATCAAATTCTATACTAAGATTTCGGCATTAGCCAAATCCATCAATTATTTCTTTTATCCAAATCAGGCATATTATTTAAAAGAAAAAGGCATAAAAGAAATTGTTTCCTTACTTAAAAAGTTGATCGAAGTTTTTGCTGAATTGGATCAGGAAGCTAAGCCCGAGTTGGTTAGAACGTTTGATGATATAGTGCTAACCTTATTTAAACAACAATTAATTAAAACCATTGTTGAACGGGATGAAAAGAAGATTAGCTTATTCGAATTAGAGCAGCTTGATTTTATATTTCGGGGGACAGTGTTAAGTGTAGTTAAACGGTTTTTGGATTTAATCCATCAAATTGATGCCTATTTTTCTGTAGTTAAAGTAGGGCAGAAATATAATTTTACACTACCAAAATTAGATGTAAACAATCATCATCTCCAAATTAAGGGTGTTTTTCACCCTTTTTTAGACTATCCGGTAGTTAATGATGTTGAATTTGAGACAGGGAAAAATGTTTGCTTTCTTACAGGCAGTAACATGGCCGGGAAATCGACCTTTCTAAAATCGGTAGGCATTTCGATTTATCTGGCACATTTAGGACTTCCGGTTCCTGCAGCATATATGGAAACAGGTATTTGGCAAGGATTGATATCGACCATAAACCTACCCGATAACTTAAATGAAGGTTATAGTCATTTCTATAATGAAGTTTTAAGGGTAAAACACGTTGCGGAAAAGATTAGGGATGCTAAGCATATTTTTGTAATTTTTGATGAACTGTTTAGAGGAACAAATGTAAAAGACGCGTTTGATGGATCTTTAGCTATTATTAAATCATTTTCTAAAATAAAAGATTGTTATTTTATGATTTCGACACATATTATTGAAGTGGCTGAAATGTTGAAGGATAATGAAAATATTATGTTCAAATATCTATTTACCAAAATGGAAGGCAATAAGCCTACATTTACATATACACTTATGGATGGAATCACCGATGAGCGTATAGGCATGTGGATTATTGAAAATGAGGGGATTGATGAAATATTAAGCAGTAGAGATTTGATGTAGATCTCCACTGCTGTTGTGTATTTGAAACGGTTAATTAACGACTGAAAATCGAGAAACAATAGCTGAAACCAACTACTGTTGCTGCTGTTGTTGCTGTTGAATTGCTTCCATGTATTGCTGATAGCTGTTTTGTGTTCTGACATTAGTGATCGTTCCTGTAGGTTTAGTGTAATTAACCTCTTTGGGTTGGAAATAGGTATCGTTGTCGTTAAAATCTTCATCGTTGTAACCTACTGATACATTAACTTCCATTAGGTGTTCGAAACCACCTTTGTAAACGCCTTTTACGGGCGAACAATCGGTAAAGTTTCTGCCAACTGCTAAACGCACATGGTTTTCGTTAACGATACAGTTGTTGGTAGGGTCTAAGCCTAGCCAACCATACTCAGGAAGATAAGCTTCGGCCCAGGCGTGGGTGGCGCCCTCACCCCGCATTCCATCTCTATTGGGGCAGATGTAACCGCTCACATATCTTGCCGGAATTCCTGTTAAACGCAACATTGCAGTTAATACATGTGCAAAATCCTGACAAACGCCTGCTTTAAGTTTCAAGATTTCGTTAATGGTAGTATCTACTGCGGTTACACCTTTAATGTACTCGAAATTGTTAAATACATCGGCACAATATTTTATTGCGGTTTGGTAGGGTGTATCTTCAGGTCCTTTAATGCTTAAAGCTGTTTCTTTTAGCTGAACAATGCCATCAAAACTTTCCTGACGCAAATAATCAATATAAGGAACTTCGTATTTCAGTGCATTTAGGCTGTTCCATTGCTCGCTGCTGAACATATCATCTTGAGGTAAGGGTTTGGCAAATGTTTCTACACTTACTTTTGAAAAGATTTTGAGTTGGGTATGCGGTTCGTTTTGAGTGAAGGTGCCGACTTCATTACCATAATAATCGATAAAGATTTCAATTTCCGGACTTCCGGAGATATTCAGATCGTGTTTAACCACTTTTTGGAAATCATCTTTAATCGGAAATAAAATAATCTGGTTGGCGCTATCGCGAACAGGTAATTCGTATTTGTAATTGGTGATATGTTTGATTTTGAAAATTGGCATAAGGCTGTTATTATGTTTTTACCACAGATAAAAAGGATGAACACAGATTTGAATATATAAAAGAATAATATCTGTGTTGATTTGAGCTTATGTGGTTAAAAAATTAAAAATTAGGAGTTTGCGAAATAATATTCATTTAGCAGGTTACCGATACCAAAAAGTTCTGTCTTGATTTCTGTAAGGTAATGGTGCAGTTGTTCTTCGTTCATCGTATTAACAGAACTATAGGTAATCATACTTTTTAACCGACCTATTTTAAATGATAGGTTGTTGTAGTGGCCAATATTACTTTCACTCTTTAAACGGTTAAAATACCTTTCGATATTATTCATCGCATATAAAGCCGAGCGTGGGAAATCATTGTTAAGCATGGCCAGTTCGATGATGTTTTTTGCATCGAAACCTTGTCTGTAGGTTTTAAGGTAGAGTTCATAACCGCCTAACGACAGCAGTAAGTGTTTCCAGTATGATATATCGGTTAATAGATCGGGATTGCTGCTTATGGAGCTGAATTTAATGTCCAAAATATCAACCGATTGGATGCTTCTTTCCAGGTGTTTACCAATATTCATGAAACTTCTGCTTTCGCCACGCTCCATTACACTATCAGCTGTTCCGTTATATAGCATTACCTGTTTGATTAAGATATCTAATGCGGTAACTGGATCGTCTTTTTTTACATACCACAGCAATTTTTCATCTTTAACGGTATGGTAATATTCGTTTAAACATTGCCATAAATCCTTTGGGATATGCTCCTGAACGCTCCTTGCATTTTCGCGGGCTAGGGTAACGATGTTTAAAATTGAATTTGGATTCTCGCGGTTCAGTAAAAGGTATTCGATCACAGCGCGGCTATCGTGCTGGATATTCAACAGTTCGTTTTCGTCATCAGATGAAAAGATCCTGATTACCGGCTTCCAGGTAAATTCTTGTATGGTATCTTGTGAGGAAGCGTAATTTATTTTTAACATGCGCAGCATACCGTCGCTGCGCTCAACATATCTGCTTAGCCAATATAAGCTTGATGCAACTCTACTTAACATATTCTATATTCTAAGAAGTTAAAACCCATGTATCTTTACTACCGCCGCCTTGCGAGCTGTTTACTACTAGCGAACCTTCTTTTAGGGCAACCCTGGTTAGTCCGCCGGGAACAATTGAAATGCCATCTGGCCCATTTAGAGCAAAAGGGCGAAGGTCAATCCTTCTTGGTGCCAGTTTGCCATTAATAAAACAAGGGGCAGAGGATAAGCTGATGGTGGGCTGGGCAATAAAATTGCGTGGATCTTTCAGTACTTCAATTTTGTATTCTTCGGTTTCCTGTTCGGTGGCTGCATGTCCCATTAACATGCCATATCCTCCGCTTCCATTGGTTTTTTTAATTACCATGGTATTGATGTTTGCAAAAACATACTCCAGCTCGTCTGGATTGCTCAGTTGATAAGTGGGTACGTTTTTTAAAATGGGTTCTTCATTGAGGTAATACCTGATCATGTCTGGTACATAGGTGTAAACGGCCTTATCGTCGGCCACGCCATTACCAACTGCATTGATAATGGCTACATTGCCCTTGCGGTAAGCGCCCATTAGGCCTGCAACACCAAGTACGCTGTTTGGATTAAATACTAAAGGATCAAGGTAATCATCGTCTACACGCCGATAAATCACATCTACTTGCTGTAGGCCGGTGGTGGTTTTCATAAATACCTTTTGATCTTTAACTACAAGATCGCGCCCTTCTACCAATTCTACTCCCATTAAGCGGGCCAATGTAGTATGTTCATAATAGGCAGAATTATACATGCCTGGACTTAGCAATACGATTGTTGGATTAGAAACAGCTCTCGGTGAGAGCGACATTAAGTTTTTATACAATAGGGAAGGGTATTCGGTTACACTTCTTACGCCGCACTGCGGGATAAGATCGGGAAATAACCTTTTGGTGATTTCTCGGTTTTCGAGCATGTAGCTTACACCGGATGGTGTGCGGAGGTTATCTTCGAGTACGTAAAATGTACCATCGTGATCTCTGATTAAATCTATTCCTGCAATGTGGATATAAATATCGTGCAGTACATTCACATTGTGCATCTCTCTTAAGAAATGTGGACACGAATAGATGACATTTATAGGTACTATTTTATCTTTTAAGATAAATTGATTGCTGTAAACGTCTTTTAAAAAGAGATTTAGTGCTTTTAGACGTTGTTTTATTCCTTTTTCTATAAAATTCCACTCAGTTGATGTGATTATTCTCGGAATAATGTCAAAAGGGAAGATTTTTTCGATGCCTTCTCCACTATCGTATACCGTAAAGGTAATACCTTGGCTCATGAATAGCTTTTTCGCGAGTTCTTCCTTTTTGTTTAGGTTTTCGAGAGATTCTTTAGAGAAATTTCTGATGAAGTTCGAATAGTGGTCTCGGTAATGATCACCATTTAGAAACATTTCATCGTAAGTTTTGGGATGATTAAAGTAATTTTTTATAAAATCTTCTATCATTTTGCTTAAATATTTCCTTAAATTATGATTTTGTAAGTAAAAAACTAATGTTTTTGTTTAAAATTTTAATTTTTACATGATTAATATCTATTTACGATAATTTTATAGTCTGTATTTTAGTGTTTTATGAGTTTTTTATTAAAATAATTAAATATTTTAATAAAAATACTTGCTAATATGAATATAATTTGTACTTTTGTGATGCTCGTTAATTATTATTATATATTTGGTTTAAAAAAAGCGCTGGTAACGGCGCTTTTTTTACAAAATTCAAGACTTATTCATAATCAACATAAACCAAACAACCTAAACTAAGAAAGCTCCAGAAAAACTGGGGCTTTTCTTTTTTATAGGCATCATCAGATCGATCCATTAACTATCGGATAAAGGGTGGCAGAAAGTAGAGAAATGTCGTCATCCTCGCACATGCGGGGATCTTAATGCTTTAGCACTATTGATAAGGCAAATATGTACTGAAATAAATTACCAGTTCTATACTTGTGCTAAACCGTATGGCTCGAAAACGATACCTCGTCAAAATTTTTGGCATAAAAAAAAGCTACCCAAATCCGGATAGCTTTTCAATATATGTTTTGTTGTTGTTATGCTTCTGAGTACGTGATTTTATTGACGTGTTTATCAATTTCCCATCTTCCTGTACCTTCTTCGCCAATTACTTCGAATAATTCTAAAGCCCTGCGCGCTTTGTATTCTTCTTCGCGTTGTTCTTTTAAGAACCAGTTTAAGAATTCCATGGTTACAAAATCCTGTTCTTTGTGGCATTTTGCGGCCAGGTTTTTAAAACTCTGGGTAATGGCGATTTCTGCTTCCAGTGCATCTTCGAAAACTTCTCTAAATCCTGCGAAGTCGGTTTTAATACCAGTTACTTCAGGAGAGATGGCGTTACCACCCATATCCAATACATATTTGAATAATTTTAATTGATGCACTCTTTCTTCTTCAGATTGCTTTAAAAAATAATCTGCCGAAAAATCGAATCCATTTTGGTCACACCAAGATGACATTGATAAATATAGTGATGAAGAATGAGCTTCTTTTTTGATTTGCTGATTTAATAATGTTTCAATATCCTGAGAAATTAAACATTTGATACGCATTAGATCTTTCATATTTCTGTACTTTAATAACAATACAAATGTAAACCGAATTTGTTCATCATTATAATTTATTTGCTATATGAAATTAGTCTAAATTGCTGATAATTAGTTATTTGTAATCAGTTTAAATAAGAGGGAGAATATGAACGAAGATGTAAAATGAAGGATGACGCGAAACGGATACTGCTTGAAGATCAGAAGTATAGTAACCGGTTTTTAGTTAATAGTTTTAGTGGTAGTGACCAATGAGCAGTTGAATGACGATTTTGGCTAGATGGTGTGCGCATAGAATTACAATTAACTATTTGTACAGTTAGCCAATAATTTTGACCATTAAGAAGTTAAGGGAATTAAGATTTTAGTGGTTCTTGTAAGCAATATGGCTATAAGAAGTCGAAATTCAGAATCAATTAGCAGTTTAAGCAAATTAATGCGGCTGCAGTACAAATAAACTAATGGTTAATAAACCAATGCAGGTGGCAGTTAACCGGTTAACCATTTCGTATTACCAATGAACAAATGACTAATGAACCACTGAACTAATAAACCAATCGATACAGGCAATCGCTGATGATATGATTCAGTTTGAACATGGTAAAGGTACCTTGAAGCAAATCTTTTAAGGCGATAATTTCTAATGCGCTTAATAAATAGATATGTTCGCAGCCATTAAAGGTAACCAATTCGAAATCTGCCTTTTTAGTGTTTAAAAGTAGGGCTTCGATGTCAATATCCTCAACAACTTTTTTTAATTTTTGAAGAGACAGGCAATTAAAGCGTGCAAACTTGCCGCCGAAATCTACATAAAAGCAATTTAATTTATCTGATTGATAAATAGAACCCTGGGTATTTGAGAATACGTTAACCAGTTCATTAATATCGATACATGCTTTTTCCATCTGTTACAAAAATTGGTATTATTTAGATTAAATACAAATAAAAATGGAAATAAATTTTAGAAAGGGCTTAGGGAAAAGCGCCAGGCAGTTCAAAACTAACAGTCAGATGTTAATTACCTGATTTTAAAAACCATGTGGTGGTACATTCCGCCCATAAATTGTTTTTCGTTTTGAATAACGAAGTCCATTTTTTCGTAAAGCTTTAATGCGTTTTTATTGTTTTGTTCTACCAGGAGGCCAATGGAATGGTGGCCTAATTTTTTGCCCCAGTTTATACCGGCTTTAATCAATTGTTTTCCAATTCCTTTGCCCTGGGCCTGGGGATTAACGCTGATGCTGTCTAAATAAAATTCGCCACTTTGAGTTTCGGAGCCCTGATTGTTGTTGCCGGCCTGATGATGTTCGGCCAAATAGGCCATGAAAGGTTTGCGAAGGTCATTTAGTTTTGCACCATCGTAAGCATTAATAGATCCCAATACCTTTCCGGCCTCTTCAAAAACTAAGGTGTTTTCGTAGCTGTACTGATTGCCTTGTTGTTTAAAAAAATGAGTGAATATTTCTTTTATTACCTCTTCATCTGCTGTGTTGGTTAATTTATTGGCCAGTTTACCCATCGCCTGGATAATCAACGGTACAACTGCTTCTGCATCGGTAGGTTTGGCCGTTCTTATCATCTATATATCACTTAAGTTAAAGGTTTCGGCTACGCGGATGCCCTTTTCTGTGCGTTGTAAGGTGCAGCATTCGTTAATGGGATCGTGCTCTAAGTATAAGATGTAGTTGTTATTAACAGCTTCCTCTAAAAAAGCCTGTTTTTCTGTTAATGTTTTTAAAGGGAACATATCGTAAGCCATTACATAGGGCAGGGGCAAGTGACCAACTGAAGGTAAGAGATCGGCCATATAAACAATGGTTTTTCCTTTATAATTGATTTTTGGCAACATCATGGCGTCGGTATGGCCATAAGCAAAACTGATGTTGATATTTTTCTGCCATTCGATATTCTCTATTTCATCCACAAATTTAAGCTGGCCGCTTTCCTGTATAGGCAGGATGTTTTCTTTTAGGAATGAAGCTTTTTCTCTTGCGTTTGGTTCAACTGCCCATTGCCAGTGTTTTTCGTTACTCCAGTAAGTTGCATTTTTGAAAGCTGGTTTCAATTTATCGTTTTCCCTAACAATTGCTCCACCCACATGATCGAAGTGCAAGTGTGTAAGGAAAACATCAGTAATATCGCCTGTACTTAAACCCAGTTGTGATAACGATTTTTCTATCGAATCATCACCATGAAGATAATAGTGGCTAAAAAATTTTTCATCCTGTTTATTTCCGATGCCTGTATCCACTAAAATCAATTGGTTGCCTTCTTCAATTAATAAACAGCGCATGGCCCAGGTGCAAAGGTTGTTAGCATCGGCTGGATTGGTTTTTTGCCAGATGGCTTTGGGTACAACGCCAAACATGGCACCACCGTCGAGTTTAAATAAGCCTGTGTTTATGGTATGGAGTTTCATTTTAGTATCAAGGATTTGTTATGAGGTATTATGGTATCAAGTATCAAGTATTTAGTATCAAGTATCAAGTATCAAGATTGGAATTGGTTAAAAATAAGAAAACCCTTTAGGATTAACTAAAGGGTTTTCTTAATTACTGTAGGAGGAACTAAAATTGATAGTTCACTAAGAGATTGCCACTGGTTATCCCCGTTTTTATAGCGGTTATTGTTGAAAATCCATTTGAGATCTCTCCCCTGGCTTCAATCCTGAAGTGTTTAATGACTAAGCCTGCACCAAAAAGAACACCTTGATCGAACTTTCTAAGCTCATCAAAGAAATTATGCTGGCTTATAGTTGTTGTTGAATGGAAAGTATCTTCGAAAATGGTATTTTCTTTAAGTTTAAAAGCATAAGCACTACTTACACCTAAATTTAGGAAAGGTTTAAGTGAAGTATTTGCGAAAGTGTATCTGAACATTGCGCTCAGCTTTAAATATTTCCCATCAAATGCATAAGTTTGATTTGAATACTGAAAATCAGATTGCTTATTTTGGTATGTGCCATCAAATTTAAATGAACGATAGGCTAAATCGAAGTTTATACCCAATTTTTCTGATGAACGGGGTATTATTAATAATAAGGACACACCTGGAATAATACCAGTTGAACCTTTAAAATCAACATCTCTGAAAGATAGTGTTGAATAACTTCCACCTAAAATAAGACCGAACTTAGCGACTAACTTCTCGTTTTTATAAGCTACAGGTTTATATGAGTTTGGTTTAGACTGATTGTGTTTTTGAACTATTTTGATAATATCACCCTCGTAAAAGCTAACTTTTTCTATTTCATCATCACTGATGTTTTTATTGTTGATAAACAGATTTTTAAGTTGTTCTTTATAATTTGAGTTGTATGCAATCTGATTTTTAGACTCATTTACATAATATCGCTTATAAATCAATTCTTCCGTTTTGCTTCCATTATCGATAAAAAAGTGACTTCTGTCGTCAACATACTTAAATAAGGTTAAATCACCTTGATTTAAAACACGAAGAAAAAGAATTTTATCTTCAAACGCAGGTTCTTTATCAAAACCTAATTTGCCTAATTGTTGTGGGGATGTTTCAAGTTTAACCGTTTTTGAAATATAAGATTCGTTGTATTTATCATCCGTTATTCCAAAACCGTTGATGCTTTTTACATCCAAGGTTTGTGGCTTATCATTTAAAGCAGGATAGTAATTGATTGAAACAGGATTTTTGTTCCAGTTTTTATAATCAATATAACCTTTAACGGTGTCGTTATTTAATTTAATGATATAACCCTTCAGAATAGTTTTTTGGGCATATAATAATTGAGCAGTGCTTACGATTGTAAACACTGCTAGAAAAAAAGTCTTTTTCAAAGTAAAAAATTGAGGTGTTAATCCAGCTGTTTATTTTATAAATGTATTACTTCTCCGTATGCATCAGCAGCAGCCTCCATAATGGCTTCGCTCATGGTTGGGTGAGGGTGAACAGATTTAATCATTTCATGTCCGGTAGTTTCTAATTTACGTGCCACAACGATTTCGGCGATCATTTCGGTAACGTTGGCACCAATCATGTGTGCGCCTAATAATTCGCCGTATTTAGCATCGAAAATTAATTTTACGAAACCATCTTTAGCACCAGCAGCACTTGCTTTACCTGAAGCTGAGAATGGAAATTTACCAATCTTCAGTTCGTAACCAGCCGCTTTTGCTGCTTTTTCGGTATAACCTACAGAAGCAATTTCTGGTGTGCAGTAAGTACATCCCGGGATGTTGTTATAATCTAATGGTTCTGCATGCTGACCAGCAATTTTTTCTACACAGATAATGCCTTCTGCAGAAGCTACGTGTGCAAGGGCTTGCCCGCCAACCACATCGCCAATGGCATAATAACCTTTAACTGAAGTGTTATAAAACTCATCGGTAACAATTTTACCTTTTTCGGTTTTAATACCAGTTTCTTCTAAACCAATGTTTTCAATGTTGGCCACAATACCAGCTGCTGAAAGTACGATGTCGGCTTCGATAGTTTGCATGCCCGTAGCTGTTTTAACAGAAACTTTACAACCTGCACCGCTGGTATCAACCGATTCAACACTTGCTGAAGTCATTACATCGATACCCACTTTTTTCAAGCTGCGTAATAATTGTTTAGATACATCTTCATCCTCAACCGGAACAACGTTATCCATAAACTCAACAATGGTTACTTTGGTGCCCATGGTTGCATAAAAATACGCAAATTCTACCCCAATAGCACCCGAACCTACAACCACCATGCTTTTTGGTAATTCAGGAAGGACCATTGCCTGGCGGTAACCAATAATTTTTTTACCGTCTTGTTTAAGGTTAGGTAATTCTCTTGAGCGAGCACCTGTTGCAATGATGATGTTTTTAGCGCTAAGCTCCTGTTGAGAACCATCGGCACCTTTAACTTCTAATTTGTTCCCTGGTTTAACTTTACCAGTTCCCATAATTACGTCAATTTTATTTTTCTTCATTAAAAACTGAACACCTTTACTCATGCCATCGGCAACGCCACGGCTGCGTTTTACCACAGCTGCAAAATCTGCAGTTGCACCGGCAGTAGTAATTCCGTAATCAGCAGCATGATTAATATATTCGAAAACCTGAGCACTTTTTAATAAGGCTTTAGTAGGGATACAGCCCCAGTTTAAACAAATACCACCTAATGATTCACGCTCAACAATGGCCACTTTTAGTCCCAATTGTGAAGCTCTGATTGCAGCTACATAACCACCTGGGCCGCTGCCTAAAACAATAACGTCGTAATTCATCTGTTTTTTTTAATTTGTTATTTATCTGTCAGATGGAGCTTACCATAATTAAATCATCATTTACAGACATTTTAATTATGGACGGTTCATATCTAAGTTTTAAAGAGATTTGTTTCTTAACTGTTTTGCATTTATCATGTAATGTTCAGATTCTTTCCCGATTAAAGGATTAAACCTTTGCATTACAAAAATTAAAGGAAGATTAATTCCTCAATAATCGCTCAAAACTAAAAAAAAAATGTCAATTGAATAGGGCAATATTGAGATAGCATTTAAAAATTACAATGGGTGAATATTGTTTTGATTAATCTGTTTTAAAATTCCAGCCATAATCATGGCGATTTGCAGAATAATATATGGGTTCAGTAACCAAAAGTTAAATAATTAAGATGTTTAGGGTATAAAAATTGTTGTTAATATATATAATTAGAAAAATACCAATGTTAACATAACTTTTATGCTTAAATTATAATCAACTGATAGTATCGTTACTAATAATTTAGCTTTATCATCAATGTATTGATAAACTGAAAGTTATAAACCCCGCAATATGTGTTAAATGTTGAAAAGTTTTGCCGGACTTAATAATTATTTAACATTGGATGTTAAAATGTGTTAAATTTTATTAGGACATTTGCAGCAATAAAATCCCTATTAGATTATTATTCAACAACAAAAAACATTTAAAAAACAAAGTATGAAGAAATCTTTACTTTTAAGATTAGTACTCGTTATTGTTGCATTTGTAGGTATTACTTTTGGTGCTCAGGCGCAAGTAACTACATCGTCGATAACAGGAACAGTCAAAGATGCTAAAGGCGCCCTGCCTGGAGCAAGTGTTAAAGCAACACATTTACCTTCTGGAACAGTTTATACAGCTGTTTCTAATAAAGATGGTTTATTTAATCTTCCAGCAATGCGAATTGGTGGGCCTTATAAGGTTGAAGTTAGCTTTATAGGTTATAATAAAACTACGTACACTGATATCACTTTACAGTTAGGTCAACCCTTCCTCGTTAATGCTACATTATCAGATACTGGTACAGAATTGGCAGCAGTAACTGTAACGGGAACTAAGAAAATTGCAACTGCCAAACAAGGAGCAAGTACAAACGTAAACAGAACAGCTCTTGCCAGTTTGCCGACTTTTTCTAGAAGTATAACGGATTTTACACGTTTAACACCACAATCAAGTAATGGAAACTTTGCAGGCCGTGATGCACGTTTAAATAGTGTAACTGTAGATGGAGCAAACCTGAACAATACTTTTGGTACTTCGTCTTCATTATTACCTGGTGGATCGGCGCAGCCCATTTCTATCGAAGCTTATGATGAGTTATCTATTAATATTGCGCCATTTGATGTGAGACAATCAGGTTTTACAGGCGCTGGTATTTATGCTACTACTAAAAGTGGTACCAATACTTTCCATGGTTCGGCATACACATATTATAAGGATCAATCTTTTAATGGTACAAATATAGGTGATCTTAATATTGGTAGTAATGTTGCTAAGGCAAGTACAAAAACTTATGGTTTTACTTTAGGTGGACCAATTATTAAAAATAAATTGTTTTTCTTCGCAAATTTTGAGCAAGAGAAATCAACTTCTCCTGGTATAGGTTTTTACCCAACTGGCGGAAGTGGTTCTGGAGTAAAGGCTGCTACCACAGTTGCTGATCTGCAATCTGTATCAAATTATTTGAGAACAAAATATGGTTATGAAACTGGAGGTTATGATAATTTCCCTGCTTTTCAAGATAAAAATTATAAAATCTTAGCTAAAGTTGACTGGAATATCAATGACAAAAACAAATTGACACTGAAATATAGTTATTTAAATGCAAATAACGATCAAATTGTTAATTCAACCAGTACACCTAACAATGGTGCCTACACATGGACAAATACAACTACCAACGTACCAACAACCCGTGGTACGGGAGGGTTAGTAAATGGTCGTTACAGCAACCAATCAATTGCTTTCGAAAATTCTAACTACGGTTTTTTAAATAAAGTAACCACCGGAACTGCTGAGTTAAACAGTAAAATCAGTCCTAGTTTTTCTAATCAATTGTTATTTACATTTAAAAGATACGACAATCCTCGTACATCAAAAGGTAGTATTTTTCCAACAATTGATATTTATAATGGACAGGGAAGCAATTATATTACTGCAGGTTCTGATCCTTATACTAAATATAATGCGGTTATTGATAATACAACGAGTATTTATGATAACTTAACTTATTACGCAGGTAAGCACACCATTACAGCAGGTGTTAATTATGAATTCCAACGAGTAGGTAATTCGTTTATGCCTGGTGCAGCGGGTTCGTACATCTACAATTCATTAGATGATTTCTTAAATGACAGAGCTCCAATTCAGTTTACATACAATTATTCTTTAGTTCCTGGACAGGATCAGGTTTACTCTGCTAACCTTAAGGTAGGTACTTTGAGTTTATATGCTCAGGATGAGTATGCTGTAAATAGTAATTTTAAAATTACTTATGGATTGCGTGCAGATAAAAGTATTTATTTAGAAAACCCGATTGAAAATCCTCAGATTACAGCTTTACAGCTTCCTGATGCAAATGGCAACTTAACTTCTTACAATTCTGGTGCTTGGCCAAAATCAAGAATCATGTTGTCTCCTAGGGTTGGTTTCAGAGCTAATTTGTTAGCGGATAACTCGTTAGTTCTTCGTGGTGGCATGGGTATCTTTACAGGAAGAATTCCTTATGTATACTTAACAAATAGCCCAAGTAACAGTGCCATGTATAGTTTTGGAGCAGTTGCAACAGCAGCACAATTGCAAAATATTAAATTAAACGCCGATCCAAGTGTTTATGCTAATTTGTTTCCTCAATCTGCTGGTACAGCGATTCAACCCTCAACAGTAGTTATCGATAAGAATTATAAATTTCCTCAGGTTTTCAGGGTTAATTTAGCGCTAGAGAAAAACTTTGGCGATGGATTATCAGCCAACATAGAAGGTTTATTTACAAAAGATATTAATGCTACTAAAATGCGTAATGCTAACTTAAAATCGCCAACTGGTGTAATTACTGAAGGTGATATGACTAGAGTGCGTTATGTAGGTACTGGAGCAAATAATACGGTTACAGCAAACGATAGAGCAATTTATCCTAATCTTTCTTCTGTAGTTGTTTTAGAAAACACAAGCAAAGGATATGCCGCTTCATTAACTGCTCAAGTAAATAAAGCATTTGAAGGTGGCTTTAATGCAAACCTAGCCTATACATATACCGTTGCTAAAGAAGCTTTTGCAACTGCAGGATCAACTGCTGCGAGTGTTTGGGCAACAACTGCAAATGTTGGGACAACAAATGATGTAGAGATGGGATATACTCAGTTTTATGTGCCCCATCGTGTTATTGGATCATTCTCTTACAAATTTGATTATTTGCAACATGCATCTACTACTATTGGTATAACATATCAAGGACAGGCTGGTGGTCTTACCCCAATCAGTTATACAATCAATGGTGACTTAAATGGTGATGGTAATGGATCAGGCTCTGATTTAATGTATATCCCTAAAAAAGTAAATGAACTTACTTTTGCTCCATACTCAGCAACTGTAAATGGCGTTGTTTATAATTATACACCTGCACAACAGGCAGCTGCATTAGAGCAATTCATTAATAATACTCCTTATTTAAGAAAACACAGAGGCGAATACGCACAAAGAAATGCTGCATTTTTACCATGGTACAATCGTGTTGATGCAAGCATATTGCAAGATTTTTATATCAAAACCGGTAATACTAAACATACATTACAGTTAAGTGCTGTTGTGATAAACTTACCTAACTTATTGAATAAATATTGGGGAGTACAACAACAAGTAACATACAGTAATCCATTATCTTACGTAAGTATTGATGCCAATGGTGTTCCATCGTATAACATGCGTCAATTGAATGGTAAATTGGTAACTCAACCATTCCAAGATGTAGCTACTGCGGCAACAACCTGGAGTTTGTTAATTGGCGCTAAATACATTTTTTAAGTAGCTGATTTTCTATTGTTAACCACATTAAATAAGATAAAATGAAAAAATATATATCAATAGCTTTATTTGCACTTTTAACAATAAGCCTTGCTTCTTGTACAAAAGAAGCAGACGTAGCAGGTATCGAAACAAAACTCCCAGCGTTACAGTTAAGTAGTTTGGGATATCAACAAACTGGTCCTTTTACTATACCAACAACAGTTTTGCAACTTAATTTTGGAGCAACTTCTACAGGTATTTCTACAGGGGCATTTAAGATTGAAATACTAAATGGTACAGCTGCCACTTCACCTGTGATTAAAACCGTTAATTTTCCTTCTTGGAATGGTAAGGATGATAGTGTAATCACTTCAAATGTACCGAATGGCCCACACAGTATTTCATATACTTTACAGGATACAACTTATCCTACGACTAGTGTTTATGCCGGAAGTATCTTACTTAAATTGAGTGCACTTGGTTTAACAGCAGGTGGTACTTATTCAGTAAGGGCTACTGCATTAAGTGCTGATGGTACAAAAACATCTGTTATTACTCAGTTATCGTTTTTCAAAACAATCTAAGTAATAAACATAAATAGTTTTAAAGCCGCAGATTTAATCGTCTGCGGCTTTTCGTTTTCTTATTGTTTTAAAAACGAACTAAATTTATTTATTGCGTCTTATATAAAATATAATTTATGCAGTTTACTTTAAAGATGTGTTATGATAAGACTTTCATGTAATAAACCAACTACTTCATGTAAAAAAAATAACCGTTTTAATAGTTGATGTTTATTTTTAATACGGAAAACAAAAAAACTATGAAACGCACGCTCTCTCAGAAAACATTCCTTTTCGCTAATTAGGTTATTTATGTGCTGCTCTGTTATTAGTAGTTCATCCCTCCAAATCTAATTCAATTTTAACACCTAAACTTTTGTGCTTTTTATAGTAAATCATCTATTGTTTTACCTAATGATTAAATCAGTATGAATTAAAATTTAAAAACATCTAAACATGAAAAAAATCTATTACGCTATTGCAGTACTCTTCATTTTTTTGAGCGCATGTAAGAAGGAAACTTCTGTTAAAGAAGAACAATCACAAGATAATCCAGGAAATGTAATTACCTATCATTTAAAGAATGGAGGACAAGTTACCGCTCAAATTAATAGCAAAGGAGAATATGTTGTTGGGGGTGACGTTATTTTATCAAAAGACCAGATTGCTTATTTGGAATACAATAAAGTTGGTAATGGTAAAGAGACTACCCCAAGAAGTACTTTTACTGCTGAATTTCAAAAGCTATGGACGGATGGTATCGTTTATTATACTGTTAACGATCCTACTAATAGCTCAAGTATCGCAACAGCTATAAATCATTGGGAAGCAAATACTCCAATACGTTTTATACAAAGGACAAATCAAACGAATTATGTTGATTTTAGTGGCGCTCCGTCACAAGGAGGTGGTTCTTCGCAATTGGGTATGGTAGGAGGGCGGCAAGCAATTAAGCTTCAACCTTATTCGGGATCTGGGACGGTGATACATGAAATTGGTCATGCAGTTGGTTTAATGCACGAACAATTAAGAGCTGACAGGGATCAGTATATTAACATAAATTACTCCAATATTCAACAGAGTTGGGTTTCTGAATATACTATATTTAATCCTGGAACTGGCTATCAAATAGGACCATTTGATTACGAATCAGTTATGATCTATCCTTCTTATGCAGGGGGGACTGGGAATCCTGCTTATCCTGGAAACACTACTCCACAAATGACAAGAAAAGATGGAACCACTTGGTATGCTTCTGATGTTCTTTCACAAGGAGATATAAATGGGGTAAATTTTCTTTATAATCCTAAAATCTATATAAAATATGTTGCAAATTATAATGAAAATGAATCCTATTTTAATAGCCAAGGAGGGACTGATGATGTGAAAACTGTTTTTGATATATCTATAGAGCTCTATAGTAATTATGAATTAACACTCCCTATGACTTTTTCTAGCCCTTTATCTATTAATATAATCAATTATTACAACGATAATCCTGTTAAATCAAAGGTCATTGTACCTTCTGGTACTCATTCAGTTATTATTGGGCAGAATATTGAAGAATATTATATGGATTATGGGCAATATCGATTTCATAACTATTATAATGTTTTTGCTGAGAAGGGGGTAGGTTACATTATACCAGGAACATAATCAGATTAATTTTATTATAATCAAAACCATTTACTTAAACAAGGTCTTCACAAGTTTATATACAACGCAAAAATGCCTGCTGAAAATTTAATTTCAGCAGGCTTTTTAAATTATCATGTTATTGCTTAATTATATACAAAAGTACCTTTTTCGCTTTCGATGGTTACCTGTTTTTTATCGCCTTTTTCTACATGGCCAATTACCTGAGCATCGATATTAAAGCTTTTTGATATTTCGATAATACTATCTGCAATTTCCTGTGGTACGTATAGCTCCATTCTATGCCCCATATTAAATACCTTATACATTTCCTTCCAATCGGTGCCCGATTGCTCTTGTATCAATTTAAATAGCGGTGGAATAGGGAACAGCTTGTTCTTGATGACATGGATATCATCATTTACAAAGTGTAATACCTTTGTTTGTGCACCACCACTGCAATGTACAATGCCATTAATTTCACCTGCATGCTTTTCTAATATCTTTTTAATTACCGGAGCATAGGTGCGGGTAGGAGAGAGCACCAATTTACCTACGGTTATTTTGCCATGACCTTCTATTTCAATTTCATCAGTAAGTTGTTTCTGGCCTGAAAATACAAGATCGAAAGGAACGGCCGGATCAAAACTTTCAGGGTAGGTATTGGCAACAGATTTTTCGAAAACGTCATGGCGGGCAGAAGTTAATCCGTTCGATCCCATGCCACCGTTATATTCTGTTTCGTAGGTTGCTTGTCCGTATGATGCCAGGGCTACAATTACATCGCCTGGTTGAATGTTATCGTTGCTGATGACATCTTCCCGATTTAAACGACAAGTTACCGTAGAATCAACAATAATGGTTCTAACAAGGTCGCCAACATCAGCAGTTTCGCCGCCCGTAGAATAAATGGAAATGCCCTGTTCGCGTAAATCGGCCAAAATTTCTTCTGTTCCGTTAATTACCGCTGCGATTACTTCACCAGGAATCAGGTTTTTGTTGCGGCCAATGGTTGATGATAAAAGGATATTATCGGTAGCGCCTACGCAGATCAAATCGTCGATATTCATGATGATGGCATCTTGTGCAATGCCTTTCCATACCGAAATATCACCGGTTTCTTTCCAATAAACATAAGCTAAGGAAGATTTGGTACCCGCGCCATCGGCATGCATGATATTACAGTATTCCTCATCACCACCTAAAATATCAGGGATGATTTTGCAGAACGCTTTAGGGAAAATTCCTTTATCGATATTTTTGATGGCATTGTGCACATCTTCTTTTGAGGCAGAAACGCCACGTTGATTGTACCTGTTATCACTCATGTTGCCGCAAAGATAGCGATTAGAGGTAAAAGGTGGAAGGTAAAAGGTAAAAGGTTTTAAATTGTTGTGCTAAACGAGCAAGGATAAGTTTGGCATATGTCATTTGGCGACAGGTAACCGGTTTTTTTCAATCACTAATAGACCAATAATCAATTACCAATAGCGATCATGTTAAGAGTTGAAAAACTCTAGATGGATGGTCATCCTGAATGCAATGAAGGATCTTTTGAAATGGAAAATATAGGAAATAGATCTCTCTCCCGAGTATTCAGTACGTTTCAGTCGAGATGACACCCCGGGTAGGAAGACTGATTGTGAAGGGTAGAGTTGTAATTACAGTTAACTATTTTTGTCAATCCTGAGGGATAATTTATGGTATAAAAATCAATATTAATGGACGTTGTACATCCGCACAGTCTTTCCCCGGCTACCGATGGAAAATCGGTACAGGTCCGCCGCCGCAACCTGCCACCCCTACCAAGGCATTACGATCGCCAGTCAGAGCTGACAATGACGATTCTACGCACTGTAATTAAATCGCCGATGTATTTGAAAAATGCTAACCTCTACCAGTGGCGAATTTATAGAAACAAAAAAAGGCGCAGAGTAAACCCTACGCCTTAAACCTTTTAGCTTACGCCTTTCTTATTTCATGAATAATAATTCCCTGAATTTTGGTAAAGGCCAAACGCTATCGTCAACGATTTGTTCTAATTTATCAGCATGGTAACGGATGATATCGAAGTAAGATTTAACTTTTTCATCGTAGGCAATCGCTTTTTCGCGGGTATCTTCGATTTTGTTGGTTACTTTACGTTCTTCTAACATCGCATCGATATTGGTTTTCACAATTTCTAAATGCTCAGATAGTTTTTTAACGATATCGATCGAAACTTTGCTTTCTACACCAATTGCTTTTAAACCTTGTACGTTTGTAATTAAAGAGTTTTGGTAAGCAATAGCAGCCGGAATAATGGCTGTATTGGCAACTTCGCCCATTACACGTGCTTCAATCTGAAGTTTTTTGTAGAAGTTTTCTAACATGATTTCATGACGGGCATGAATTTCACGTGTGCTATAAATACCTGTAGTAGCAAATAACTCAGCAGATTTTTCAGTTAAATAAGCATCTAAAGCTTTTGGCGTGGTTTTGATGTTTGATAAACCGCGTGTTGCAGCTTCATCTTCCCACTCCTGGCTGTAACCATTACCTTCGAAACGGATACCTTTAGATTCTTTGATGTATTTTTTGATCACCGTTAATAAAGCGATGTCTTTTTTATCACCTTTTTTGATCAATTTATCAACCTCAACTTTAAATTTAACCAATTGCTCGGCCATAATCGCGTTTAAGATCGTCATCGGAGCAGAAGAGTTTGCTGATGAACCAACAGCTCTCAACTCAAATTTGTTACCTGTAAATGCGAAAGGAGAAGTACGGTTACGGTCGGTATTATCCAACAAAATCTGAGGGATTTTAGGGATACCTAACCAAAGTGCGTTATCTTCTTTAATTTTTTTGCTGATACGTGAATGCTCGATCTCATCTAATACATCGTTCAATTGAGAACCTAAGAAGATAGAGATAATTGCAGGTGGCGCTTCGTTTGCACCTAAACGGTGATCGTTGCTTACTGATGCAATACTTGCACGTAATAAATCTGCATGCTCGCTAACCGCTTTAATGGTATTTACAAAGAAAGCAAGGAACATTAAGTTGTTTTTAGGCGTTTTACCTGGCGCCAACAAGTTTTTACCGGTATCGGTAATTAAACTCCAGTTATTGTGTTTACCTGATCCGTTGATACCTGCGTATGGTTTTTCGTGTAATAATACACGGAAATGGTGACGACGGGCAACTTTTTCCATCAAATCCATCAATAATTGATTGTGATCGATCGCTAAGTTGATTTCTTCATAAATCGGAGCACACTCAAACTGAGAAGGTGCAACCTCATTGTGACGGGTTTTTAAAGGAATACCTAATTTTAAAGCTTCATTTTCGAAATCGACCATGTAGCTGAATACGCGCTCAGGGATAGAACCGAAATAATGATCTTCTAATTGCTGGCCTTTAGCAGACATGTGTCCGAATAAAGCACGACCGGTTAACAATAAATCCGGGCGGGCATTAAATAATGACTCATCAACTAAGAAGTATTCTTGCTCAATACCTAAAGATGCGTTTACTTTAGTAATGCTTTTATCGAAATATTGACAAACATCAACAGCAGCTTTATCAAGCGCAGCTAATGCTTTTAATAATGGCGCTTTATAATCAAGGGCTTCGCCAGTGTATGATACAAAAACGGTAGGGATACAAAGGGTTTTACCTGCTTTGCTTTCCATAATGAAAGCTGGAGATGAAGGATCCCATGCAGTATAACCGCGTGCTTCGAAAGTATTACGGATACCGCCGTTAGGGAAACTTGATGCATCTGGTTCTTGTTGAACTAATGCGCTACCAGCAAATTTTTCGATAGCACCATCACCGCTTGGCTCAAAAAACGAATCATGTTTTTCAGCTGTTGTACCTGTTAATGGTTGGAACCAGTGCGTGTAGTGCGTTGCGCCAGCGCTCATTGCCCAAGCTTTCATCGCTGTTGCAATTTGGTTAGCATCGTCAGAATTGATTAATTCACCTTGGTTGATAGATGAAATTAATTTTTCATACACGTCCTTAGATAAGAAATCTCTCATTTTTTTCTTATCAAATACATTCGAGCCGTAAAAATCAGAAATTTTAGCTGAAGGGGATTTAACTTCAGGTGAAATTCTATTTTGAGCCTCTTTTAATGCGATGGTTCTTAAGCTTTTCATTAATTTGTTATGTTTTTTGTCAAAAATAGTATATTTTATTAATTTTTGTAAGACAATCGTAAGAAATATGTGAATTTTATTGAAAATGAAATAAAAAAATGTTTTTCAGATGGAAAATTTCATTTTTTGCAAAGAAAATAGATTTTTTAAATGTTTTATGGAATCGGTGATTTTGCTGCATCATCCAATAAAACTTAAAAGCTATGTTCAACTCTTCTATTAACGTATACAAAACCGAGTGGCTCGATCTTGTATTTGCAAACCGCAACAAAAACTATGGTGCTTACGATTTAAGGTCTAAATCTTCAAAGATTATGACGAGGGCACTTTTTGTATCAGGTAGTTTATTTGTACTGTTGTGTTTCTCGCCTTTAATTTATGCAAAGTTGTTTCCAAAAGAAATTGTAGTTGAAACTCCGCCAACCGTTGTTAACCTTGATAAAGTTATTCATCAAATGAAACCGGATGTTCCTAAACCAGAAGAAAAAAAGCCTGAACCTGCAAAAGCCGATCCGGTAAAGGTTAAAACAATAGCACTTCCATCGCAGATTGTAGTGGTTAATAAAGTAGAACTTCCGCCACCGCCAACAGTTGATGATATAAAATTAGCAGTAATTAGCGATAGAACGCAGGAAGGGATTATAGCACCAGCTGCCGTTGTTAATGTTAATAAAGGTAACGGTGATGGAACCGGAACGGCTAAAGAAGGTACAGGAACGATCGATAATACAGAATATACTACAACTGGCGTTGATGAGTACCCTGAGTTTACAGGCGGTGCCAAAGCCTGGTCTAAATATATGGAGCGTAATTTAAGGTATCCATCAAGGGCGCAGGAGGAAAATGCTACAGGAAAAGTATTTATAAGTTTTGTGGTAGAGAAAGATGGTTCCATCACTGATGTATCAGTAATTAAAGGAATCGGTTTTGGTTGTGACGAAGAAGCAATGAAAGTGATTAAAAAATCGCCATTATGGAAACCAGGTAAAAATAAAGGTGTTCCGGTACGGGTGAGGTATAATATGGCAATCAATTTCCAGATTTCTAATTAAATTTTTAAAAATGAAAAAGTCCCTGTTAATATTAATGTTGGTTTGCTTAGCGGCTACTTATTTAAATGCTAAAGTTGTAAATCCTGCAGATACTTCAAAAAAGTACAGTATTAAACTGGCCGATACCGATTTAAAAAACGGAAGTGTGAAGTTTTTGCTCCGCGGTGGGATCGTATCTACTTATGTTAAAGGGCAGGAAATATTTGAAAAAAAGTATGGCATTGCTTACCGTGATTTTGGATGTGTAATGCCTTCAAATATTTCGATTGAAGATTATAATAAAGTAGTGGCTTCTTTTATGGATAAGAAATATGGAAAGGGTTGGAGAAAAGAAGTGAGGAAGGATGTGCAGGGGATATGATGATGTAATGATGTGAGGTGGGAAATGGATGATGGAGGGGCGTCAATTGCATACACGTACTCGTTGTCAGTATGAGCGTAGCCGAAGACCTAATATTATATGAGAAATCAAAAAAGATCCTTCGACTACGCTCAGGATGACACCTCCTTTTTTATTAAAAGATGAATTTTCTATTAACGCTCCAGGTTTTTAGGAAATGTAGGGTTGGATAAATTGAAACGGTTTGGGCGGTGCCCGGGCCGTTTTTTTGTTTAGCCACCCATCACAGATCGTCATCTCGAGCGGAGTGCAACGAAGTCGAGAGATCTATCTTTAGACAGATCTCTCCATTGCACTGCGTTTCAGCCGAGAGGACGAACTTTTATTAGAGTCTGTTAATGTAGCGAAATGGAGAAATCTATAAGATCAATTAGTTTTGCATTAATAATATTAAATATTATCACTGTTTTTTGGAAAGCAGGCAAAGTACCTTTTTGTAATTGCAGTCCCGCCCTTTGTTTCAAATCCCCGCCCTCACACCTCAGGCTGCGGGTTTTCCACTTTGGTCGGGTTTAGGTGGCAGGGCAGGTATCGCTATTAAAGGTTTATTGCGAGCGCAGAAAAAGGCCGTATGTCGAAGAACAGGCTTTTGTTCAATAAACCTGACAGAGCGGTTAGCCCGCAGTGTAGTGCAACGAAACGAGGACTATAAGAGATGGCGGGTGTACAGCAGCTATGAAAAGCGGAACGCTCATTTCCTAATAAAGCAATCAATCAGAATGCAGTTTGTTAGTGTTGATCCCGATTTTCATCGATAGTGGCACGGTGGTCTGTAAACAAATGAATGATGGTTTTTAAATTCCATCATCCATTTTACATCTTCCATCAAGGTATTACCCCTTGTTCTCAATCCACTTACGTGCATTTACAAAGGCTTCCATCCATGGCGAAACTTCATCTTTACGGCCTTGCGGGTAATTTGCCCAGTGCCATTGGAACAATGAGCGCTCAATGTGTGGCATCATTACCAGGTGACGGCCGGTTTCATCACACATCATTGCGGTGTTGTAATCAGAACCGTTCGGACTAGCCGGATAGGTTTCGTAAGCATATTTTGCTACGATTTTATATTTATTTTCTTCGTAAGGCAAGGAGAATCTACCTTCACCATGCGATACCCAAACCCCTAATGTGCTTCCCGCTAAGGTTGATAACATTACAGAATTATTTTCCTGTAAGGTTAAGGAAGTGAAAATACTTTCGTGCTTACCACTCTTGTTGTGCAGCATTTTTGGTTTTTCTGCATGATCTTTATTAATTAAGCCCAACTCTACAAATAACTGGCAACCGTTACAAACGCCAACCGATAAAGTATCAGGACGGGCAAAGAATTTCTCTAAAGCCACCTTTGCTTTTTCGTTGTATAAAAATGCACCAGCCCAGCCTTTTGCTGATCCTAAAACATCAGAGTTAGAGAAACCACCAACTGCACCGATAAACTGGATATCTTCTAAAGTTTCCCTGCCGGTGATTAAATCGGTCATGTGTACATCTTTCACATCAAAACCTGCTAAATACATGGCGTTGGCGAGTTCGCGTTCGGAGTTACTGCCTTTTTCGCGGATAATGGCTGCTTTCGGACGTGGTTTGCCAGCATCAATTACCGGTTTTTTACCATCAAATTGCGATGGGAAAGTATAGTTTAAAACCTGGTTTTTGTAATTATCGTAACGTTCTTTAGCTAAACCGTTACCCGTTTGTTTACTATCTAATAAGTATGAGGTTTTGAACCAAACATCGCGTAAATGGTCGATATCGAAACTAAAGCTATCTGCAGCATTTTTAACTTCCAATTTAGCCGATTCGTTTACTTCACCGATTTTGTGGAAAGCAACACCAGCATGTGTAAAGGTTTCTTCAACCGAAGCATCGGCCTGGAAAACAATACCAATGTTTTCGGCAAATAATACTTTAATGCTATCAGCCTCTGCTAATGAAGATAAATCTATCGAAGCACCTAAATTGCGATCAGCAAAACACATTTCTAATAAAGTGGTAATTAAACCACCGCTACCTATATCATGACCAGCCTGAATTTTATCAGCTTTAATTAATTGTTGAAGTGTATTGAAAGCTGTTTTAAGTCGACCAGCATTTTTTACATCAGGCGTTTCTGTACCAATTTTATTTAAAATCTGTGCAAAAGATGAACCTCCTAGCTTGTAGCTATCGTTTGATAGGTTGATGTAATAAATCGATCCGCCATTTTTCTGCAATACCGGCTCAACTACTTTGGTAATGTCATCGCAATTAGCACCTGCAGAAATAATCACAGTACCCGGCGCAATTACATCACCATCTTTGTATTTCTGTTTCATCGATAACGAATCCTTTCCGGTTGGGATGTTGATTCCTAAATCGATGGCAAAATCAGAACAGGCTTTTACGGCTGCATATAAACGGGCGTCTTCGCCCTCGTTTTTACAGGCCCACATCCAGTTGGCAGAAAGTGAAACACTTTTTAAGCCATCTTTTAAAGGTGCCCAAACAATATTCGAAAGCGATTCGGCAATGGCATTGCGGCTACCCGCTGCAGGGTCGATTAAAGCTGAAAGTGGTGCATGGCCAACTGAAGTGGCAATACCTTCTTTACCCTGAAAATCTAAAGCCATTACACCACAGTTGTTCAATGGTAACTGTAACGGACCAGCACATTGTTGTTTGGCTACACGGCCACCCACACAACGGTCTACTTTATTGGTTAACCAATCTTTAGCTGCAACAGCTTCTAACTGAAGCACCTGCTCTAAATAGGTGTTTAATTCGTTGTTGTTGTATTCAATGGCTTCGTATTTACGGTCGATGGTTTTATCATCCATTACGATTTTTGGAGAACTGCCAAACATGGCGGCCAGTTCTAAATCCATCGGTTTTAAACCTGTTGTTGCCGATTTAAAGGTAAAACGGTGATCGCCGGTTACTTTACCAACGGTGTACATTGGCGAACGTTCGCGATCGGCTATTTTTTGAAGGGTTTCGATATGTTCGTTACCGATTACCAATCCCATTCTTTCCTGCGATTCGTTACCGATAATTTCTTTTGCCGAAAGGGTAGGGTCGCCAACGGGTAATTTATCGAGGTCGATTAACCCACCGGTTTCTTCAACCAGTTCTGATAAACAGTTTAAGTGACCGCCTGCACCGTGATCGTGGATAGAAATAATCGAATTGTGATCGCTTTCTACCATACCGCGAACTGCGTTGGCTGCACGTTTTTGCATTTCAGGATTTGAACGCTGGATCGCATTTAATTCGATGCCGCTTCCGTGCTGACCGGTATCAGCAGATGAAACGGCTGCACCACCCATCCCGATTCTATAATTTTCGCCACCAAGGATAACGATGTTATCGCCTTCCTGTGGTTTAAGTTTTTGCGCCTGGCTGGCTTTACCGTAACCGATACCGCCTGCAAGCATAATTACTTTATCGAAACCTAACTTGCGCGATGTCATACTGAGCTTGTCGAAGTGCTCGTGTTCGAAAGTTAAAACTGAACCTGTAATTAGTGGTTGACCAAATTTATTGCCAAAATCAGTAGCACCGTTTGATGCTTTGATCAGGATATCCATCGGGGTTTGGTATAACCATGCTCTTTCTTCAACACCTTTTTCCCATGGGCGGTTATCTTCCAGGCGCGAAAGTGCTGTCATATAAACTGCTGTTCCTGCCAAAGGTAGTGAGCCCTGTCCACCAGCTAAACGATCTCTGATTTCACCTCCCGAACCTGTTGCTGCACCATTAAAAGGCTCAACAGTAGTAGGGAAATTGTGCGTTTCTGCTTTTAACGAAATTACCGATTCGAAATCACTTGTGGTATAAAAATCAGGCTCATCGGCACGTTTAGGTGCAAATTGCTGTACTTTCGGACCTTTTATAAAAGCTACGTTATCCTTATAAGCCGAAACAATATCGTTAGGGTTTTCTTCAGAAGTTTTGCGGATCAGTTTAAATAAAGAAGTAGGCTGCTCTACACCATCAATTACAAATTTACCATTGAAAATTTTGTGACGGCAATGCTCCGAGTTTACCTGCGAGAAACCGAAAACTTCAGAATCGGTTAAAGGCCTTTCTAGTTTTTGCGCTAGTGTATTTAGGTACTCAACCTCTTCATCACTTAAAGAAAGTCCTTCCTGTTTATTATAAGCGGCAATATCAGTGATTTCTAAAATCGGCTCAGGTTTGATGTTGATGGTATAAACCTCCTGATCAAGTTTGTCGTATTTTTGAGAAAGCATCGGGTCGAAATCTGAAAAATCTGCATCAACCTGCTTAAATTCTTCAATTCTGATGATGCCCTGCATGTCCATATTCTGGGTAATTTCTACCGCGTTGGTACTCCATGGAGTAATCATTGCTGCTCTTGGTCCAACAAAAAAGCCTGTTAGGGCTGTTTCCTGAGAGATTTTGGCACCGCCAAATAACCATTCGAGTTTAGTAATATCAGTGGTAGAAAGCGCTTTGTCTGTTTGTAGAACAAAAATCGCCTGCGATTGCCCTTCGACAGGCTCAGGATGACAATGGAAGAAATGAATCATGCTTTTTTTTTGAAGTTGCAAAAATAGCGTTAAAAATTTAAAAAGCTTATTGTAGTAGACAATATAATTGCGCTTTTATTACTTTTGACTTTAATTTATCTCCAATTAACGATCATCTCGAGCGGAGTGCAACGTAGTCGAGAGATCTATCCGAATCAGATCTCTCCATTCCACTGCGTTCCAGTCGAGATGACATTCATTTTTGTAAAGCCCGTTAGTGGTTGTGAAATGCAGTACAAAATTTATAAAAATTAAATCTATGTTCAATAAAATCCACCACATCGCCATTATCTGTTCTGATTACGAAAAATCGAAAGAATTTTATGTCAATAAATTAGGCTTTACGGTTTTAGCCGAGGTTTACCGGGCCGAACGGAAATCGTATAAGCTGGATTTAGCGGTAAATGGCGTGTATCAGATCGAGCTTTTTTCGTTTGAAAATCCTCCGGCGAGGCCCTCACGACCAGAAGCGCAGGGTTTGCGTCATTTAGCGTTTGAAATTGATGATATTGAAAAAGAAATCTCGCGCTTAAATAAACAGGGAATCGTAACCGAACCGATCCGAATTGATGAATTTACAGATAAACGTTTTACTTTTTTTGCCGATCCGGATGGTTTACCTTTAGAGCTGTACGAAATTTAAGATGGGTGTTTTTAAATTCAAACAATTTGAAGTAGATCAAACGGGCTGTGCGATGAAAATCAATACCGATGGGGTGTTGCTTGGAGCAAAAGCTTCGCATCCTTCGCCAAAAAGGATTTTAGATATTGGAACAGGTACAGGGGTAATTGCCCTGATGCTGGCACAACGTTTTCCTGATGCACTTATAGAGGCTGTAGAGATTGATGAACAAGCCGCTGAAACCGCCGGAAGGAATTTTCAGCAGTCAGTTTTTAATAAACGGTTAACCATTGAGCATGTAGCAATTGAAAAATATAACAATAAGGAGCAATTTGACCTGATCATTTCCAATCCGCCTTTTTTTGTAAATGATTTAAAGAATGAGGAAGTTAGGAAAGGAATTGCCAGGCATGCCGATGAAGACTTTTTTGCAATGCTGGTTGAAAAATCAAACGCACTTTTGGCTGATGGAGGGCAGATCTGGTTTGTCCTTCCTGTTAAACAGTCTAGTGAGGTAATCGATATTGCATTTCAATATGGCTTATCGCTTGCTGAACGAATCAATATTCATTCTGATCAGAATAAACCCACTTTCAGGCAGATGATTGGTTTGAAAAAAGGTGAGGCGCTTTTAAAAGAAAGTGATTTTAATATTTATGAATCTTTAAAAGAGCATACGGATGAATATAAGGGTTTACTTAAAGATTTTTTTCTGGCTTATTAAATAGCTGAAATTTATTCAGTTTGTAATCCCGCAATCATTTGTAATTTAGGGCGTGTAAATCTCACCTAAATTAAAATGAAACGTACCCTAAATGTGCTAATGCTATGCTTCATAGCACTGTCATCTCTTGCTCAATCAAAAAAACAAAAAAACACAGATCCTTTAGCCGGGATTGATACCTTATTAAACAGGGTGCTTAAGGACCAGAAAGTAGCCGGTTTTGCGGTTGCAGTTGTAAAAGGCGACCAGGTAATTTATAGCAAAGGTTTTGGTTACCGCGATGTGGAAAATAAAAAACCGGTAACCCCGAATACGCTTTTTGCAATAGGCTCGAGCACAAAGGCCTTTACTTCTTCACTTATTGGTTTGCTGCAAAAAGAAGGAAAGCTATCGTATGATGGTATTGCAACCTCTTATTTACCACAACTGAAGTTTTATAACGATAATATGAACAACCAGATTACGGTGCGCGATATGATGTGCCACCGCACGGGTTTGTCGCGTTATGATTTATCCTGGTTTATATTCAATACCTCCAATCGCGATAGTATTATACAAAGGGTGCGTTACATGGAGCCAACCGCTGGCATACGCGAAAAATGGCAATACAATAACTTTATGTTTTTGGCGCAGGGTATGATTGTTGAAAAACTGACCGGAAAAACATGGGAACAGAATATTAAAGAAAAGTTTTTCGATCCCCTGGAAATGAGCCATTCCAATACCAATATTTTTGAGTTTGAAAAGGATAGCGAAGCTTCTTTACCATACACCGTAAATAGTAAAGATGCCATTGAAAAGGTCGATTATTTCAATATCGATGGAATGGGGCCTGCAGGAAGTATCAATAGTAGTGTAAATGACATGACACATTGGTTAAAAGTCTGGATCAATGGTGGTACTTACAAAGGGAAAGAGATTTTACCTACATCTTATGTGAGAGAGGCTGCAAGTTCTCAAATGGTTAGGGCCGGAGGCTTGCCGGCTGAAGATCAGGACATTTACCTTTCTACCTATGGTTTTGGCTGGATGATCAATTCTTACAGGGGGCATTATATGGTAGAGCATGGAGGTAATATCAATGGTTTCTCCGCTAGTGTATCCTTTTTTCCTACTGATAAATTAGGGATTGTGGTGTTAACCAATCAAAATACTTCTAATGTTCCGGAAATTGTATACAGCAGCATTGCCGACAGGTTGTTGGGATTGAAAAATATTGATTGGAACGGCAGAACCAATAAAGAAAAAGCTGAGGCGAAAGAAAGGGAAAAGACTGCAAAGAAAACGGCTGAAAATGCCCATGTTTTAAATACCAAACCTTCGCATCTTTTAAAAGATTATGATGGTTTGTTTGAAAATCCTGCTTATGGAGTAATCAGTGTATCATTTAAAAACGATTCACTATTTGCAGTGATGGGAAAAGAAAAACTTTTATTCAGACATTATCATTACGATGTATTCAGCATTAGTGGGATAGATAAAAGTGGTAAAATTGATACTGCTGTAAGCGATTTGCGGTTTAATTTTATCACCGGACAGGATGGTAAAATTGAAAGCATCAGTATTCCACTAGAAAGGGGAATGAAGCCAGCTATTTTTACTTACAAACCCAAAATGGTTGATTTAAGCACTGCAGTGTTAGAAAGCTACATTGGTAGTTATGGTGAAAAAGGAATGAGTAAAGTATATTTAAAGGGTAAAGTATTATTTGTATCAGTACCCGGCCAGCCAGAGTACGAAACCGTTTCTATGGGGAATGATACTTTTAATTTTAAAAATTTAAAGGACTTTAGCTTAAAATTCGAAAAGAAAGAAGGGGAGGCGAAAGCCTCAGCTGTTTCGTTTATACAGCCAAACGGAACATTTAAACAGGTAAGACAGAATTAATAGGCTATACCTTTAAATTATGAGCAGTACCGATGATAATATCCTATAGATAAAAATTGATTGTTTCTCTTGGTTTACCCATTTCTCAAATTAGAAAAAATGTTTTTTTAAAGGGTTTTCTGCGATTGAAAAATAATTTTTAAGGATGTTAAATAGGGGAAACAAGATTGGTATTAACTTTACCTCATGAAAAAAATAGGATTAATTTCTGATACGCATGGTTTTTTGGATGAAGCCGTTTTTAAGCATTTTGATGGGGTGGATGAAATCTGGCATGCGGGCGATTTTGGTCCTGACGTGGCCGAACCTTTAGCTGAATTTAAGCCTTTGCGTGGTGTGTTCGGAAATATTGATGACGGGGCAATAAGATCAGTCTTTCCTGAACAAAATCGATTTAGCTGCGAGAAGGTTGATGTGTGGATGACACATATTGGCGGGTATCCTGGTAAATATTCATCTTACGTAAAGCCTGAAATATACACTAACCCTCCGAAATTATTCATCACCGGGCATTCCCATATTTTGAAGGTGATGTTTGATGAGAAAATAAAATGTTTGCATATAAACCCCGGTGCGGCCGGAAAACATGGCTGGCATAAGGTGCGTACGCTGATCAGATTTTGCATTACTGACGAAAATATTCATACCTTAGAGGTTATAGAATTATCGGGTAGATAATGTAAAATGTACACTAAGTATGGTTTGTGGCGTTAAAACACTAGGACAATTTATTATAGAAAAACAGGCAGATTTCCCTTATGCCAAAGGTGAACTTTCCAGATTATTAAGGGATATTGCCATTGCAGCAAAAATTGTAAACCGCGAAATTAACAAGGCTGGTTTGGTTGATATTCTTGGCGATATGGGAACCACGAATATCCAGGGAGAAGAGCAAAAAAAATTAGATGTTTATGCCGATAAACAGTTTATTGCCGCCTTAACCAGTGGTGGCGAATGCTGTATTGTGGCTACCGAAGAAGAAGATGAGATTATTCATATCGAATCACCTGTTTCGCAAAATGCCAAATATATTGTGTGCATCGATCCTTTAGATGGCTCGTCTAACACGGATGTGAATGTTGCAGTCGGTACTATTTTTTCTATTTACCGTAGAAAATCGGTAGAAGGAAGAGCCAGTTTAGATGATGTATTGCAAAAAGGAACCGAACAGGTTGCTGCAGGTTATATTATTTATGGTTCCTCTACGATGTTGGTATATACTACCGGAAAAGGAGTGAACGGCTTTACACTCGATCCATCCATCGGTGAATTTTGCCTTTCGCACCCTCAAATGAAAATACCTGAAATGGGCTATTTATATTCAGTAAATGAAGGAAATTACGTTCATTTTCCTGATGGGGTAAAAAAATACATCAAATATTGCCAGGTAGAAGATGAAGCTACCAAACGCCCATATACTTCACGTTATATTGGCTCAATGGTGGGCGATATTCATCGTAATTTAATTAAGGGTGGAATTTATATTTATCCAACTACTTCTCGCTCGCCGAACGGAAAATTAAGGTTACTGTATGAATGTAACCCAATGGCTTTTATTATCGAACAGGCTGGAGGTAAGGCAAGCACAGGTTTCGATCGTATACTCAATATCCAGCCTTCTGAACTGCACCAACGGGTTCCTGTTTTTATCGGCTCCAGAAAAATGGTAGAAAAAGCAGAAGAAATGATGTTGCTTTATACCGCAAAATCAATTTCAGTTGATAGCAGGGTAGAAGCTAAACTAGAAGATTTAAATGTAATCGGTGGAATAGACTAAAGCTGTGCTTTACTTCTTTCCACTTCAAAAAAAGTATCTATCGCTAAATTTTGCTTGTCTTGTGAAGCAAAAACAGCTAAACGGTCGCAACGCTCATTCTCCGGATGATCGTTGTGACCTTTGATCCAGATGAATTTTACCTTGTGCATTTTATTTAACTCGAGGAAACGCAACCAAAGATCTTTGTTTTTTTTGTCTTTAAAACCTTTACTTACCCAGCCGAAAACCCATTTCTTCTCCACAGCATCAACCACATATTTCGAATCAGAATAAACGGTTACCTGCTGGTTTAAACTTTTTAAAGCTTCTAAGCCTTTTATTACAGCCAATAACTCCATGCGGTTATTTGTGGTCATCCTAAAACCACCACTCAATTCTTTATAGTGTTGGCCTGCCCTTAAAATGGTACCCCAACCACCTGGTCCGGGGTTTCCGCTAGCTGCTCCGTCTGTATAAATTTCGATCATAAACGTTGTAAAGTTATGTTTTTAGGTTTAAAATAGCTTGTTTTATCTACTTATTGAAAATTATTTTGATTTCAAATAATTGAATGTTAAGGAATTAAAAATTTGTTGTAAAAACTTCGAAAAAAATATTTGCAGGAAATATTAAAAGTCGTACTTTTGTGACACTAAAAACGGTGGTTGTAGCTCAGTTGGTTAGAGTATTGGTTTGTGGTGCCGAGGGTCGTGGGTTCGAGCCCCATCAGCCACCCGTTACCGCCCTTACATATATGTGAGGGCGGTTTTTTCTTTTTTGCGGCACTTGTAGCGTCAGTAAAAGACAGATTTAAACTAATTGATGACCTCGACCAAATGCCCGAACCTCCCTATAAACCTGCAAGACTGATCGAAAGCGAAACTTTACGCTGGTATATCGTATTCTACGTTTGGGATGCCCAAAAAGGCATTTTAGTTCGTAAACGCGATTATGAGGTCGATAAACAGCCGAACAAAAAAGCCAAAAAAGCTTTTGCAGAAATCCGGATCAGGGAAATAAACAAAATGCTTACAAACGGGTTTCATATCCACGAAGCAAAACACGCGGAACAGAAAATTATTGCCGTCAACCTCCGTAACGAACACACCATTGGCCAGGCATTCAAAATAATCGTTCAGACGATAAAGAACAGCCGGCGCCTCGCTACCTTCAACAGCTATTCATCCATTGCCAACCTGTTTATTGCCTACTGCAAAATACAAGGCTGGGAAAAATGGTTGATCAAATCGCTTAAAAAAGAGGATGTAATCGGTTTTTTGGATTATAAACAGGCAAACGGACTGAACAATGTAACCAGGAACAAATACGGATCGGCAATAAAGGCCATGCTCGGTATGATGGTCGAACGTAAGATGATCGAGGCCAATCCCGCGGCAGGCATAAAGAAGGAACCGGAAGAAATCGGAAAAAATATCGCTTACGATCCCGACCAGGTAAAAGCCTTAAAAGAGGTCATGACCGAAAAAAATATCCGTTTGTGGTACTTTGTGCAGTTTATGTTTTATGGCTTCATCAGACCGGCAGAAATAGGCCGTTTAAAGGTAAACATGATCGACATTAAAAATAGGCAGATCGTAATGCCCGCGAACATAACCAAAAACCGTAAAATTCGTTATGTGAGGTTATCGCATAATTTTTTAGAAGTTATTCAAGCCCTCGATCTTAAAAAAGCAAAAAGTAACGATAATGTTTTCGGTAAAAATCTGCACCCGGGTAATGAAACACTTTCCAAAAATTTTGCAGGGAAGCTGCACGCGGCAATCGTAAAACAATTGGAATACGGTAGTGATTACACACTGTACAGCTGGAAGCATACCGGTGTCGTGGAGCATTACCGTGCAGGGATCGACATAAAGAGCCTGCAACAGCAGTTAGGACATTCGAGTTTAGAGGAAACGGACACCTATCTAAAATCTTTGGGGCTGATCGCCGATCTAACGGCATTCGATAACGCACCCTCGATTTAACTTCAGATCCGACATAGCCGGTAATATCTATGCTCGAGCATTTATGATCAAACACCGCCATTTTTATCTGTGCGGCACCGATATCACATAGCCAAAGTTAACGATGTTGGCCATACTCGTTATTTTCAGCTGTACTTCAGCAAAAAAGCCACCTAATAGGGTGGCTTTAAATTCTTAAAATTATTGTTTAATCACAAGTTTTACAACACTCCAATTTTTATCCCGCTGGTATTTTAATTTAATTGCCCAGTCAATTCTAACGGGCGGGGTAACTCCATTGGCAACATCGACGTAGGTAGTTAAAATATACGTGCTATCCGAACTGTTAATTTTGGCGCTACAGAACCCAGGGAATTCCGTTTTAGCACTTTTGAAATGTGCTGAAACCAGTTCTTTAGATTTAGAATAAGCGACGGTTTCCGATGGTAAATTTTTATTGATAACATCATTTGACAACATCAATGCAGAACAAAGTCCGACCACTGAAACTGAAATCAAAATCAAAAATACATTGATCCGTAAATTGTTTTTTTTCATCACTCTATATTAGTACTACAAAGCTAACAGATTTAAGCTGACTATCATAGGCCTTAGACATTAATGCAAAAAAGCCACCAATTTGGTGGCCTTTGATCAGTTCTGTTGTGTTACGGTAACGGTCTGCTCAACCGGCTTTTTATATTCAAAAAGGTAAAATTCGATTTTGCTAACCCGTTTATCTATTGCGTTATCTTTTTCGGTTTTGCTGTCCATCTTCTGGTTCATGGTATTTACAGTTGTGATAAGGTTATCCACTTTGTCTGTATAGTTCAATGAGTTAATGTACGAACCGCCGAAATATGTTATAATGGACAATAAATAAGGTAAAAAGGCTATAAGCTTATTTTGCTGGTTCGGCGCTGTCATCGGCTGCATCCTCCTTCGTTAACTGAGCAATGGTGATTGCGGCACCGGACATTGACGCAACAATAGTTGCGATCGTGGTAAAAGCTGCTGGTACGGCAAAGCCGCCCGTTAAAACCGTTCCTGCAATTACACCGGCTATTGCGGCGTATTTTTGGAACCTTTTCCAAAAGCTAGGCGTTTTGGAAGTGGCACGATCAACAAGGTTACTGATCGATAAGTTGTCATTTTTCATCGTTTGTTTGTTTGGTTTTTAAATAATTGTGTATAGAGGAGTTGGGATACCATTAACGACTGTCATTGACATTTTTACCCGTTCACCGGTAGGTGTATTAAAAATAATTCCATTATCAATACCTTTTATTTCTATATCTCCGGTAGGTAATATGTGTAGAACTTCCGTTTCATCTACGTTGTTTTTCTTGCAAAAGAAACGGTGGCCACCTGCTACTGTGTTTTCTTCGGCAAAATAGTTGTTTTTATAGTCTGTATAACCATTCAGGAATGGTAAAAAGGCTCCCCATGAACCCCCATAACCTGAATGTACCGCCCCGTTTTGGCCCAACTGTGCTGAGTTTGTCCCTGAGTGCGGTGTCCCTTCACCCCCTCCATTTCCAAATTTAGCGCTTTCACCATCCAGTGTTAATTGAACATCATTACCAACTTTAAATTTTATTGCGAATCCAGCTGTTACAAAATTCATTTGGCTACCGGCTCCGCTGGGCTCAAAATAATTGTAATGGCTACCATTGCCCCATTCTCCGATTATCCTTGTGCCGTTTTTTAGAAGAAAGTCATTAGGCCCGAGGTTGACCCATTTCTTTAAACCCTCTGTTATGTAGTTTCCGCCTGCAATAATATCGCCCTTAACCCGGTGAGTGGGTAAATATGGTATTATTCCAATTTTACCATGTTTATCGATACCGAGAATCATTACTTCACCATCATCATCACCGATAAAATCACGGCTGCTCAACCGCAGGTCAGAAAATTCACTTACCGCCTGTATCGCTACCTTTTGTATGCTGTCTACAATTTCCTTTAGCAACTCGTTTATGATTGTAAATCCGATCACACGGTGACCCTCGGTATTAGGGTGTACATAATCATCTAAAAGGATGTTGCCGCCGTTACGCTTCATCTGGGTATATACATCCCCAAACCGCAATGAATTTTCGACAGCTATATCTGCTACAGCCTGGTTAAATGCCAGGTGACCTTCCAAAGTAGGCAAAAATTCTTCCCTAATCGGATGATACGTTTCGGGGTTCATGTAAGGGAGTGAGCAAACAATAATATCGCTAGGTAACCAACCTTTGCTTAAAACGTGCGTAATAAGCGTCTGGTAATCTGCTTTGAAGTTTACAGGATTATAATTTTCACCTGCATAGGTGAAATCGTTTATTCCATAAAGAAAACTGATAAAAGCATCGCCCGGCATTTTATGCGGTATTGTTTGAAGATTGGAAAGAATGCTCATCCCACCCAATGGAGAATTAGGCGATCTAAATTCCAGTACCCCACCATTAATGCTAAACCTATTAAGTTCGACACCCAGATAGGAACACACGACCGACACGTAATCTTTTCCGTTTTCTGCATAAGCTCCACCGGTTATACTATCCCCGTACAAGTAAGCTTTTCCGACTGGTATTTTAGCACCGTCTATTAACCCGATTTTTAGCTCTGTTATATCACCTCCACCAGGAAAAGGTAAATCGCTTAATTTTAAATATCTGTTCTTTGCCATTGTTAGCCGGTAATTATAGTAAGGTTTCCAATCTGGTTGGGAACCGGATTGGATGTTTGTAAATCGGTAACCGTTTCCGAAGCTGTGTCGTACTCCCAAACCGGCCAATATGATGTACCGGCGACGATAGTAGCGGTACCCGATTGCGGATTCCCGTTTATTTTAAGGCTCCAATTAAATTGAATGTTTTGCGGCGCATTAATCGAATTTCCATTTGGATCGGTCAGGCTTGCACGGACAACACTTGTAGGATCACTACCAGGGTTAAAACTGTCCATGTACAGGTAATATCCTGGTGAAACCACGACCGTACAGGTAGCGCCATTGGCCGAATCGTTGGCAAATGCCTGTCCTTCGGTTGCAAAATCAGGATCGTTAGCGGCAGCATCATCCGCGGCCTGTTGAGTAGAACCGGTGTAGTTTTTTGTAAACGCAACAGCTGAACCGGTCGAACCTTGCGCACAATTATTGCGAGTAAAACTCTGTGTTCTTTGTGCGTAGTAAGTGCCGCCAATCACAGTACAGGTAGCCCCATTGGCCGAATCATTAGCAAATGCCTGTCCTTCGGTCGCAAAATCAGTATCGTTGGCAGCTGCATCATTCGCGGCCTGTTGGGTTGAAGCGGTGTAATTTTTTGTAAACGGAACGGCAGAACCAAGTTCACCAGCCGCGCAATTGTTCCGCGTAAAACTTTGCGATCTCTGTGCCGAAAATGACGGTGCTTCAGTAACCGTACAGGTTCCGTGATCAGGATTATTTGCATAAACCTGTCCATCATTGGCAAAATTTGCATCTGCAATAGTTTCTGCGGCCTGTTGGCTTACGTTTGATGTATAAGCTTTTGAAAATGTCACCACCGAACCGGTATAACCTACACCGCAATTATTACGCGTAAAATTTCCCGACCTGTTGGCTGTAAAGGTTTCAACCGGCGGGGCGTCTGTAATGTCAGGATTATAGTCCAGGTTCAGGAAATATGGAAAGCTTTCGGTGTCACCATCAGTCACAGGCAGATCGCCAGTAACAGCTGATAATTTAACATTTCCATTGGTTTCAATAATCAGATAACATTCGGTACCCTGAACGGTAATATTTTTATTAATCCTGTTTTTTGGCCTGGTATCTTCGGGAAGTACACCCAGCAATAATAGGCTTCCAACGAACGTATTTTTTATACCAAACTGTCCAATCAGGTACAGAATGGCCTTAGTTGGATAATTTGCCATATCCAGTTTGTATTGGATTGCGATCTGTTCATCAAAAATCTGTGCTGATTTTGCCGGCAAATCCGTCCAGTCTCCAAAATCAGTAGGCAATATAATACCATCACCGCCATTGCCGTTCCCGTTGCCACTGTTGACAAAGCCAGGGTAATAAAGCTGATTTTTATTTAATGGATGCATTATAAGAAATATTGAACCTGTACAACGTGTGGCCTGTTATCGCATGTGATGATCCTAAAGTTTAAAATATCTTCGGCGCTCGTAAGTTCGATAACACCACCATCTTTAAACTGTAGGCCCCTTTCCGGCGTTGGAAAACTACCGTCCATCCAGCACCTTGCAATGATTGCATTTTGAGCAGCCCCCGGGGCGGCTTCCAAAACAATAATTGCCCGTTTGGCCCGGGTCGTATTGTGCAATGGCATAACAACGTTTTTGCCAACCGGAACAGTTGCGGTTGTGAATAGACTGAAAGTTGTATTGGTTATGGCCCGTGGTCGGACGTTACCGAGAATGGTACCACCGTCTACCGGTGTAGGCTTATCGCCCGGGTCGGTTATATCAATGAGGGGTGGCGCTACGCCAATGGTTTCTTCACCTGTATATTCTAGCATAGTTTAAGATTTTAAAACAGGGCCGGGCAAAGCTGGTCGGCATACATACTGCGCAAAACGCTATGCTTTGCCCTTTTTAAGCCTGTTTGGTTTATAGTTTGTTTGGTTGTTATCCGAATAGGTTGCGTAATGCCCTGGTAATGCCGTCCTGTTCGCGGAAAGCAAGCCCGTTCGGGTTTGATTGCCTTTCCATTGCCAGCATACGGTTATCAAACTCATCAAGGTTGTAGGTATTGATAATTTTGTTTATCGCCGTTGCATAGGTATGTTTATCTGCACCGACATTGTAACCGGCTTTCTGTAGCGCATTTAGCTGTGCTAAAGGTGTTTTTTTCAGCGCAACCCCCTGCAACTTGTATCTACCTTGTTGTAGGTTTTTTACGTGCGCTTCGAAAGCAGCTTCAATTGTAGGATAAATACGCCAGTAAGGACCGGCACCGCTCTGTTTTGCTGTAACACTGTCACCGCTCCAACTTCCGCTGGCCATGTGGCCGAAATAGTTGTTAAAAACAAAAGCTTTATAATCATTGCCGTTTGCGCTTTCTTTGATCGCCTGGCCAATTGCAACACTGGCCAATATACCGGTGTTCATACATGCACGTACCGCGTAAGGGCCGATTTTGCTGATCAGCTGGGTAACGGTCAGATTGCCCGGGCGCTGTGATCCTTTATAAATTTTCTTAGCCATTTTTCCTACTAAATAGTGTTATCAGGATGATTACCGCCAATATTCCGACGATGATCAGCGTTAAACTTTTTTTTTTGCTTTTTCTGCAATGATCACGGCAACCTTTTGATCGGTTTCCTTTAAATTATACTGGTTGATGATCGCGATGATCTTCGCGGCATAGTTCGGATCAGTAGCGTAACCGGATGACTGTAAAGCCTTCGCCTGATCTTCCGGTGTTTTTGCAGCAAATACACCGCCTTTTGTGTACCTGGTATTAACTTTTAAAAAGTTGTTCCGATCAGCGATACTGTCCTGTAAACTTGGATAAACACGGAAACCACTCTTAATGGTTACTTTTTTGCCGTTTTCGTATTCATCGGTTTTCATTACTGAAGTTTGGCCCTTCCAACCGGAAGAAGCTTTAATGCCGAAATAGTTCTGATATTTAAGAGACAGGCCCGATAAACCGTAACCACTTTCTAAAGCCGCCTGCGCGATTGCTACAGAAGCAAAAAGCCCCGGCATCGGATCGTTTAAAACTGCTGATTTGGCCCTGTCAATAAATTGCTGTGCCTGTTTTGCTGTTGCTCCCATAATTATAGTCTGCTAAAAACAAGTTTGTTAATCATCATAATGACAACCGCCATAATGATTCCGGCAACCGCAATATCAACGAGTGATTTTTTGCTTACCTGTGCCTCCACATTTACAGTGGGTAGCTTATTTTCTTTTAAGAGACTGTCTAAAAAAGTCATATTTATATGTTGTTAATTCCAGAAACATTTAAGTTTATTGACCTGATATAAAAATCAGAAACCAGTTGATAGGTTGGGTCTTTCAAATTCCCCAGGGAAAGAACCAAAGGTGTATCGCGTAGTTCTACAATCCCGTTTTTCTTCATCCAACTTCTAACAATTGAACGGAAAGCAAAATCCGGCAGGTAGAGGACTTTAGATAAATTCACCTCCAGTTCTTTGTGGATGCCTTTAGCGGTTTTCGCGATTTCGTTCGCCATATCTAAAGCCCTAGTATATTTTTTCTTGTATTCAAAAAATAATATAATGCCAATCGCTATGGCACATGGAATAATGATAACCGCCTTATTACGCATAACTTACTTTTTTACTTGTTTGTACTTTTTGTAAAGGAAATAGCCGATACCAGCCACAACCAATGCGATTACCATGTATTTAACGTTGTTTGTCATTTTGGTTTAGTTTAGTCTTAGAGATTTGAGTTTATTGTACAGTTTGCTTTTTACACCGCTCAGGTAATCGTAATAGATTTCATCATTTACCCATTCGGTTAGACTGCCTTTGCCTTTAGTCGCATATTTCTTGTTGAAAGTGTTATAAACGGCAATGATCATATCATCAGTGGGAAGGGCCAGCAGTTCTTTCCAGGCTGCGTCCTTTGTGCCACTTGCAACAATTACATCGTTCATTACTTTAAACAGTTTGTCGGCCAGTGTATTCGGGTTCCATCCGGAAGGGATTGATTCGGCTCCATTGATGTATGGCGCATCGGGAATGTAAATTTTCCCGTCTTTTTTACCTTTGAAGTAGATATATATCGCAACACCTAAAGCAATTACGGCGATGATAATCCATCCCGAATTTTTTTTGGCATAGGCCATGTACGGATTAAAAGAGGTTGGAAATTTCATTTATTTTTTTCTTAGTAGGAAAAAAGCAGCGCCGATTACGGCAACTCCGATTATCACATATAAAACAGTATTGTTCTTTGTTGGCTGTGCAGGAGCGGGGGCAGCATAACCGCCCTGTTGTTGTTGGCCCATTGCCGCCTGTTGCTGCTCATAAAGCGCCTGTTGCTGTGCTGCCTGTCTCTGTTGCAGTAATGTTTGCGCCGGTTCGGCAGCTTCGGTCTGGCCACCCTTTCCAAAAATCGAGCTTGCGATATTTGAGATACCGCCGGCGATCTCTGAAACTACATTTTCTTTCGGCTGGCCCTGCAAAGCGCGTATCCTTTCGGTTTCCAACTTATATTTCTGTTTAGCCTGACGGTCTGCACGCTTTGCGGCTTTCCTGGCGCGGGCTTTCTTTCCTATTGCAATCCCCAAAAAATTGGATTCTGCATCATCGAAAAAACCGCCCTGAAATTCGTCGGCAATACTGCTGTCCTGGTTTACAACGTCGAGGACGTTATCAGTTTCCTTTGCGAATAAGTCTGCCATTATTTTCTACTTTTTAAGGCAACAATAAGGATCACTACAACTGCTACACCGATACCGACATAAAGCAAAGTATTGTTCTTTGCCGTTTTAGGCTTTCTTTGGCTTCCACCCTCTTCATCAGGATCATAGCCGTAATCTTCGGTATTGGTGTTTTCAAAACCAGTTAAACCGGTTGCAACACCAACACCCCCAGCAGCAATGCCGGCCTGTGCCAATAAATTGCTAAGATTGAATGTACTGTTTGGATTGTTCAGCGTCTCGAGCATAGATGCATTTGATGTTGCTGCAGCGGGAGTAGCGCCGGCCAATCCCAAAGGATCATAGGTTGTAGGTGTAACCAGGTCGGGTTGTTTCCAAACACTGTCCTGTCCTATTGCATCGGCTTCCGCCTGTTTAGCAGCGCGTTTTTCCGCTCTTTTTGCCTGCCTGGCCGCTTTTTTAGCGGCACCACGGGCTTTTGCTTTTTTACCGATACGGATACCTAAGAAAGCGGAACTTTCAAAAATCTGATCGTCGTTAAAACTCATCGGATCGGTATCCTGCCAGTCCTCATCCCCATCATCGTTATTCAGTGAGTTGGTCAATGGCGTATTTCCAAAAACACCGCCCACGTTACGGCTTGGCCTTGAATAATCCAAAGGCATTGGTTCGCCCAGGGTGACCGGCCCACCATTGGTAAGGCCGGTCAATAAAGGTGCTTCGGAATTGATGGTATTATCGACTGTATCTAAAATTGATCTGCTTGGTCTAGTCATTTTTTAAAATTTTAACATTACCGTTATGCGTGGCATCGTACTTCTTTGCCCGTTGGAGCTGTAGGTACATCCGGTAATTATGTTCTAAATTTTTGTCGTTCAACACCTGGGTAAGTGCCTTAACACTGGCCTTTAAAGAGTAGCCTAAATCGGCGTATTCCTGAAAGGCTTTTGCATCGGCCTCGTATTCGCTGGTAGTCTGTAATTCGACATGTGCTTTTTCGTGTAAGAAAATAAATAGCACCTGTTCTTTTGGTAATCGGGTTAGGTGTTTACGGCTTCCGTACATTTCACCGGTTCGGCGGTTGACCTTTGCAGGTGTATCGCCCAGGTCATCTACCATTATTATTTTGGTGATGCCTTTTGCCCATTCTACCATATTACTTAGATTTTGCAGCTTTCCGTATGATCATGAACAGTAAGATGATCCCCAAAACTGACAACACATAGAACATGTTGCGGTCAATTCCCAAAATCCTTTCGGTTCTTAAATCTTCGGGATCAGCTGAAGCAACACCATTATTAGCTGTGTCGGATCTAGCGGCGTTCTTACTACCCAGGAACGTACCGGCTATACCGGCCACGGAACCCAAAATGTTTAGTGCCTTATCTAATGTAAAGCCCTTTTTTGCGGCCTCGGGATTCTCTTTTGCAAGCTTTGCAGCTTCATCCCTTTTTGCTTGCCTGGCTGCTTTTTTTGCAGCCCGTTTTTCTTTGCTTTCGAACAGCCCTAAAAAACTGCTTTGTTCGTTATCAATGGCATCTGCCAAATCATAAGTGAAAACTTCACCTTTGATTTTTATTGCATTGATCAGGTTTTTTTCGTTCGATGGGGCTGCTATATTGTGCTTTTGAAAAACAAGAGCGACACTTTCAGGGTGTCGCTCTGCTATTGTCTTAAAATCGCTCACCTTATGAGTTCAAATTACCCGATGTACTTTGATGCAGCAGCTTTTTGCGTTTTCTTGCGCAAAGCACCAGCCGTGTTAAGTGACACACCGAAAACTAAACCTAATGTTACCGTAGTATTCGGTAATACCTGGTAAGAAATTTGGCTTTGAGCATCCATAAAGAAAGTTTCTTTAACGGTGATCAATTGGGTGTTTGGATTAGCTTCACTTGCATAGATAGCTACGTTGATTGGCTTACTAGTGTGCGTTTTGAACGGAGACTGTTTTTGTAAAACAATGTTTTGTTCAAATTGGGCCGGATTGGTAGACGAGATTTTGAAACCTACGATCTGCGAAGGGAATTTTTGGATGAATGCATTTAAGTGCGCAATCAATCCAGGTGAACCCGCACCAGTTAAGCCAGCGGTACCGCCAACTGCATTGAATGCACCGTCGGCGATCAAACCAGTAGCGTTACTGATAAGACCAGGGCAAAGCAAAGCAGTTAAGTTTGCTGAACTACCACCGGAAGTGGTATTGGTGATTGTTAAATTGAAAATTTTTCCTTGATGAACCGGGTCGGCAAAGCTACCGGCGCCACCTGGCCCCGAAAACTGTAAAAAGTCATCGCCACGGCCATCATATCCACGTCCACCGTAGTTTGATAACCCGTTTGCTTCATCTTCCATCTGTTCTGCTGTCATGTACATACTAATTCTTCTTTTTTGTTTGGTTTGTTAGTTGGTTAATTGAAAACGGTTAATTAAAATGTGCCGATCGCGTCGTTACCTACATAGGAAACTGTTGTACCATCAGATTTTTTTACCGTTTTAGTTAGGTATTTCTGTAAGAAAAAGACAATGACAGCTGCAATTACGATTGTGGCTACCTGCCCCCAATTAATGTGTTTTAACATTTGCTTTTTTGAGTTTGGTTTATGATTTTTTGTTATCGTTACCTCAAAATTACGGCAGGTACAGACCGTGCATATCAGTTCCGGAACCTACGGGATAACAACTGCAAACAATTGTATACAAGGGAAATCAAGGGCATTTTAGGGCAAAAAAAAGCCCGATCGTGTCGGGCTCTCTAATTAAATTCTGTAAAATCTTAACGTTTATTCTTACGGTTCCGGTTTTTAATCTTCTGGAACTCATCTGAATTGAAAAATTTTTCAGGGCCTTTCTGTATGCCCAACCAATCGGTGTAATTTAATTTACCAGATTTAAACTGATCACCTATTTCAGCTTTATTTTTAATGCTCATTATGGATAACCTAAGTGGTCTACAATTTTTTGTACCTGTGCAGGTGTATATTTTTTGCCTGTGTAATTTCCCAGGTCATCAACTCTTTTTAACCAGGCGATGAACGTTTTATACGTTACATTATAGAAAATGTACATTTCTTTAATGGAATACGCTTTTATCGTAAACTCAACCTGAGTAACCATAGTTAAAGCACCGTTGCTAATTGATTTAATAAGAATTTGTTGATGTTATCGCCCAGCTGCATTTCTGCCTCAATTTTCATTTCGAAAGCACCATCGTAAACACATTTATTGTCAGCGATGTAAGTTATTTTGTACCAAACATAGCCCTCTTTTGGGCTTTTACGCTGATAAGTTGAGGCCTTTTTGATTTCGATCTGATTGGCTTCGTATGCAGTTATAAGCACCAACAGTTTACCTGCAATTTCTTTGTCTCGTTTAGTCATTAGATCAGTGTTTCTACAGTTTTATTAAATCTTAAATCCTTATTTGTTTTCACCTCATTAAAGGCTTTAAGCATGTTTTCATAGTTGGGAATGCGAAATTTGTTTGTCGGGTTCTCAAATACTTCTGCGGTTTTGAACAGAACGCAATAACTTATCATTTCCCAAAAAAAAGGTGGAACCCGTTTAAGAGAGTGAAAAGTAAAGATCAGGTCGCAATTGTACATCCTATGATCAACTAAGAATGTTTTGATCGACGGATGTACCGCGCCGGATATGTATTTTGTGCAATCTTCAAAGATTACAAGTCCATCCCTAAACTTGGTTGCAATTGTTGTCAGTGTTGCCAGATCAGGCGTACCTAAGAGCCTGAAAATTCCCTTTTGAAGTCTTACTATATCTTTGGGTTCAACCTGTTTAAATGCGTTGTATGCAGGTGATCCGTTTACATCGATTATAAGAACTTTTAAGCTGGGATGATACTGCTTAGCAATCGTTGCCAGTTTAGTGCTTTTACCCACTCCCTTTTGGCCAACAACAATGGCGCTGTAATGAAGGTCGCGGCTCATTAATAACCTCTTAATCTTTCCTGGCTGGCATACAACCTATTGCCTTTTTTGACCATTGTAAAATGACCGGCTTTGCGCCAATTTTCTTTGGTGTTTTCCATATCGGTAGCATCGTCAATCACCGCCTGAAAAACGTAATCATTGCCGAATGCCTTAATCGTTGTTGGAATAGTTGTTTCTGTGTTCATGGTTGGTAAGTTGGTTTTTGGTTATCGTTGCCATTAGTTTTTTGTTCCGCTCGATATGCCCGTTATCACTGATCAGCCTGTTTTCGGTTAAAATATTTCTTAGCATACGTGGGATAAATGCTCCAGCAGCTACAAAGCCAACTGTAAAGCCGAAAATAAAGCGTTTCATAAATTGAAAATTTTGATTATCAGTGTGTACAGATAATAGAGGTGATCCAAAATGTAATTTCTGATACCCCACGTGCAATGGATATAAATTAGAACCTCCTTGAACAACCAAAGAAGTACGAAAACAGCGGCACAAAAGAATATCAAAGCAATTAACATTATCGGCGTTTTAATTTTGCATTATGGCTAAAACGTAACCTATTAGTACGTTTACGTTTATTTCCGTGGTAAATTGATAAACCATATTCCTTTGGAGACATACCAGGCATGCTAAATGAAATGGGATTAAGATCCAGTCCGCCGGTGTATGGATCGATTTTAATAGCTTCCGATTCCTTGCGCTTTTCTGTTGGAATAACTGCTTTCGTATTATCTTCTAGTACAAGCACCGTGTGTGACCTGGATTCTACACTGATCATTGCGGAAGCACCAGCCAGTGAAAGACCAGAACTAGCTAGCAATATTGCAAGTTTTGTACCTATAGAAAACCTCATCTATTCAGAAATTATGTAAACAAATCGAGTTGCAGCAACTTCGCCAAAAGCCATTAATAACCCCGTAAACGGTGATACCTGTACCTGCATTGTAGCGCAATACCGGGCGGTAGCGATGACCAACCGCTCCTTTTCAGACACTGTAAACGGCATTTTTTCGCAAACCTCTAAATGCTTTTTCCATTTTAATAAGATGCGAAATTCGGGGCTGTTTTCGAGGTAAGCGTGACCGCCGGTAGTATCCATGTTATCCAGTATTTCCAGTTCTTTAGCTGTAAACATGGATTTTTTACGCCAAAGCGGGATCAGAGACGATTGCAAACCGTCGAGCATACCCACAATGGTTTCTGCCAGGTGATTTGGCGGCATAGCAAATTGCGGATCATCAACAAAGGGTTGTTCCTGAATAGGCTCTTTAACCGGTTGCAGGATTTCTTCGCCCATTTCAGTATCGAAAATTTCTTCGGACATCACCGGCGATGCAGCAACGTTTACCGGTGCTGCAAGTACATCGCCCAAATCAAATGGTTTATTGTGCATGGTGCTGATTAACTGAATACTTTTCAATAATTGGCATTAGGCTATTTACTTTTCCAGTGATAGTGGGATCACTGACCAGTGTCGGAATAGCTGCCATTAAACCAATTATTCCTTTACCAGAAAGTATCGGGGTAAAGATTTGAAACAAACCGACCAGTTCGCCAATATCTGTTTTCATTGATTTGTTCTGTTCGATCAGTTCATTCAACTGCGTTTTACTTACTTCAACCAAATCAGATTCTACTAAAACAGCGTTTTCGGGATTATCATTGGTTAAAATTTCATTTGTTGGTTTTAGTTCCATAGTTCTTTTAGCTAGTTCATTAAACTTTACTGTGTTTTGACCTCTACGCATTCTGTTTAGTTTTAAATGATGAAAACACATCGTTTTCATGCAGTTTAATTGAAAACAGCATCAAATCGACAATATCAACGCATTTGTTTGCTTTCATTGCGCTTTCAATCTTATCAAATTGGGCTTGCGTACAGCGTGCCGAAAACTGTTTGATTTTTGGATTATCTGATCTTAAATGCTGATTTCGGGGTTGTTTAACCGTTTCCGGTACCGCCGGTTGAGCAGCTGGCACCGGAACAGGTACAGCAGACGGATCGGGTTTTTGCTCAACAGCAGTTGCAGCAGGGTTTTGGTCTGTGTTTTCGGTTAAAGACATTAGTTTTTTAGTTTGTTTGGTTTGGTATTGGGAGTACCAACACTACAAATATGGAACTATGTAAACGCGGTTTAAAGCTTGTTTGCTGACAACAGCGACTGTCATTTACAAAGTGGGGGTCAAATTGTTCCGTTTTACGTGTTCCGCTCTCCCGTTGGTTGATAATCAAGTAGTTATGTAAAATAGGGTATTCCGTAGCTATTCCGAAAAAGTCCTAAGTGCAGTTTTACCTATTCCGGTGCAATCATTTAACGGAATACTTCGGAATAGTCTCGGAATAGGTTTGGAATATATACTGTTTTACTTAACTACTTGATTTACTTTTTTTTAACTACGTTTAGGAATAAGGGAATAGTATATATAGAAAACGAGGTTAATATTGATATTTTTATTAAATGGAAAAGAGTAGATTATAAATAATAAAAAAACCTCTCCGATAGGGGAGAGGCAAGCAAAAAACTTATCCCCAAAAAAAATGTTCTTACAGGTAATAAATAAAAATCTTATGAGCAAGATTGAATTTAAAGCAGCTTTCGGAGACGAAATAAAGAATGTTGAGCTGTCGCAACCAAATGGCGGTAGTGGGAGCTATGACATTATGATAGATAGATTTTACCGTGGTTCCATCAATCACACAATGGATGGATGGAAAGTGTATTTTAACACTGATCAGTTTACGGCGGCAGATGCCGAAATTTTGATCGATACGGTTGCCCAGATTAATTAATTTTGCTATTATTGTATTGAGAGCGTTAATTAAAGAAAACGGCCATAGGTTTTAAACTTATGGCCGTTTCTGTTTTAAAATAACTCCTTTTGCTTCGATATAGGAAACTTGTAGTCAAGTACGGTTCCGCTTTTCGTTTTCCTTGCTGTTACAATCCCGCCACGCTTTTTAATCTTATTGTTGTGGCTTGCAGCTGCTTTAGGGTTTTTGTGTGTTTTCGTGTAATTTTTCATTGTTGTATAGTTTAAAATATGGCTTAAAAATTCTGTTAGTGTTTGTTTTTATGCATGGTACTTTCAATTCGGTAATCCCATCGGCTTCTATGACTATGTATCCTAAGTGCGTTGGGTCATCTGTACCATCGGATTCCGATTGCTGAACCTTGAACATCAACAATTTTTCTATGCGCTCACCCATCCGTTCATGTCTTATACCCACATATTCCACATAAGTCTTAAAGTAATCTTCTCTATTTACTGCGGCCGACCCGCCAACTTTGACACCTATCTGGTTAACTTTATCACCTGGGTTTAATCCAAATACGGGTAAGGCTTCAATTTTAAACGTGCCTCTAAATACAATACATGGAGGCAAGTTGTAACTTGTTGGTCTCGATAGATACCAGCAGTAATCTTCAATCGCTAGTTGATTTGTCATATCTCAATTAAATTTTACATTATTTCATCTTCCACATTGGAAGCTTTTCTAAACATCATTTCGATAACATCATCACTCCGTTTTTCATCCCGTTCTTTTTTGAACTCTTCAAACTCTGGCATATATTTGGTGTAAAGCTTAACCCATCCTGTAAAGTGCATTTGTTTGAATTTTTGGTTATCGTAATCAGGGTATCTCCTTATAAATGCACTAAACAATTCCGCTTTATTGTACCATTGGTTAAACTGTATTTTTAAATCGCTCATGAAGTCCAGGAATACAACAGCCGTGTTTTCTTTAAGCTTGCGTGCGTTAAGATTAATATGCTCAGGTTCCATAAGCTTACAATCAGCAACGAAATAATCTTGAACGCAACTAATCATGTAATTATCGAATTGCGCCCACTGATCAGCATCCCAATCGCGGAAAAACCAGTGTTTAAATTCCATTTCTGGTGTGCGTTTCTTACTGAAATAGTCTGAAAACTCAAACTCTAAAAATCTGTCTTTAGAGCTGTCGCCCTCGATTTTTACCGTTTTATTGGTAGTCAAAATTATCTTTGGTTTAACTCGGTAAGGAGACATGTTTTTTCGCTCCACCGTTACACCTTCGGTAACGTCGTTGTAGATACAGTCAACATCAAAATATTTTTTTAGGTCATTTAATACAACGATCTTGGTTTCGTAGCCTACATCCTGATAACGATGTTTTTCTTTTGGATCGAAATTTTTGCCGGATATATCGATAAAAGTTTTAACGTCCAGTTTTTCTGGGTTCCTACTTAGCATATACCCCAAAATTTTGCAAAAAAGAGATTTTCCTGTACGTCCGTTGGCTTCGTTTTCTTCACTGATCTTGCTATCCGTAAGCATTAAGGCCATTAACTTGCAATCGGTAAAAGAATGCATATAATAGCCCATTAATATCTTTAAAGCTTTTATTCGATCTCCAACGTCGGCAGCTTCACTTTGGCAGATTTTATTTACAAACTGGCCAACGTAACTGTTTTCGTACTTAGTAAAAGTAAAATTGCGTGTTAGTACCTCACTCTCCCAAATATACTTTTCAAGCTTACTGTAGTCATTAAATTCAACACCTGCCTTAGTGATTCGGACAAATCCATTTTTATAGTAAAGGAATTTTTCGTTAAGCGTATCAGTGTTAAATTCGATCTTTTCCTTTGTAAACAGATTAAGCCGGTACAATTTATCTTCTTTAAAATAACTGCCCGGACTCGTGATAAATTTCTCTTTTATCATATCCAGGTTGAGCGATTTTTCATCATCAAACCAAAAATCCTTTTCATCCAGGTATTCAAAGAATGTATCAATTACCTGGTTAATTGTTATACGCTTAATTACACGGTTATTTTCGATCCGGATAAACGTCGATTGATCGTCAATGTCTAGCCTTCGGAAACCTAAAAGAAAAAATACCTTCAATAATTTTAATTTATTGATGGTAATGCTTTTTAGTCGCGCTTTTCCTGTCTCCTTATTAGTTTCATAGGTTGTTTTCCAAAATTTTACATCGTGAGGGCTTAACGTTTCTCCGTCCTCTAATTCCGGCTCTAACAGGTCTATTTCTTCGTTTTCTATATCGATATTACTCATTTGGAAGTTTGTTTTTAAGGAATTCGTTAACAGCTGCGATAGTTTCGTTTAATTCGCCACTTACCGTTAATTGCTCCACAGTTTTGTATTTGTTAAGTTCATTGTTCAGATAGGCTGCCTGTTCCTTTAAAAAGTCGTTTTCACGCTTTAAAAACTGATTTTGTTTATATACCTGATCCTGTTCAATCATCTGTGACCATGCGTATTTCATTGCGCCAACAATACTTTCGTAAAAAGTTATTGCCTTTAGGTTTTTGGATGGATTTTGTTTTGCCTGATCCAAAGTGTTCTGTAGTTCCGATATTTTCTTAAGCAGCACATCAGGAGCATCATTATTGTATGCTGTTCTATACAGGTCGGCAGTTGATAGATTATTCATCAGGCATATTGATTAGGTCAGTTGGATTGCAATCAAGGAAACCGGCTATTTCGTAGAACTGGTCTGTAGGAATGCTAAAATGCTGATCGATTTTTGTTTCAATCCATCTTATCAGTGTTCTATCGGTGATCCCGATTAATAAACATAACTGGTAACGGTTTTTATAATATTCGCCTGGAAGCTTAAGTAACCGTTTTTTTATATTGTATTTGGTTTTTTGGCGTGTTTCTTGCGTTAGCATAATTAGTTTGTTTGGTAAAACTTAAGCGGTGTACACACTCCCAATGTGACACCGCTTTTTTCGTGCTTCTTAATTGAAAAAAGTTAGTTGAAGTTTTTGGGCTATAACTACGATAAACATCCATAGTAAAGCTGATGTAGTGAAGTCATCTCTGTATTGGAATGTCAGCAGCTTGAATAGTTCCGATTTTGTCAATTTGGTTAGAAAGGTTAACATCTTGAGTAGTGCGTTTTAGAACGATGTAAATAAATTTTGCATTTTCAATGTCGGGAACAGACGGATAAAACTGTTTTATCATTTCCCGCGCCTGGGTAGGTGAATAACCAATATCAGTGTAAGCCATTGCCACGGTTATTTGATTTAAGGTTATTTCCTTAAGAAAAACTATTTCAGCCGGTCCCGATACCTTATCTTTTAATGCTATGTCGTAAATACCTCCCAATTCGTATTTAACATCAAAAAGCCTTATCGTTGTGAAACAGTTACAAAGAAGTTTACCGTTCCAATTTTCATTAAAATTGATACGGTTGTTTGTTTGGTCGCTCATATTTATCTGGTTTTGTCGGTTAGAAAAGTGTCTATGGCCAACAACTCCTTTTTTGACGATGCTCGAGCAAAATCTGTCGATTCTAATATCGTTGTAAGTGGCGTTGCTGAATTAATAAATCTTTCTGCAGTAGCGCTGTATTTAACTGTGATCGATGAAAGTATCGCAGTTCTTTCGTCGGCCGGTAAGCTTTCCAATTTGCTCAAATGACGCTCGATCTTTCTTTTGATACGTTGGCGCTCCCTGTAATTTTTGCCCAGGTATCGGAAATCCTGCAATATTACCGGTGGTGGATAGTTCATATAAATACGCTCGGTTCGGACGCCGTTCCTGGTCGTGGCTTGAAAATCGTGCGTGTACCAACCCTTTAGCATTTCATCATATAATTCGCATGGATAATGCGATATCATACAGTTACTTTTGACCATGATACATTGCTCCAGGAAATCCACATGTTCATCGTGATTCCATTCTGTGTTGTAAAGAGCCTGTTTGGATTTTCTAACATCAAAATGATAGGGCGGGTCGAAATAAAAGAAAACCCCGGGCATTCCATCATATTGAACGATCAGCCAGGAATAAGTAGTGTTATATTTTAATATCTCAGTTTTAGATCCACTAACGTCATATTTCGCTATAACGTTGCGATCAATGTCGTTTATTATGGTTAACCGTGGTAATGAAAGGTTTAAAAATATGCTACCGTTACCTACCATTGCATCAATAAATAAACCACACTGCGGAATGTGATTTATAATCTGTTGGTGTACACCGTTGGCACCTTTGCCACCGTTATAGGTTTCAAATGGCTTTTTCATCGTGTCCCAAAACTTAGTAAGGTATAATCAATTATTTCAGTAACCTGGTTACCAAAGACGTAAATAACGCAAAGCGCTGTTTCATTGCTGGGATCACATGCAGCATAATAATTCCAACGTGCACCAAGGTAATTTAAAAGCCAATCATTGCTATACCGGTAGAGGTAACCGCGATAGAAAAAGCTTTCGCCAGCTAAAAATCTATCTCTATTAGTCATTTTCAAGATCAGGTAAAATTCCGTAATTGATAAAATCGTCTAATTCCTTTGTTTCTTTATCGTAAGCTTCTTCGAAAGCCACAACTTGAAACTTTGTGTCATCTATTTTTTTTTCTGTTAACCAACGGTTTGCGTAACTCCTAGATAAAAAATAGTTTGCGTTAAACGGATTTACCCTAAAGGTGATCCGGCCAGTTTTAGATACATGATCTACAAATTTGCCGGTAGCTAATTCCATAATCGCGAAATTTACTGCTTCATCGTCATCATCGATTTTTCGCAACACTATACCTCTGAAATTTTTATCTTTAATCATGGTCGTTAAAGGTTACGTCCGAAAAATTGATAATTCGTGATTCCCTGCCAGTTCTACCAACTATGAAACCATCACGATACGCCGCAATGATCTTCATAGCATCAACCCCTTCATTATTGGTTACTACACCGGTTGATGGATCAAATCGGTATATAATATTTGTGAAAAAAGAAGCGTTTTTGTTTAATTTAAATTCCTGGCCAGCTTCGAAGCGTTCCATACTGTTATCTGGCTTTACAGGTACAGCTACGATTTGGTTTCGGCTGTTTGTCTCGATCCTGTAGTTAGGGTTATCGCCAAATTCTTTTAATACTTTTAGTTCTTTTTTAGTTAGAGTTGCCATGTGATGCCTGATCAATGTTGTTAATTAAAATATTTGATAGTTCTGTTGTTACCTGCCGATATTCGGCTCTTAATTGGCTTAAAGCGTTCTGATCATTTTGGTTTGATAAGATTTGCGCTTCAAGCTGCAACTGTCGTTTTGAAAGTTCCTTATACCTGGTTTGGCTTTCTAAATATTCTGCCGGTGTCATTGCGGTATAATTAAAAATTCAGCGACCGGATCAATTTTTTGGGTTAACTCGACAAACTGGTTGTCAAATATTGTGGCTTTGCACATATAGAACTGGTATTGTACATCACGGACGGCATTTGTGGCTTTAGTTCTGGCCTGATCCCTAGCGGTTCTAATTTCGTCCTGCTGTGCCATCATTTTAATTATTAATTCTTCCGCCTCCCAAGCGTTCGAAATAGTTTTAGTTTGTTTGCTCATGACTTAATGATTTAGGCCGAATTTGTCTGCAAGAGTGTGTGTTTGTTGGGTAGGGGTGGTGGTTAAATCTTCAATAGGAACGCTTAACCAATTAGCAAAAGCCGCTGCCTCCTCTAATGTCATTTTTACTTTGTTATCTAAAATTTTGTTGAAACGGTGCAAAGTCATGTTATCTAATGCCTGCAATATTTCGTCAGTAGGTACTACCTTTTTAAAGCCCTTAGCAGTAAGCAGTGATTGGATTGTGTTGGTGTGCATAGTTGTATGTTTTTTTATTTGGGTTTTTCTGTTTTTCGATACATCATTTTTACCTATAGGTTTTCTAGTGGCTCGGCGTTTTTCTAAAGTTTCCATTTGTTTGTAGTCAAATTGTAATTATTCTTTTTAGCGATAATATTCGGAATTGCTCTATTACGTTTATTGGGCAATTACTCATTTATATATATCATAACATAAATTATAGGTATTGCATTTGCATTATTACAAAGTCAAACAAATGATTTATTCTTTTAAGTAATAATTCCATACAGCAATATTCACTACTTTAATGAATAAAAACAACTTTTTAATGAATAAAATAATACTTTAAGTCATAACTAATTCAAAATCAATGCAATAATTTTACATCCATGAATGATTTAGGGCTTAAAATCAGGAATATTCGGGCTAGCAAAGGCTTTAGTCAGGAATATGTTGCCAATGAACTTGGCATAAAACAGGCGGCATATAGTAAAATCGAAAGTGGAAAATCTGATTTAACTATAAATAGACTATATGAAGTTGCTGAACTATTGCAGGTTTCAGTTTATGATTTGATGGAAAACGTACATTCCGTGTCTGACGTAAAAACGAACCCCGTATTGGTAAAGTCAGCGTACGAGGTCAGCATCACAATCAAATTAAATGATCCAGCCAAAGAAGCGGAGCTTCTAAAAATGGTCGGATTGAAATAATTTTATTGTAAAATATATTAAAATTCTTGCGTCAGTAATCCAACTATGATAAAGTATGTACTAATTGAGGTAACTATATTGGCGGTTAAATCGTTGGCTTTTTTGTTGGATTCATCCCCCATCAGCCACCCCGTACGGGGCAAGAGATTTTTAATAGTCTTTTGCCCCTTTTTTTTGCCTTCTAATTTCTTGTTTATCAAGTAGATACGGGATCAGTTACAAAATCTGTGGACTAAGCGAATAAAATAGGATATTCGCGGTTTAAAATTTGAGTCCGATGCACGATTCTTTCAAAGCCTTACAAAAGTGTTCGATATCGGTCTCCATCATATTCCATTTTTTCAGGAAAAAGGCAACTCACCAGGTATCTTTTCCCTTCAACACTGGAATTTTCGTAAAATAAATCAAGATTCGTTAAATTCTTAATTGCTCTTTCAGCGATAGGTCTGATGTTCAGGACTGCCTTGTTTTTTGTATGGAGTTCAGATAACTTAGATTCTGCAATAGAGATTTTCTCACTACACTCATTTTTGATTGCCCTAAAGTCTATAGCATCTATATCATTATCTAATAGTAAATCTCTTGCCTTTTCAATTTTTTTATTCAGGTCCTGTATCTGTTTAGAATAAACTTTTCGCTCATCCAAAATTGAACCAACCTGATTTTGATAAGCATCTGCAATAGTTTCAATAAATATCTCTTCAAATCCATTACGCGGTAAATAACTCAATAGCTCTAGCGCAAATGCTTCATTTACCTTTTCAGAACGAAAACGTATACCGCATGCAGAAGTGCAATGGTAATATGTAAAGTATTTTTGCTTTCCTTTTGATGAACTTCCACTTAAAGATCGGTGGCATTTTGGACATTTTAAGAATCCTCGAAGAACAAGTGCTTCTGGAGTGGAGATGGGCTGTCCAAGCTCCCTTTTTCTGCTATTGAGGATATCTTGAATGTTAAAAAACATTGTTTCGCTAATAGGGGTACTATCAGTGAATATACAGGTTATACATTCTTGAATTGAGTTGCATATTCAATGGGATTGATCCCAAAGTATTTAAGGAAGTTCTTTCCGAAAATGCTTTGCGAACGATAACCAACCAATTGGGAAACTTCAAAAAGTTTTAAGCCGTTCTCCTCAATTAATTTTGCCGCTTTTTTTAAGCGCACAATGTTAATCAGATCTTTTGGGCTAACGTCAGAAATTGCTTTTACTTTACGGTAAAAAGTAGGGCGGCTCATATTCATGTGATAAGCCAATTGATCGATTTCTAAATTTGTATCTTTTATATTCAAGTGAATATATTCTTCAACTTTTTTCATAAATACCCCATCGGTTTTACGATGTGTTGTAATCCAACTCTCTTCAGCCGGTGTATTCGAAAAGTGCTCTCTAACCTTAAATCGGTTTTTTAATAGATTGGCGACTTGAAGTAACAGAAACTGCGGAGAAAAAGGTTTTTGAACATACGCATCAGCACCGACTTCCAAGCCCGCTATCTGAGCCTGATAGGTATTTTTAGAAGTTAGCAGGATCAGCGGAATATGACAATAATCGATATCTGATTTAACCTGTTGGCAAAACTCAAACCCATCAATTCCGGGCATCATAATGTCACTTATAATTAAATCGATAACATTGTTTTTCAATATTGATAACGCCTGTTCTGCGCTTTCTGCAGTCACTATATCATAGCCATCGCAGAAGATCTCGGTAAGGAAATCGAGGATATCTTCGCTGTCATCTATAATCAGAAGTAGATCGGTTTTAGTTAAATTTTTTTCCACTTGCTTAAGTTAAATTCTATTGAGTGGTGAATAGGCAATGTTAATTCAAAGATATTTAATTCATTTTCGGAGTCAGCCATAACTAGCGTTCCATTATGTAATTCTGCTAAAGATCTGGCAATTGGTAAACCAATACCAGTTCCCGGCTTATCAATGTTTCTACTCATTCGGTAAAAAGGCTCAAATATTTTCTCCCTCAATTCCTTTGGGACAGGTTCGCCATCCGTAGCAAACTGAATCGCAAATTCGTTATTATCTTCGACAGTTGGCAACAGCTCGATTATTATTATTGAACGCGCATATTTTAGGGCATTGGATAGCAGATTACTGATGATTTTCCTAAATGCCTCATGATCTACAAAAGCAATTAAAATGGTCTTTGGGAGCTTAAGTTCGAATTTAATATGTTTTTTTTCTATTTCAGGCTTGAAGAGAATCACTTCCTGCCTTAAAACCTGAATAATATTTAGCTTTACAAAACTCAATCCGAACTGGTTAATCTCGGTCTTCCTGAAATCCAGCAATTGTGCGGTGAGTGCAAGGAGCCTGTTGGTGTTCTTATCAATCATCTGCAAGCTTTTTTTAATCTCGGGTGCATCTTCAATGCGATTAAGAATCCGTTCAACCGGGCCTTTTATCAGCGTTAACGGAGTTTGAATCTCATGAGTAAGATTGGTGAAAAACTCGATCTTAGCCTGGTATATTTCCCTGTCTTTTTCAAATTCGAAAAGCTGAAGTTTCCTTTGATTTTTAGATTCGAGCATCTTTCGATAATAATCTGCCGAAAGATAAAATAGAATCAAAACCAGCAACAGGTAAAAAAAATAAGCATATCCGCTTTTCCAAAAAGGTGGATGGATTTGAATAACGATATGTCGGGTTTTACTTACCCAGCCGCCAAGATGATCACTGGCTTTAATCATAAAATTGTAAGTGCCTGGTGCTAAATCTGTAAAATAAGCCTTTTGATTATTTTTTAGATTCGTCCATTCGTTGTTGCCTACGCCTTCCATTCGATAGGTGTAATCGATCGTTTTTGGAGAAGTATAACTGAAAGTGGCAAATTCAATGTTAAAACTCGATTGATTGTAATTTAAATGTATAGTATCGGTGTATTGGATTGCCTGAGAAAGCACAGCGCCGTTTTTGTTCGGTGTTACTTCCTCATTATTTACCTGGAATGCGGTTAAGTAGAGTGGGGGCGCAACTGATTTTAACAATATATCAGTAGGATTAAAAGAAATAAGCCCTTGTACCGTTCCAAAATACATCTTTCCGTTTATATCCTTATAGGCGGAATTGTAATTAAACTGATCGGTAATCAATCCGTTGGCTCTGGTAAAAATCTTGATCTTTTTGGAAGTTAAATTTAGACAGATCAATCCTTTAAGTGAGCTTATCCATAAATTGCCAGCATTATCTTCCAGCATTCTAAATAGATAATTGCTTGGCAGGCCATTTCTTGTCGTAATTTTAGTGATCTTTTTTCGATCTGGATCAACCTGGATCAATCCCCCACCTTCGCTGGCGAGCCACAAAAAATGGCGGCTATCTTCATATATACCCTGAATCTGATAGTCAAAGCCATTTTTTTTGTTGAATTTTATATTACCATTTAAATCACTATTAGGATTATAATAGAACACACCGTTTTGTAAACTTCCAGCCCAGATTGTGCCATTGTGATCCTCGCAAAGTGCATATATACTGGAGTTTTCAGGCATAAACATCAAACGCTTAAACTTATCCCGTTTTTCGTCAAATTCATACAGCCCACCATTAACCGTCCCGATTAAAATTCTTTTATCCGAGGTTTGGTAGATAGACATTACGAAATCGCTTGTAAATCCATCTCCCGAATCAATAAAACCATGTCTTTTAATAATTTTGCCCGAGTTTATGTCCATGATTTCCAAGCCGTGCAGAAATGGGCCTAAGTAGAGTTTATCTTTTGTAGCTAAAAGGCCATGGATATTTGGGTAAGACAAATTATTGGAAAGCCCCGTCGTGGTAAATTGAGTAAATTTACCTGTTTTGAGCTCTAGCCGATTTACGCCGGCATCTTCTGTACCAATCCAAATATTTTTGTTATCGTAACTGCAAATTTCGCGCACGGCATTACCGGATATGGAATTTTTTTCTTTAATATTGATGTACTTTTCGAACTTGATGTTTTCTGGAGAAAGATAATTTAATCCACCAAAAAAAGTGCCCGCCCAATATCCTTTTTCGTTATCTTTAAGTAGGCAATAAACCGCATTATCAGAAATTGAATAGCGATTGCTCAGAACTTTCTCAACTTTGGTAAATCGGCCTGTTTTGAGATTGTAAACATATATTCCGGCTTCTGTTGCTACCCAATAATTTTCTCGTTCTGCAGAGATAATGTCTCTCACGTAGATATCTGTATTATCTTTGTTTTCGGATAGAAGCGCTCTTGTCTTTTTTGTGATGAGGCTATAAGTCAGCAGACCATGTTTGGTCGTGCCAATTAGGATCTGATCTTTCAGAATCAGTAATTTGCTGATGAGTTTTTGATTGTAGGGCAATTTTTTATTCAATACCTGAACAAAGTCCGACACACTATTATTTGCGGGATCGAATTTAAACACTTCGCCATAATGATTTCCAATCCACAATTTCCCATTGCTATCAAACATCATCGCATTCCCAATAACACCAGGGAAGTAAGTGAGGCGCTTTTTTAGCTGATTGTATTTGCAGAGCATGTTGTTTTTCAAAAACCAGATGTTATTTGCCTGATCAACTTTAATTTGTTCTATTCCGTCCGCAATGTTAAACGGAATCTGAAAAAAAACCTCGTTAACGGGATCAAAACGCAAAATTCCTCGTCCGGTGCCAATCCAGATCATACCATTTTTGTCTTCATTCAATGAATTGATGAAATTGTTTCCAATTGTACCATAGCTGGTGGCTTTATTAAAATATGACCTAAAATTATGTCCGTTAAAAGAATTTAGACCGCCTTTTGTGCCGACCCAGATCATTCCGTTATGATCCTGAAGTAAACTGATTATGGTGTTATGGGATAGTCCTTCGTCAACCTGGTAGTGCCGGAAATAATAGGGTTGGGCAAACGCTGGCCTAATTGAAAACAGAAAGAGACAAAAAATAAATAATCTGGTTTGAAGAAGGCTCATAACTTGGTATCCAAAGTTAAAAAATCGAAGAAGAGTTGCAAATGTATTTTGGGGCTGTTTGGTGTAATCGGAAGTCAAGGTAAAGATTAAACCACTATGTAATAACGAAAAGTAAATTAACGATACTATTTTGAGACAATTCCGCGAAAAATTGATCAGAATGTAATATTCGAATTGTTTTTATTTGATTGATCAAATTTGAAATTGATCGACTTACAAACCAAATATTAAACGTTATGAAAAAAACTTTACAAAAGACGCTTATCAATAAGCTCCATTCCCAGGAGGTAGACTTTAACCCTACAAAAAATAAAGGGACCTAATTTTTTGAAATTAGCTTCGGGTTTAACCTATAGAAGTGGTGACATATTCTGTGCAGACAGGGTTTGATTAAAAAGAAAACAAAATCTAGAGACTTTTTTGGTGTTGTTTTTATGTATTTACACGTCAGTCCTTATTTCATGAATATAACTTACAATTTAAGATCGCCAATTTTTAAAGTTTTATATCCGGCATCGGGCTGATGTCGAAAAATGTAAAATTGAGGTAGTCTCAATTAATAAAAAAATCCTATCGAATATTTAGCAACAAACAATTGCAGGTGCTATTTATTTTATCTTAATTCCCTAACCATCATTAAAAATGAAAGAAAAAATGAAAACTCGAAGGTTTGATTTTTCGAGAATGGCATTCAATTTCCCCTTTACAGGCAAAAGCCAGCTTTTTAAATTGCTGAGTGTATTACTGATTTTTTGTGGCAGTATAACCAACGCAGTTTATGCCCAAACTTCACGCGTAACGGGTGTAGTGAAAGACGAAAAGGGAGAAACCATTGTTGGTGCTACTGTAAAAGTTAAAAACCAACCTATTGTAGTAAGCACCAATGCATCTGGAATCTTCACGATAGATGCGCCTTCAAATGCAGTTTTGCAGGTGAGTTTTGTGGGCTACAAAAATATTGAAATCGAAGTAAATAAAAGAGCAAGCTTAAATATTACATTAGAACCAGAAGCCGGGAATTTAGAGGATGTTGTGGTGGTGGGTTACGGTACGGTACGTAAAAGTGACCTTACTGGTTCGGTTACTTCACTAAAAGCCGGCGACCTGACAAAAGGTGCTAATGTAAACGTACAACAGGCTTTGGTAGGCAGAGCATCCGGCGTTCAAATTTACCAGAAAAGTGGGGAGCCCGGTGCTGCAATGAGTGTCCAGATCCGAGGAATTACTTCCATTACGGGTAATAACAGCCCACTTTATGTAATCGATGGTCTGCCAGTTAATGATGGATCTGCAATTGGAAGTTCTGCCCCCGGTGGAACAACCAGTAATCCGAATCTTCGCTCAGCGATGAATAATTTAAATCCATCAGATATCGCTTCGATAGAAATTTTGAAAGATGCTTCGGCAACGGCAATTTATGGTTCCAGGGGTGCAAATGGAGTTGTAATTATTACCACTAAAAAAGGCGATAACGGAAAACTAAAAGTAAACTACAATGGTTCTGTCGGAACGCAAAAGGGCACACGTTTGCTCACATTTATGACCGGTGATGAATATACACAGGCCATAAACGGCATTATTGATTTGGGCAATTTACCAACCACCCGTGTTACAGGCACAAATGCCAATACCGATTGGCAATCTTTATTACTGAAAACAGCATCGCTTCAAAGTCATGATATTTCGTTTTCCGGGGGTGGAGGCAATACCAAGTTTTATATCTCCGCCGGATTATACGATCAGGATGGAATTATGTTGAATTCCGGGAATAAAAGATACAGTGGCCGTGTAAACCTAGAGCATTCGGTGGCACAAAAATATGCAGTAGGGATTAGTTTAGAATCTTCCTACAGCAGAGATAATTATAATGCAACAGGCGTTGGTTTGAATGATAATGCTAGTGCGCTTTACATGGCTCAAAATTATGATCCAACTGCCGCACCTTATACTGCTACAGGCGGCTACAATCGTTCGGCATTAATGAATCCGATGGACAATCCCCTGGCCGTAATTAATGGACAATATGGAATGGGCGATACTTATAGGACAATCGGAAATATTTATGCAGAATATTATTTTATCCCTTCCTTGTCTGCAAAGGTAAGAGCCGGTGCGGATGTAAACGATAGCCAACGTTATTTCTGGATTGATCCAACTACTTTAACAGGAGCATCTTATAATGGATACGCTGATGTCCGCGACGGTAAACGTGCGTACTATTTAGGTGAGGCCACATTGAATTTTAATAAAACATTTGGCGATCACAGTATCGCTGCAGTTGCAGGTTCCACTTATGAGCGCTATACTTCCAGTTCATTAATTGGGAGCTCAAGATCATTTGCATTGCCAGATTTAACTTACGATGGTTTGGGTACGGGCGATAACACATTAAATAGTGTCAGCAATAGCCGGCAAGAAAATATTTTGGTTTCGTTTTTAGGCAGAGTTAATTATGCTTATAAGGGCAAATATCTATTAACCGCATCGTTAAGGGCAGATGGTTCTGCCAGGTTCGGACCGAACAGAAGGTTCGGTTATTTTCCATCGGCGGCAGTGGCCTGGAAAATCCATGATGAAGATTTTTTAAAAGAGAACAAAATTCTTAGTGATTTGAAATTGAGAATAAGTTATGGCGCAACCGGAAATCAACCTAATGCCAACTATATTTATTTCAGCACTTATTCTGCAGGTAGAAATGCCATTTTTGGCGGAACCAGATACAGCTCTTTAAATCCGACTAGAAGCGCCAATCCTGATTTACAATGGGAATCGGCTAACCAGGTAGATTTAGGTTTAGATTTTGCTTTGTTTAGTTCGAGGGTAAGCGGAAGCATTGAATATTATAACCGTAAAACATCTGATTTACTTTATGATACCCCACAGGCCGCAAGTACAGGTTTTGGATCACAAACCCAAAATGTCGGCAGCATGCGCAATACAGGCCTTGAATTCTCCCTAAAAGGATCAATTTTAAATAGAAAAGATTTTACCATTGATGCCGGATTTAACATTACAACCCTAAAAAATCAAATTTTGAGTCTTGGAGATTTAAATCAGGTAATTTACGGCGGTGTAGGCTCTATCGGTGCATTGGGGATTTTAAAACCGGGCGAATCCATCGGTTCTTATTACGGCTATATTGTTGATGGTGTTTGGCAGACCGGTGATAATTTTTCAACCGCACAAGCAGGCGTTCGTCCCGGAGATTTAAAGTACCGTGACTTAGATGGTAACAAAATTATTGATGCCAATGACCGTACCATTATTGGTAAATCGATGCCAAATTTCTACTACGGTTTTAATGCCAGCTTTGGTTATAAAATTGTTAACCTAGAGGTGTTTCTGGAAGGATCTCAGGGTGCTAAATTATTAAACAGTAGCTTAGTTGATGCACTTTACCCGGTAGATCTTCGAAGAAATAAATTAGCAGAGCCTTATCTGAACCGTTGGACACCAACCAATCCAACAAACGATTATCCATCTTTCTTGCCTAACGATGTTCAGGGGCAGAGACAGGTTAATACCAGAACTGTCGAAGACGCTTCTTATCTAAGACTACAAGCGGTAAGGTTAACGGTTAAAGTGCCATTGCCCAAGAACAGATTTGTAAGCAGCCTATCGGTATTTGCAAATGGATCCAACCTATACACCTGGACTAAATATTCGGGATCGGATCCAGCAGCGAACTCTTTGGGGGATAATATTCAAAAGGTAGATTATAACTCTTACCCACTTTCCAGAACCTACACTTTTGGGGTAAATCTTCAGCTTTAACATTTAAAAATCGGTCATGATGAAAAAAATATTAACATATATACTATTGTCGGGAATGCTATTTTCGTTTGCTTCATGCGAAAAATCGCTGGAAGTATCTCCAAATTCAGAATTTTCGCCGGACAATGTCTTAACCTCAGATGCAGGTATAAAGTCGCTGCTTTTCAGTGCCTATGCACAAGCGCAAACCCAAACCAACTCACGTTGGGTAATTAACGGCGCCGAAGTGTCTACCGATATTGGTTATAACACCGGAGGAGCTGAAAACGGTGGTTTACTTACGCTGATTAACTATACCTGGGATCCAACTACAGGAACATTTTTTGACGACCTTTGGGCACCCAACTATAGAGCCATCCGGGATGCAAACAGTGTGATTCAAAATATTGCTGCGGTAAATACCACTGATGCCAATAAAAAATTGTACACTGCTGAGGCAAGGGTGCTTAGAGGCCAAGCTTACGCGATTCTCTACAATAATTTTGGCGCTGTCCCGCTAAGAACCCCAGAAACACAAACTGGTGCGTTAGCTAAAGCAACTAATCAACAAATGTTAGATTTTATTGAATCTGATATCACCTCATCAATTCCTGATTTACCTAACCCCGGTGCCGAGGCTGCTTTTGGGAGATATAATAAAGGTGTGGCTTATGCGATTTTGGCTAAATTTTTTCTGAACACAAAACAATGGCAAAAAGCTGCTGATGCCGCTAAGGCCGTAATGGACTATAGTTATTACTCCCTGTTCCCTTCATTTGAAGGTTTGTTTAGGGTTGAAAATGAGCGGAATAAAGAAATTATTTTAGCCTTGCAATGCCGTCCGGAAGATCCTTTTGGAAACTGGTATCAGGCAGGTGCTTTACCTCCGGCATATAAAAACAGTCCACAGTTTCCAAACTACGTTTACGCATCATCAATGTCCAATTTTGCAACGATGTACCGTTTAAGAACTGCTTTTACAAGTACTTTTGCACCAAATGATAAACGACTTTCGTTAATCTGCACAAGTTATATAAATACCAGCAATGCAACTGTGGATTTATCAACAGGGGATAATGCCAGAAGTTTCAAATATTGGGATAATGCAACTGTTGGAAACAATAGCGGAACGGATGTACCGGTATTGCGTTATGCCGATATTCTACTGACCCGTGCTGAAGCCTTAAATGAATTGACTGGGCCAACTGCCGAGAGTTTAGGTTTACTTAATCAAGTAAGAACAAGGGCGGGGATTGTATCGCTTATGTTGACAGATTTTGCATCGAAAGAATTATTTAGGGATGCTATCTTAAGAGAAAGGGGATGGGAGTTTGTATCCGAAGGTAAACGTCGTGAAGATTTGGTCCGTCAGGGTAAATTGATCAGCAATGCTATTGCAAGAGGTATAGCCAATGCAACGGATCATCGGGTCCTGTTTCCGATACCGCAATCTGAATTAGATGCTAATAAACTTTGCACACAAAACACTGGATATTGAGACATTTCAGTTGATCTAAAAATATTATACAATAATTATGAGATACCTATTTATTTTAATTACGTGCCTGTGCAGCAGCGCATCCTTTGCACAGAGCAGATGGACAACGGAGCAGGCGAATGCCTGGTACAAAAAGCAAGCCTGGATGACCGGTTGCAATTATCAGCCCGCCAGTGCGGTCAACCAGTTGGAAATGTTTCAGGAAACTACATTTGATCCGACTCAGATTGATAAAGAACTTGGATGGGCGCAAGAACTCGGCTTTAATACTATGCGGGTATTTCTTCACCATATCGCCTGGACATCGGATAAGGAAGGTTTCAAGAAAAGATTGGATAACTATCTGGATATTTCTGCCAAACATAATGTAAAAACCATCCTTGTGTTTTTTGATGATTGCTGGAATGATAAATATGCTCCAGGCAAACAGCCGGAACCTAAGATCGGTGTACACAATAGTGGTTGGCTTCGCGATCCCGGTACCGATATCAGAAATAACCCAGATAGCTTAAAAATGCTGGAAGCCTATGTTAAGGATATTCTTACCGTGCATAAAGATGATAAGCGAATTCTGATGTGGGATTTATACAATGAACCAGGAAATAACGGTTACGTAGATAAAAGCCTAAATCTTTTAAAACAGGTCTTTTCTTGGGCTAAAACTGTAAACCCCAGTCAACCGCTTACCGCGGGCGTTTGGAATTATGGTGCTCACTTTGAGAACCTAAACAAGTTCCAGCTTGAAAATTCAGATATCATTACCTACCACCACTATGGATATATCGATCGCCATCAGGCTAAAATTGCAGATCTAAAAGCTTATAAAAGGCCACTGGTTTGTACAGAATATATGGCCAGAAGGAACGGAAGTTTATTTCAAACAATTTTACCAATGTTAAAAGCCGAAAATGTCGGTGCCATTAACTGGGGTTTTGTATCTGGTAAAACCAATACGATTTATGCCTGGGATACCCCAATGCCAGGAGGGAAAGAACCTGAATTATGGTTTCATGATATCTTCAGGCAAGATAAAACGCCTTTTAGTGAAAACGAGGTAAAAACCATAAAGACGCTCAATGGTAAAAAATAAGATCGTTCAATAAAAAAAATAGAAATGAAATCAAAAAAAATATTCTTTTCCCTAGCGGTCGTCTCAGGCTCAGCGCTGATATTTTTAAGTGCGTTTGATCAAAACCCTAAAAAAATCAAAACAGAAACTAAACCGGAAAGGCCTAATATTGTGGTCATTTTGGCCGACGATATGGGTTTCTCTGATGCAGGATGTTATGGCGGCGAAATCAACACGCCCAATATCGATTTTTTAGCAAGCAATGGTTTACGATATAAAGAGTTTTATAATACCTCCAGATGTTGTCCAACCAGAGCATCGTTACTTACCGGACTGTACAATCAACAAGCAGGAATTGGTAAAATGACAGATGCGGAAGACGAGCCAGGTTACTTAGGCCGGCTTGCGGATAACACTGTAACCATTGCTGAAGTACTGAAAACCGCTGGTTACAATACTGCAATGTCTGGAAAATGGCACGTATCCAATACCAATGTTCAGAAAGATCCAAAGGCGCAGTTGGAATGGCTAAATCATAAAAAGGATTTTGGTGATTTTTCTCCAATAAGCCAATATCCAACAAGCCGCGGTTTTGATCAGTTTTTCGGTACGATTTGGGGTGTTGTAGATTTCTTCGATCCTTTTAGTTTAGTGAGTGGAACAAAGCCGGTAAAAACTGTCCCAAAAGATTATTACCAAACTGATGCGATCAATGATACGGCAGTAGCTTACATCAACTCGTGGAAAAAAACAAATAAACCGTTTTTTTTATATGTTGCTCAGAATGCACCTCATTGGCCTTTGCAGGCAAAGCCTGAAGATATAGCAAAATATAAGGATACGTATAAAGGCGGTTGGGATATAATTAGAGAGGCAAGATATAAAAAGATGGTTAAGCTTGGTCTTATTGATTCCAATACGACTAAATTATCAAAACCGCTCGGTCGTACCACTTCTTGGGAGAATAATCCGGACAAAGTTTGGGATGCAGAGGCGATGGCTGTGCATGCCGCTATGATTGATAGAATGGATCAAGGTATTGGGCGCATTATAGATGCCTTACGCAAAACCGGGAAATTGGATAATACCATTATTATATTCTTGTCAGATAATGGGGCAAGTCCTGAAAATGCCGCCGCGTACGGTCCAGGTTTCGATCGTCCGAGTGAAACGCGCAAGGGATCTCCGATTGTTTATGCAACTCAGAAGCAGGCCATGCCCGGTCCGCAAACGACATATAGTTCTATAGGGAGGGTTTGGGCCAATGTAGCAAACACACCTTATCAATACGCCAAGGCTGAATCTTTTGAAGGCGGAATTCACACCCCAATGATTGCTTATTGGCCCCAGGGAATTAAAGCAAAGAAAGGAAGTTACAGCAATCAGCGTGGCCATGTAATGGATTTTATGAAAACTTTTGTTGAATTGGCAGGTGCAAAATATCCAACTACTTATAAAGGGAAAAGCATAATTCCTACCCCAGGCATAAGTTTAGTGCCGTCATTAAAAGGAAATGAAAACGTGGGGCATACTACACTTTTCAACGAACACTTCGGTGCCCGATATGCCAGATCTGGGAATTGGAAACTGGTTTCGTTGAGTAATGATACCACTTGGCATCTTTTTGATTTGTCTAAAGATAAAGCGGAAACAAATGATCTTGCAGGGCAGAATCCGGATAAAGTAAAAGAACTTGAAGTGCTTTGGAAAAATTGGGCAAATGCGAATCAGGTATTTCCCAAACCAGGACGCTCAAAATAATTATTGTAAAAGAGTATTTTTAAAATTATTTGGCGCTGAAAGGAGCAAGATATTGCTCCTTTCAGTTTTATATAAAATAAAGTGAATAATTTGTATGGGTTGATAACGACAAGTAAAACCCAAACAAGACACATTGTACTTTACTCTCGCAGGCTATGTTTTGTATTACCATTTTTCTGCAGCTAGTCAAGGTGACGTCAAAGATGTAGAATTTTGTAACAATTTCCCATTACCTGTTATCTTAAAAAATTATTCCCTATTTTAATTATGAATTTTTATTATTCGATACTCCAGGCAAAAACTTATTTTTTATTTGCACTGACAGCCATAGCATTGATCCCATCAAGTTCGCTTGCCCAGTCTGCGGATATGAATTTTGTGATTTCTATGCCTGACCCGGCTAAACACCTCTACCATGTGGAAATGGAATACAGGCCCGCGAAAGTGCAAACGCTCGATTTTTGCCTGCCGGTATGGACGCCTGGATTTTACTCTATTATGGATTATGCCGCAGCAGTGACTAACTTTAGTGCAAGGGATGCCGGTAATAAACCTGTCAAGTGGAGAAAGACTGGTCAATCCACCTGGGAGGTCACCGCAAAGAAACAGCTTGTTCGAATAGCGTATGATGTTAAGGCTATAAATCCCTTTATCGCCAATATCAACCTTACAGAAGATTATGGCTACATTATCCCGGGTGCTTTACTGCTCTACGTTAAAGAGGCCTTGGCATTACCGGTGACTTTGACGGTGAAACCTTACCATTACTGGCCTGAACTTGTGGCTACTGGGCTTAACAGGCTGCCTGGGACGGCCAACAGTTTTACAGCAGCAAATTTCGATGAGTTGTATGATAGTCCCATACTCATGGGACGTCTGGAAGCGTTGCCAGTTATTATGGTAAGTGGGGTTCCGCACCAGTTTATCGGTTATGACCTTGGAGATCTCGACCGGGTACAGCTAACGGCAGATTTGAAGAAGATTTTTGAAAGCGGAAGCCAGATTATTGGAGATATCCCTTATAAGCAATATACTTTTCTGGCAGTCGGCGCGCCACAAAGTGGGAGATTCAGCGGCATTGAACACCTGAATTCGGCCTCACTGATCATTGGGAACAAAAACCTGCTTTCGCCCAGAAACAAAGTGCGTTTTTATAATTTTCTCGCACATGAATATTTTCATGCCTATAACGTAAAACGCATCCGGCCGATTGAGTTAGGCCCTTTTGATTACAGCAAAGAAAATTATACCAATCTGCTCTGGATATCTGAAGGTTTTACAGTCTATTATGAGAACCTAATCACAAAACGGGCTAAGCTGATGACAGAAAGAGAGGTACTTGATAACTTTAAGGAAAGTATCAGCAATTACGAGAATAAGGAAGGGCATCTTCATCAGTCTGCAGCGGCGGCCAGTCGTGCCATTTGGGAGATGGAAGGAAATCCCAACAACCGTAATGCCGAAGCATTAAGCAAAACGATTTCGGTCTACGACAAGGGCTGTGCATTGGGGCTGATGCTGGATTTGAAGATAAGGCATGAGAGGCAGAATAAGCTATCGTTAGACGATCTGATGCGGGGGCTTTACCAAATTTATTATAAGCAGAAAAACAGGGGCTTTACAGAAGAAGAGTTTAGAACCGAAGCCGAAAAGGTAGCAGGTGTAGCCTTGGATGAGCTGTTTTCCTATGCCAATACTACAATATCACCAGACTATGCCAAGTATTTTGCTTATGCTGGCCTGGGTATTGATACAGCAAACCATTGGGTTGATGGGCAAAGCCTTGGAATATCTGCGGGCATGAACGGTAATGCAATTGAGGTAAGGGAAGTATCCTGGAAATCGCCCGCCTGGAAAGCAGGTCTGCAGGCAGGGGATCAGATATTGAATATCGATAGCGAAAAAGCCAGTCTGGTTGTTTTCAGCAAACCATTGGAAGGTAAGAAAGAAGGCGATCAGATCACCTTACAGATCAAACGGGACGGTGCTGTGAAAGATTTGAAAGTGATCTTGAACCCTTGGCAGACGAAGACTTTTAACATTAGTCCGCTCGCTGTTCCAAATAGCTTGCAGACTGAGATATATAATAGTTGGATGAAAAATTAAGATAGCCATTTTTTTATTCAAAATGGAACGGGTTTGCTACGATGAGTTTGGTAAACCTTGTTTTTTTGCGTTTAATCTATTTTGGTGTGGGAATTTTGCCAATAGTCTGCACCAGGTTCGTCCCAACTTTTACACCCCATTTTTTACCGCCCGGTCTTGAGGGCACCATAAAGATCGATCCAAATATATCCAGTCCAGCCGGATCCAGTTTGTTTATTTTTAACCACAATTCGGGTAATTCCCAGCTAATTGACTCGTTAAATTATTATTGATACCATGGCTAGTGATGACATGATATCAATAAGCGATAGATCATTTTTTAGCTGGAGCACTGATATTCTTAGCGCCCCAGCTAATAAGGTCTTAAAAATTCAGCTTTTGGACCGAGGAATACAGCCTGTCTTCCACACCGGTAATTTTAACTCCAACTCTTGCATATACCGAATTTTGGGCAGGTACCATTGCAGGGATCAGTACTGACAGCGATATGTTGTTCAGGTCCGTAACAGCAGAACCATTGATACTGGTCATTGCAATTCGCTCATTTCCGTTGTTGGATACGAACTGGCCTTTATTGATATAGATCGCTACACTTTCAATCGTTTTGGCGTTGGCATCTGTTATGATCTTTTCCAGTTTAAAAGTACCGGATACCTTGCCCTCACTGACCGTGAGTTGCGGTGTCCTGATCATATAATAAGGGGTTACCTCCAGATCAAGTACCTGGTCTCCCTTTATTGCAATGGCAAGCGTATCCGGGTTTCCGGTAGGGGTAAACCTCCATCTGAAAGGACCTTGGTTATTGGGGATCAGTAGTTTATAGTTTCCGTCAAATAATAATGTGGAATAGCTTCCATCGGGCGCAAAGGTCGCAGAAATCGGACCGGTCTTACCAAATCCATCCTGATAGATCTGATAAGGGACCGCATTATATTCCACCCCTAAAGTCTCACCTTTATATACAAGGTGTCCAGACAGTTTAGCACTTGGCGGATCATAATTATCGAGTTTTGTGCAGGAGGAAATCAGCAGAGCTATTCCAAATATGCTGGCAATTAGTATTGCGGTTTTATAGTTGATCGTATTCATAAACTTATTGATTTGGCTGTTTAACGATTTTTGGGTTTGCAGAGGTTATTCCGGCATTGATAAAACTATAATAGTTGCCCATCTGGAACCGGTTGTAACCGGTCACGACAGCTGGCAAAATTTCTTTGAATATCCATTTGCCATTGTTCACGCTGTTTGGGTCATAGTATTTGTATGGCCAGAGTCCCCAGGGCTGGGTGCTTTTTTTGGTGGCACTACCAATATTGGCCTTAAGTTCGGTCAATGAAGTCGCACTCCCGCTCCATACCAGGTGGGCCAGTCTCCAGCGTTTCATATCAAATAAAATATGCCCTTCAAAGGCCAGTTCCACACGGCGTTCATGGACTATCCTGTCGAAGCTTATCTGTGCGGGCGTCAGGGGGACAGTTAAACCGGCCCGGGCCCTGACCTGATTTAAATAATTTGTAGCTGTGGCCGGGTCCCCGGTTTCAAAAGCGGCTTCGGCTGCGTTTAGTAGAACCTCTGCGTACCTGTATCTGATAAATGCGACGGTACTGCCCGTACCGTTCAGGCCGGACTTTGGCGTAGGATCAAGGTATTTTCGGATATAAAACCCAGTTTGGGTATGTAGTGAGAGGTTGTTTACAGGTCCGTCCAGTCCAACCACCTGGATCAGTGTAGCTGTACCTGGCAAAGCTTTTTTGTTGGTGGCCTGATCACTGGTCAGAACGGTGTTGTTTGCCAGCTGATAACCGGCCCAGATATCCACTGTCCCTGTTTTAAAAGTGGCCCCGGGTAATAAAACAGTTCCCGCAAGCCGTGCATCACGTCCTGCAAAGATGTCGGTCACGTTGGTATAGTAAATACGGTTATTGGCGCCATCAACCGTAGCCAGGGGAGCAAAAGTATTGTCCAGTTTTTCGAACTGTTCCACCAAATTGAGTGATGGATTAAGCCTTCCAGCGTTGCCTCCCTCTTCGGTGAGTGAGTAGGGTTGGGTATCCCTCGAAAAATTATGCGTTTTGCCCGTCAGAAAATCTTCTATAAAAATCGTTTCGGCACTGGATTTATCGAGAAAAATATTCGCGAAATTATCTGACAGGTTTGTACTGTTGTTGTATAACCTATAGGCACCTGCACTTCCGTTGATGATTTCTTTTGCAGCGGCCAGTGCTTTTAAATAATAGTCCCTCGCCATATCCGCCGGTATACTTACTTCCAGACCAGGCAGTGCAACTGTTGGCGTTGATGCGCCATATTTGGCTATTGAACCTGCATATAATGCAGCGCGGCATTCCATTGCAAGCGCTGCTGCTTTGCTTGCCCGTGATTTGGTATTGGCATTTGCAGGCAGATCGTCCTTGATCGCCTCAGCTTCACTGATCACGAAATCATAAATCGCGGATTCTTTTTCCCGGGGGAACAGCAGATAACCTACATCACCACTGTAATCGTAACTCAGGGAGTTGAGGATCAGGGGAACTCCACCCATTCTTTTAACCATTTCAAAATAATAGCTGGCACGTAAAAAACGTCCCTCGGCAATAAACCGCTTTCTGTCAGCATCCAATAGATTAGGGGAGGCTTTTATGCGTTCCAGGAACAGGTTCAGTTCGCGGACATAAGTATAATCCCATGTAGACCATGACTCGTAGCCCCAACTGGTATTTTTCACATTGCCATAACTGCCGTCCGAAGGGAAAGCTTCGCTAAAATCCCCAAAGCTCCCCCAGCCGTTGTCCAGACTGGAAAAATCTATATACCTATTGTAGAAATCGGCCAGGACTGACACAACCAGAACCGGGTCGCTAAAAATTGTGCTGTTATCCAAAAAGTTGGTAGGAGTGATGTCCAGCAGGCCGTTTTGCTGTTTACAGCCGATAAAACCAAACAGGCCAAATAAAAAGATGATAAATATTTTTTTCATGATGATAATTTTTTTGATCTTAAAAAGAAAGATTGACACCAATATTGACTACCTTATTCTGTGGGATCTGTAAACCGTTCTGATCTACAGTTTCCGGATCGACATCATATTTTTTCAGGTTGTCGAAAGAGAATAAGTTATAGGTGTTGATGTAAAACCGGGCTTTCTGGATTTTGACCTTTTTAAGTAATGCCGCTGGTATAGAATATCCCAGTTGCAAGGTTCTTATCCGTAATTGCGTAACGTGATGGTACCAATAAGAATTCACCATGTAATTGGAGCCACCCGTCGGATTATATCTGTTTGCAGGATATTTACCCGGTATCCAGGCGCTGTTCGGATCATAGATGTTTTCCCTGTGCCATCTATCGGTAAAAATACTGTTCAGGTTTCCGTTGTTGTAAAAAGGAAAACGCTGCTCAAAATTCTGGTTCCAGGCATATCCGGAAGCGCCAGAAAAATCAACACGGAAATCAAAGTTGCTATAGTTAAGCCCGATGGTAAAGCCGAAATTGAAGATAGGCTGCGTACCAGTGTTATAACCTACCGGACGGTCGTCCAGACCATCAATTTTACCATCACCGTTGACATCTTCAAAAATAAAATCCCCAGGCAGCAAGGTTTTGTTTCCCTGACCGTCAATGTTGACAGGATAATCATAAATCTGCTGCTGTGAGGTAAACTGGCCGATCATTGTTTTCCCCCAGGCGAAATTGCTCAGCCTGTCATTTGTGCTATAGCGGTACTCATCCAGGGAATTGAAGTACCTTGGGTTTGGTGAGCTGACCCATTTGGTCTGTGCAAATGAGAAGTTGCCTCCGAAATTGTATTTAAGTTTGTTGAGCGATCCCCTATAAAACAAAGAGATCTCCTGGCCAAAATTAGCATCAGAATTCACATTCTGGTTGGCCAAAGCAAAGCCGACCTCCATTGGAAGGGTCACATTGTTGGGATTACCTACCAGACCAGTACGTTCCCGGTAATAATTTTCGTAGCTGCCCGTTATTCTTCCTTCAAATAAACTGAAGTCAACACCGATGTTTGAGGTGCGGCTTTTTGTCCATGAAACTGAAGTTACCGGTACGCCTTTGTCTCTCGAGGTGGTCACCGCAGTCCCATCTAAGATTGCAGGGGTAGAAGTGGAGAGGTAGGAATACCCGGAAAGATAGGCAAACCTGTCAACGACCCCTCTGTCATCCCCAAGGATACCATAAGAAGCACGTATCTTTAAATCTGAAAGTATTTTACTGCCTCTTTCACCAAGCAGGTTTTTTATGAATTTCTCCTCGGTAAGGCGCCACGCTGCTGTTACCCCCGGAAAGTAGCCTATACGCTTGTCAGGTGCGAAAAGAGACGATGCATCTCTTCTAACCGATGCATCTATAAAATAACGGTTCGCAAATTTATAACTTAGCTTGCCCACAAAGCCAATGCGTGCATCATTGTAACGGCTGTCATCATAAGTATCCACGATCGAATAATTGATCAACGAGACAGAATTACTTACCGGATTTGCGTGTACGTAATTCCTGGTGTTTGCTTCGGTTGTCCGGTCCATTACCATAGATGCACTAAGGTTGTGCCTACCGATGCTTATATTGTAGTTGGCCTGCAACTGTACGTTTGTACGGATGAGCTTCATCTGCTCACGCTCGCGCCACCTGCGGCTGGTTCCTCCGGTAATTCTGTAGGTGTCGCTCGAAGGGTTATAGGTGTAGGCATCCAGCGAATATTCAAAATTGTCATTTAATAAATCATAGAACGAATAAGAGCCCAGCCCACGGAAAGAGAGTCCTTTAACGTAGGGTACTGCATAATCCAGATGGAAGTTTGCCTGCATCATGCGCGCATCAATTGTATTCCTGCCGCCCAGTTCGTCGTTTAAAAACGCATAGTTCCATAGCGTATTGGTTCCCAGATCGGCGGGATAGGCCGGATTGTCATTGGCAAAAGGACGGTCCATCGGAGTGAGCCTTAAAATACTTTCCTTGGCCTTACTGTAATCATCGCCTCCGGAAAGACCGGGGTTCGAAGTGGTCTGCAATCTTCCACTGATATCAAAACCCGCTTTAAGTCCGTTTGCCAGCTTTGCTGTCAGGTTGGATTGCAGGTTACTGCGCTTATAGTTATAATCTTCACCAATCGTTGCTTCCTGATATTGATGGGTAGCAGAGACATAATAAGTAACCTTATCGGATCCCCCGTTTACATTTACATTTACCGAGTTTTGAGGTGCGTAGTTGTTGTTGATAACAAAAGATCTCCAGTCAAAACTGCGGTACTGCGGATCAGTGCCAGCCTTTGCCAGATCAAGAACTTCCGGTGTGATGGATGTCGTATTGTTACTGTTCATTTCTGCCTCGGCCTCATAAAATAGATAGTCGGCTGTATTGGTCAGTACATGTGGAAAACGTCCCATGATCTGAAAACCTTTGTAGGTGTCCACATTTACATTATTCCGGCCTGGTGTGCCTTTTTTAGTGGTAACTACCACTACGCCATTGGCAGCCTGAACGCCGTAAACTGCGGCGGCCGCGTCTTTTAATACAGTAATACTTTCAATATCGTTCGGTGATAAATTATTGAAACGGCCTTCGTCCTGTTGTATATCATCGATGACATATAATGGGGTTCCCATATTTCTGATCTGGATACTCGCGGTTGCGCCTGGTCGGCCTTCCGATTGTCTGAAAGTCACACCGGCCAGCTTACCAGCAAGCGTGGAGCTTACAGTCGTTCCTCCATGGGTATCTCCAATATCTTCTGCTGATATTGTAGCTATAGCTCCGGTGAGATCGCCACGTTTTTTTGTTCCGTAGCCTATTACCACCACGTCATTAAGCGCACTTAGATCCTCTCTAAGCACAACCTTTATGTCATTATCCGCGCTCACAGGAACTTCTTTGATGATATATCCGACGAAGGAGAATACCAAGATAGCGGGTTCATTTATCCTGATTTTGAATTTTCCATCAGTCCCGGTGATCACTCCTCCTGAAAAGCCTTTGTTTTTAACGGTTACACCGGGAAGGGGACTGTTTTTCTCATCTGTTACAATACCCGTAATCACCCGTTCAATCAAACTTGGCGGTCCACCTATATCATGCGGATCAGAAAATGCATTGGCTGGAAAAGAAAATAAAAACAGACAGCAAAGGATTAGGATTCTTCGCCTTAAGACCGGAGAAGACATCACCTTTCGTACATTCTTACATGTAAAAACATTCATTTTAATTTGGTTAGTTGGTTTATAATTGGTTATTAAGAATTTATAAAAGTCATTGGTAGCCCAGATCTATCGGAATGTCATATAGATTACCAGTTTGGCCGTCAGACCAATGCATGGCCAGCCCTCCTTCCTGTGAATAAACTAACATTAAAGCATTTGGTAAGCGCCATTTAAACGCGATAATGGAAGTAATACATGAAATTTTGCATTGATCTCAGTCTCATTAAAATAAATTGTCAATAGATATACCTTCAGAAACTGGTAATATTTAGATGAATAGGAGCGCGCTTGTTCTGCGGTCTGTTGAGATAGGCTTGTGGAAAAATATTGATTGCGATTTCAATGTATTAAGCCTATTCAATCAGTTGGTATTTGCCGTTGCTTTCTCAATATTGCGATCAGTGTCGCTGTGGTATCCGATACATGAAAATGCGGAGATTAAACCTTTAGTTGTCGGGTTTTTAATTTTAGTATTCATTATATTTGGTTAGTAGTCCGGTATTTTGCAGAAATCAGACAGCGATCTGGTATAAATCCACAAATTTGATGCTGGCTGAGATTGATTACACGAAGTAATATTATTTATAGTAAAGATGCTTTCCCTCTGTAATCAAAATATATCCAGATCGTCTCAAAAATAATTATTGGATTAACGCCATTTAGTTCAATGTTTTGCCCCGTGTTTTTCTGTTAATTCGTTGCAGTGCGAATAAAATATAAAATTCCCAGTTCGCTTTCCAGGATAGGAAAGAAAATTAGATGGACCGTGAACAATAAGCCAGATCTTATTAAAATTTAAAACTGGCCTTGTGTTTGCATATCACAATATTATCAGGAAATAATTTTCAAGAAATGTCTAAATATCTGGTCAATTTGTTGCCATCAGCTATTTTCGCATCGACAAATAAAATGGCAAGGGCATGCTATCCGGCAATACCCTGTGCCTAACCAAATTTTCAAGAGGCGAAATTGCCCACTTAAAACAATTGTCATTGATGTATTCATGCATTTATCAGCAGGTTGTTGGGTCTTTGTTCATCAGTGTCAAAATTGATATAGCCCTGGCTTTTTATTCAGATAGTTCCAGTATATAAGTGCCCCGGGAAGGTACATTAACATCTTTGGAGATATCTAAAGTTTCACCACTGAGAAGATCTTTTCCGTGAGGGTAATTTCCTGTAATTTCGGCAAACCGGTCCATTTTTAGCGTTTTATCAACGGATGTGCCGTTTAGCATCACCAGAACAATATGATCACCTTTTTTTCTGGCATAAACATAAACACCGGATTGATCCGGGGTATAATGGATCAACCGGCCACCAGTAACGGCAGGATTTGTTTTGCGCCATTGCAGCAGTTTGCGCATGTAGTTCCAGGCATCATTCTGTATAGATGTACGGCCCTTTTCACCGAAGCTGTTTATGGAGTCTTTTGCCCAGCCGCCAGGAAAATCTTTCCGGATCAGGCCATCCCCCTCATCTTTGGTACCGCTCATCAGTATTTCTGTACCATAATAGATCTGTGGGATTCCACGTGTCGTCAGTAAAAACGCCAATGCCTGTTTATACCTTTTAAGATCTTTTTCATCTTTTCTGATAAACCTGCCCATATCGTGGTTGTCCAAAAATGTGAGCATATTGTCCGGATCATGAAACATGAAATCCTGAGATAGGCTTTCATAAATTTTGAACAGGCCAGCCTCTTTGCCCTCCTCTGAATCTGTCTGCTCGTCAAACGCAGTTTGCATAATGAAGGTCAGTGGGAAATCCATAACCGTTTTAAGCATTGAGTTTTTAGGGTTCAATGGCGAATTTTGCTGCCACCATGCAGATGCAGACTCTTTAGGATACCATGACTCTCCAACAATACTGAAAGCAGGGTATTCCTTTTCCACCTGTTTACACCACTCTGTCATAAAACTATAATCCGCATAGGGATAGGTATCCATCCTGATCCCGTCTATCTGGGAATATTCTATCCACCATATACTGTTCTGGATCAGGTATTTAGCTAAATATGGATTGCGCTGGTTAAGGTCTGGCATGCCGCGGGAAAACCATCCATTGATCAGTACATTTTTTTCGCTCTGCGGAGCATGGTTATCCATTATTGTCCATTTATAGTGGTTGGTCTGGACGAATTTCCCACTGTTGTTCAGCCAATCTTTTGTGGGAAGGTCTTTCATCCACCAGTGCATAGAGCCGCAATGGTTAAAAATCATATCCATAACTACTTTCATTTTACGGAAATGGGCTTTTTCGATTAAAGACCGGTATTGGTTGTTTGTGCCCAGCCGGGGATCAACATTGTAAAAATCAGTTATCGCGTACCCGTGATAAGAGCCTCCGGGCATCCGGTTCTCTTGCACAGGATTTAACCAGACGGTGGTAAAACCCAGATATGCAATGTAGTCAAGTTTTTTTTCAATTCCCTGGAGATCTCCTCCATGGCGGGCGTTTGGTTGAAGTCTGTCTGTTTGCAAGCCGTCAAGAACATCATTGTCTGTATTGCCATTTGCAAAGCGGTCGGGCGTGATAAGGTACATCACATCCCTGGAGGAGAAGCCTGCAGCACCATTCTGTTTCTTGCGCTGTAATAGAGGGTAAGACCTTCTAAATTTTTTGTTCCCCTGGATAAAGGACAACCAGATATTTCCCGGTTTCGCCATGGGTGTAATTTCAAGGTAAACAAAGAGATAATTTGGGTTTTGAACCTTAGCTACCCGTTTTAATTTCACCCCGGGATAACTTAAGCTCAGCTTGTTTTTGGAAATATCTTTTCCATAAAGCATGATCTGAAGTTCCGGGTTTTTCATTCCCGCCCACCAAAATGCAGGTTCAATTCGTTCGATCTCTTCAGCATGGGATTTTAGAAAAATGGTAATGAGAAAAAAAATGGATAATAATGCTTTTTTCATTGGATGAGCTCAATTTTTTTTATTTGGGCCTTTTCTGGCTCGGGTTCTTATTGGTGAAATATGTAAATGGCAGTAGGGGCTAAGGTTTTACTTCCAGAGATCTGCTTATTAATGCCGCCTTCATTAACACGCTGGCCGTCTGCCACAAGTGTCCACTGTCCCTGGGGGAGCTGAAAGTCTTTAGCGGATAAACTCCCGTTCATTACCACCAGTATATTTTTCCATTTGTCTTTATTGGCATTGTCTTTTAACTGGTAGGCGACAAGGGCGGGATCTTTTGCATCAAGGAACTCCAAATGCTTCTGGATCATTACGGCACTTGGCATTCGGAAAGCGGGATGGTGTTTTCGAAGGGCAATAAAATCCTTGTAATAATTGTATACAGTTTTATATTTGGCTTTCCTGCTCCACTCCAGTTGGTTGATCGAATCCGGTTTATTATAGGAATTGCTTACCATCTGTTTGGTTCTGAGAAATTCCTCACCTGCCTGAATAAAGGGTATCCCCTGTGAGGTGAAAACGATCGCATTGGCCAGTTTATCCATCTCTATGAGCTGATCTTCGTCTGCTTCGGGATTAGCGAGTTTAAGTCGGTCGTATAAGCAGTTGTCATCATGACATGATGCATAACTGATGGTTTGATATGGCTCCCTCGCCCATGGCGCTTTAGACCTGCTGAGATTATAGTTTACCTGGGGATGCTGAACAGATCCTGTTATCCCAAACTTCAGGGTTTCGGTTGCATTGGTTTCTCCGCTGACGAAGCCTTTTACTTTTACCCGCGCGCCCCTGATCGCATCACGGATATCATCACTAAAAGCAGCAACCTGGTTTAATTGCTGCATGTTTTTCTTCAATGCACGTTGCGCAGCTGGTAACGGGCTTGCACCCGCATCCCATGCCTCGCCGTAAATAAATATTGTTGGATCGAGTTTATGGAGTGTATCACTTATTTGGTTCATTGTTTCAATGTCGTGTACTCCCATTAGATCAAAACGAAACCCATCCAGATGATATTCCTTTGCCCAGTATACAACCGATTCGGTCATAAATTTCCGCATCATCGCTTTTTCGGAGGCGGTTTCATTACCACAAGCAGTGGCATTTGAGTAACTCCCATCCGCATTGTGCCGATAAAAATAGCCCGGTGCAAACTGTGTGAAATTGGCATCTTTTATCCCGCTTGTATGGTTATAGACAACATCAAGGATAACCCGTAGGCCGTTGCTGTGAAGGGTTTTAACCATCTGTTTAAATTCTCTTATCCTTACCCTTCCATCGTATGGATCGGTCGCATAACTTCCTTCCGGAACATTGTAGTTTAAGGGGTCATAACCCCAATTGTACTTTCCGTTGTTTTTCGTTTCATCAACTGAGCTGAAATCAAAAGAGGGTAACAGGTGGATATGGGTTACGCCAAGCTGCTTAATATGGTCCAAGCCGGTTGGCTCGCCTTCCTTGCTTTTTGTGCCCAGTTCGGTAAGCCCTAAAAATTTGCCCTTATTTTTGATCCCCGAGTTCTCGTTTACAGAAAGGTCGCGTATATGCAACTCATAGAGGACGATGTCATTAAAGTTTTTAAGCACTGGTTTCTTGTCGTTTGCCCAGTCCGAAGGATCAGTTTCAGCCATATCCACTATCATCCCGCGTTTGCCGTTGACACCAACTGCTTTAGCATAGCTATCGGGGCATTCCCCTTGCCAAATATCGGCGATATTGGTTTGGAAAGTGTAATACAGATTCTTGACATTATTCCTTATAGAGACCTCCCAGGTGCCATCAGCTGATTTTATGAGATCCGCCGTTTTAAGTGGCTCACCGCCCGTACCTGCTGCATACAACCTAAGTTTTACGGCCGAGGCAGTAGGGGACCAGACTTTAAAGTGAGTTACCTTCGCCGAGTAAGTAACACCAAGATCTTTACCATTGTATACAGGTTGTTCATCTTGCCAGGTCTTTTCCTGGAATCTACTAAAAGAGATTAGGAATATACCTGCGGATAAGAAAAGAAATATCAGTTTTTTCATTTTTTTACTTTAAGAACCTTCATCTATCGGTTAATACTACATTTAATATTTTGATGAGCGCTTTGATTTCAATTTAAATCAAGATAGGGTTTAAGTGCCTTCTCCCAAATATCATAACCCTGTTGGTTCATGTGCAACATATCGCCGACAAACAGCTCGGGCCGTGATTTACCTTCTTTGAGCATTGGCGAAAATATATCCACAAAAGCTGTATTCTTCTCATGAGAAAGATATTCCCTGATTAAGCGGTTGGCATTTATTGCCTTAGCCATAAATTTGTCTCGCGATGGGCTTGGTTTTAATGCAATATATACTATCGGTACTTCTGGTAACCTGCTTCTTATCCCTTTGTAAAGCCTAATGGTTCTGTTTAAAATGGTATCAGCAGTGGCAATATTTGATATTACATCATTTTCGCCAACATATAGCACAATCTGCCTTGGTTTGTAAGGGAATACAATATCGTTAAGATAAAAAGTAATGTCGTCTATCACTGCCCCGCCAATTCCGCGGTTCATCACATTGTAGGTACCGAATGCCTGTTGGAGATGTTCCCATTTTCTGATCGATGAGCTGCCCACAAATAAAATAGGATTTGGCGGCTGCTGAAACATTTTATCGTAATTCTTTATCGTTTTAACATCGTTATAGAAATTTGGCTGGGTCTGCGCATATAAACTAAAGGAGCAGAAAAATAAAAAAAGATAAAGGAAGAAATGCTTTTTCATGAGTGGAATTTGGGAAATACGTTTTTAAAGTCATAAATATCTGTACTGCCGAATTTAGGCAGTACAAATATAAAGTATGGTAAATAGGGGATGGTCTTAAAAGATTAATAGCCCGGATTTTGTTTAAGCTGCGGGTTAATATTCATAACCGATAGTGGGATGGGAATAATCTGCGTATGGTTATCTGCATCAGGTTTTTTATCCCACCATGTTCCTGTATTGAAAACGCCCCAACGGATAAGATCTGTTCTCCTTCGCCCTTCGACTACAAACTCGCGTCCCCATTCATCAATCATTTCCTGATCGTTAAGACTGCTCCCGTCCAGCTTGTACAAACTTGGTGAATTTGTAGGGTAATATCTCGAACGTACAGCGTTCAATAATACCGATGCCCCTGCCTTGTCGCCAGCCCGGTACTTACATTCAGCCAGCATATAATAAATCTCAGCAAGACGGATTTCGGCATAATTTGAAGCTATTTTATTAGGGTCACTCGATGGATACCATGGGTATTTCACAGGTAAAATACCTGAGTTCTGATCCGCATGGTTCATGTTAGACTCTTTATCCGTAGGAACAGTCCCGGCAGGGAGTGCCAAAAAGTAACCAACTGCGTCGCGGATATACAACGGGTATCCTTTTGTCCCCTGGACATTGACAGTTGCCCCGCTCGCATTTTTATAAGGTAGGTTTCCGAACAAAAACATTCCTTCACGGGCACTGTTCCCAAGATTCTTATAGAGTTTAAGCCTTACGTCATCCGGATATTTCTGAAACTTTACAAAAGGTTTGCCCAATGCATACGGAAGTTCATTTCCATCCACATCCCGGCCTGGTGAAAGCGAATATTTTGCATTGTTGGTTCCATAGTCTGTAAAGTTAAAATACAGGTAGGTATTTGCCGGGTACATCCAAAAATACATACCACTTGTGTATTGCCAGTGTGTATATCCGAAAGTTGTCGGAAAGGCGAAAATGCTTTCCTTTGATGTACCGTTTGTGTAATCAAAAGGTGCATCCCATCTGGTATCTAAGGCGTAAGTTCCATACTTACCATCAATAATGTCTTGGGATACTGTGGCACACTGTGCGAATTTATCCGTACCTGTATATACTTTGGCATTCAGATATAACCTTGCCAGGAGTGATGCAGCTGCTCCCTTTGTCCAGCGGCCAAGGCCGTTCACTCCAAGGGTTGTATTTGTGGGGATATTTGGAATCGCTTGCAACAGTTCGTTTTCTATAAATGAAAAAGTTTCCTGCGGCGTGGACTGCGTAGTGCCTAAGTTTTCTCCTTTGACTTTGGTAATGATCTCTACATTGCGGAACATATCGAGCAAACGGATGTAAAACCAGGCACGGTGCACACGTAGCTCAGCTAAAAAATCATCCTTTTCTGCCTGGCTCATTCCAAATTTAGCCGGATCGATCGCTTCTATGTCTTCCATTGAGTTTGTCGCCAGTGTGATGCCCTGGTACATGATGTTCCAGCAGTCAGGCAGCCAGCTTTCATTCGAGGTCCAGGTATGGTAGTGAAGCCGCTGGTAAGTTCCACCATCAAACCAGTCGCCCTGCCGATTAGGCGTGATCATTTCATCCGAGGCATCTTCCTGAAGGGGAAATGTAGTTTGAATAGAATAATAGCCATGTTCAAACGATCGTAAGAAGTCCCTGATTACATCATCCTTGGTCTGAAGGAAGCTTTTTGAAGTTATCACGCTATATGGTTTTTCTTCCAGTTTAGTGCAGCTATTGAATAACAAAGCCGTGAAGATGCTGACTACAGTAATTACTTTATAATATCTTTTCATTTTGAGTTCATCGTTAAGATTAAAAACCTACTTGAAGACCACCCAGGTATTGACGGGTCTGTGCATAATAACTTAAGGTGGCATTTACGCCTGGATATAAGCCATTGGTCGGCGTAACCTCCGGATCTTCACCCTTATATTTGGTGAAAGTTCCAAGATTTCTTCCGGTCAGGTAAAACCTTACCGACTTGATGTATTTTTTGTTGATATTCCAGGTATAGCCAAAGGTCACATTATCCAGTTTCACAAAATCACCAGGTTCCAGAAAGTAGTCAGAAGCAACAGCAAGGGTAACTGGATTGGTTAACTTCGAATATTTTTCATCGGTATACGCTGTGCTGAGCAGATTCGATGCTTTAGTGGCTGGAGTACCGATGTAGAATGCATTGGTGTTGAAAATCTGGTAACCAAACACGCCCCTGAAATACACCGACAGGTCAAATTTCTTATAATTAAAAGTGTTGCCCAAACTTGCAGTAAATTTTGGCAGGCCATTGCCCACAAACTGCCTGTCATTGGCATTGGCCGTATTTCCCGGAATAATATTTCCTGCTGCATTGTAAACCAGCAATCTGCCCTGATCGTCAACTCCGGCCGATTTAAGCATATAAAAGCTGCCGATCCGTTTTCCTTCCTGCAATCTTTGGGTATTGCCGGGATTGCCCGGTGCGGGAAGCCCCGCGCCATCTACGAAACTCTGACCGCGGTAAGTGTCGTTAGAAAACGAAACAAACTTGTTTTCTAGCGTTGATCCTGCAAACGAGGCCTCATAGCTAAAGTCTTTTTTGCGGATGATAGTGCCGGTTAGCTGTAGCTCAATACCCGAATTTTCCATAGAACCTACATTTGAAAAGATGGTACCCTGTACGTTTGGTGGTAAGGGTACATTGTATGTCCCTAATAAATCCTGGTTTTTACGGATGTAATAGTTGATACTTCCACTCAGGCGGTGCTTGAAAAGACTAAAGTCGATACCGGCGTTATAGTTGACGGACTTTTCCCAGTGAAGGTCATAATTGGTGTTGTTGTTCGGTCCGTAGACCTGATAATAGACACCGTTATATTGGTAATAGCCATATCCGCCATAAGTATCTAAAGACTGATAGTTGGCAAAATCCTGATTGCCTGTTACCCCGTAATCAGCGCGGATTTTTAGGTTATCGATCCACCTGATGTTTTTCATAAATGGCCGTTGGGTGATATCCCAGGCAGCTGACACTGCTGGGAAATTTCCCCATTTGCGGTTTTCGCCGAATTTTGAAGATCCTTCATGGCGCAGACTCGCAGATAAAAATACTTCATCGGCAAAACTATAGTTCAGACGCCCAAAAAATGAAATTAGACGGGAGTCCCCTTGGGTACTGCCAACGTTATTCTGGCCTGCTACCAAGTTATAAATACCAGCGCCAAGATTATTATAAGTGAACACGTCTGATGGGAACTGTGAATTGGATCCGTTCAGTCCCTGGTTATTGAAATAGGAATAGGAATAACCGCCGAGCAGTTTCAGGTTGTGCTTCTGGATTTTCAGAGAATAATTGGTGATCCATTCCAGGTTTTTGGTATCATCTACACTATAGTTTCGGCTTGCTGTACTTCTTCCGCCGTTTGTAGCCACGATCTGTGTATTGGTGGAAGGACTGAAATTAAAATCGAAAAAACTTCTGTTCGACTGGCTCAGGGTCAGCTGTGTATCCCAGTTGGACAGAATATTCAGTTTGGCAGAACCGCTCCAGTCCAAATACTTTCCATCAGTACCCGACAGGTTGACTTTAGAGGCTTCAACTGGGTTGAATGGTGAAGTTAGCCCGGCGATAGTACGGTAATACAGGTTGGGATTGGTTGGATTTAGAATAGGTTCAGTGGGGTTAAGGGTTAATGCCTGTGCAAACCAGCTCCTATCACTGTTATTGGAGTGAAGAAACCGGGGGGCAATGCTGAAACTAAGGGTGTATAGGTTACTGGCTGGCGTATGGGTGATGTTGGCCCTCATCCCGTATTCCATTTTTGATGACCTGAGATCAATTCCATTTGCATTCCGGTAATCGCCCGAAAGATAATAATTGGTTCGGCCGTTGCCGCCAGATACCGAAAGAGTGTGGCGTTGCCCAAACGAATAATCGCGCTGAACTGCATCCATCCAATCCGTATCGCCTTTGTAGTCGGTTCCCAGTTTGTTTGCCAGATAGTCTTCTTTTGATAGCACCTTCAGGGAATTTTTGGGAACATCAAACGAAAAATAGTTGGTGTAATTGGTCTGTTCAGTTGATGAACCTTTTTTGGTCGTCACTAATATTACCCCGTTACTGCCCCTGGTACCGTATATTGCTGATGCGGCGCCACCTTTTAGGACATCAATTGAGGAAATGTCGACTTGGTTTAGATTATCAATATTGCCCCCGGGTATGCCATCGATTACATACAAAGGCCCTAGTCCCGCGCTGCGCGATGATACCCCGCGCAGTTGTATACTAGGTCCGTTATTGGGGTCTGCAGTTGCCGAATTGTTGATAGAGAGGCCTGCAACCTTGCCCTGCAGAGACATCAATGCATTGTTTCCACCTACGGTAGAGAGGTCTTTAGCGGCAATGTGGGTGATCGTACTGCTGATTTCTTTCTCACGCTGGCTTCCATATCCGATAACAACAACCTCGTTCAGGGATTTATTGTCCGCAACAAGCCTGATATTCAGCAGGGACTTTCCGTTTAAGGGGAATTCCTGGGTCACATAGCCCACATAAGAAAAAATAAGTACTGAATTATCCTGGGGCACCATGATGCTATAGTTACCCTTGTCGTCACTGAACACGCTGGTGGTGGTGCCCTTTATTTTAACGTTAACCCCGGGTATACCCTGCCCGGTTTCGTCAGAAATTTTGCCCGTGACGTTCATTTCCATTGCTTCCATTACCTTTGCAGATATTGCGGCCGGTTTTGCTTTAGCATCAGTCTGCAAGAACGAAAAGGTGGTCAGGAATGCCAGAAGGATTATTTTAGGCGTGTAGCCTGCCCGTTTTATTGGTAGTTTACCATGTTGTAAAATTGTCTTCATTTATATTTGGTTGGTCATAAATTTTAATGATTGTATCCGTTTAGTATTTGATCCTATTCTGCATGTTAAGTGCTGGGAGGGGGAAGCAAGTGCAGAGGGAAACATGCCGGGGTATTAACTTCAGTTATCATATATCTGGTCATTTGTTTTGGATTTCAGAATCGCTGTAGGTTATCGATAATCAGATGACCTGTGCACGTTCAAAAATTGACAGTACGAAGTAATATCATTTATTGCTATCAATCTTTCCCCCTGTAATCAAAATGTATCCAAATCGTCTCAAAAAAGAAATGGTCTTTGAGATCAGTTATTTATAGTCCTATATTTAGGAAACCAAATATAACCTGATCCTCTAGCCGATATTAATCTTGAAAAACACATGTATGCTTTTTCTGCTCCTCTTGTTTCCTTTTTTTGGCTACAGCCAGAAGAGCAGTTATTATTTTAAGCGGTACCAGATTGAAGATGGCCTGTCAAGCAATACTGTTGGTAGTATATGCCAGGATAAAAACGGTTTCATGTGGTTTGGTACGCCAAACGGGCTCAACCGTTTTGATGGATCCACTTTCAAGGTTTTTCTTAATAATCCCACCGATTCACAGAGTCTGGGCAGTAATAGAATAGTAAGCTTGTGTGAGGCTGATAAGCTATATGTGGGAACAGCGAACGGGATATTCGCCTACGACGAAAAAAAGGAAGATTTCACTCCACTGAAAAATATTCCACCCGGAAATGCCACCTTTATAAAAAAGGGACAGAACGGAAAGTTGTGGGTCATTTCAGATTGGACCATCTATAGTTATGACAAATCAAATGAAAAAGCAGTTATCCATAATTTAAAGAACAATCAGGCCAGGTCACTTATCATAGATAAAACGGGAAATCCATGGATAACGACCAGTAGCGGCCAGGTTAAACGCTTTGATAAAAAAAGTGGCGCTTTTACCGATGTGCCAATGCCCAGGATAGGCTTAAGTAAAAAACCGCTTTTTGCTATGCGCATCCTGCCTGTTGGGGATTCTGCTCTGATCGTTTGCGATAGCGCCCGCGCTTACCATTATAACTACAGGAGAGGAAAAGTAAATGAACTGTTTTCTGCCGGAAATGGCAACAGATATATTTTTACTTATTCGATATTCCAGTCGGGAGCAACCGAATTTTGGTTAGCAACCGAAAGTGGTGTTTTTATTGTAAACATAGCCAGTAAGAGCGTTCAGCACCTGCGCAAAAGTTACACAGACCCATATGCACTGGCCGATGACGGTATACGGGCCATTTACAGGGACAAAGAAGGCGGCAACTGGATCGGTACTTTTGACGGAGGTATCAATTATAACCACAGCCAGTATCAGAATTTTACAAAATACTTTCCACAGCCCGGTAAAAACAGCCTGAGCGGCAACGTAATCCATGAAATTACAAGGGAAGGATTTAATAACCTTTGGATCGGTACCGAAGATGCCGGCCTTAACAGTCTCGATCTGAAAACAGGTCTCTTCAGTCATTTTATTCCAAGCGAAAAAAAAGGCTTTATCGGTTACAAAAATATTCAGGGACTACTTGCAGATGGTGATAGGCTGTGGATCGGGACTTCTTCCAGAGGTCTGGACCTGATGGACCTGAAGACCCGTAAAGTAATACGCCGTTACAGAAAGGAGGACCATAAGAGTGGAATAACCGATAATTTTATCATTACCATTTACAGGACCAGAAAAGGGGAGATATTGGCCGGAACAGGTTCAGGTTTGATCAGATATGACCGGAAAAAGGACAACTTTGCTCCCGTTCCTTTTTTCAACCGCTATCTGCAGGCTATTCATGAGTCTGCAGACGGAACACTTTGGGCATGTACCTACGGTTTTGGTATACTTTACCGGAATACTGAAACCGGGGTTTCCGGGCAGCTCAACTACTCTGCGAAAAAAGATCAGGGACTTTTAAGTAAGGACGTAAATGGAATTTTTGAGGACAGTAAAGGCAGCATTTGGTTTTGTACAGAAGGAGGGCTCAGCCGGTTTAATCCACGCACAAAGATATTCAGGAATTTTGGTCTTAAAGAGGGACTTCCCGATGCACGAACCTTCCGTATATTAGAGGATAGTTATGGTTTTTTATGGATCGCTACCGGCAAGGGACTGGCCCGCTTTAATCCCAGGGACAATACCTTTACCGCTTATCATACCACCGATGGACTGCCCACCGAGCAGTTTAATTTCAATTCTTCTTTTAAAGACTTAGATGGTACGATGTATTTTGGAACACTCCGGGGCATGATCAGCTTCAGACCGGAAACGATCGTAAAGAATAATTTTGTCCCACCCGTTTATATCACTTCTTTACAGATCAATAATAAAGATGTAGTTGCCAGTACAAGTGGGCCTCTTAGGCTTTCAGTTATTCACACCAAAAAACTGGTTTTGCCGTATGATCTTGCAAATATAACCCTCGATGTGGCCTCGTTAAGCTATATCTCTCCAAAGAGTAACCATTACCGGTATAAAATGGATGGGATAGACAGTACCTGGGTTGAACTGACTGCGAAACGAAAAATTTATTATACCAACCTGCCGCCGGGTGATTACCTGTTCAGGGTTAAAGGGTCGAACAATGATGGTCTCTGGAACAGAGATGAACGAACAATGTTGATCACCATCCGGCCGCCTTTTTGGAAAACGGTATGGGCATATCTGTTTTATGCACTTTTGGCCGGGGGGATACTGTTTATCATTTACCGTTACAACGCCCTTGCACTCAGCGAAAAAAACAAAAGAAGGATCGAAACGATCAAAATGAAAACGGAGCGGGAAATCTACAGCGCCAAGATAGAATTTTTTACCAATATCGCACACGAACTTAGGACACCGCTTACCCTGATCAAAATGCCGCTTGAAAAAATAATAAACGAAATATACGATCATCCCAATTTAAACTTAAGCTTAGCCATGATCCAAAAAAATACAGACAGATTAATCGATCTGACAGATCAGCTTCTGGATTTCCGTAAAACCGAGGCCAATAGTTTCAGGCTGACCTTTACAAAAACAGATATCAATGAACTGTTGAATGAGGTGTACGATGACTTTAAACTTCATGCTCAGTCTAAGGGGATAGATTATCAGGTAGAGGTGCCAAAGCTCATTACGGTCAATGCCTATGTCGACCGCGAGGCATTGAAGAAAATTTTTGTAAACCTGATCAACAATGCCGTAAAATATGCTTCAAGCGTTGTGAAAGTAAAGTTGATGCCGTTAAATACGGAAGATGAGGTTTTTAATATTGAAATCCAGAATGATGGTTTTATCATCCCGGACAGATACCTTGAGAAAATTTTTGAGCCATTTTTTCGGATAAAGGAAACCGAGAGCGAAACCGGAACGGGGATTGGACTGCCCCTCGCCAGGTCGCTCGCACTTTTACATAAAGGAAATATTTCACTCAGAACCACAGAAGTTACCAATATATTCAGGGTTTCAATACCCATGCACCAAGAACAGGAATTACACATCGGAGACCGGGAAGAACTCCTGCAGGTGCCGGAATCCCCGAGACAGGAGATAAGCGGTTCTTCAGACGCTTTTAAATTCACTGTATTATTGGTTGAGGATAACAGGGATATTTTAAACTATATGTTCAATGAGCTAAGTTTAAATTATACCATTATCAAAGCTGAAAACGGAACGGAAGCACTCGATGTACTCGATAAAGAGAATATTCACCTGGTGATCAGCGATATTATGATGCCGGTAATGGATGGCATTGAGCTGTGCAAGCGGATGAAAACTGATCTGCTGTACTGTCATGTACCGATAATCCTGTTAACCGCAAAAAATTCACTCACCTCCAAAATACAAGGGCTGGATGTTGGTGCTGATGCCTATATCGAAAAACCTTTTTCATTTAGCCACCTGATCGCTCAAATGAACAGCCTGTTGAGTAACAGGAACCGGTTAAAAAATTATTTTGCGCATGCCCCCCTTGCGCATATCAAGGGAATTGCAAGTTCCAAGGCCGACGCTGATTTTTTAACAAAATTCAACAAAATGATTGAAAGTAATATCCTCGATACTGCTTTGGATGTCGAAAAACTCTCCAGCCTGATGAACATGAGCCGTCCGACACTCTACCGGAAGATCAAGAGTCTTTCCGATATGACCCCAAATGAACTGATCAATTTAACCCGACTTAAAAAAGCAGCAGAACTGCTCGCGGAAGGTACTTATAAAGTGAATGAGGTCGCCTTTATGATCGGATATCCTTCACACGCCAATTTTTCGCGTGACTTTCAGCGGCAGTTTGATATGAGTCCCACGGGGTTTATCCTTGGGTTAAAAGCATCGCCGGTACGGCATCATTCGGACGAAGGCAACCCCTAAATAAATGGATTTGGGCAATGTCAAATTGATCGCGTTCGCCTGGCCGATATAGTCATTCCACTAAAACTTCTTGCAATAAAAATGAATGGTTCAGCAAAGGACCTTAGGCTTGTTATTGCCGGAATTTTGAGAATGAATCTATTTAAAATATTGTAATTGAGTTGGTTATAACGTGTGGCGCATCGTTGATCATAATTATATTCCAAGAGTTTAAAATGCCGTTAACCGTGTCTGTCAAAATAACCGATATAGAATTTATTTACCTGTACAGAAATTGCAATTCTAGCAATTGATATACATTTTTTACTAACCAATTAAACCAGATTATTATGAGAAAGTATGCTTGCTTACCAAAAATCGCTTTTACAAAAAGCGTGTCTACGATTCGAAACACGGGATTGTTTATCCTGTTTATTGCCATCCTTGGATCCTGTCGGAAAAGTGAAGTGCCTTCACCCCAAATGAAATTGGTTGCCGACAAATCCGAACAGTTTGATGTTTCGAGTCTTGCCTTGATTCCCGGAAAGTCTGTGATGATTCAGGGCTTTTATTGGAATGTGCCCACGGGAGGAACCTGGTGGGGTGTACTGCAGGGAAAAGTCGCCTCCTGGGGCAGCGCCGGGATTACCGCGGTATGGCTTCCACCCTCCACTAAATGTGAAAGCGGTCCAAATTCAGTAGGTTATGACCCTTATGATTATTTTGATTTTGGGAATTTCAATCAAAAAAGCACAACTGAAACCAGATACGGCTCAAAAACTGAATTAACTAATTTAATTACAGCAGCCCACGGGGCCGGCCTGCAGGTTTACGCAGACATTGTGATGAACCATAACGGTGGAGGCGCTGCGCAGGCCAATCCAAATACGGGAGGCACCACAAATACTTCCTTTCTTCCGGCATCCGGCCTGTTTAACCGTGGCTATAATGATTTTCATCCAAGCACATTTGAAACAGCCGATGAGGGGACTTTCAGTTCTTATGTAGACCTTTGCCATGCTAACCCTTATGTACAGGGCTGGTGTTACGGTAACTCAAATTCCATTGCCCAAACTTATAAGGCAATGGGATATGACGGCTGGAGATTCGATTTCGTACCCGGATTCCACTCTTGGGTTGTTAAAAACTGGATCGCCGCTGCAGGTGGATTTTCAGTAGCCGAGTATTGGAACAGTAACGTTACGACGATCCAAAATTGGATCATTGGCGAAGGAAATACAACCAGCGCCTTCGATTTTCCCTGCTATTATGCACTTGAGGAGGCCTTCATCAACAACAATCTTACTGCGTTGAGTACCTATGCCATGCTCTGTAAATCAAACCCCAGCAAGGCAGTAACATTTGTGGCCAATCATGATATCAATAATATTTACACAAACAAACTTTCAGCTTATGCATTTATCATGGCACATGAGGGCACCCCATGTCTGTTTTATCGTGATTATGAAGAATGGCTTGACAAAAGCAAACTCAATAACCTGATCTGGATCAACAGAAATCTTGCAGCCGGAACCACAACAGTTCTGTATGCCGATAACGATGAGTATATCGCCAGAATGAGCGGAACGCCAGGTTTGGTGATCTATATCAACAATTCGGGTTCGTCATTATCAAGGTCGGTTACCACCAATTGGACGAGTGCCGGAATTAAAGATTATACAGGTAATGTAACCGGAACACTCACTACGAGCAGCGCCAAAACAGTTACCATTAATGCACCGGCCAATAGCTATTCCATCTGGTCAACCCTGTAAATTTTAACATCGGGGTGATGGTAAACAGGCCACCACCCCTTTATTTTTTTCACATTGCATAATATGCCAATCCCTTAGATGATGGACAAGACCCGAACACTCATTTTAATTTTTATAACGATACTGTTCATTTCCTGTAGTCATCAGGAAAAGATCAGCCTATCGACAGCTTTGAGCAAGGCTTTTCCGCTGATTTACCAGACCGTGCCGTTAACTGTCACAAATTTTCCTGTTACCTGCGACTATCAGTTACGTGCTAAAAACACAGGTGACACGCTTCTCTTAAGCATTCTTGTAAATAATGATACATCAGATCCAGTTACCGTAAATCTAGGTGATATTCAGATTATGACAGGTACGGATATCAAATCCGACGTTATCGATACTGGTTATCATCGATACGTTATTGATGGGCACTCACATGCCACATTAACCTTTAAATTCTCGCCGGTTCATAATGAGCAGCTATATGAAACCACAGATTACAAAGGCGATCTTGATATGACATATTATCTGAATACGGACTTCCTGAGCTCAGGTGGTAAGAAAATAAATCAGCCAGGTGGCAAAGTTAAATTTCAGGTGGATAGGCACGCATATTCCGCTTATCGGTCAAAATTCGCTATACAACCGCGAATCAGAACGTATGTATTAAACAACCGGACTCAAATCAGGCAGGACATCATAACCTCGTTGAACCAGCACCATCGCATCGATCCAGAGGAGGTGCGCATTAACAATAATATCATCTCTGTCGGAGGTTTGATTATCAAATTCAAGCTTTATCGGCTCGACTCAACAGTACATTTACATCTGCAGGTGATTAATCATGGGTTGAACGAAATTAAAATCAATCCGCAAAGATTGAAAATTAGATTAAAAGATTCATATATTTTCCCACAGGTCTCCAAAGCGGAGAATACATTTTCCTTTAAAAGGAACGATGATTATTACATCGTAAGGGGCGGTAGATTTGAGGCCCGGTTAGAATATCCAGTCAAAGTTGCCGGAAATCTTATAATAGTCAGTGAACCGGTTTGGCTGGCCGCAAAACTCCGTCACCAAGACCGGCCCGTTGAGCTCAATTTTAATCCGGTTTCCAATAATCCTAACAGGTAATTTACGAGAGGTGGGCAAAGTCGTTCATTGTTCCAGGACATTGCGGTTTGTAGGGCGCCACTGTTTAAACCGAGAGTTTGACCGTCAGCCCCATAAAGAAGCAGAAGGCAAAAACATCCAGATGGTGGTCGTTGATCTCGTGGCGGATTATGCTTAGTGCCTTGGTAATATGTTTCTTAACAGTGCTTACCGAAATATTCAATTGTTCAGCGATGTCCTTATGGGACAATTGCTCGAAGCGGCTCAGGATAAACACTTCTCGGCACTTATCGGGCAATAGCTCGGTGGCCTGATAAATTTTCACCCTGAGTTCTTTCGCTTCCAACAGCTCATCTGGAAGTTCAGGCATATCCTGTTTGACCGAAATTAATTTTGCCTGGCCGATATTATTGGACGCCTGGAGATGAAATTTCCTAAATACCTGATTGCGCACAGCAGTCATCAGATAAGCCTCCAAGCTAGACTGTGGCCTGAGTTCCCTGCGCCTGACGAAGAGGGTTACGAAAAGATCCTGAACCAATTCTTTGGCCAGCTCCCTGGATTTCAGGCGCTGGAAAGAAACATTTACAAGTTTTTCCCAATACCGGTCGTATAGCTCCGCGAATGCAGCCCGGTCATCTTCCTGCCGGATTAAATCCAGGAGTTTGTCGTCTGTCCAGTCTGCTGAGCTATATCTTCGCATATAAGGCTGCAATTTAACATTTTGCATGGAAAATTACTTACAGCGTATATAAATAATATAGTGTCTCCTTATGTATAAAATCAACGATGTTATCGACAATTTGATTTTTTTTGATTTTTTTTTCAATCTGACTAGCACCATCATGCCATTTTTTGAACTATCAATTAAAGAAGTTAAAATGGACCAGCAGCGACAGCGTATTATTGATTTATTGTACCGATATAACCATGGCGAAATTTCTGGACCGGAACAGGCTGAACTGATTGCCTGGTATGATTCTTTTGATGGTGATCCGTTGTTTACAGAAGGCCTTTCTAAAGAATACATCGTGCAGGTTAAGCAGGATGAGTTTAGACAGGTTAGTTCCAGGATTGAGCAGGAACTGGTGCTAATGCCAGTTGCCAATAAGATACGGATGAAAACATCTATACGCTGGGCTATTGCAGCCTCTGTGCTGATCTGCACCTTCCTGGGTGGTTATTTCATGCTGAGTAAACCAGCGGTAACAGAACTCGCCTCTCAAAAAAAGCAGATGGACTTCCCTGCGGGCAAAAATAAAGCTATACTGACGTTGGCCGGAAATAAAGAAATCATTTTGGATGATACCCAGAACGGCGAACTGGCCGAACAGGACAATACCCTGATCAGAAAAACCGCTGACGGGCAGGTGGTTTATGAAGACCGCCATGCTGCTCATGCCCCAGGACAGGTGCTGATCAATACAATGACCACACCCCGTGGAGGGCAATACCATTTGACCCTGGCTGATGGAACAGAAGTCTGGTTAAATGCAGCCTCTTCGATCACTTATCCCACCGCATTTACAGCGAATGATAGGCAGGTTGAGATTACAGGTGAGGTTTATTTTCAGGTGGCGCATCTTGCAAAAAGACCCTTCCGGGTAAAATCCAACGGACAGACCGTCGAAGTTCTGGGTACCCATTTCGATGTCAATGCTTATGGGAATGAAAATGCAATCCGGACAACTTTGCTGGAAGGTTCGGTTGAAGTTACTGCAAATGGTCAAAAAACTTTACTAAAACCTGGGCAACAGGCTGTCTGGTCGTCAGCTTCATTGCGGAAAAGAAATGCCGATGTGGATGAGGCTGTAGCATGGAAAGATGGATATTTTCACTTTGTGGACGCGGATATCCAAACTATAATGCGGCAGTTTGCGCGCTGGTATGATGTGGATATCGAATTTGAAGGTCCGATAACCAATGAGACCTTTACCGGAAGGCTTCCGCGGTCATGGTCATTGAACAGGGTAATGAAAATCGTCGAATCGTCCCGGTCAGTATATTTAAAAGTTGAAGGAAGGAGGATTATGGTAAAAATGTAACCCCTCAAGACCATGATCCTTAAAAAAAGAAGGCCAGAAGTGATTGCAACACAACTGGCCAATGCCCGGATCAGGTCAGTAATTTTTTGAAGAACTATCAACATAACTAAACCAGACAAACAAACTTAGACAATATTGTGCACTAAAGCAATGTTGAAGGGCTTCCATTTGCCCGCTAAGATTTTGTCAATAACCAAACTAAATGTATAAGAACTATACCCAAACAAAGGGCGTACGCTATAAACACGTCCATAAAATCCTGTTGATCATGCGGCTAACCACCATCATTTTACTTGCCAGTTTGCTTCAGGCGAGTGCAACTTCGTTTGCCCAGAAGATTTCCCTGTCCGAGAAACGCATACCGCTGAACAAGCTCTTTATCAAGATCAGTCAGCAGAGCGGCTATGGCTTTCTGGTATCCAATAATATGCTGAAAGGTACCAGCCCTGTTAGCATTGAAGTGAACGGTGCTGAGTTGGATGAAGTACTTAAAGCAATTTTCAAGAACCAGCCTGTGACCTATCGCCTCGAGAATAAACAGGTTACAGTAATCAGAAGAGAAGAACCCTCCTTTATTGAGAAAATTATTTCCCGTTTCCAGGCCATTGAAGTGCGTGGAAAAGTGGTGGACTCACTGGGTAATCCTTTGCGCGGAGCCAACGTTACGGTCAAAGGCGGGGGAGGGTCGGTGAGCACAAATGAAAACGGTACTTTCTATCTGCCAAATGTAAAGGAGGGTGCCACCCTTGTAGTGAGTTATGTTGGCTATATCAGCAGGGAAATCAAGGCAGCTTCGGATATTGTCGTTGTGCTCCATCAGATCCCATCAAAGCTTGACGAGGTACAGGTTATTGCCTATGGTACAACAAGTAAAAGGTTAAATCCGGGTTCTGTTGGCACGGTCACTGCAGCAACGATAGAAAAACAGCCTGTAGCCAATCCATTGGCTGCCCTGATCGGGCGGGTTCCCGGCCTGGACATTGTTCAGCAAAGTGGCATCCCAGGGGGCGGTTTTACCGTTAGGGTGAGAGGTGCAAACAGTTTGAACAATTCAAATGAACCGTTATTTCTGATAGACGGTGTACCTTTTCTCAGCAATTCAATGACAGTTGGAAACCGTGCTGCTTCAACAATTACACAAGCTGGGGGTTCGAGTCCATTTAACGTGTTAAATCCAAATGATATAGAGAGCATCAGCGTATTAAAAGATGCAGATGCTACTGCAATCTACGGATCGAGAGGAGCGAACGGTGTAATTTTGATTACGACCAAAAAAGGGAAAGCGGGAGATAGTCAGATCAGTGTGAACTATTCTTCTGGTATTGTACGTGCAGGACGTATGCAGGAAGTTCTTAACCGGCGGCAATATCTTGATATGCGTTATGAAGCTTTTAAAAATGAAGGCCTAGACTGGAAAGCTCCGGCAAATGCAACCAATGCGAGCGATCTGCGGACGCTTGACACCTTGCGTGACAACAATTTCCAGGATGAATTACTGGGGAATACGGGCCATATAAATAATTTACAAGCTAACATATCCGGAGGTAATAAGAATACCCGGTTTTCTGTGGGAACAGCTTACTACAGGGAAACGACTATTTTTCCGGGCGATCAATCAGATAAAAAAATATCGGGAAGATTTAGTATAGACCATAATTCTGATAATGAGAAATTTATTGCCCAGTTTTCAGGTACTTATGGCCTGGAAAATAACAACGCTGTATCAGGTGACCTAAAAACTAAGGCTGTTACAATGGCCCCGATCGAGACCCTCTGGACCCCTGACGGTAAACTGAACTGGGAAACCGGTTCCAATGCCATTGCAGCAATCCTTTATGCACCCTATGTGGGAAAATCATTTAATACACAGTTCAATGGAACCTTGGGTTACAGGATCATTAAAGGGATGTTATTTAAAACCACTGCCCAGTACAGCAGGTTTCAGTTTAACTCAACAAATTTGAGAACAGAGGCTTCACAATGGCCTGCCCAGTTTGCTTTTTCAGGCCCTAACGCACGTGCTTCAGATTTTGGTAAACGCAGTACCACAACACTCAATATTGAACCGCAGCTCACCTATGAACGGAATCTTGGACCAGGTAGATTAACTGCATTGCTGGGTGCAACCTTTCAGGAGACGGAACAGGAAGGTAATGTACTCTATGCAACTGGATACCTCGACGATGCACTGATGCAGGACCCGCAATCGGCAACTACATTTACCACAAGCAGTGAGTATTCGGAATATAAGTACAATGCGATCTTTGGACGCTTAAATTATGATATCAATAAGCGCTACATCTTAAGTTTAAACGGCAGGAGGGACGGTTCCAGCCGGTTTGGCAGCGGAAATGTTTTTGCCAATTTCGGTTCTGCAGCTGCGGCTTGGATATTTTCAGAAGAAGCTCTGATCAAAAATAATCTGAGTTTTTTAAGTTTTGGTAAACTTAGGGTCAGCCATGGAGTGACCGGCAGCGACAGGATTGGAGACTACGGATATATGGGCTTATATAGATCCTTGCCTTCATCACAATATAAGGGGCCCCTTACCGCTTTGGTCCCGAACAGCCTGGCCAATGAAGATTATAAATGGGAAACCAATCAAAAAACAGATATTGGTTTAAGTTTAGGCTTCTTTAAAGATAGGATTTTATTGGATGCGACCTATTATCGTAACAGGTCTTCTAACCAGCTGGTAGGGTTACCTTTGTCTAGTATAACAGGTTTTACGTCGGTTACGGCTAATCTTCCGGCTACTGTGCAGAATACCGGTTTAGAACTGGAACTAAACACGGTCAATATTAAGGGTAACGCCTTTAGATGGTCGTCTTCATTTAACATTACGTTGCCAAAGAACAAACTCGTATCCTACCCAAATCTTGAAAGCTCGCCTTATGCCAATAGCTATGTGGTTGGAAAATCTATTTCAATTGTTAAAGTTTATCCATTTGGTGGCGTAGATCCTCAAACCGGTCTAAATGTCTTTTATAACAGGTTTGGCGAAAAAACTTCCGACAAACGGACTTTGATCCAGGCAGATAGGACAGTTTATATAGATCTATCCCCTAAGTTTTATGGGGGCTTTGTGAATAATTTCAGTTATAAAAACTTTGAACTGGAAGTCTTTTTTCAGTTTGCAAACAAAACAGGGCTTCAGCCAAGTTTCCAGGCTCTTGCCGGTACCAGATTAAACAATATACCCCTATATCTATTTGAACGAAGATGGCAGAAACCGGGTGATATAACCGACATACAGCGTTTTAGTTCAGGTTCACTCCTGGCAAATAATGCAAGAAGTACATCTGATGATGAAAAGGGGTATCAGGAAGTGAGCTATGCAAGGCTTAAAAACGTATCACTATATTATTCGTTTCCCACCCCTTCAGCAAAAAGGATTGGCCTTAGTAACCTGAGAGTTTATCTACAGGCACAGAATTTACTGACAATAACAGATTATGAAGGAATGGATCCAGAAAACTTCTCCTCAGGCACAGGTCCGGTAAGAGTAATGACAGCAGGTATACAGGTAAACTTATAAAAAAGCGCAAAATGAAAAAGATAAATTTAGTTTTAATAGCATTGTTGCTGCTTTCAGTTTCATGCAAAAAATACGTTGAAATAGATAACCCAAGAGGTACACTCATTGATGCGGTAGTTTTCCAAAAAGACGCCACGGCTACAGCGGTATTGACGGGCGCATTGCAAACAGCTATGACAGGTTATTCGGTTAGCTTTAGTTACTACATGGGGCTTTCTGCCGACGAATTAGTCAACTATAGTGTATCAACTGATCAAACCTCTCTTTATAGAAATGATCTTACACCTGATAATTCATATCCCGCAGCTTTATGGACAAATGCTTACAAGGTAATTTATATCACAAATGCAGCACTAGAGGGTATTGCAAACTCATCAACTATCTCGGAACCGGTGAGAAAGCAACTTAATGGCGAGGCAAAATTTATGCGGGCATTTAGTTATTTCTATTTGGTAAATCTATATGGAGATGTGCCGCTACTACTCCAATCTGATTACAAGGTAAATATGGTAGCCAAAAGAACCCCAAAAGCAGAAGTCTACAAGCAGATTGTTGCAGACCTCATTGATGCAAAAGGACTGCTCACACCTGGGTATCTAGGTGATAACAATGCGACTTCAACGTCTAAAAACAGGCCCAATCAAGCAGCTGCTAAAGCACTTCTTGCAAGGACATATCTATATACAGGTGATTGGCAAAATGCGGAACTTGAATCAACAGATATTATCAATAACCAGACTTATGCCTTAGAAACAGACCTAACGAAGGTATTCCTAATTGTGAGCAAAGAAGCAATTTGGCAAATGGAAGAAGGAACGAGTGGCATTAGCACCAAAGATGGACCATTGTTTATTTTAAGCACGCTCACTACCGGACTACCGAACAACGTTTCCCTTTCCAAAGACCTGGCAGAATCTTATCTAGCTGGTGATACTAGAAAAGCACTTTGGGTTGGCGTGAGCAGAGGTGGCACGGCTACAGCTCCAGAAGATTTCTACTACGCCTATAAATACAAGCAGGGAATTGGAGCCACACCTGCAACTGAAAAGACGATGGTCTTAAGGCTGGCAGAACAGTACCTGATTAGAGCTGAAGCACGAATTCAACAGGCTGGAAAAATAGCGGACGGAATTGCAGATATAAATATTATTAGAAGAAGGGCATACGGCTTTAGCCTTACCGCTCCTTCTTCCGCAGATTTGCAAGCTACGATTTCCAAAGCTCAAGCCATGACCGCGCTGGAAAATGAAAGGCGGCTGGAACTCTTTACAGAATGGGGCCATCGCTGGTTAGACCTGAAAAGATGGAAAGGCATCAACAATCCGGCAATAAACCGCGTGGATGAAGTGATGCCACCTGTTACCTTGTTAAAAGGTGGGGCATGGAATACCAATATGCAACTTTACCCTGTGCCTGCAGCAGATAGGCTAAATGATCCAAATTTAAGTCAAAACCTAGGTTATACAAAATAATTATGAGAAAGTACATAATAGCTTGCGTATTGGTGTTATCCTATATTGCTGGAAACGCCCAAGAAGTTTTAAAGCCATTTACAATTAAAGGCACATTTACCGAAATTGATCAAGGTAAGGTAGTGATACAATACATCCAGAACGGAAAGCCTAAAATCGATACTGCGCGGCTTAAAAACGGCCAATTTAGCATAAACGGAATGGTAGGTTTTGCAACACAGGCGGTGTTGGGTTTAAAAAAGCCAGATGATGATAAAAACCTTAAATCTTGGGCTCCCAATGGTGAAAACATCCAATACTTTTATCTGGAAGGCGGTACCAATTATACGATCGTTGGGAAATCTGATGTAAAATCTGCCCAAATTACTGGCGGGGGTGCACAATCAGACCTAAATGCATTCAAGGTTCATGTGATGGCGTTGTCGAATAAGCTTGAAGTTAATAAATACAAGGATAGCATTACATTCTATGCCAACTCAGACACCACAAAAATGAGACTTTATAATCGAAGGTTTAACCAAGCCTACGAAAAGATGAAAGTCGCAGAAGAGCAGTATTTCCTTAACAATCCTGACAGTTACGCAACGCTGCTCAGTCTGGCCGGTTTGGATATAAATAAACCTTCTTCAAAGGCGATTTACGATAACTTGAGCAAAAGGCTGAAAAATACGCCAGCGGGCCTAACCATGGGGAACAACCTTTCCAAAATTGTATTGCTTCAACCAGGTCGAAAAGCAATAGATTTCACCCAAGCAGATGTTGATGGTAAGCCTGTATCGCTAAGTTCCTTTAAAGGCAAATATGTGCTGATTGATTTCTGGGCCAGTTGGTGTGGACCATGCAGGGCCGAAAATCCAAATGTGGTCAAAGCTTTTGAGATGTATAAAGAAAGGGGTTTTACTGTATTAGGAATTTCCTTAGATAATGTTAATCAGAAGAGTGCTTGGCTTAATGCCATAAAAACAGACGGACTAAATTGGACACAGGTTTCCGATTTGTTAGGTTGGAATAACAGTGTGGCCGCATTATATGGTGTTAGGGCAATTCCCCAAAATTTTCTGATCGGGCCCGACGGAACCATCCTCGGCAAGAACCTAAGGGGGGAAGACCTTGAAAAAGCACTTTCGGGAATATTTAAAACCGGCCTGTAAAATCGGCTAAGTTACAGACTGTCCCTCTGGTGGAGTACCGACCGATTAGGTGGAAACAGTTATCAATGAACGAATAAGAATAGTTAGTTTTTTGATGATTAGATTCTGGCCGGTGGATGCCGGCCAGGTTTAAATAGAAATACATCGGCTACCGGGATATAATAGCGGGGCAACGGCCGGTCAAATAAAATATAACAAATCATAATTTAAATGAACAGAATAAGTTTGATAGCCCTGGTGCTATTATCTATCAGTTATCAGGGTTTTTCACAGGGAAGAAACCCCAGAACGCCTGCGCCGGCTACGATCACGCCGGCCACCTCTCCCAATGCCATGAACCGCCCTGCTGGTACTGCACCATCCGGGCCAAAACCCTATAATCAGGTAATTACGGCGAAAGCGAAAACTGATAATGGGCTGTTCAAAGTCCATAATGTAGACGACCGTTTTTTCTTCGAAATCCCAGATTCGTTGTTGGGAAGAGAGATCCTGACGGTAAACAGGATCAGTAAAGCAGCAGCCGGCAACCGTGCGATGATGATGGGATATAGCGGTGACCAGATCGGTGATAATGTGATCAGCTTTGAAAAGGGCCCGGCAAATAAGATCTATCTCAAAAGTATTTCCTACAGTGAACGCTCTAGGGATACCACCGAACAGGGAATGTACAGGTCGGTAATGAGTTCGAACCTCCAGCCACTAGTAGCGGCATTTGATGTGAAAGCGTTTGCCAGGGATTCTATTTCTGGAGCAAAGGGCAGCGTTATCGACGTTACCGACTACATGAATGGCGACAATGATATTTTCTTTTTTGATGCTGGCGTAAAAAGAGGTTTGTCGTTGGGAGTCCAGATGGCCGACCGCAGTTACATTAAAGAGATCAAAGCCTACCCTTTGAACATAGAGATCAGAACCCTTAAAACCTATACCAAAACACCTGCTCAGATTCCGGGTGTCATAGTGGCCGGGGGCGGCAGTCCAGCTCCTGCAACCTATGAGCTCAACAGTTCTATGGTGCTCTTACCTTCACGGCAGATGAAGCCCAGGTTTTTTGATCCAAGGGTAGGTTATTTTGCAACTGGTTATGTTGATTTTGACGCCAATCCACAGGGGGTAAAAAATCAGTCGCTGATCACACGCTGGCGCCTAGAACCAAAGCCTGAAGATATAGAAAAATACAAAAGAGGGGAACTGGTTGAGCCTCAAAAGCAGATTGTTTATTATATCGACCCCGCTACGCCCAAAAAATGGGTGCCTTATCTTATTCAAGGGGTAAATGACTGGCAGGTGGCATTTGAAAAAGCAGGCTTTAAGAATGCGATCATCGCGAAAGAGGCACCAAATGATCCGACGTGGAATATAGATGATGCAAGGCACAGTGTAATCGTTTATAAGCCTTCTGATATTGCCAATGCGAGCGGACCGCATGTACACGACCCACGTACAGGGGAGATTCTGGAGACACACATTAACTGGTACCATAACATTATGCAGGTGTTGAGAAACTGGTATTTTATCCAGGCATCGGCTATTGATCCGCAAGCGCGTAAAATGCAATTTGATGATCAACTTATGGGTGAGCTGATCCGTTTCGTATCGTCCCATGAAGTTGGTCATACGCTCGGCCTGCGCCACAATTTTGGTTCCTCGGCTACTGTTCCTGTTGAAAAATTAAGGGATAGGCAATGGGTGGAGAAAAACGGCCACACACCCTCCATTATGGATTATGCACGCTTCAACTATGTCGCACAGCCCGAAGACCATATCACCCGAAAAGGGATTTTTCCACGGATCGGAGACTATGATATGTGGGCAATCGAATGGGGTTATAGATGGCAGCCTCAATTTAATACACCAGAAGAAGAAGCCACATTCTCCAACCAGACAATTATAAAAAGGATAGGGGCAAACAGCCGTCTGAGGTTTGGAACAGAAACCGATGCCAATGATCCCAGGAACCAGAGCGAAGATATTGGCGACAATGCTATGTTAGCTTCTGCCTATGGAATTAAAAACCTCAAACGTATTTTGCCCAACATCCTTTTGTGGAGCAAAGAGCCCAATGAAAGCTACCAGAACGCAAGAGCACTTTACCTTGAGGTGATTGGACAGTATACCCGTTATATGGGCCATGTGGTGAAGAACGTTGGTGGAATTTATACCAGCCCGAAAACTGTAGAAGAAAACGGATCAGTATTCCAGGCAGTTCCCTTTGCAAAACAAAAAGAAGCGATGGCTTTTTTAAACGCCCAATTATTTTCTACACCAAGCTGGCTGATCAACAGGGAATTAATCGACCGCACCGGAATAAGTTCAACAGATCTTTTTCAGACTGTTCAAAAAAGTACGCTGGCCAGACTTCAGAATGCATCCACCATTGGGAAAATGATTAACGATGAGGCATTGAACGGAACCAAAGCCTATACCGCGGTCAATCTTTTCGGTGATCTCAAAGCCGGTATCTGGTCTGAACTGAGTACGCATAAAATTATAGATGTATATAGAAGAAACCTTCAGAAAGCTTATGTGGACAACATGATCAGACTGATTTCGGCTCCCGCTCCAGCTGCCTCAGGCCTATTGCTACAAGGAGTGAGAATAGCTGACCCGGCAGCCTCTGACATTTCAAGCATCAGCCGTGCGCACCTAGTGGAGCTGGCTAAAAATATCCGCTCGGCAATTCCTTCCGCTAGGGGTATGAGCAGATACCATTTAGAAGATTTATTGGTACGGATCAATTCGGCACTCGATCCCAAATCTTAAGACTAAAGCCATTTCCGACAGATTTTCTGCAGGAAATGGCTTTTTGAACCGTTGTATATTAATCTATGCCACTGGCTATAAATGAAGCCCCGGTATAATTACCGTTGTTCCTAAGATCACTTTGCCCTTAAAATCCGTTCAGTCCTAACCAGGCGACTGCTCTGGTTGCCCAATGGTCGTTTTCATCTTTATTGAATGTTGCAAATCCATGGCCGCCTTTCTGATATATCGTCATTTCAGCAGGAACCTTAGAACGGTTGAGCGCTTGATAATAAGCAATGCTATTACCAACCACTGCTGTACTGTCGTCACTGGCAGCAAAAAAGCTGGTGGAGTATTGCGGTCTACATTCTGCTCGGGAGAAAACCACTTGATCTGTTCGGCGCTGATCTGATTGCCCAATAAGTTTTGCCTTGTTTTGGTTTTTTGGTGAAGTGAGTTTATCCGTGAAACTGATTACCGGATAGGCAAGAATAGTAAAGGCGGGACGAAGGGAAATATCTCCGGATGATACCATCAATTTACGGTATTGCGTAGAAACAAGCGCAGCTAAGTGCCCACCTGCAGAAAAACCGAGTAAACCAACTTTTATCGGATCGATGTTCCATCCGGCCGCTTTACTTTTTACCTGAAGCAGTGCCTCCTGTAAATCCTGAAAGGCAGTATATTCATTAAGTGCGGTATTTGAGTACGAAAGCCACCACGCCTAAGCGGCAAATTCTTCTGCAGCATCCTTTCCACCAATAGAAAGTGTGCCCCTTCCAATGATTTGATTTTTTCCTGGGTTGGTTTACAGGGGAGGATATTCATATCTTTCTTGCCCTCCAGCCAGCTCTGGTAATTTAAATACCAGCAGATAAGGACAATTACAAGCAGACTTGAAGGAATAAGGTTAAGCCAGTTTATTTTTGGTTTTTCTTAATTGTGGTTCCATGTTCCTGTTCAATTAGGTTTACATCCTGTGGGTTTATGGCAAAGCCCAATCTACCCATCCCGAAGAGATAGATGTAACATGGAATCGATCAGGAAATTTCTCGGATTTGCCACAATCCCGTTCGAAGCGTCTTTAATCTGCCCACCAGTAATGTCGTATCTTAAATAAGGATAACCAAGCTTGCTCAGATTTTTTTCCTCCGGGTATTCATCATGCTCTTTCTCTGTTGCGGTATAGGGAATTGCATTACTGATCTTGCTGAATTCTCTTGCAAGCCCTTCGTAATTCTTGCGGTTTGTATTCCTAACGAGCGCCTACCCCGAAACAGCCTATGTTTTTTAAAGACCGCTGAAAGCAGATACACTATTTCTTCTTTGCCGGATTTTAACTTCGTTTGCACTGGATGGTTGGGAATTTGGTTGGTTATGTTTAATCCGAAGTTAAGTAAATTTATCGCGATTTAAAGACAGATCTGCTTTTCGGGTACGATCACCTAATAAACAAATTGACCGGCTCACAATTTATCAGTGTTCTAGCCTCAGGCCGATGGCAGTTACCGAACGGCCTTAAAAATAAATCCCAAAGGTTTTATTGCCAGTTTGTTGAATGTTATCCTGCCATTTCAGCTGCACCTGATCTGCTTAACATCTTCAGCATAAATGCAGGGGCAATACGGCTCATCATTAGCATAATACGGGCAACACCAGGATAAATTTCATAATTATCATTTTTTAATCCTTTCAGTGTTGCATCAATAATCTTTTCGGGTTCCATCATTTGCTTGGGGTCGAATCCGTCCATGTCAATAAATTTGTCGTTCAGGGGTGTTTTTGCAGCAGGGGCAATCAACTCGAACACTTTTACATTTGTGTTTTTCATTTGTACACGGAGTGATTTTGTATAAGATCGAAGTCCCGATTTTGTGGCACCATAGATCGGTGATATTGGATAGGGGATCAGCGAAAGACCGGATGTTACATTTAAAATAGCGGCTGATCCTAGTGCCTTAAAATGTGGAAGAAAAGCCTGCACCATGCGTATTGGGCCCATCAAATTGGTTTCCACTTCACGGGTAATGTCTGTAAGACCTATGGAGGTATCATGGAGACTCAGCCTGCGCATTTCACCTGCGTTGTTGATCAGTACATTTAGTTTCGGAAATTGCGTAACCACATTTTCATAAAGGTCCGCTATATCCTTCGGATTGCTTACATCACATTGAAAGATATGCAAACCTGGTGTTTTTTCCGCAACTGCTGTCAGTTTTGCCCGGTCCCTACCTGTAACGATTACGGTATTGCCCAATTCCAATAGTTTTTTTGCGAATACCAACCCAAGGCCGCTTGTGCCGCCGGTTATCAATACCGTGTTATTTTTAAGTTCCATTTTTTTATATTTTAAATTGTTGATACAAATGTACACCGACTTCTATTCTTAGATTTACCCAATTCAATCCATTGCTTGTCAAATTCAATCATCGCGATAATTATGAAAAATGAAAGTGTACATTTGATTAGTAATTTACTGAAAATCAGTGTAAAATGCAATTATCCGATTCCAATAAGCTAGCTCAAATGAAAACAATTACAGTTCAGGACTTTTATAACGATACCGCTAAGGCTACCCAGGAAAATGTAGATTCACTGTTGCCGCCCGGAATACAAAAGGAAATAGGGCATTTTAATGTTTTTAGCCTGGTTGATCTGGTTGCCAAATACAAAAAGGACCCAGGTAATATGCTGTACAGCCAGCGGGAGTTTTATAAAATCAGCCTGATCAGGGGTAAAAGTATTGCCGAGTATGCAGACAAAGTAATTGAGATTGAAAAGTACGCCCTGTTATTTGCGACGCCTAAAATTCCTTATCATTGGATACCACAGGACCTTGATCAAAAAGGATATTTCTGCATTTTTACAAGCGATTTTCTTTTACCCTCAAAGAGCGGCGCTGTGCTGGATGACCTTCCCATATTCCGTCCCGGTGGATGTCCCGTCTTCGAAATTTCAGAAGCGCAGGCGGATGAGATGGTTTTGATTTACAAAAAAATGCAGGAAGAGATGTCTTCTACTTACCTGTATAAATATGACCTGATTAGGAACTTCCTGATGGAACTGATCCATTACGGACAAAAGCTCGAGCCATTAACTACCTATAATTATATCCATAATGCCTCAGCCCGGATATCATCCCTATTTATAGAATTGCTGGAAAGGCAGTTCCCGATTGCATCGCCGGAACAAAAAGTAACGCTACGCACAGCAAAAGATTATGCAGACCGGCTTTCGGTTCACAGCAACCATCTCAATAAAGTATTAAAGAAGAATACCGGCAAAACAACTACCGAACACATCAGCAACCGCCTGGTTCAGGAAGCCAAGATATTATTGAAACAGACAGACTGGAATATTTCAGAAATTGCCTATAGTCTCGGTTTTGAGCAGCTTTCCCATTTTTCTCATTTCTTTAAAAAGCAGACCAATCTGTCCCCTATCGAAATCAGGACCGGAGCAGATGGAATGTGATAGTCGATGGATTGAAATTGGTAACACTTGCTGATATGCACAAAGAATTTTTATTTAAATAATTAATATCATGATCATTAAAATTATTAGCGGCATTCTTATTCTTTTTTCGGCCTTTATGGGCGTTAGACAAGGTTTAAAAGGTTGGAATATCCGTCCAGGGGACACCGGGCCTTTTGTTCATATTCAGCAAGAACTGCAATTTAGTGAAAGAACGCTAAAGGTATTTGCGGCATTAACTATGTTAAGTGGCGTACTTTTGCTTGCGCCGCAAACATTCCTGTTTGCTAATATTTTGAATATATGCCTGTTTTTATTTCTGATCATCCGTTGGTTAATGATCGGAGATACAAAAGCAGCATTGTCAGAGGTTCCTTTCTTGCTTATCCCGGTTGTATTGATTTTTCTAAAACATCCTTTTGCGATGAAATAAAAAGCGAAAAAGTAGTGACTGTAAAAAATGATAAGCTGACTTAAATGTCGTTGACGTGAATACATTCACCCTTTAGTGGCAATCAAGATCGCGATCTACCACAGCTAAGCCTGCCTCATTCCTTAAACAGGAATGGGGCATTTTTATGTCGTTCCCTTAGCTTTCATGGATGACGTGCCGGGGCTCTTCAACACATTTATTGTCATATTCACAGGTATATAGGCAGTCAAGGTGATTGCCTGGCCACCCCGATATTTCCGACCTATGCGATCCGCATGATGTAAAATGCACTTTGTCATCCTTCGATTAACTATTAAAAATACATATTGATTTGAATTAGACAAGCAATGGATTGATTTGAATAAACCGTGCTTATGTTCCCCGGCTACCTTTGACCCATCAGATCCCTTACAGAGATTATAGGTCTGGAACAGGAAATGAGTTAAACTAAATCACATTCTTTCACAATCGATAAAATCAATATAAATATGAAAAAAAGTAAAATCGCACTGGTTACCGGTGGTAGCCGCGGATTAGGCAAAAATATAGCATTGAGCCTGGCAAACGCGGGAATAGATGTTGTCCTTACCTATAACGATAAACAAAACGATGCACTCGCCGTAGTGAATGAAATTATGAAAACCGGGCGGAAAGCAGTTGCTTTACAGCTGAATTCAGGCGAGGTAAGCGGATTCAAATCTTTTTTTGAAGAACTGAATATAGCACTTGAAAGCACTTTTGACACAACGCATATCGATTTTCTGATCAATAATGCGGGCATGGGCGTCTATGCGGATTTTGCCGAAACAACAGAAGAAAACCTTGACCTGTTGATCAATGTCCATTTTAAAGGCGTTTTCCTTTTGACGCAAAATGCATTACCGGTAATGAACAATGACGGTGCAATCATCAATATCTCCACCGGGTTAACCCGTTTCACTTCTCCAGGTTATTCAGCGTATGCAAGTGTTAAGGGGGCTATGGAGACGCTGACCCTTTACCAGGCCAAAGAACTCGGCAGCCGCGGAATCCGCGTTAATATCATTGCACCAGGTGCCATAGAAACTGACTTTGGTGGCGGCGTGGTGCGGGATAATGCGCATGTTAATCAACACATCGCCGGTGTTACGGCCCTTGGCCGTGTCGGCTTGCCTGATGATATCGGCGGCGTCGTGTCATTTTTATGCACCGACCAAGCAAAATGGATAAACGCACAGAGAATTGAAATCTCGGGAGGAATGAATCTTTAAGCTTTGATGAGCCGGTCGACTGTTCTCAACATTATCATTGGACTGTTGCGGTCGGTCTGCTTATCCTATGAACAAATTAACATAAAAAAAATGAAAATTATTAAAATAGCACTTTTGCTGACCATCGCCTACTTCAGTTTGTATCAGGCGGTCGCAAATGGGACAAACATGGCGAAAATGAACACAGTAAGACTTAATGCAGATTCTTCATATACCGTTGAGGCTGCAATTTCCAGAGACGGAACAAAAATTGGATACTGGAAATATGGCCATGGTCCCGGCCTGATCATTGTGCAGGGGGCTATGGGGACTGCCTATCATTACAACGAACTGGCGATCGCTCTGGCCAAATATTTTACGGTTTACGTACCCGACAGGCGTGGCAGGGGGATGAGTTATAAGTCTTATAACAAGGATCACACCATAGACCGGGATGTGGAAGATCTTCAGTGTGTCATTGAGAAAACAGGTGCACATCTGCTGTTCGGGCTGAGTTCTGGTGCGATTATAGCGTTGGAGACTACACGCATTACACCTACCATCACCAAAACGGTGTTATACGAACCGCCTTTTTATGTGGATGGCCTGCCGGTTAAGAAAATCTCATTAATTAACAAGGAAATTAATGAGAACCACTACCCAGCTGCCCTGGTAACGATATTTCAGGCAACAAAGGTGGGTCCGGCAGTTTTTAACTTTCTCCCCAATTTTATACTTAGGTCCTTTACCAGCTCTTTCCTGAAATCAGAAGCTAAAAATGGAACCGGACTTTATGCACCGGTAAGTGTGTTGATCCCTTCTACCCGCTACGATTTCAAGGTAGTATTGGACAGGGGCAGTAAAGTACAGATTTACAACACCGTAAATCAAGAAATATTATTGCTTGGGGGCTCAAATAGTCCGGCCTATTTAAAGAAATCTCTGAGCGAACTGGAAAAGGTGCTGCCAAACAGGCGGCGGACTGAATTTAAAGGACTGGACCATTCGGGGCCCTGGAATGCAGCCAAAGGCGGCAGGCCGGAAATAATCGCCGGTTCAATGGTTACTTTTTATAACGGAGAGTAGTAGCTTGCAAAGTATTAGATAAATCTAACCATAAAAGAATATGATCAAACCGGTAGAAATAGTTGAGGCCATGCGCATAGCGCTGGAAGCAAGGAATTATAATGACTTTGTAAAGTGTTTTGCAGAAGACGCGGTATTGGAACTGCCATTTGCTTTACCGGGTAGTCCATCCCGCTTTGAGGGGATTCATCAAATCCGGGCGCGGTTTGGCGATACCAGTCAGTTGCACACTATCAATAAACTGTTTGATCTGCATGAAGTAACAGCGGTGCAGCATCAGGGCTTAGACCCTGATGTCGTTACTGTTGAACTGAGGATAACCGGTAAGAATATTGCAACAGATGCCATTTTTGAGGTTTCATCGTCTATTGCCGTTATCCGCTTTAAAAATAGTCAAATTGTGCACTACCGGGATTACCCCAATACAATGGGGTTGGCGGGTGTTATAGGATTGCTGCCGCAACTTGCCGCATCGTTGTCAAAGTAGCGCTCATCAAAGAAAAAGAGACTGTTTCAAAGCATGAAACAGTCTCTTTTTTATAATCCATCCAACTTTATATTTACGTTTCTGATCCGTATACTGCTAATCTATTTGAAGAACGGGGCGTGAAAGATCAGATCAATTGCCGTTTCGGCTGCGGTTTATAGGGAAATGTACCCTGTTATATTGTACGGAAAAATTTCGTCGGAGCTTAAGAATGGCTTCCTGAAAAAAAATGCGCTGATCACTCCGGGTGGTCAGAACCTGAACGGTTTGGCAATAACAAGGGTTGGCCATACCATTCAGGTTATTTGTTGAATTACTGGTTGCCGTCCATTTTAGGCGGCGCTTCTGATGTGTGTTCGTAAACTATTTTCCAGCTATTATTGACCTTTGTGAACAGTAAACTAGCAATATGTGGGTAGTTTTTCATCTTTTGGCCAGATTGAAGTTCTATCTCAACGGTACCCGTCCAGGTGCATAGTACCATCGTTTGGGAAAGGATTTTAAATTCCTCTTTGTTCTTAGTATACTTTAGTTTCTTGACATACTTAAAAGCCTTTGCAAGTCCTTCAGATATACCCTGGTAATTATTCACCGAGCCGTCGGGATTGATGCTTTTGATCTCGGGAGCATATTCTGACAATATACCCTTTATATCTTGAGTATTGACGTAATTGATAAATTGGGTATTGATGTTAGATATTTCTTTTTCTGCTCTTGTTTCCTGGGCTGATACCCTATAAGGGGCTAAAAAAGATGTTGCAGTTACGAATATCGAAAAGATTATGCCTGTTGATTTTTTGATTTTCATCGTCTTGTTTTTAAAATTGATAAAATGGTTATTTTGTTGTTTTGGTATTGTTGAAAATGTAATGGGAAATCTTCCATTCTCCTGTTTCTTTGCGCAGGACAAACAGTTCTTTGTTTTCCAGGAAAATCTTTTCTCCGCTGGCAATGACCGAAGTGGTAACTTTGGAATTGGTCCGGACAACCGCATTCCCGTCGTTCAGGATAACTTCGTCTATAACATATTCAATATTGATTTTGGCCATGTTGAAAAGAAACCCGAATGTTTTAACCAATTGGTCTGCCCCCTGTGCAACAGGTGCATTATTGGCCATGTTTATTCCATCGGATGTAAATGAAGCGACTGTATTTGGGATATCTGCGGCATTAAAGGCATCGCTGAATGAAAAAATTAATTTTTCTATAGCTGATTTTTCTTGTGGTGTTTCCATATTTTGCATGACACTTTTGTTTGTTAAGTGTTATGCAAAGTAAGGCCATATTGAAAAGAACGGCCCATAAACAAGGTTAGGAAAAATGCTTAACCTAGATTAAGGGTAATCTATTTTTTCGCGTTGGTACGACGGACTTTACTTAAAAATTCCGGAGTGATGCCGATATAGGATGCAATCTGGGTATTGGGTAATCTGTTGGC
>NZ_JAVTSU010000020.1:0-135353 GCF_032678605.1 Pedobacter miscanthi
GTTAGATTTATCTTGATTTTACTATATTTAAAATGTCCTTCTACTCCGCTCAGGATGACACCCTCTATAATGACCTGAGTCGAAGCGCAAAAATTAAATGGAAACTTATACGGTCTATATTTTAAAATGTGCTGATCACTCCTATTATACAGGTGTTACCGATGATATTGATAGGCGCCTATACGAACACCATAATGCTATAAATCCAACTTGCTACACCTCAACCAAAAGACCGCTAGTTTTAGTATTTTGCGAGCACTTTAAAGACATTAACGAAGCAATAAGTTTTGAAAAACAGATTAAAGGCTGGTCGAGAAAAAAGAAAGAGGCTATTATAAACGATAATTGGGATAAACTTAAAGAACTATCCATTTGTAAAAATATTACTAGCCATACGAATTTTACCAAATCATAGGCTTCCTTCATCAGCATGACAGGGAAAAAAAACACAAAGAACAAATAAAAACATGATTGCCATAGCTATAGATGATGAACCGATTGCACTTGATATTATAAAATCTCATGCATCAAAAGTTCCGTTTGTAGATTTGCAACAAACTTTTACCGATGCTTTCGCTGCGATCAGTTATCTTCAACACAACAAAGTTGATCTGCTTTTTCTGGATATCAAAATGCCCGACATTAGTGGCATTGATTTTTTAAAGAGTTTGAGCAAACCCCCAATGGTGATTTTCACTACCGCTTATACCGAGCACGCCGTACAAAGTTTTGAACTTGATGCTGTTGATTATTTGTTAAAACCTTTTTCCCTTTCACGTTTTTTAAAGGCCTGCAATAAGGCCCAGGAACTCTTTAACTTGCGAAACCAGAAACAGGAGGCCAAATCGGAATACATTTTTATAAAAGACGGTTATGAACAAATTAAGGTGGAATTGACAGAAATCCTCTATGTGGAAGCTTCTGGAAATTACACACAAATCCAGCTTCAAGATAAATTGTTAAGCTCTCGCATTACCATTAATGATCTGGCTGAACTATTGCCAAAAGCAGATTTTATCCGTTGCCACCGGGCTTTTATTGTTGCCAAAAACAAAATATCCAAATTTGACCGCAGCCAAATTTGGATCGGGAAAAAAACTATTCCCATAGGAGCCACATATGGAGGAATCCAGTTAAATTAAATCTACTGATAGATCTCTCCACTCCGTTGCAATTCAGTCGGGAGGACGATCGATGTATTTTAAACCTAGCAGGTTTTAAAAACCTGCTAGGTTTGTAACCCATTTATTTGACATTAACCCTTATACCGGCTGAGTGTGTAGTAAACTCAGGCGCATACATGCTTTGCAAACTGGTAATCCCATTCGAAAAGTTTCCGGCATGGGTAACCCGTAACGGGTATTCGAATACATAAGTTCCTTTAGGCATATAACTGATAAAGAAATTGGTTGAAGCATCTTTTGTACTTTCGTAATAACCCAGGCCATCCTGATATTTATATTGGGAGATTACATTTACAGGTTCAAAACCTGATGAACGCATATCTTTCAAGTGGATGTATTCCATATCCCTGTCGCAATAAATTTCTATACGTACCTTTAATAAATCTCCCGGTGCCAATATATTGGCTGCAGTAAGCGGCGTAAGTATATCACCTTTATTGCTGGCTTTCTGAATAAATAATTGCTTTTTAATTTTAATTCCTGTATTTGCCGATGTTATTTTATCCAGCTGCTCAAAATATTGCCAGTAAAATGCACCCCAGGCTATGGTTTTGTTATTATTTTTAACGGCTACCTTACCCATTTCAGGTTTTACATTTACACCGGCAATGGTTAATTTCTGGTAACCCGTTCCGGCTTCTTTTGTGGCATTTGGTTGCTGCAGATCTTCCAGTTTCTCACCGCCAATGGTAATTTCAGGCTCCTTACTTTCGGTTAATAAATCGGTACCTTTCATTAATAGTGCATAACATGCCGCTGTAGTAGCTTTAGTGGTTTTCCAATCGTTGGTTTGTTTATTTTTAAGTAGCCAGATTTTCATTTCTTCAACCGCTTTGGCATCATTTGCTACCTCATCGAATACTTCAATTAACAAAGCTTGAGTTTCAACCGGACTTTGATACCACCACCAACCTGCTTTGTTTGTAGCCCAATACATGCCCAGTTCATCGTTTTGTTGTGCAGTTTGATTTAGCAGTGTAATAATTTTTTTCGCTTCCAAGCTGTTACCATTCCTGTTGAGCACTAAGGCTGTTTGTGCTAATTGATAGGCATCAAAGTTTTTCCAGTTGGCTGTTAGTTTTTTAAGGTAAAATTCTTTGGCTTTTACAAAATCGGTACTGGTGTTTTTTTGATCGGTATAACTTCGGGCAAACAGGTAGTGAAGTGGCAAGTAAGCAAAACGTTTTCCCTTCACTTCATCATTATAATCTTTAACTAAAGCTGCATCCAGATAAACAATAGCTTTACTGAGCATTTTATTAAAGTTTGGATAGGCTTTTTCGTCAATCAGTTTCAGTTTTTTTAACTGCCCCATTCCTAAAACGATGTGTTGCGTAATGTACCTGTCTTCTCCCATACCGTTAAACCACGGGAAAGCACCGTTATTGAACTGCATTTTCTCTAATTTCTCAAAATTGTTTTTCAACTCATAAGTCATCCGGTTTAAATCGAAAAGCACAGCTAAACGTTTTTTGCGTTCAGTTTCATTATCCGCGTTGCGTACCCAGGGTGTTTCTTCCAATAAAATAGATTTGAGTTCCTGGTTTTTTTCCAGGTTGGATAAAAGCGCTTCCCCATTATTGGTGTTTTTCCATTGATCAAAAACTGTTTTAATTTTTGGCGATGAATTAATAATTCCTGTTGCAAAACTATTGGCATAAAAACGGCTGAACGTTTGCTCTGCACACTCGTAAGGATATTCCATTAAATAAGGCAAAGCCTGTACCGCATACCATACCGGGTTTGAGGTAAACTCAAAAGTTAAACGCTGGTTGCGTAAAGTTTTGGAACTACGCGATTTTTCGAGCTTTTCGAAATCGAACGTTTTGCTGGTATTGCCGCGCACATTTATCGGCATACTTTCGGTTACCAACATGGCATTTGCTAAAACCGGAATGGTATTTTCCTCACCATCGCTAAATTTGCCACTCTGGGCCAAAACTTTGTAGGTAATGGCACTAATGCCCGATGGGATAATCAGGGCCCATTTTAGAACAGTATTGCCTTCATCGTCGATTTCAAAAGTTTTTTCAGTTTTTTCATTTGCTGCAAAAATCCGGATCGGTTTAGCTGTTAGGGCATCTGCAAGTGTTAAACTGGCATTGCCTGTAAGTTTTTTACCCGCCAGGTTATTGAGCTTGGCGCTCAACAAAATCGTATCCCCTTCGCGAAAAAAACGCGGAGCATTGATTGCAATGGCCAATTGTTTTTGGGTAACCAGTTCATTAGTGATATACGCTGTTTTTAAATCTTTGGTATGTGCAAAACCCATCATTTTATAACGGGTTAAACTTTGTGGAATGGTAAATTCGATTTTGATCTCGCCTTTGGCATCAGTTAACAACTGCGGATAAAAAAAGGCAAGCTCATTAAAATTAGTACGGGGGGTTATATTTTTGATTTTAAGGGATTCTATTTCCTCACGTAGTGTTTCTGACTTGCTTTTAACTTCCGTTGCAAAAGCCAGTGTATCTGCAGATCTACTGCCATAAATTGCATCAGTCGCTAAGCCTGCAGCTTTACCTTGCAAAGGAGCTGCTGCCGTAATTTGTGCACTCGAAGCAGCATAACTTGTTTTTTTCTGAGATCCATAACCTGTAACCACCACCTCACGTAAAGCCGTACCATCATCTTTCAGTACAACATCTACACGCTTTTTATTCCCTATTTTTATCGAATACGATTTATATCCGATATAAGTGAAATTTAATTTTTCTCCTGCTTTGGCATCAATGGTGTAAATGCCAAAAACATCGGTACTTGTTATAATTTTACCCCATTTTACCTGCACACCTGGTAATGTTTCGCCCTGGCTATCGAATACCACCCCGTAAACTAATTTACCGTTTTCTAATTCAGCCAGTTTTTTCAATCCCTCCGGCAACAGTCCTTTTCTTTTAGGTCGCCGTAAATTATCCATATAGTTGCGGTAACCATAATTATATCCTCCGTAATATTTGTATCCAAACAAGTTCAGGTTTTCGTAACCGCGTGTTATTGCACTATAACTATGATCTGACCTTAAAAACCACAGGTAACCCGGGTTTGCAATATTATTTACATTATAGTTCCAGTTATAAAAACCGTAGTTAAAATTGGTTTGTAAACTGGTATTCCAATACATTTGTTTCAGGTCATCCAGGCTTGCATCGTATAATGTGGCTACCATTTCTGCCATTTGTTTTTCGCCGTTACGATTACTGATCTGCAATTTCCAGCTCTCCTTTTCACCGGGCTGTAATTTATCCCGAAAGGTTAAAAATTTAATATCAAGTGTTTTATCAGGATCGATGATTTTAACAAACATTGGCGAATTATAGGTAGTGCCTTGATGTACCATGGTAAACTGTACGGCAAATCCATCTTCATAATAAGCTTTTGGTTTTATTTTAATGATTTTTTGCATCGGCGAAACATCAATCCAAACTTTTTCGGCTATGCTGTCTCGATAATAAACCTCGTAATATGCTTTAGCATTTTTAGTTAAGCCTGCCAAACGAAATATAGCGCTTTCGGTAGGTTTAATGTTGGTTTTTTCTGCTATAACCCACTCCCAGTTACTTTGTATTTCTGCAGGCTTTTCATTGTAAATGATAACGTATTTATCCATTTTAAGGGTATCGTTCTGTTCATTTACAGCTGATAAACTGATTTTGTAATAACCTGGTTTCAGGTCTTTTTGGCTAAAGGTTAGGTTGCCGCGACCGTTTTTAACCCCAGGATTTTGCCTAAATCCGACCGATTTTACCGGCCATTTAGCTACTTCAAGCTCATTGTTATAATCATCATCCGGAAAGTTTTTTATAAACACTTCCTTAGCCATTGCGTAATTTTCGGCATAAAAAGGACTTTTGTTCATCAATCTAGATGGGGCCTGTAATAAGCTCCATTCTGCTTTAATGCCGGCTTTGATGGGTTCGTTGTTTAAATTGGTTACCGAAAATGAAATGCTATCAGTTTTATTGCTCACGTAAACAATTTGTTCGGCACTGATATTAAGTGTAATATCCTTTTTTCCAACATTTAAACTGGTGGTTTTAGTACGGGTTTCGCCGTTCAAATCTGTTACTTCCGCTTCAATTTCATAACTATAGTTTAGCCGGGTATCGCTGGCTTTTGCTAAAAAAGCAATCTCGAATTTACCGCCTGCTTTGGTATTTGTTTTACCAATGGCAATTTGTTTCCTTTCGGCATACATTCTTGAGCCGTAAATGGCATTACGTTGTGCGTAGCTTAAGCTATAATTATCTATTACCTTACTAAAAACCTTATAATTTACCTTTGCATTGCTTACTGAATATCCAGAGAAAGCACTGGCCGTACCCGAAACTTTAATGCTGTCATTTAATTTGTAATGCTGGTTGCGCTTATCAAAAACCAGCTCAAAAGTAGGTCGTTTATACTCCTCAACCTGTACATAAATACTGCCATAAGTGGTTTCGATTCCCATTTGGCCATTTAATTTCCCCATTGGAATGGTAAAAGATCCCTGAAAAGTTCCGTAATCATTACTCATCACCTTAGTGGTGGTAATTTCTTTTCTGTTTGCATCTTTAAAAGAGACATCGAGCGCTTTGTTTACTTCTATTTTATTCTTCCCTTTTTGAAGTTTTAAACATAATCCTTTGTAATAAATGGTTTGTCCGGGGCGGTAAATCGGTCTGTCGGTAAATAGAATTACACGCTCTTTATCCTCGTCTTCGTCATCCCCGTAGTAGCTATTGTAATTGTTGATGCTGATCTGTAATTCATCTTTACCCAAGGTTACCAGTGCAGCACTCCTATTCGCCTGAATTTCATCAGTACTGGCATAACCGTCATCGTTAGTGGTTAATAAAGTACCATCAACATATTTACGGGTATTATAATCATATCTCCGTTGCCTGATATTTACCTGTTTTAAAGGCGCACCACTACCAAGATCGCTAACAAAATATTCATGTTTATTAAGATTACGCCTATTGATTACCGCCATTTTAGTAACCTTAAAATTGACGCTACTGTATAGCGTATCGTTCTGTTTGCGGTTAAAGGTTTGTACAATCAATGTATAACTCCCAAAAGGCAAAGCATCCAATTTATCAATCAACGAATGTGTTTGGTAATCGCTTGTTTCCGGTACGGTTATATTCCACTGTTTAACCACCTTATTTTTGCTTAAAAAAGCTGAAAACTCGGCCTTGTTGTTAAACTGTTCATATTCGTTTTTAAATTGAGGCGAATGGTACAACCGTAAATGTATGGTATCTGCATTTTTGTACGACAGGTACAACTGGGCGGGTTTATCAGGCTGTATATATTGTTTTATTTTAACAGACAAATCGCTGCTTTTTATCTCTTTAATCAACTTCCCTGCATTCTCCGCACCAATACTTTTAGGAAAAGCAACTATCGCTTTTTCGGCTAAAGCAAGCGCTTTAACCAGGTTCTGCTTGTTGCTATCAACCGGCAGCTGCAGGTTTTTATGTATAAGGGCCTGCTCATACAAAATATCAGCGTAAACTTCGGTTTGAGTGCTTTGTTCGGCCAGTTGGTTTAAAGCACTGTAATACAACCCCTCACTATCGCCGGTAAAATGCTGTTGTACAAATTTTAACCGTTTTAAATCTACATCAGCCAGAGCAGAAAAATTATTACTATTCTGATGAAATTTAATCAGGTTTTTAAATAACTGCAAAGCCTGCGGCGTAAATGAAGTGCTGTCGGCTGGAATCGCAATAGCCAAAAATGTTTGTCTCTTCCCAAATAAACCTACATCTCCCATGTCAATTAATTCATCATCATATTGTGTAAGGCCAATCTGGGTATTGCTAAAAACATCGATGGCGCGGTGGGCCAGCAAATCGTACAAACTAGGCCGAAAACTTCTGTATTTTTTATCGCCGGCCAAAACGGCATCAAGGGTATCTACTTTTATCTGTTGTAAAAGTTGGCTTTCTTTTAAAGATAGCAGGTAGTATTTAACCGTTTCATCGTTCAGTTTTTTGATGCTCCAGGTTTTAATATCATCGCCAATGTAGCCTTGCACCTGTGTGCGCTGGTTAATTTGCCAGTGGTTTTGTTGCAGGTAATTCCAATAGGTTTCGGCTAAAAGTGATTGCAAAATACTTTTTTCGGGTTGTTTTGCATTACTGATATCTTTACGTAAATCAATCAAAATCTTATCAAAAGCATTTTCTTCCAGGTAACTTTGAAACATCATCCGGTAAATAACCGACTTAATTAATAAAGGGGCATTGTGTGTTTGATGAGCATGTTCGCTTATTTTTTCAACCAGTGCCAGCGCATCTTTAGGTTGGGGCAGGTTGGCAATAGAATCGACCTTATCAAAATCGTTTAGCGTATATTTCTGCTGAGCAAAGGCATTAAACGATAGCAAAAAGATAAAAAGAAATAAAGCGGAAAAGCGTAGCGATAAGTTCATAAGGTAGATTTGCATTTTAATTAAAGATGGATTTAACGCCTAAATTCCATAAGCGGTTAAAATTTATCTGATTGTGATACGAATCTAAGTATTAAAGCAATAAATGTTACAACCAGCAAACATTAAGGTTTTTAACATTCGAGGCATAACATTATCTTTGTCCCCATGTCAACACAATTAAAAAATCTATCTGATTTCTCTCATACCACTGTTCCTAGTGGTGTAAACTATAAATTTGGGATTATTGTAGCCGAGTGGAATGCCGAAATTACCGGCGCTTTATATAATGGTGCATTAAAAACCTTGTTAGCAAATGGCGTTGCTGAAGAGAATATTGTTTCTTTACCAGTACCAGGAAGTTTTGAACTAACCGGAGGAGCAGAAATTTTGTTGAGCAAAAGAAGTGATATCGATGCCGTAGTTTGTTTAGGCTGTGTAATACAGGGCGATACCAAACATTTCGATTTTATTTGCGATGCTGTAGCACAGGGTGTAACAAATGTGGGCATTAAATATAGTAAACCCGTTATTTTTGGGGTTTTAACCACTAATAATTTAGAGCAGGCACAAGATCGTGCAGGTGGTAAACACGGCAACAAAGGCGATGAGGCTGCAATTACTGCCATTAAAATGGCCGATTTTTCTGCACAGATTTAAACTTGTGTTTTAATAATTATTTGTAACTTAGAAGTTTAAAATTTATCAGATCGATGAAAATATTGCGGATACCGCGATTGCTTCTTCACCATTGAAAATAACTTATACGGATGAAAAAAGTAGCCATCTTATTATTGGCGGTGTTTTGCACCATTACCATTTTAGAATCTTGTTCTTCTAAACTTTGTCCTGCTTACGGATCTTATCCTGAAGGAAAACGCAGAAGAAACTAAGCTTCCAATCAACAATCTTCATATTCAGGTCATTTGCAGAACTTTATTCAACTGCAACTGTTATCCTGTAAACAATAATATAATATCATGACTTGGGTTAACTTAACTTCAATAGAACAGCTTGATGAAATCAAAAACACAAGCGGTTTTAGCCTTATTTTTAAACACAGTACACGTTGTTCTATCAGTTTAATGGCTAAAAAGAATTTCGAATTTGATTGGGACGTGATTCCGGCAGATACAACACTTTACTTTTTAGACCTGATCAGTTACCGCGATATTTCGAACAAAATTGCAGAGATATTTCAGGTAGCTCATCAATCGCCACAAATTTTAGTAATAAAAGATGGCGATTGCGTACTGGAAGCATCACACAGCGATATTTCTGCCGACGAAGTTGCAGAAGTGATTGCTGCATAACGATAAAAAGATTTCAGCAAAAGGGTATTCAAGCAATTGGATACCCTTTTTATTTGGAAGTGGGCTTTTTTTTTAGAAAAGCAAGGTCCGGTTTGCTATCGGCCCCACCAGTCCTGCTGTACACTATAGTTCCGATTGAAAAAACCGGAAGCTGCCGTTCCCATCAGGTTTATTATCATAAGGCCTGTGAAGAGAAACACAAAACCTTCCTACGCAACGAAAAAACCTTTTGTTTATATTACCAATTATACATCCCGCCGGCACGGTGCATCGAATGAGTATTAATTGGTGGGCATGTCCCCACGGGACGATTCATAGGTAGCACAAATAAAAAAGGTCCCGATTTACATCAGGACCTTTCAAAAATTTATTATTGTTATGGCCTAAGCCACTACAACATTTTCTATCTTCAAAATTTTCGAAGTTTTATTTCTGGTTGCTTTACAAAGCTCAGCATCCTGGGCAAGCGATTTTCCATAAGTAGGAATCATCTCTTTAATTTTAGCTTGCCATTCCTCAGTAGCTAAATCTTCAGCAAAACAACGGTTTAATAAATCGAGCATAATCGATACCGCTGTTGAAGCTCCCGGAGATGCCCCTAATAAAGCTGCAATAGAACCATCGGCTGCACTAACCACTTCGGTACCAAACTCTAAAATACCACCTTGTTTTTCGTCTTTTTTAATTACCTGAACACGTTGTCCGGCATATTCCAACTCCCAGTCTTTAAGCTCGGCCGTTGGTAAATATTCTTTTAATGCCTCTAACCTATCCTCTGGCGACTGCCTTACCTGCTCAATCAAATATTTGGTTAAATCAAGGTTGTGCAATCCGGCAGAAATCATCGGACGGATATTATTGAATTTAATCGATTTCGGCAAATCTAAAAATGAACCATTTTTAAGGAATTTGGTCGAAAACCCAGCATACGGACCAAATAACAAGGCTTGTTTGCCATTAATCATCCTGGTATCCAAATGCGGTACCGACATTGGTGGCGCACCAACCGCTGCTTTTCCGTAAACCTTGGCATGGTGTTTCTTAATAATTTCCTCATTGGTACATTTCAGCCATTGCCCGCTTACCGGGAAACCACCAAAACCTTTTCCTTCAGGAATGTATGATTTTTCCAACAAGGGTAATGAACCTCCACCAGCACCGATAAATACAAATTTAGCTATACGTTTACGCTTATCTCCACTTTCAAGATCTTTCACCTTTACAATCCAGTTGCCATCCTTGTTCTTTTTCAGGTCGCGGATTTCGTGGTTAAAATGGATATTCACATTACTTTGCTCCTTTAAGTTGTTAAACATATCGCGGGTTAAAGTACCGAAGTTAACATCGGTTCCTAAATCCATTTTGGTTGCAGCAACTTTTTCGTTTTTCTTGCGACCATCCATAATCAATGGGGCCCAGTTTTTTACCTGTTCCGCATCTTCGGTAAACTGCATATCGCTAAACAAATCGCATTGTGTTAATGCATCATAGCGTTTTTTAAGATAATCTACATTCTTTTTACCCCAAACAAAACTCATATGGGGAATATTGCGGATAAAATTGCAAGGGTCAGAAACCAGTCCTTTATTTACCAAATAAGACCAAAACTGCTTAGATACCTCAAAATGCTCCGCAATCTGAACCGCCTTTTTAATTTCAACCGTACCGTCCTTCTTCTCGGGGGTATAGTTTAATTCGCAAAAAGCAGAGTGCCCCGTTCCGGCATTATTCCATGCATCAGAACTTTCTGCTGCAGCAATATCCAAACGTTCGTAGATTTCGATACTTAAATTGGGCTCTAATTGTTTTAACAAAACACCAAGGGTTGCACTCATGATGCCTGCCCCTATTAAAATTACATCAGCGTCAGTTTTACCAACTGTCTTTTTCTTTTTTGTCATCTTATTTTAAAGGATTTACAAATTTAGAATGATTTTAAACATCCCACGAATTTTAAGGCATTAATTCTTAAAAAAATTGCCTAAAAATTAGAAATATCACCTTTTCTAATAGGCATTTATCAAAGTTTAGTCCAAAATTTAAAAGCTTAATCTTTAAATTTAAAAAAGACATTAAAACAACATTAGAAGCGCGTTATCAATCTCCTAAAAACCATATCGATTAAGTAATATATTTTACGAGTCTGCAGCAAAAAAGACTTCATTTTTAATAGTTTCTTAATAAAACATAAAATTAAACCTAAAAAACAACATAAATGCTGGCAAAATCTTATTTCGCATCTTTTTTAACAGCGAAAAACTTAGTTTTATACATCTATTTATAAAGCGAATTACCTCATGAAAAATTTATTCTTGTGCTGCGTTATACTATTTTTTATATCATGTTCCGGAGAGAAAACCGATCAGCTCCTGCTCGAACTCGATAAAAAGAAACTCTCAGAAAACATTAATTACGATAAAATCATTTTTTATAAGTTTGCAAAAATAGCCGTGCGCTCAACTGCTGTACAGGATACCACCCAGCCTGAATACCAGAAATTCAGTAAACAGGCACAAAGTGTGGTTAAAACTTTAAATAGCATTAACGGCCATGGTAACGACAGGATCTCTGTGATTGATGCACTCAGGGTGTATAAGGAATACCGCTCGGTGAAACAGTTTGTAAAAGAAACCGATGAAGATGTTTTTCCACTCTTAACGGAGGGTTTCATTACCATGAACTCGGGGACAAAAACACCAAATCCTTTTTTCAAAGATTCGGATAAGGCTTATTATCAGAATATAGAACATGCCATTTTAAGCATGGCCGTATTGGCCACCAGGGATTTGGGCCAACCTTTTGCCCTTTACGAATGCTCCAAAACCCAACCCGAACTGCTTGATGATTGCGAAATCAAAACCCTGCTCGAATTTGTCCGCGGTTTTCTGTTTTTTAGTAACAGCCTGTTTTACCTTTCAGAAGATGGCCTTTCGAGGAACATTAAGTGGCTCGATAAAAATGAGAAAATTCCATTGCCCTACACGAAATCCTTTTTTGGCTGGGGAAATTTAAATGATGAGCAAACACACTTAGCTTTTCATGGAATGAATTACATTTTCAGGGGTTTTGATCGGATGAGGATGGAACGTAAAATAGATGAAGAACGATCGCTTGAAGATTTTGAGGCTTTTTTAACCGATATGAATAAACTTGGCATCCAGAATGAACTGGTTTGGGGAATTACTGCTTATCTGAATTTAAAAAAAGAAAAGCCTGAAAAATCGCTTCCTGCACTGGAAAAATTGAGTCGAAGTGCATTATTTTCCAATTCAGAACGCGAAGCTTTGCAACAAAGCATGGTTTATGTAAAAGAGCGCAAATCTGATAAAGCTTTAACTGGTGTGTACGATAAAGCATTTATCGGCAAAATTGCCACTAAATATATGATTGCCCTATTGGCTAAGGTAAATTGGGAAAAACTGATGAAGGAACAAGGTGTTCCTTATACCGGGGAAGTGTTTGCGGGCATCAATAAGTTTAAAGCGCTTTCCAATTCGGTAAGTCAATATACCCAACCTTCGACCATAGAAAAAGGGAAAAAAGAGATTGGCAAAAAAGGCAGTGAGCTGTTAGAAAAAGCAAAAGGATGGTTGGATTGATTAATCGAGCCCGACATCTCCAACAGGTTTTATAAAGAAAAGCCGTCATTGCGAGGCACGTAGCGATCGTGGTAAGATTGCTTCCTCGGCTGAAAAAGCCTCTTCGCAATGACGACTCCCCGCAGCCATCTATTGCATTAAAAGCTTCTGTCATTTATATTGATCTTTAAACATAAATTAATCTTCAATATGGCTTAAAATATTAATCAACTTTCCAAAGGGATCCCTGGTGTAAAATCTGCGTACTCCCCAAGGTTCGTTTGCAGGGCCATATTCAATAGGAAATCCGGCAGCTTTCACTTTTTCGAATACCACATCAACATCCTCAACCTCGATGGATAAATCAGGTGTTGGTGTACCCGATCCGCCTTCAGATGCAAAACTGATTTGCACATCCATTTTTGATCAGTGGCTCCATAAGTGGCAATCCAACCGTGATCCATCATCAGCTCGAGGCCAAGGATATCTATATAAAAACTGGCCGCATCGGCAATTTTTCGGGTATCGATATTGAGTACAATTCTTTTTACCATAACATGGTTAAAATGCTTAAATAAGAAAAAGCCCTGCAATGTTTATTGCAGGGCCCAGCAAAATAAATATTTAATTTTTAAGCTTCGCTTTAAATATTTTTTCCAGTTTATCTATTTTTGGCTGGATCACCAATCTGCAATAAGGCTCGCTTCCGTTTTTATTAAAATAATTCTGGTGGTAGTTTTCGGCCACATAAAACGGTTTGGCAGCCTCAATAGCAGTGACCACTTTTTTGCCATAAGCATTGGTTTTATTCAATTCGGCCTTGTATTTTTCTGCCAGTTGTTTTTGTTCAGGTGTATGGTAAAAAACCACCGAACGGTATTGTGTACCACTATCGGCACCCTGACGGTTTAAAGTTGTTGGATCGTGGCTTTTCCAAAAAACCTCCAATAAATCATCGTAAGAAATCACCATGGGGTTATAGGTAATCTCCAAAACCTCTGCATGTCCGGTAGCACCGGTGCAAACTTCTTCGTAAGTTGGATTGGTTAATGTGCCTCCTTCGTATCCTGATTTAACCGAAACAACGCCTTTTAAACGTTGAAATATTGCTTCAGTACACCAGAAACACCCCATTCCAAATGTAGCCTTCTCTGTTTTTTTCCCTTGTGCATTTGCCTGGTTTAAGGCCAATACCGCTAATAGGATTAAAATTATTTTTTTCATGTGTGTGTTTATTTTATTAGTCGCAAATTATCTGTAAACCTTACAGCATTTATTGAAGTATTTACATCTAATTATACGCAAAAAAACAGGCTGTAGTTTGCTTTAAAATTATAATGGATTTTGCATGACAATCGCAACAATTTGTTAATTCGGGTGTTTATGTTAATAACTTAAAATATTGATATATAAATTTTTAGACCACAAATCAATCCGCAAAACACACTTATTAACAATTCTTTTTTAAATTCGTATAACATTAAAATTTAAAATTATGTCTACACCGTATATTCCTTGCCTGGATTTAGGCTCTTACGTCAATGGTTCTGAAGAAGACCGTAAAAAGTTTTCTGATGAATTGGGCAGGGCTTTTAACGATTCGGGTTTTGTTACGATTACTAACCATGGTTTAAGCCAGGAACTGATTGATAAGCTTTATGAAAATATTAAAGCGGCTTTTTCTTTACCTGTTGAAACCAAAAGAAAATACGAAAAACCAGAATTAGCTGGTCAACGTGGTTACACCAGTGCGGGTAAAGAAACGGCTAAAGGTGCTAAAACGCCAGACTTGAAAGAATTTTGGCAGATTGGTCAGGAAGTTACCGATGGAGATCCGGTTAAAAATGAATATCCTGACAATGAAGTTTTAGAAGAATTACCTGAATTTAATAAAGTAACAGGCGATATTTATGAAAAACTGGAAGAAAACGGAACGCATTTATTACGTGCCATTGCAACTTATCTGGAGTTACCGATCAATTATTTCGATAAACATGTGCACAATGGAAATTCAATTTTGAGGGGTATCCATTACTTCCCGATCGAAAACCCGGAAACCATCCCTGATGATGCGGTACGTGCAGGTGCCCACGAAGATATTAACCTGATTACCTTATTAATTGGTGCCAGTGCTGATGGCTTGGAAGTATTAACCCGTAGCAATGAGTGGTTGCCAATTAAAGCACACCATACGGATATCGTGGTAAATGTTGGCGATATGTTACAACGTTTAACCAATAATAAATTAAAATCGACCACTCACCGCGTGGTAAACCCACCGCGCGAACTCATGAAAACCTCACGTTTCTCTGTTCCGTTTTTCTTGCACCCACGCAGCGATATGGATTTAACCAGTTTACCATCAACCATTGATGCGGAACATCCTAAAGCTTATAGCGATATGACGGCCGGGGAGTATTTAGATGAGCGTTTGAGAGAAATTGGATTGAAGAAATAGTCCATAGTCGGGAGTCCTTAGTCTGGAGTCTCTTATAAATCGTATAAAATTAATTAGAAGCATCGGCTAAAACCGGTGCTTTTTTGTTATTTTGAGATATGCATTCTACACAATTAGAAGTTTTTGCTGAAATTGAAGGTATAGGCTCTGCTTCGGGATTATTCCTTTCAGGAGATTTATTATATATCATTGGCGATAACAGCGGCTACCTGAATGTATATCACATCAAAACCAAACAACTTCAAAAGATCCGGATTTTATTTGGCAATGAGTTTAGTCCATTAGAGAATATCCCTAAAGCATTAAAACCTGATTTCGAAATTCTTTGTCAGTACGAGGATAAGCTCTACATCTTAGGTTCGGGTTCTACATCCAAAAGAAACCTGATGATTGAATTTAACCTGATCACGCAAAAAATTGTTCAGAAAGATTTAACTGAAACTTATGGTAAACTGAGATCAGTTGCTAAAATTGACGATCAAAATTTTAATCTTGAAGGTGCAGTTTTCACTGGCAAAGCATGGTTGCTTTTTAACCGGGGCAACGGGATTGATGCCAAAAGTGGTATTTTTAAAATTGAAGGTGCAGACTTGGCTAATTTGGGTCAGGTTACTTTCAACAGTTTTAAACTTCCCAATATTGATCATATAGAATCATCCTTTACAGATGCTACTGTGGTTAAAAATGAAATATTTTTTATTGCAACAGCAGAAGATACCAAATCTACTTATGCTGATGGAGAAATTTTGGGCAGCTTTTTGGGTAGCATTAACCTGCAAAACCTAAAATTAACTTTTAGCAATAAAATTTCTGGCAAGCATAAATTCGAAGGCATTACATTGCTTCATCAAAGTGAACGTACTACAACATTTCTTTTATGCGAAGACCGTGATACAGACGAACTTAAAACAACGGTATATCAGTTGGTTTTAAATTATTAATTTAAATAACAGTTAACATTAAAATTCTTTTATTTACCAACTGGTTTTTTAACACATTAACCTATATTTGAAATAATCCCTGATTTAATGATAGCATCCTATTAAAAAAAGAATTATGCTAAAAGAGGATTATCCTGAAGGTTATCAAAATTTATTTGCCGTTTTTAATGCCATTCATCCATTAAGCGATGAACTCAAAACCGCCATCATTAATAATAGCCATATCGTTAACATCAAAAGAAAAACTACACTTTTAAATGCGGGCGAAAGCAGCAATACCATTTATTTTATTGTATCTGGTGGCGCAAGGGTGTACTATCTGGATAAGGATGGTAAAGAAACCAATACCTGGTTTTTATTTGAAAATGAGCTTCTGATTTCAGTTTATGGCTTTTTTACAGGTCAGCCAAGTTTTGATTACATCCAAACACTTCAAGATTCTGTTTTAATTGCTGTAAAGCGTGAAAAACTTGATGAAATGTACCTCCGGTATATGGAGTTTAATTTTATTGGCCGGAAACTGACAGAGTATTATTATATCCGTAATGAAACACAAGCCAATGAGTTACGCATGCTGAGCGCCAAAGAACGTTATGAACAGTTAATTAAAAGAAGTCCGCAACTTTTTCAAAGGGTTTCTTTGGGGCATATTGCTTCGTATCTGGGCATCTCGCAGGAAACGTTGAGTAGAATTAGAAAGTAGTTTGTTTTTGACATTTGTCAAAAATGTGATATTAAATAGTTTATAAGTTTGGGTACACTTAAACCATTTAAACTTATGAAGAACAAATTATTTTCAAAATCACACAAAATTTTATACTTATTATTTGTAGCATCATTTTTTTTCTTGTACTCCTGTAAAAAGGACTTCTCAATTGCGAGTCCTCAGGGAACATTATCAGTAGAAGAGGCAAAAGATTTTTTCTCTAATCGAATTTTACCAAATAGCCCCTTAACCTTAAAAGCAAAGAGTATAAGTAAGCCCGATCTTTCTAAAATAAATCATCTCTTGTATAAAGAACCATTCTGGGATAAAGCCTACGAAGAAAAGGTTGATGATGGTGTAGCTTTAGCAATACCAATCAAATTTTTGTATAAAAACTATCTTATACTAGGCCCTAATACTAAAATAAGTTTTGAAAATTTAAATTATTTACTGATTAGAAAAGATGGCATGGGTAAATTGCATGCCAGCTGAATAACTAAAATACCCGACAACGCACTGGGTTTTACAGGCCATATTGTTGAGCAAGATTGGGATGGCAATTTTGAAAAAGACTACCTGTACGGAAAAAATACGGAACACCAAAAAGTTGAAAAAGTAATCCAAAATAAAAACCAAATGTTTACAAAAGCGGGAAGTAATTGGGTTAATATGTCTCAAAAAGCATCATTAGGTAATATAATAAATAAAGATAATAACACAGATACAATAGATACTACAGGAATTACCCCACCTGCAGATACATTAGTTACGAGTCTACCAGTTTATGCAATTTTAAATGTACGGTATCAGGATATTGATGGAAACTGTTGGGTAAATTTAGCAGAGGTAGGATATTTTAGCCTTGATGGTGAAGGTGTTACACTTTATCGCAAGCAGGTTGATTGCGGCGGTAATTCTGGTGGAGGGGGAGGTGGTGGAGTAACCTCGACGGGTTTAGGTTCAAATATGATACCTAATGATCCATATATGCCAGGGCAAGATCATGTTGCTATAAACCCAAAAGATTATGTAAAATGCTTTGAAAATATACCTGATGTTGGAGCAACTTATAAAATATCGGTACAAGTACAGGAGCCTTTTGAAAACTCTGATTGGAATTATGGAAAAAATGGCGTAGGACATACTGCAATAACCTTAACAAAAATAGGAAGCAATGGAGAAAGCATTACCCAAAAAACTATTGTTTTTTATCCTGCAGGCAATAAATTTGAGGGTCCATCGAAAATCGTGGACAATGCAACTAATGACCCCATAAATTTTACTATTCAAATGAATTTTGATCTAGGTGCAAATAATGAGAAGTTTAATTCAATATTAAACTATATTTCTAATCCGCCTAAAACTTATGAATTAATGGGGATAAATTGTACTTATTTTATAAACGAAGCCTGTAAAAAAGGTAATATAGTATTACCTAGTGCGTGGTCAAACATGGCTGGGTTTATGGATCCCTTAAATTTGGTTCGAGTTATGACGCCTGCTGGCTTAGCCCAATCGATGCGCACTTTAAAAAATAATGGAGACAATAGAATTAAGACAAATCCTGGAAAAGCTCCTTTAGGAAAAGGATCTTGTAAATAAATTAGAAATCATGAAAAAAACACTAATAATTTGCCTTGCAATTTTGATACTAATAAATATTCCACCAATATCCTGGTTTTGCAAAATAATTACTGAAGACTATACCTATTCTTCCTATAATGGAGTAATTCAATATCAAGAAAACCTAATGAAAGGAACAAATTTTAACATCTACGCTGAAAGCTTCGATGAAAGAATTAAAAGTGATCCAAATATTAAGGACAAACAACTATATAGAACTTTCAACTTAAAACCCTGGCGATTTTGGGAATGGCATGAGTGGGCTGTTCATTATAAAAGGTTTATGCTTCCTTATATTTCTGAAGAACAAATTTTAGAAAACAGAAAGAAAGAGGGTTTACCCGAGCAGTATTAAACTCAGTGAATTTCATATTTATAGCCCAACAGTTGATGATCTCTCATCAACTGTTTTTTTTGACATTTATCAAAAGCCAGCAAAATACCTGTAACTAAATTTGATTCATAAATAAATCTCAAATCTATGTTAGTTGTTATCTTTGTCGTATTCGGATGCTGTTTTCTGATTGAAAGAATTAAACCAGGCTGGAAATTACCAAACGTATCCACATGGACTATCAGGGTTTTAGTCTTTAATTTCATACAACTTAGCATTGTTGTATTGGCAGGTTTTACCTGGGAAAAATGGCTTTCTTCAATTTCATTATTACACCTTTCAAATTATACATCCAATTGGCTTGGTGGAATTATTGCATACTTCATTGCAACGTTTATTTTTTACTGGTGGCATCGCTGGAGACATACTATAGATTTTTTATGGCTTGGTTTTCATCAGATCCACCATAGCCCTCAACGATTAGAGGTGATTACTTCATTTTATAAACACCCGTTGGAAATGACTGTAAATTCAATTATCGGAAGCCTTTTAGTTTATACGTTATTAGGTTTAAATCCAGAGGCCGGAGCTATTTATACGTTATGTACAGCACTAGGGGAATTTTTCTATCATACCAATGTGAAAACCCCGCAATGGATCGGTTATATTTTTCAGCGGCCAGAGATGCACCGCATCCACCACGAATACGAAAAACATAGTAGCAATTATGGAGATATTGTTTGGTGGGACATGTTATTCGGCACATACCAGAATCCTAAAGAATTTAAAAGTTCGTGCGGCTTCGACAATGAAAAGGAACAACGACTATTGGACATGATCAGCTTTAAAGATGTACATAAACGTTAATCGTTCTTCAAATTAAATACCATATTAAACCCTACTCAAAACAAACATGAAAAACGTACTAACTATTTTCTTTGTGGCAATAGCATTATTATGGTCTAAAATTTCGTTCGCACAAAATATAGACAGAGATTTTGGGCAGATATTACAAGCCTATTATTTATATAAGGACAAAGATGTTGTTGCTAAAGCCATTGATTTCGTAAACAATACTCCAATGGAATATAACAAATTAAGTCCTATTATAACAGGCTTCTTCGGTGCAGCATTTCTTAATGATGGAGTACTAAAAAAAGATTTCACATCGAACATCAATCGGGTACAGAAAACAGAATTTAAGCAATTATTTGTTTTTCTTTTCTCATTAAATACTGATACCCTTTATTCACAAACCAACATATCAGCATCATTAAATGACATGAACTGGTCTTCATTTTTCGCAACAGGAAACACAAAATATCTTGATAATATCATATCGCATATACCGTATTCGGAAAACCGGACTGATGTAAATTTATTTCTGGCTGGCGCAACGGCAAAATGGTCATTATGCAGTAATTCAAGACAGCACGATGCCGTTAGCAGATACCTTAACTCATTAAAAGATAAAAACCCTTTGCTTAAAGAAATTTTAGAAAATGAACCTCAATATTTTAGAGAGGTGATGATCAACATTTTGAAGAAACAAAGAGAAAATGGCATTTGGAATTAATCAATTGAGGCAAGCCCACCTTAATGTCCTTAATTTCTTAATGGTCAATAATTAAACCATAACACCATTATTTGACCACCTAAGCCACCTGAGAACAGCTAAGTTTAACCGTTTATGATATATATTTTTACAAAACTCAACTAAAAATTTAATTTCACTTATCTTAGAAAAAAAACTTAACGATCAATGTACAAACACTTATTAACACTCTTATTTGCGTTAGCGGTTACACAAACCTGTTTCTCGCAGGAGAAAAGCGTTAAAGACCTCTATTGGGATTATTCTCAAATTAGAATGACGGATACCGAAAAGCCAAAAGTAATCCAAATGGCAGAAGAACTGATCAAAAGATCTTCAGAACTTACCAAAACCCAATTAGGTAATGTAAGTTATCATTTAGGAAGACTTTATGAAGAGACAGGACAAGCAGAAAAGGCAATTCCACATTATGAAGAAGCCATAAAAATTACGCTGGGGTATTATGTTCCATACCGCGCTTTGGGCTTTATTTTCGTTAAAAAATGTAATGCATTTGGCTCTAAAATGAACGAAGCAGGAAAATCGAAAGACCTTAAAGCTTACAACGAACTTTATGCCAAATACAAGGTAACTGCGCTTAAAGCGATACCTTATCTGGAAAAATCGCAGGCCTGCGATCCTGATGAAGAAACCAAAACCATTATTACCAATTTATACCGCAGCCTTAAAGATAATGCAGCAATTGCTTCGCTTGATGACAGGCTAAAAAAGAACGCAGAAAATTGTGTCAGTTTATTGGAAGATGAGTATTAAAATGCTTTAAGGTGAATCATTTTAAATTATCCAAAATCAAGGCGATTCTTAAACCAAAATACAAATTTCACCTTAATATTCTTCACTTCTTAATGGTCAAACATTAAAACCAATCGCTTTATTATTTGACCACCTGAGAACACCTAAGCTTTAGGCTTTAATCATCGGTCTCCCGTCCCCGGACTTCTGACGATTTTAATTTTTCAACAAACTTCTCACCGTAACCTGAGGTACTTCTCCTGCAGGCACAATAAAAATTGCATCGTTTTCAATCACCTGCCCCTGATCAAAGTAATACCCGGCAACAACAGGAAGAACGGCCGTAATGGATTTTCCATCCTTATCTTTTGTTGGGTAGGTAACATTGATCATGTGGCTTTTCATGCTTACCTGGATTTTTTTTGAAGTTAACCTTGCCCCTGTTGCATTGATACAATCTAATTCGATTATTTTCGAGTTACTTATTCCCGAAAGATCCATTGAATTGGTTAAACGGAGGTTAAAAGATTTTCCGGTATTGTTTTTTACAGACGCCAAAACTTTATAGCGGTCGAAATTCTGATCTTTTATCGTTAACTTTTCTTTGTTCGTAACAGAATAGGTTACCGCAATTCCGTTTACGTTTACGGTTTCCCCATCTTTAATCTGCTGTGCGTCCGAAACGGAAACTACCGCTAAAAAAGGCAATAAAAAGACAAGTGTTTTAATCCATTTCATAAATAAATGTATTTATCGGGTTTATTTTGAAGTTACGTATAAATAATTTGAATTGATAATCCTATTTTTTCGAATCGTCTATAGCTTTATTCACTACATCCTGGATCCTGCCCCTGATTTTAAGGTTAGAAAGTTTATCGGTAACTGTAGGATTAACGCGGTTAGACAGGAACACATAAACCAATCCTCTCGAAGGATCAACCCATACACAGGTTCCGGTATAACCGGTATGGCCATAAGTTTGAGGTGAAGCGAGTTCTGAAGGATAATGTTTGGTCGTATCCGGATCCCAACGATCGAAACCTAATCCTCTACGGCTTACATTTGATTGTTTAGCAGTAAACATATCAACAGTTGAATTTTTGAAATATTCTACCCCACCGTAAGTACCACGGTTTAACAGCATCTGGTAAATAATAGCCAGATCGTTAGCATTGGCAAATAAACCTGCATGGCCTGAAACGCCACCAGCCAAAGCCGCCCCCTGATCGTGCACGTAGCCCACCAATAAAGTTTTCCTGAAATATTTATCATCTTCTGTCGGGATAATTTGTTCAGGTTTAAAACGGTTGCGTGGTAAAAAACCTGCAGTCTGCATACCAAGCGGTTTATAAAAATTGTCGTAGGTGTATTGGTTTAGAGGTTCTTCGCTAATGTGTTCTACAATATCTTTCATTACATACATGCTGATATCGCTATATACATATTTACCACGTGTTTTTATTGGCGAATTAAGCATTTTAGGCCACATAAAATCTTTAAAAAAGCCTTTTTTAATGTAATAATTATCGGCCACTTTAGTAGGATAAGCGGCAGAAGAATCCCTGCTGTAATCGCCGGTTTTTACATAGTCGTGAAAAGGGATGTATGGAATAAAACCGGCCTGGTGCAACATTACCTCGCGCACCTGGATATTATTCATCGGTGTGGTACGTACTTTTGGAATATATGCCCCGATATTGGTATCGAGTTTTAATTTCCCTTCTTCAAATAAACGCATTACAGCTGGTGTGGTTGCCGTTACTTTAGTTACCGAAGCCAGATCAAAAATATCGGTTACTTTATCGGGCACATTGGTATCGTAAGTATGCTTTCCGTAAGCCTTATTAAAAATCACCTTACCATCTTTGGCCACTAAAACGACCAAACCCGGCGTAGCTTTCTGACTGATGGCCTCGGCAGCAATGGCATCAATTTCTTTTAAGTTATTGGAATTTAAGCCGGCATCTTCGGGTACGGTATATTTTAAACGTGTGGCTGTGGTAACAAAACCCGATCCCATGGTATAACGGGCAGAAAAAGCCGTGGTTAATTTATTTATGGCCGCAATTCCCCCAAAAATATACTGCGGAACAATGGCTGCAGCATCGGCATTGTTTTGGGCTGTCCATATAAGCGGCGACTGCAACAAATCGAATGATTTTAAGCCTGGGCCATTACCAAAAAAAGAAATGATGACCTGTTTATTTTTGCTGATGCTGTTGATAAAATTAATGTATTTGGCCTGATCTACATGCTGATCGTCGATGCTGATTAAAATGGTATTAAAATATTTAAGATCGTCTTCCAGATTGTTCAGGTTTACGCTGTCTTTGTATGAATCGGCAGAAAAGGAAGTAATTTTATCGTATTTATTGGCTAAACTATCAAATACGTTACTGTAAGCAAAACTCAGGCTAACAGAGGCGATATTTTTCTTTTCAAGCGATTTGAGGGGTATAAGGCCATCCTGATTATTTAACAATATGGTCGTGTTTGAAATGGCGTTGGCAATGGAAAGTTTTTTTTCGTTTGTAGTATGCTCCTGCGCACAGGCCATTAAGCATAAAACATTAAAAAAACTCGCCGAAGCCAGGATATACAATCTATTTCGCTTCATATACTTTTTCTCCGTTCAGATAGGTTTTTAAAACTTTGGTTTTTAATATGTTTTGTGGTGTTGATTTCAAAATGTCGTGATCGAGGATGACAAAATCGGCTAATTTGCCTCTTTCCAAACTTCCTTTCTCTTCTTCCTCAAAATTGGCTTTTGCGGCCCAAATGGTCATTCCGCGTAAAGCTTCTTCGGGTGTTAAGGCATTTTCCATCTGGAAGCCTCCTTTCGGGAAACCTTTTGCATCTGCTCTCACTGTTGCAGCATAAAACGTTAATAATGGATTAATGTTTTCAACCGGAAAATCAGTTCCCAATGGAATCCAACCATTCTGCTTTAATAATTGTTTATAAGCGTAGGCACTTTTTAACCTTTCGCCCCCCAAACGTTGTCCAGCCCAGTACATATCAGAAGTGGCATGAGTAGGTTGTACAGAAGGAATAATACTTGCTTTTCCAAACAGGTCAAAATCTTTAGGATTAAGCACTTGCGCATGTTCGATGCGCCAGCGCTGATCGTTTTTGCCTTTTAAAATTTTATTGTAGATATTCAGGATTACGCGGTTTGCTGAATCACCAATGGCATGGGTACACATCTGAAAATGGTTGGCCGCTATTTTTTTAGCCACTTCTTCAAAATGTTTCTGATCGCTTAACAGAAATCCGGTTTTACCGGGCATATCACTGTAAGGATGCAACAAACAGGCGCCACGCGAGCCTAAAGCACCATCGGCATAAACCTTAAAAGATCTTACATTTAACCTGTCGGTTTTTATTGGCCCACGACTAAATAAATATTTATAATTATCCGGATCATCAGAAAGCATTACATAAAGCCTCATTTTAAGCTTTTTCTCTTTCTGTAGTTTTTCGATAAATTCTACCGCTAAATAACTTAATCCGCAATCATCAATGGTTGTTAAGCCAGCCGCGAAGCAGTTTTTCTGCGCATCTGTAAATATTTTTTCAGCCAGTTTAGCATCAGGTGAAGGGATTTTTTCTCCAACCAACTTTACCGCATTATCAATTAAAACACCGGTTAATTTTCCATTTTGGGTAAGCATATCGCCCCCAACCAGTTTCTGTTCGCCTTTAATTCCGGCATCATCAAACGCTTTTTGGTTGGCAATGGCGGCATGACCGTCAATACGTTTTAAAAATACAGGACGATTTGGGAAAAGCATGGTTAGTTTTTCATTGGTTGGGAAGTTTTTATCCGCCCAGTCATTTTGGTCCCAGCCATTACCAATCAGCCAGCCATCGGGATGGGTTTTAGCAAAAGCAGTTAAACGGGTAAGCACTTCGTTCCATGATTTGGTTTCCCTTAAATCTGCTGTTTGCAAGCTTTGTCCGTAGCCAAAAAAATGGGCATGGGCGTCAATAAAACCGGGATAAACGGCTTTACCTTCGGCATTAATTTCTTCTTTACCCGTATATTTCCCTTTAATCTCATCTGTTTTCCCCAAGGCCAGGATTTTACCATTCTTTACAGCGAAAGCTTCAACGGTATCGAATTTAAGGTTAACCGTATACACTTTAGCATGATAAACAATTACATCGACTGCTTCTTTTTTAGTGCAAGAAGCAATCAGCAAAGCCAGAAAAAGGCTATATAGGATGGATTTCATATCGATAAAGATAGAAAATTGAAAGCATTTGCTTTTGTAAATTCAGCTTTACAGATGGTTTAATTACTCAATGGTCTGTATCTCCACAGACCAGTAATTATTTTTTTGCCACGGAGACGCGGATTATTACGGATTAGAAAGCCGATTAAAAAGATTGCTTCACGCTGCCTCGCTATCCCTGCCCTTCTGTTCGCAATGACGTAGGGGATTAATTACCAATTAATTTTCCTGGCGTTTAGCATGATAAGCCAAGGAAAAATAAACCTGATGGGAACGGTTCCGATCCTTCATCGGAATTAGTGTACAGCAGGACTATCGGAACCGATTGACACCAGGCCCTGCTTTTCAAAAAAAGAAAATAAGAAATTGAAACATTAGCAATTCATTCTTCCCTACATAAATTCTTCGCTACGTTCAGAATGACAGCCAACCAGAAACAACCTTACTAGGCAATTAATTCTATTTATCTACAGTCATTTACGTGTTGAGTTTTAAACAAATCGGGTTCATTAAGCTTATTTTGCATAATTTAGCGAATTCACTTTGCCATAATACATGACTGATATTATTCACTTATTGCCTGACGCTGTTGCCAATCAGATTGCTGCCGGAGAAGTTGTACAACGACCTGCCTCTGCGGTTAAGGAATTGCTCGAAAATTCGATTGATGCGGGTGCAGATAAAATTCAACTGGTGGTAAAAGATGCCGGTAAAGCATTGATTCAGATCATTGATAACGGTTGTGGAATGAGTGTTACGGATGCAAGAATGTGTTTCGAACGGCATGCCACTTCGAAAGTAAAGAAAGCGGAAGATTTGTTTGCCATCCGTACCATGGGTTTCCGTGGCGAGGCCATGGCTTCTATCGCGGCAATTGCACAGGTGGAAATGAAAACCCGCAGGCATGAGGATGAAATCGGAACCTGCATTTCTATCGAAGGTGCGCAGGTAACCAATCAGGAACCTGTAGCTACGGCAGCGGGAACGCAGATTTCGATTAAAAACCTGTTTTTCAACACTCCGGCGAGAAGGAATTTCCTGAAGAGCAATCCGGTAGAAATGCGCCATATTCTGGATGAATTTCAACGGGTAGCCCTGGCACATCCGGGTGTGTTTTTTAGTTTGCACCATGATGGGGTGGAGATTTTTAACCTGCCAAAAGGTAATTTAAAACAACGTATTGTCCACCTTTTTGGTAATAATTACAATGAGCGTTTGGTTCCTGTTGAGGAAGAAACCACCATCATTAACCTTAAAGGTTATATCGGTAAGCCTGCTTTTGCCAAGAAAACCAGGGGCGAACAGTTCTTTTTTGTAAACAACCGTTTTATTAAAGATCCATATTTAAACCATGCGGTAAGCTCAGCTTTTGAGGAATTATTACCTGATGACAGTTACCCGCTCTACGTACTGTTTATCGAGATTGATCCTTCAAAAATTGACGTAAACGTTCACCCGACTAAAACAGAGATTAAGTACCTGGATGAAAAATCCATCTATGCAATTATGAAATCGGCGGTAAAACGTTCAATTGGCCGTTATAATATTGCTCCAACTTTAGATTTTGATCAGGAAACAGGCTTTAGCAACATGATTACGCAAAAAGCTGTTGAAGATATTGTGCCACCGAGCATTAATTTCAACCCTGATTTTAATCCTTTTGCCACCGATAAAAGTTCTACATCGGGTTATGCCTCATCGCCAAGAAATTATGATGCAAAACCAAGTGCCAAAAACTGGGGTTCGCTTTACGATATCACCGAACAGCCTGTTGTGGAACAAACCTCTTTTTATGAGGATGAAACGGTTTTAGAGACTAAACAAAAGCAATATATGCAATTGCATAACCGTTATATTGTTTCGCAAATTAAGTCGGGATTAATGGTTATCGACCAGCAAATGGCACATGAGCGAATCCTTTACGAGCGTTTTCTCGTACATCTGGATGACCGCAAAGGTGCATCACAGCAGAGTTTATTTCCACAAACCATTACGCTTAACGCCAACGATTTCGAACTGGCAAAAAGTTTACTGGATGATATAAAAAGTTTGGGCTTTGATGTACGTGAATTCGGAAAAAATACGTTGGTAGTAGAAGGTGTTCCGGTTGATCTGGGTAGCAGCAATATTAACGAAACACAGTTATTTGAACAGTTGATTGAAGGTTTTAAAAATTCACAGCAAGAACTAAAACTAAGTAAACGCGATAGCCTTGCCAGAAGTTTAGCAAAAAACAGTGCCATTAAAGCTGGCACAAGCCTTGGGCAGGAAGAAATGAATACGCTTATTGATGAGCTTTTTGCCTGCAAAACCCCTAACTTTAGTGTGAGCGGAAAGCCAATTATCCAAACCATTACTTTGGCAGAACTGGATAAAAAGTTTGAGAAGAATTAGATAGTTTGGAGCGGGGAGTTTGGAGTCCTAAGTCGGGAGTCTTTAGTCCAGAGTTGGAGGTTTGGAGACAATTAACCATATTAAAATTAAATGAATAACATACATATTCCACCAGTAGTAAAAAACCTGCTGATTATTAACATTTTATTTTTCGCAGCTACTTACTTGTTAACCAGCTTTCATCTTGATGATATCCTGGCGGTATATTACTTCGATTCGCCGAAATTCGAAATATGGCAGCCTATAAGTTATATGTTTATGCATGGCAACTTAGCGCACATTTTTTTCAACATGTTTGCGCTTTATTCGTTCGGAAGTATTTTAGAATCGCGTTGGGGTGGTAAAAAATTTATTATCTTTTATTTTATAACAGGCCTGGGCGCCCTATTTTTACAATGGGCAGTACAAGCTTTTGAGGTTCATCAAATTTTAGGAACTTTTACCGCACAAAATAAGTTAAACCTAAGTGATTTATACAATGCTACCGAGGCTTCGCCAGCTAAAATTAAAACCTTATTTGGAATATATTTTGGCGGCATGTTAGGCGCATCTGGTGCCATTTTTGGTTTATTGGTTGCTTTTGGCATGCTGTACCCAAATGCCGAATTAATGATCATGTTTATTCCTGTTCCGGTAAAAGCAAAATATATTATACCCTTTTATATTTTGGTAGAGTTATCTTTGGGTGTTGCCCAGTTCGAAGGCGATTCGGTAGCCCATTATGCCCACCTCGGTGGTGCTTTAATCGGCTTTATACTGGTTAAATTATGGAAAGATAAAAAAGATACATTTTATACGCTTTATGAATAACACTTTCAAAGATTTAAAATACAAGGTTTTTCAATCTGGCAACCCAATATTTTTTTACATTGGCATTAATGTGATGTTGTTTCTCATCATCGCCATTGTTGGTCTGTTTAGTAAACTAGGCGGCCATGGTGATGTTATTAGTTTTTTCGTAAGCGATTATTTAGGTTTACCGGCAAACATTTCTAAATTACCGGAACGCTTTTATACGGCATTTACCTACATGTTTATTCATGACGGGATTCTTCATATCCTGTTTAATATGCTGGGATTGTTCTGGTTTGGAAATATTTTCATGAATTTCTTAAAAAGCAGGCAGTTTCATTTTGTATACCTGGCCGGTGGTTTATTTGGCGGTTTATTTGCTGTTGCTATTTTAAACATATTTCCCTTATATGCCGGTGGTTTAACAAACGTAACCATTGTTGGTGCATCTGCCGCAGTAATGGCGATCATTTTTGCTGCTGCAACACTGGTACCTAATTACACCATTATGCTTTTCATATTTGGTGAGGTTAAAATCAAATGGATCGCGATTGTTTATTTCGTTCTCGATTTTTTGGCCATTGGTTCGGTAAATGCCGGGGGTAGTTTAGCCCACATCGGTGGGGGCTTACTAGGTTTCGTTTTTATTAAACGCCTGCAAAGTGGAAACGACTGGAGTAAAATCTTTCAGCGTAAACCTAAATTAAAGGTAGTACGAAACGAAAAACCAGTTAAAAAGCCCGAATTTAAAGGTGGTGTTTCTCAACAGGAAATAGATGCCATTTTAGATAAAATATCCACTTCGGGATACGATAAATTAACCGCTGTAGAAAAAGAAAAACTATTTAAGGCAAGTAAAGATTAATGGCCACAAAAAAGAAGAAGTACAGTTTTCTGGATAAACTCCTCCTGCCCATTGCCCTTGGTATGGCCATTGCTTTGCTGTTGGGCGTACTTGCGGGTAATATGGATCCACGTAAACATGCGCTTATTGCCTTTTTTGGTCTTGCCTACCCTTTTGTTTTATTTGGTAATATTATTTTCCTGATTTGGTGGTTTTTAAGCAAAAAATGGATTTTCGCCATTGCTACCGTTTTTGTTATTGCCATTGGAAGTAAAACGCTAAAGGCAACTTTTGCCATCGGCGGTAATGAAGGTGGTACTGAGAAAGCTGATAACAGCATTAGGATGATGACATATAACGTGCATAGTTTTAAACTTTATGGCGAAAACAATACCGAATCGGTAAAGGAAAAAATGCTGCAGGTGGTAAAAGACCAAAATCCCGATATCATCTGCTTTCAGGAATTTTTTACCCGTTACAAAGGTGCGTTCGATACCGTTGATAGTTTAAAAGCGTTATTGAATACCAAATATTACTATTTCGTTCCAACCAATAAAAACGACTACGAAGCCACCGGATTAGCTATATTTTCTAAATTTCCGATTAAAAATTCTGGTAAAATTCCTTTTATTACAGGTTACCCTGGCAACATGAGCATTTATGTAGATTTAAACATTAAGGGGAAAACCTTAAGGATTTACAATGTACATTTTCAGTCTATTTCGTTTGAAAAACAGGATTACGAATACCTGGATAAGGTGAAGGAAATGAATACTGAATTAAAGCCTTCTAAACGTATTTTAAGCATGTTGAAAAGTGCTTTTTTGAAACGCAGCGGTCAGGTTGATATTATGAAAAAGGAAATGGCTACCTGTAAAACGCCTTACTTAATAGCCGGCGATTTTAATGATACACCTGCCTCTTATGTGGTTACCCAAATTACTGAAGGTTTAAATAACAGCTTTATTAAAAAGGGGAACGGCTTTGGCAAAACCTATAACGGCAAATTCCCTAATTTCCAGATTGATTACATTGCTACTTCCAAAGAGTTAGAGGTTTTGAACTACAAAATTACGCAGGCCAAATTATCAGATCATTTTCCGGTGCGAAGCGATTTAAGGTTTGTACCATAATTTCTTTAATAAACTTGTTCCAAATTGGCCAATCCATTTGTTTGGAGCGCAAAGCTTGTACAAAACGCTAAATTTCTTCCCGTTTTACGCTTCGCTCCTCGTACCTCGTTGTTGCAGGGTAACGCTTCAACCGGGGCTAGATGGCCACATTAGTATTTCATTTGCGAGGCTGCAGAAACTTTTGTTTATAAACCCGACAGTAGCGGCAGTTCCCGATTCTTCATCGGGACTATAGCGAATGGCGGGACTACAAACTGCCAAGAACCATAACCCGCTCATTTCCTAATTAAAAACTATCAATTTCATTTAGAGCGCAAAGCTTGTACAAAACACTAAATTTCTTCCCGTTTTACGCTTTTACGCTTCGATCCTCGTACCTCGTTGCTGCAGGGTAACGCTTCAACCGGGGCTAGATGGCCACATTAGTATTTCATTTGCGAGGCTGCAGACTGCAAAAACCTTTGTTTATAAATCCGATTGTAATGCAAAGTCCGCAATGACGATCAAATTACTAGTAATTATTTTTTCTTACCATACATCAACATAAGGTTTGCAGCTTATCTGCATCTTTGCCTTATAAAATTTAAAAAAAATCTCCAAAAATATGAGCTTAATAGATGCCCTAAACTGGCGTTATGCCGTTAAAAAAATGAACGGTAAGCCTGTTGAACAAGAAAAAGTTGATAAAATTATTGCTGCTGCGCATTTAGCACCAACTTCATCGGGTTTACAGCCTTTTAAAGTAATTGTGGTAACCAACCAGGAGTTAAAAGAGAAAATTGCACCTATTGCTTTTAATCAATCGCAGGTAATCGACTCTTCTCACTTATTAATTTTTGCTGCAAACGAAAACTATTCTGAAGAAGGAATCGACGCTGTTTTTAACAGAATGAACGCTGAGCGTGGCTTACCTGCTGATGCTACTGATGCTTACAAAGCACAGTTAAAAGGCATGATCTTATCGAGAACTGCAGATGAAAACTTTAACCATGCTGCACGTCAGGCTTATATTGGTTTTGGTATTGCCATTGCAGAAGCCGCTTTGTTAAAGGTAGATGCTACCCCGATGGAAGGCTTTAACGGTCCGGCTTTAGATGAACTTTTAGGTTTAGATAAAAAAGGTTTAAAAAGTGTAACCTTATTACCATTAGGAAATAGAGACGAGGCGGGAGATTGGTTGGTAAACCTTAAAAAAGTACGTTCACCTAAAGAGGAGTTCTTAATCGAATTTAAATAACAGGCAAACACCATTATATTCAAAACGGGCCGCTATTTGCGGCTTGTTTTGTTTATTTTAATTCGTCATTGCGAACTGAAGCGTTGCTTGTGGGCTGGAGTGAAGCAATCTTTTACATATGGGCTTTCTCTATAAAAAAGATTGCTTCGTCGGCTGAAAAAGCCTCCTCGCAATGACGACTTAGGGGAGTTTGCCAACAGTTAAAGAATTAAGCAGTTACCCAATAAAACAGTCAAATGATTCGATCCTGAAACAAGTTCAGGATGACGATGTACAGAGTTTTTTTGTAAAAAAATGTTAAACATCATCACAATTTATGCGCTCTCTTTATAATTGGATATATTTACGGGCTTAGCATTTAATAACCAATCCATGAAGATTTTTAGACTATCTTTTATTATACTTTCTCTTTTATCAGCGCTCAGTTTCTCTTCGTCGGCCCAAACCGATACGATAAGTATAAACTCCATCATTACCAAAACCAACAAGATTTTAACCGATTACCCGGCAGAAAAAATTTACCTTCATTTCGATAAACCTTATTATGCCGTTGCCGATACCGTTTGGTTTAAGGCTTACGTTACCGAAAATCAGAATTTCTTATCGGGCATCAGCAAAATTATTTATGTTGATGTAATTAACCAGAACGATTCGCTCATTCAAACCTTAAAACTACCCATTGCTGGTGGTTTTGCTTATGGCAATTTCCCTTTAGATCAGGTAAATTATAAACAGGGTAATTATCACATCAGGGCTTATACGTTATGGATGCTCAATAATGAAGATCCTGCATATTTTAACAAAACATTTTATGTGGGCGAAGCGATAGACAAAGAAGTAAAAACCCACATCACCTATAAAAATACATCGACAGATAAATTGGAGAAAATTGATGCCAGGGTACAGTTTAAAGATGCCAGCAATAAACCTTATGCCAATAAAAATGTAAGCTGGCAGGTGGTTACCAGTTATACCGTAATTGCCAAAGGCAGGGGTACAACTGATGCCAATGGTTATTTAACCATCGCCATGAGCAATGCACAAAAAGCAGAATATCAATTGCAAAAAGGCCAGCTGATTACCAGTATCAACACCACCGATAAAGATTTAGCTACCAATACCTTTTCGTTAAAAAATGCCATTTTAAGCAAAGATTTTCAGTTTTTTCCTGAAGGTGGGAGTTTAATTGCCGGTTTAACCAATAAAGTTGCCTTTAAAGCCATTAAAAGCGACGGTTTGGGCATTAGTTCAAAAGGTACTGTTACCGATAGCGATGGCAAAACCGTAGCTACCTTTACCGCTCAGCATTTGGGCATGGGTAGTTTTAACTTAGCTGCAGAAACCGGCAAAACCTACAAAGCCACAGTTACTTATGCTGATGGCACTACCCAGAATTACAATTTACCTGCAGTTGCCGCAAATGGCGTAACCGTTAGTATCGATAACAGTAATGCAGACCAGGTGGCGATAAAAATCTCTGCCAATGATGCTTTTTTTGAGCAGAATCAGGGTAAAAAACTTTATTTAATTGCACAGAGCAAAGGTGTTATTTGTTATGGCGCACAAACTGCATTATCCAACAAAGAGTACAATACTACGGTGCTTAAATCTAAATTTCCTAACGGAATTGCCCAGTTTACCTTGTTTAATGAATTTGGTAAACCTTTAAGCGAAAGACTGGTTTTTGTTCAGCAAAAAAACACCATGGTCGTAAATTTAACTACAGCTGCCCCGGCTTATGGCGTTAAGAAAAAAGTAAAAATAAACGTGGCTGCCAAAAAAGATGGCGCCCCTGTTGAAGGTAGTTTCTCCGTTGCGGTTGTTGATGAAACTAAAGTCCCATCAAACGAAGATGCCACCAGCACCATTTTAACAGGTCTTTTATTAAGCAGCGATGTTAAAGGTTATATCGAAAAGGCAAATTATTACTTCAATGTGCCAGATGCAAAGAAAAATGCCGATTTAGATGTATTATTACTTACCCAAGGCTACCGCAGCTTTAAATACAGCGATATTATTGCCAATAAATTACCAAAAATTGATTTCTTACCAGAACAAGGCATCGAAATTTCGGGCATTTTACGTCAGAACAATGGTATTCCGGTTAGAAAAGGTGCTTTATTATTGAACATTCGTGATAAACGCTTTAATTTGGAAGGCACTACCGATCCGGTTGGAAACTTTAAATTCTCGAACCTGGTATTCAACGATTCATCAAAAGTTACCGTTACAGCCAAGTACAATGTAAACTATAAAAACATGACCTTGAGCTTAAATGGAGCACCAGTTCCTTCTTTAACCAGAAACTTTAGCGCCGCAGAAGAGGTTTTAAATATCGATAGCGCTTTAACCAGTTACCTGGATAATAGTAAAAGGCAATATGCTTACCTACACACCTTAAAAGATGTAACCATTAAAGCTGCTGTGGTTCCTAAAGTGAGCCACAAAGATTACCCGGCATTAACCGGACTTAGCCAAATGGCCGATCATGAAGTTAGTGGCGATCGATTAAAGGGTTGTGGTTTATTGATTAACTGTTTACAAGGCATGTTGGCCGGGGTTACTTTTGTGGATAATAACTTCTACGTGAGCAGGGATTATAACCAGGGCAAAAAGATCCCGATGGGTATTTTTATTAATGGAATGAACGTTGATGTAAACCAGATTAATACATTGGATGCCAATCAGATTGAATCGGTTGAGGTTTTCTTAAGAGACGAATTAGGTCTGGTAAACCGTGCAAATAATATAAACGGCGTAATTGTGTTTAACCAGAAAAAAGCACCTAAAGGCACCAAAATTTCGAAGGCCCAGTTAATGGATATGCTGCCTAAATATTACGAACTTACTTTCTCGCCACAGGGTTATAACAAAGAGAAACAGTTCTATTCGCCTAAATACGATGTACCTGCAAACATGAACCGTAATGATTTAAGAACAACCATTTACTGGAATCCTAAAGTAGTAACGGATGCTACAGGTAATGCCTCTTTCGAATATTACAATGCAGATGGTAAAGGCCAGTATAAAGTAATTATTGAAGGTATTGATGCAAACGGAAATTTAGGACGATCGGTGTTGAAGTACCAGGTTAAGTAAGACGGCAGATGGCCTAAATGGAAAATGTAAGAGGTAAAATGGATGATGGAATTGACTTTTCGACCCTCATCCATCTCACATCTTACATCTCACATCTCACATCACCTCAAAAGGTAGCTTCTCCCCATTCAGTCCTGCTACAATATTCTTTACGATAATCTGCGCCATGGCAGCGCGGGTTTCTTCGGTAGCAGAGCCAATATGAGGTAAAACAGCTACATTTTCCATTGATAACAAAGGGTTGTCTTTATCCATCGGTTCGGGATTGGTAACATCTAAACCTGCACCCCAGATCAGTTTTTCCTCTAAAGCCTTAATCAGGTCTTTTTCATTGTGAATGCCGCCTCTTGCGGTATTAATAAAAATCGAATTGGGTTTCATCTGTTTAAACACTTCGATGGTAAATTTATCTTTCGTTTCGGGTGTGAGTGCGGTATGCACAGAAAGTACATCACTCTGGATCAAAAGTTCTTCGAAGGATACATATCTGGCGCCAATTTCTTTTTCAGCTTCCTCGTTACGCGATCGGTTATGGTAAATTACCGACATACCGTAGGCTCCTCTACATTTTTTGGCCATCTCCAACCCAATTTTCCCTAAACCGAAAACACCAAGGGTTTTGCCCTGTATTTCGATGCCTAGTTCGGGTGTTGGTTCGTAGTTTTTCCATTCGCCCTTAATGATCTTTTTGTGCGAATAAAAGGCTTTTCGCGATACGGCAAGCATCAATAAAAAAGCAGTATCGGCAGTTGCAGCACTTAAAACACCGGGGGTATTACCAATCGGAATGTTTAATTTTTTTGCGGTGGCAACATCAACATTATCGTAACCTACCGAGTGTAGCGCAACCACTTTTAAATGGCTACAGGCTTTCAGAAATTCGGCGTTAATTTTATTCGGACCAACACTAACTAACCCATCCTGATCCTGGCAAGCCTTAATCAGTTCTTCGGGCGTAATCTGCCTGTTTTCTTTCCACTGGCTAACCGAAATATTATTTTCCTTCAGTTCTTTTAACCCAACCGGAGCAATGTTGCCACTTATAAATACTTTCATCTTTTATTAACAGTACACCTTCAATGGTGTTTTAAAACTTCTCAATTAGCCCTAAAATGTTATTTAACCGTTGCAGATAATACCTGGTAAGTATTGGCACTAAAATAACCCAGGGCCTGATTGGAAATATTGGATGTTGGATTGGCCGGCGTGGTACCCTGGTTTGGCCCACGGTTAGATTGCTGACTTAAAGCATACCAATAATCGAAAATATTAGAATCAATGCATTCCATTTCTATTTTAATCTTATCGTTAGAGTTTAGTTCGTCGCTGTCGTGGTCGTTAGTAGGGGGCTTAAAAAACAACTGGATCCTCAAATCGTTACCATTTGTTAAACGATCGTTATTTACATAAAAACGCTCCGATAAAACATCATTTACATATAGGTTAAAATGGTAAAAATTGGTTTCGTTTACCGGATCTTTTAAAAATACAGCGGCGGTTTTACGCTCCCTGCCAAAGAAAAAGTTTTTTATCACGCCTATTGAATCTATTTTAACCACATTAGGCATTTTCGAACTGGCTGTATAAGTTTGTCCTTCGGCGGTAACGTTTAAATTATAGGTAACACCGGGTACACCTTTCATTTTGTTAGTATACGTTCCGGGTATTGTACTTTCTTTAAAAACATAACTATTGCCCCTGCTATCGGTTACCGTTACACTTGCGCCCGAAACCTTCGGAAAAACATTGGCTTCTGTATAACCAATGGTTTTACTAATCTTAATCTGCTGATCAATCAATTGATCATTAATTTTTCCTTCAATTACAATCTGTGGATCTGCATTTTCGGTATCTATCGAAATAATTTTCTTGCACCCGGTTAAACAAAAAGTGAGCAGCGAAAGGTATATAATGAGTTTTTTCATGGCTTTAAAATTTAAAGTTCCAGGTAATTGATGGGATAAGGCCAAACAAAGAGGTTTGTTGAGCCGCTGTTTTAGTAGGGTCGTTCGGATCGGTGATAAATTCAATGGAATAAGGATTTTTCCTTCCCAGTAAATTATACACCCCAAAATTCCAGCTCGATTGATATTTCTTTCCAGGTTTACCTTCTAATGTGGCACTTACATCCAATCGCATACTGTAAGGCATACGGCCAGCATTTCTTTGTGTATAGTAATACGCCATTTGTCCGCCAATGCTATATTTCCCTGCCGGATAAGTTACCGCGTTACCGGTACTGTAAATAAAACTCGAGGAGAATGTCCACCGCTTTGTCATGTTGTAAATACCTACTACTGAAATATCATGTGTACGATCCTGCCTCGCCGGAAAATACTTGCCATCATTAAGTTCTGTAAATTTGCGTTCAGTACGCGATAAGGTATAACCCACCCAACCATTCAGTTTGCCAAATTTTTTCTTAAAAAACAGTTCCAGTCCGTAAGCCCTGCCTACTCCATATAACAATTCAGATTCTACATTGGAGTTGGCCAGCAGTTCTGCCGCATTTTTATAATCGATCTGGTTCTGCAACCATTTGTAATAAATTTCTCCCGAGAGTTCATAATTATTATCCTCAATGTTTTTAAAATACCCCAGCGCTACCTGATCAGCAATTTCGGGTTTAATGTTATTGCTGCTCAATACGTATTGATCGGTAGGCGAGCTTGAAGTAGCATTAGTTAAAATGTGTACGTTTTGAGTATTGCGGTTATAGGAAGCTTTGATCGAATTTTGTTCGTTAAAAAGATAACTAACCGAGAAACGAGGCTCCAGGTTGAAATAGTTTTTATAAAATTTCCCTTTGGCTACATTCGCTGTCGAAGCAATATCGCCATTGGCATCGTAAGTGCTAAAATTGCCCGGCCCCATCAAAGAAAAAGCCGCCAGGCGTACACCATATAAAAAGTTTAAATGCTCATTAACAGCCCATTCATCAGAAATATAAGCAGCTGATTCAATCCCGTAACGCCTTTCCTGTGAAAGTGAATTTACCTGCGATGCCTCATCGCTATCAATATCGATCGGAGAAATGCGGTGCTGTGTAGCGTTTACTCCAAACCTAAGAATGTGTTTATTGCTAAAATACTGAAAATCTTCTTTAAAGTTAAAATCGCGCACTAACGAAGTGGCTTTAAAATTTGTGGCATCGTTTAACAGGCGTACCGTATAATTATAGTTATTGTAAATTAATGAAGTATTCGAAAACAAACGGTCGCTAAAAATATGGTTTAAACGGATGGTAGTGGTTACATTACCCCAGTTATTCTCAAACAGGTCTTTAACACCAATATTATCTTTACCAAAATAACCAGAAATATAAATGGTATTCCGGTCGTTGATTTTATAATTTGCTTTTGCGTTAATATCATAAAAGTTCAGGGTACTGCCATTTACCGTCGAATCTGGCGAAGAGCGCAGGAACAGATCAATGTACGTTCTCCTGAAACTCACCATAAATGATCCACGATCCTTTACAATTGGTCCCTCTGCTTTTAAGCGCGAAGCAATTAAGCCAATTCCTCCCTGAAACTTAAATTCCTTATTATTCCCGTCATCCATTTTCACATCCAGAACAGATGATAAGCGACCGCCATATTGCGCTGGCATACCACCTTTGTATAAACTTACATCCTTTATTGCATCGGCATTAAAAGTAGAGAAAAAGCCGAGTAAGTGTGATGAATTATATACCACAGCCTCATCAAGAATGATCAGGTTCTGATCGGCAGCACCACCACGCACATAAAACCCGGTATTTCCTTCCCCCCCCGATTTTACGCCTGGCAACAACTGGATCGTTTTTAAAATATCCTTTTCGCCCAGTAACACCGGAATGGAATTAAGCAATTTCATATCAATCTTCTCCAGCCCCATTTGTGCGCTTTTAACGTTTTCGTTTTTGCGGTTATTGGCATTTACCGTTACCTCGGCCAGATCGTTCGCACTCCTTAATTCCTCGTTTAACTTGGTATCTTTTGTTAAGCTGATGGTTTTAACTACTGATGCATACCCTGTATAACTCACCGTTACGGTATAGGTTCCTTCGGGTTGTGTAAGCGCGAAATAGCCGTAATTATTGGTAAGCGTTGCAGCAGCAGAGGAGCCAGAAATCTTTACAGTAGCACCAATCAAAGTTTCGCCGGTGCTGGCATCACGGATGGTACCACTAAGGTTAAATTTATTCTGTGCAAAAAGGGCTGTACCGGAAAAAAGAAAGAGAAATAAAGCTAAGTAGTGTTTTATGAGCATATCGGCTACTAAATAATTTTAGGATGTAACCAAATGTACGAAATCCAAGTTCTTTTTATGAAAGATGGAGAATTTGTTAATACAAGTTTGGGTTTTATTACTTATTAACGGGATAAATGGCAATATGGTGTGAGCGCAACATATAAGCACTTAAATCATTTTTACCCGCCTGCTGAAAAGTGATCATTTTCGAAGATTCTTTGGGCATATGGCAATCGATACAATTGGTGGTAAGTAATCCTTTAGCCAAAGTTGCTTTGCTGTGTTTTGTGGTTTGATGACAACTGATACAGCGCTGCGAATAGATGGTTAAATTGCCTTTAATATTTTCATGTGTGTTGTGGCACGATTGGCAGGTCATGGTTTCACTTTTCCGGTAACAGTTGCTCCCTGTTAACATGGTGGTTTGGTTACCATGCACATCAGGATTACCGCCTCCAAAACCTACAAAATCGCGCTGATAGTATTCATCCAGGTTATCGCCGGGTTTAAAGCCAAATACCGATTTCTGTGAAAGCAGGGTATTGCCAGAGTGACAAACGCCACAAGCATCCATCTTTTGCTTACGCGAAAGTGTTTTATAAACCGCAATAAATTTTGCTTTTTTTTCTTTAGGATTTTCCATGTGAAAAACCACATGCTGTTTGCCCGGACCATGGCAGCGTTCGCAATCGATACCGTAAATTAACGAACCGCGTTCCATTTCTTCATCCACCACAAAGGCCGATTTTTGGGTCAGTTTTTTTTCTACATAAGAACCATGGCACTCCAGGCAGCGGCTTGTAATGCCCCGATCATAATAAAAGGTATTACGTGGAAAACCGGGACTGATGGCCCAGTTCCGGATGCCGGAGAAATATGACAATGGAAGTTCGTATAACTTTTTCCCTTGCCAATAGGCATAAGTATAAGCTTTTTCGCCTGAACCAAACTGGATGTCGAACTTTTGAGCACGCACCGCTTTACCATCGAGGTAAGCTACCTGAAAAATCCCGCTATCTCTTTTTTCGACGGTTACCTTTTGATGGGCATCAAAAAGGAAATTGTTCGAGTCAGCGGCAAAAATCTTTAACAAAGCTGCATCTGCCACAGGTTTAGAAGTTAAGCCGTGCGGACTGTGGGCATAACTTTGAGATAAATCTTTATGGCATTTTATACAAGTGGCAGCTCCGGTATAAGCTTCGCCCCTGATATCTTTTGGTAACTCACCGGCAACGTTCATACATCTTGAAAGAATGACGATAACAATAACCATTGCCCCCAAAATAAACAGGATTCGTTTTGTGCCTTTCAAGATGTATGTTTTGATTAGATTATTTTACGAACTGAATATAACTAAAATTATAACCTCCTGTAGTGCTGGATAATTTAATTTTTTGTTTGCCTGCCTTTAAAGTTATGTTTTTGATTTCAAAAGTGGCAAATTTCTTTACATCCCCTGTGTTCGGTACTGCAACATCCTTTGCTACCGCTTTACCATCAATCAAAACTGAAATTTTGCCGTTAGCATGATCTGCAGCAACATTTAATTTTAACGTATAAGTACCTTTTTGAGCAACATTTACAGTGTATTGTAACCACTCGCCGTTTTCGATATGGTTTACATAATACTTTTCGTATTGGGTAGAATCTTTTGCAATATCAACGCCATCGTTACGGTAAATCCGCCCAAGGTTTCCGGCACTTCTTTTTCCGGTCGAAACATGGTAATCGGCAGTATCGGTATCAAAATAAGCAAATCCGTTTTTACCCAGATCGTAATCTACAGCATAAACAATACTTTTATCCTTAATTAAATTGGTTTTAAAAGGTTTGGTTTCATTGCTAAATGGCTGGCGGATCATCGCATCGATTACATCACGGTGGATAATCGTGTTTTCGAGTTTCGAATAAATAGCCAGCTCCATTAAACCGCTGTACACATTGCTGTCTTTTGGTTTATTGCCTCCATTGTTCATGTAGCGCACCAAAGCATCGTAATTGGGGTTCGATTTAATTTCCATTGGGTTATTAGAACCGATTTTCTTTAATGGCCACCACGACCAGCCGATGTTGTTTTTCTCTAAAAGATGAATGGCATCAGTAAACCAAACGTTAGAGTTTTCACCCGTTTCGCCCAACCAAACAGGCACATTTTGCTCATCTCGGGCTTTAATAATGTGTGCAATTGAATTCTGATCGTTATAATTCCAATATTTATGGTAACTCAATACCATATTTTTATCCCAAAGGGGGAAAATACCATTGTAATTATTGCCCCAGCCATTGCCTTCGATAATGATGATGTGTTTTTGGTCAACCTCACGGATAGCTTTCGTAATTTCGACCATTAATTTTCTTAACGGTGCATTCGTTTTTTCTTTTGTTCCGTTTTTATCTTCGGTTGGGTTTTCGAAACCATAGTTTGGTTCGTTCAAAATGTCGTAAGCACCAATATAAGGTTCATTTTTATAACGTTCAGCCAGTTTTTTCCAAAGCGCAATTGTTTTTGCCTGGTTGGCTTCGTTATCCCACAGGTATGGTTTCGATGGATCACGGTCGGCAATGTTAACATCATTCCCTTGTCCACCGGGTGCAGCATGTAAATCCAAAATCAAATACATTTTATTCGCTTTACACCATGCCAATAAACTATCGGTTAAAGCGAAACCTTTTTCCAGCCAGGTATTTTGGCCGGCAACAGGTTCTTTATCAACCGGCAGGGTGTACAAATTGTAGTGCATAGGTAAACGGATGGAATTAAAACCCCAGCGTTTCATCGAATCGACATCAATTTTACGGGTATGGTTGGCTAACCAGGCATCATAAAACTCTTGGGTTTGCTTCGGTCCCATTAATTCCTCGATACGCTCACGGATCCGGTATTGCTGCGATTCTTTGTTAATTTTTAGCATGTAACCTTCCTGTAACATCCAGCCACCTAAGCCAATGCCACGAAGCAACACATTTTCGCCTTTTTCGTTGACGATCTTTTTGCCATCGGCCTTTAAAACCCCCTGACTAAAGCCAGTAAACGAAATGAGAGAGAGCAGAAAAATGTAAGAGATTGATTTTGTAAAAGTCATAAAAATAAGCTTTGGTTTTAGATCGTTACCAGATATAAGTAGCTACTGATCCTTTATCGAGCGCAGCAACAAGTGTTTTACCATTAATACTGATGTTAAATTCGGCAGCATTTTTGCCGCCGTTGGCCACAATTAAAACATGTTTTCCATCAGGTGTTTTAAATGCAACGTTTGGCAGGTCGGCCAAATCGTTTGAAGCAATACGCACCGAACCCGGGCGCACGAATTTAGAAGCATGTGCAATAGAAAAAAAGGCAAGGTTCCGGCTGTAGTTGTCTTTATCAATAGTTACTGCTCCCTGGCACATCGGGCAGCCTCCCCTATCGGTATAAGGTTTATTTTCAGGATCGGCAGCCAGGTTCCATTCGAGTACATTTTTGCTCCAGTTGCGGGTAGCACCAATAATTAATCGCTTAACGGGGTTTACAATATTAATACCGGCCGAGTTTGGCTGTTCTACCACCATCTGTTCGGAAAAGTAGATGTTTTTATCAGGGTGGGCATTGTGTACATCACTCAAGGCATCGATTTTACCACCGTAGAGGTGAAAAGCAGATCCATCGATATATTTTTTAGCCTGGGGATCATCTAAAATGGTGATCGGATAATCGGGCCTGTCGGCATTATGATCGTATATGATAATTTTGGTTTTGAGTTTAGCTTTTTCGAAAGCCGGCCCCAAAAATTTCTTTACAAAAAGTGCCTGATCTGGTGCAACCATCAGCAAACTAGGGTTATTACCCGGGTGTAAAGGCTCGTTCTGAACGGTAATCGCATCAATAGCGATACCCTGTTTCTGCATTTCCTGTACATAGCGTACCAGATACTTTGCATAAACTTCGTAGTATTCGGGTTTCAACATTCCTCCACGCGCATCGTAAGTGGTTTTCATCCATAAGGGAGGAGACCATGGCGAACCCATAATTTTTATTTTTGGGTTTATCGCAAGGATCTCCTTCATTACCGGAATCACATCCGTTTTATCGGGGCCCAAATCAAATTTTGCTTGTGTTAAATCGGTTTGTCCTTCGGGAAGGTCGTTATAAGAAAATACTTTTTCGTTTAAATCAGAAGCGCCAATGCTAAGGCGGATATAGCTTACGCCAATATTATTGCCATCGGTTGCAAACAATTCTTTTAATAATGTAGCCCTGGCCGGTGCCGACATTTTAACAATGTGCTGTGCACTGCCACCAGTTAAGGCATAACCAAATCCATCTATACTCTGGAAAGTTTCCTTTTCATTGATCGTAATGGTTGGTTGATTGTTTTTTACAGTTGAAAATTTTAAGCCTGTTGCCTGTCTGGTAAATAAAACAGTACGATCGGCTTTGGTTAACCAAACATCAGCCTGGTTTTGTGCAATGGCCTGAATTGATGCGCAGGTAAGCATACAGGCAGCTAAAAGTTGAAAGGTTTTTGTAGGTGGCATAGAAAAAATATGTTTCGGATTAAAAAAACAGGAAGAAAGGTTTAGCTTTCTCCCTGTTGACAATTAAACTTTAAGCGTATTTAGATGATGAGCATTTTATTTTGTTCCGCCCCACTCTTTATTCTGTTCGAGTTTGGTGTTATTCAATTCGCTTTGAGGAATTGGGAAAACTTCGTGACGGCCGGCAATAAAGCCTTTAGAAGCCAATGTTGCTGCAGCTTTGCCCCAACGCACCAAATCAGGGAAACGCTGACCTTCGCCTGCCAGTTCCAATCTTCTTTCTTTTTCAATATTAGCCTGGGTTACTGCCACTGGATTTAACCCTACCCTTGCCCTAACAGCATTTAATAATTGATAAGCCCTACTACCTGTACCAACAGCACCCGGAGTTGCATTCAATAATGCCTCAGCTTCCATTAAATAGGTATCAGCTAAACGAATCTCGTACTCATCAATACCGAAATTTAATTCTGGAATAGTTGCAGCCGCCTGGGTAGTTAAACCCATATATTTCGCAAAGAAATATCCGGTATTGTTGTAACCTGGATTGTAAGATGCGATATTATTAGTAGATAAGCTATCTAAATTTGCAACTGTAGCTGCATTTCTAGGATCGTAATGGATCAGATCAAAGAATGCTTTTGTAAATACTAAGAAACTGTAACCACTAAAATAATCAGGAGCGGTAGATACTTTTTTAGAATAACTTCTTGGACCAGTAGTAATTGACAATAAATTACCCTCACTATTACCAGCTGCAGACCAGTTTCCATTTGATTTATTACTGTGAACAAATTCGATAATTGATTCGGAGTTGAATTTATTAGCTGGTTTCCATAAATCACCAAAAACGGGATATAATTTATAACCATAAACAGAAGGAGATACACCAGGTGCTGTACCATTCACCACTGCAAACTGATCGGCAGCAGCCTGCCATTTTTTCTCGTACAATAATACTTTTCCTAACAATGCCTGTGCAGCACCTTTGGTTAATCGCCCGCCTTCTGTAGCTGCCGGAACCGTATTTGGTAAGTTAGGTATAGCATCGTTTAGGTCTTTTTCTACATAAGCATAAATAGAAGCCGGTGGCGCCTGCGTAATGGTATACAGGTCCTTAATATCAACTACGCCCTCAATTAATGGTACGTTTTTGAAAAAAGTAACCAAATCAAAATAAAAGGCAGCACGCATGGTCTTTGTTTCAGCAATATATCTTGCCTTCAAAGTGGCATCCATAGGAATTGCATCAATTTTTGACAACAACACATTTGCTCTAAATATGCCACTATATCCCCTGCTCCAAAGATAGCCGTGAGGGCCAGTGTTTGCATTGAGGCTATAATTTTGCATTACCTGCAAATCATTAATATCACCTGCACTACCACCGCCAGCCAACTGGTCATCACCGGCAACATCCATTACGGCCGATTTATCATACAAGCCTCCAGATTGGAATGCAAACCTATCGTAGATCGAAACCAAACCTGTAAAGGCGTCAGCCTGTGTTTTATAATAATTTTCTAGGGTAATACGTTCCTGGGGGTTAACCTCCAAATCCTTTTTGCAGGCACCCAACGCTACAGTTAATACAATTGCTGCACCGTATAAAAAATTCCTTTTCATCATGATTTAATTTCTATTAAAATCCAACATTTAATCCAAACAAAAATGCCCTTGCCTGTGGATATGCACCACGATCAATACCATACTGTGCACCACCACCCGCATCTGCAGTTACGCCCAGTTCAGGATCGTAGCCGGTGTATTTTGTAATAGTAAATAAGTTTTCAGCTAACACATACACTCTTAATCTCTTCATACCCCACTTACTAATCATATCTTTCGGTAAAGAGTAACCCAACTGCATGGTTCTTAACCTAAAAAAGTTGCCGCTTTCTAAATATAAATCTGTAAAATTTGAATAGTTTTTGTTTGGATCGCCATCCGCAATTCTAGGAAGTTTAGCCCCAGTATTGGTAGGTGTCCAAGCATCTAAATATTTAGTTTGGTAATTGGCATTGGTAATATCGAGCCTTCTTAGGCCTTGAAAAATTTTATTACCTCCAGAACCACTACCGAAAACAGTAAAGTCGAAGTTTTTGTAACCCAAGTTAATGGTAAGACCATAACTAACTGTTGGGTTGGGGTTACCTAAGTAAGTACGATCATCAGGGTTGATAAGGTTATCGTTAGTTAGATTTGCAAATTTTAGATCGCCTGGCTTTGCATTTGGTTGTAATTTGGTTACACCATCAGCACCTACATAACTATCTACTTCAGCCTGGCTTTGGAAAATTCCCAAGGTTTTATACCCAAAATATTGTTGATATGGCAAATTCAAGCCTGTTCTGGTGATACCTCCCAAATTCTGGAAAGTAGCACTATTATCTTCCTGAAATAAATTGCCCGGCAATAACTTGGTTGCTTTATTTTTATAGAAAGATATATTTCCATTAACCCCGAAATCTACCTGTCCTAATTTTTTTCTGTAACCCAATTCAATCTCTAAACCCTTGTTTTCTAAATCGGCAACGTTCTGCGCGAAACTTCCGTAACCTGCATAACCAGGAATTGGTGGATTTTGAAGGATACCAGTTGTTTTCTTCTTGTAGATATCAACAGTTAAGGTTAAGTTTTGGAACAAGGTTGCATCAATACCTATATCTGCTTGGCTGGTCTCTTCCCATTTCAGATCAGGGTTGGCTGGCGCACCGGGGCTATAGCCTACATATACTGTTTCATTTGTAGAACCGAATACATAGTTACGGTCTGCACCCGCACCTACGATTGGAATATAAGGAAAGTCGCCAATACCATCATTTCCGGTTACTCCATAACTCGCCCTTATTTTAAGGAAAGTAAGTACATCGTTTTTAGGGAAGAAATTCTCTAAAGTTGGTACCCAACCGATAGATCCCGATGGGAAATAACCGAATTTATTGTTTCCTCCGAACCTTGACGAACCATCACGTCTGATCAAAGCAGAAAACAGGTATTTCTCTCCGTAGTTATACTGGATCCTTGAAAATAATGAGTTGATTCTATGATCGGTACCATCACCTCCGGTACTATTCTGTCTGTCTATTGGCAACGAATTAAACCTAAAAGAGGCTTCATCAAAAGTTTTGGCAGGGATGTTATTATAAACAATTGTTGCTCTACGCTGGTTACCATCCTTATACTCTCCATGACCCAATAATATGGTAAAGTTATGCTTATCAATAACCTTATTATAAGAGATTGTATTCTCTAAATTCCAGTTAATTACATAAGTATTTTCCCTTGTTAAAGAAGATTGATTAATCGGGGTTGATGAGTTATAGTAAGCTATCGGATTAAAAGAATTAGCACCATAAAAAGCCATTTTTGTACCTAAAGATGAACGTACGTGTAAACCCGGAATCGGCTCAATATCTGCAAAAACATTACCTACAATATTATGATCATAACCGTAATTACCTAATCTATTCTGTATCTGGGCAAGTGGGTTTTTCATTTCCTGACCTACATAAGGAGAAATACCAAACAACTGACCATCAGAATTTCTTGTTGCAGCAATGTATTGAGGTGAGGTGGTTGATACAGGATAAAAATCAGTCTGACCTGTAGGGTTTGTAATAACGGCAGGAGTAACCGGATCTAAATTGATTGCAGAACTCAATATACCACCGAATTCGCGGTTAGTTTCTCCAATACCGCTGTTTACACCGTGGCTATAACCTAAGTTTTCTCCAAAAGTGATTTGTTTAATCGGTTTAAATGAAGTATTGATACGCACATTTGCCCTGTTAAATTTAGAAACAGGTGAAGCAACGATACCGGTAATATCTGTATAACCAAATGAGGTAAAATAAGATACTTTATCTGTTCCTCCAGACACACTAAACTCATGATTTTGTTTTGGTGCACTGTTATTAAAGATTAAATCTTGCCAGTCTGTACCTTCACCAAGAGATGATGGATCGCTAAATGGAAGTTTATATACTTTGCCTGGCCCTGGAATAAAACCTGCATCATAAGCCCGGTTACGCAATGTGGCGTATTGTGTAGCATTTAGCAGATCGAGTTTTTTAGCAGGTGCCTGTGTACCATAGTAACCGCTGTAATTAATGTTCAATGTACCTGCTTTACCTTTTTTGGTAGTTACCAAAATAACACCGGCAGCAGCACGCGTACCATAAATAGCTGCAGAAGCACCATCTTTTAATACCTCGATCGATTCGATATCATCCTGATTTAAGTAACCGATACCACCGGCATCAATTACCACACCATCGATTACCCAAAGCGGATCGTTTTTACTGTTACCGAAAGAAGTAAAACCCCTTAAACGTACAGTTGAACTCGAACCTGGCTGACCGGAAGTAGCCGCAATGGTTAAACCCGAAGTCCTACCCTGTAACGATTGCTCGATACGTACTACCGGTTGATTTTCGAGATCGGATGCTTTAACGCTCGAGATTGCTCCGGTTACCACACTTTTCTTTTGTGTACCATAACCTACCACAACCACTTCGGTTAAATCTTTCGAATCGGCTTTTAATGCAATGGTAATGCGACCGCCTGCTGGAACAGTTACGGTTTGGGTAGCCATACCAATTAAACTGATGGTTAATTTTCCACCTACCGGTGCCTGAATAACGAAAACACCATTGGCATCTGTTGATGCGGCTTTGGTTGTTCCATCAAGCTTTACTGTTGCGCCCGGTAAAGGATCACCATTTTGTTCTGTTACTTTTCCTGTAACGGGAATATCCTGTGCCAATAGGGCCATCGGAAATACCAGGAAACAGAACATGAAGAATACGAGTGTAAATCTTCCTCTCATAGAATTTAGTTTTAAGTTAATATTTGGTTAGTTAATGACCATGGGCTTTGGTGGCCCGTTATTAAAATCAAATCTATAGGAGGCGCCATACAATAGCACAATTTAGCGCTACTACACAAACCATACACAAGACCTCATTTAAGGAAAAAATACGAAATACAGGCCTACATTAGCCCTACACAGCAGCCGCAATACAACTGAAAAACAGACACTTAAACAATTACCTCATCATTCGTCACAATTGTAACAAAAACATTGATTTAAGGGGCTTTTTGTCGGGCTATTTCGATCAGAAATTCATATAAATTTGTTTCTGGTTTCAATTGAAGTTTCTTTCTCAGGCGGTAACGGCCTACCTCGATGGCTTTTATGGTTACATTCATCAGCTGTGCCATTTCTTTTGAGGAAAGATTCATGGATAAATAGGCACAAAATTTCAGGTCGTTCTGACTTAAATCGGGGTAAAGGTCTTTAAGTTTATTAAAAAATTCGGTATTTACGTGGTTAAAGTGTACGCTTAAATGATCCAGTTCCTGGTCTTTTTTTTCTACATCTCTGATCAGCCTGATTAAATGCCTGAAGCTTGGCGAACTTTCGCTGATATCGTGGTTTTTGATTACTGTAGAAATTACTTCCTTAATTTTGGCGAGCACTTTACCACGCTGCACCAGGTGCATCGTCATGGTAGAAAGCTCTTTATTTTTATAATTTACATCAGCCTCCAGCTTTTCATTCTGCAAGCGTACTATTTCTTTTTCGTTCCGGTCTAGTTCCAGCTGGTGCAGGTAACTCATCCGCTCCTGCTCTTTTAGGTGTTTTTGTTTTTGCCACCTGATGATTAACCTGACCAGGATGATCATCAGCATGAAATAAAATATCTTCATCCAAATGGTATTATACCAGGCAGGCAAAACAACAAAAGTATAACCTACCAGTGCAGATTCGTTACCTACATCGGTGCGGGCTTTAACATTAAAAGTGTATTTACCGGCGGGCAAATTGGTATAGTCTTTTTCACTTTTAGTACCCCATGCAGACCATTCGCGATCGAAACCCACCAGCTGGTAGCTGAATGTGATATTTTTATCATGCTCAAACAAGGTTGATGCATATTCGAAATGAATGGAGTTTAGGCTATTGGCATATTCGGGAAAAACGTTTTCATCCTGTTTATGTGCAATTACACCCTTTTTAACAAAATAACCGCCAAATACCACACTATCCTTTTTCCCAAATAATTTAATCATTCCCAACACCACATTTGGTTTGGTTATGTTTTCAATGTATTTACCATAGTTTACATGATAAGCGCCTTTGTTAGCGCCAATAAATATATTCTGGCTATCCATTGCATAAATAGATTCGAAACCGCCAACTACTTTACCATCAAGCTCAGGCAGGTAAAAAATAGTAAAGGCATTACCTCCGGCAGGCTTTTTAAAATCGATTACACCAACTTTTTTATTGGTTACAAACCATATATTGCCATCATTATCCTCTTTCAAGTACTGAATCGATACTCCGTTAAGGGCATTACCCAATAACTTTAAACGGATAAACCTGTTTTTTGCTGCATTGTACTCGTAAACTCCATCAACGGTAGCAATTACCACCCTGTTTTTTACATGGTAAACATAATTATAAAGTTTATCCGGCAGTCCGTTTTTATCGGTAAACATGGTGGTGCGCAATATGCTCCTGTGATCAGGTTTTAGCTCAATTTTATATACCCCGTGGTAAGGGTGCGATGCCCAAATCTGATCGGGATTGTTATTATCGGCCACAATAAAGCGCAGGGTTTCCCTTAAACCTTCAATTTTTCCTCCATTGGTAAATGTATTGCCATTATAGGTCAATTTTTGCAAGCCCCAATAAGTACCGGCAATTACCTCACTGCTGGGATAAACATTATCGAGGCTTTGGTACATCCAGGTACCTGGTAAACTGTAAAGTAATTTTGCATTATTTTCATGGATCAGGTAAGTACCATCCTCATGTGCCATTAATAACTGGCTGTTAAACTCATCCAGGCCCCAAACCTGCCCTTTAGTATTTTTTACCTCCTCAAAATTTGCTGTGGCATAACTTAAATCAGGTGTGGCAGCATTTAGTTTAGCGGTATATAAACCGTTTGATGTGCCGATATAGATGGATTGGTTAAACTTCCTGAAAGCATAACTGGTAATCTGTTTATTGCGGTCGGGAAAAATATTTTTAATGGCACTGTTAATGGCTACATAGGCTATTCCGTCATCTAAAGCCAGCCACATATTTTTATCCCTGTCGAGCAGAATACTCCTTACATTATTATTTTGCAGGCCTTCCCTGTAATTATATTTCTGTACCAGTTCTCCGCGTTTATTCATGATGTAAACCCCGCCAGATGTTGTACCCACGCCATACAGGTTCTGGCTAATCTGGTTGGCAAAATAAACCCTGTCGTTAAAAAAAACAGGATCAAGTTTTGTTTTTAATGAAATAAGCTTGTGATCAACGATTAAAAAGAATCCGCGTTTTAGGGTAGAAACCAATAAAGTATCGCCTCCATAGGGCAAAACTGCGGTAACAGAAAAACGTTTTAAAATGGTATCGGTACAAAAAGGTTTCCACATGTCATGGTCAAACACCATCAGGCCACCAATTTGGTTCTGCGAGAAAACCTTGTTGTTGGCCATCCCCATAAACTGCCAGGTGGCATTTATTTTATAACTTTTTACTACGCCATCCTTATAATGCAAAATGGCATTTACCGATCGGAAGAACACCTCATCATGAACAATGGCAATATCCCAGATATCAGCCAGCTTTCGTAAGTTTTCGGGTACTAAATTTAATAAGGAAGTGTACTTTAAAAACCCATGTTCATTTGGATAATAGTAGCCAAATTCATCCTGCCCGCCAACATAAATCCTGTTTTTAGAATCTATACCGATGGAGCGCACTGAGGTATAATTTGGCAGGCGGTAAAGGTTCCAGTACCTGCCGTTAAAAGTGAGCAGGCCTTCGTTATTGCCAAAATACAGGATGCCATTTTTATCTTGTTTTACCTCCCAATTCTGTATCCCGCCATTATATTGCTCATTATTGTAATTCACGATCTGCGGAATCCCTAAAAGATCCTGGGCAGAGGCATCGTAACCTATCAGAAGGGATAAAATAACAAGTAGAAATTTGTACATAAGGTTAGGGATGATTGGAACGCAATAATAAATATATAATTTTAATTCTTACCACCTTACTTACAACACAAAGAGGTAAGCAATTTATGGTTGAATATAAAACATTACGTGCTAAGGCTTACTAAGGTGGCTTAGGTGGTGAAAAGAAGATGGAAAAATCAGTGCCTTAATTTGGAGCGGAATGCCAGTGGTTCTTAGCTATGCTCCGGCCCCGCTTTTCCTGCTCCCGATGAAAACCCTATCGTGTGGACACATCTTTTAGGCACTATGCTAGCTTGCTTTGAAATAACACAGCGCTTACCGAAGCAGGCCCGTCAATCCCCAGGGCCAGGAAAATCAAAAAAACAGGCGTACAGCAGTACAAATGGCACTATCAAACCTAAAACGCAGTGGTTTTGTGTTTCATGTTTGCAAAAACTTTTCGCCCAGCCCTAACAAACAAAACAATTGCCACTGTTTTTTTGATGTGTATGGGGATTGTGTAAAAGGCCCCTTGCTGGATTGACAAAGCATTTTTGCATACTTTTGATGCCGCAAAAGTTTGATGCCTTGCGGCATAGGAGCAAATAAAACTAATCTAATATTTGTGTTCACACAATAGGATGAAAACCGGGATCCGTTCAATCGGGGGCTATGGTTGATTGGGCAGCAAATTAAAATTTAGGTGCGTTATGGTGATTTAGGTGGTAAAACGATTAAAATAACTATGCTTTTTATAAACCAACTCAGGCACCTGAGATCACCTAAGTGCTTATAGTTACTGCATTAAAAATTACTTCATTAAATGTGGTTCTACCGCCTTCCGCCAAATGGCATAACCTGTAGCATTCATGTGCAGCATATCTGCTACAAATAATTCCGGCCTGAGTTTACCTTCTTTGGTTAACATTAAAGAATAAACATTTACAAAAGTGGTGTTGGCTTCTCCTGCTAAAAACTTTTTGATGAGGGCATTAGAAGCCACTGCTTTCTCCTTAAATTTACCCCTGCTTGGGCTTGGTTTGATCGAAATATAAACAATAGGTATGTTTGGCAACTTTGCCCTAATGGCCTGGTATAGTTTTATGGTGCGATTTAAAACGGTGTCGGGTGTTACCATATCATTTGGCAAGTCATTTTCGCCAACATAAAGTACAATCTGTTTCGGCTGATATGGAAAAACCACATCGTTTAAATAATACGTAATATCATTAATAACCGCACCGCCTATGCCACGGTTTAAGGCATTGTATTTAGCAAAAATCTGTGTACAATCATCCCATTTACGGATAGATGAACTGCCTACAAACAGCACCGGATGAACGGGTGGTTTGTACATCTGGTCGTATTTTTTAATGGTCTGTACATCGTCCCAGAAATTAGGTTTCTTTTGCGCATAAGCGGTAAGGATTAAAAAAGAGAGCAGAAAAAGGCTTAACAATGATTTTTTCATATAAATAAGGGATATGATTTAAAGCGCCCAATATATCAATATCAACAGTTTTTAAGGTTAATCAATCAAATTTATTACGGATATATGGCCAACTACTTTAGTTCTATATTAATTACCATAAATGTGCGGAGAATAATATGCGTGGCTATTTTCTGCTGATTTCGCAAATTATGAAGATGATTTTCTCCTAAAAGCACCATTAAAATGGCTAAACGCTACAGATAAAGCTTCAATGTGCACCAGTTTCTGTTTGGTAGAATGATCATTCTCCTGGTCTATTTCATCAAGTTTCAACGTGGCAGTATCTGGTGGTACAGCTTCATTGCTCAGGTTGTTCACAATTTGGTTTACTACTGCAGGATCTGCCTGCCCGGGTTTATGGTTTAGCGAAAGGTAGATAGACGTAATAATCGCATTAATCTGGTAAATGGTTGATTGTACACCATACAACGCATTAAAATCGAGGTGTTTGCGCATAGGCTCCTGACTGGCCGAATCAATAGCTTCGCTCAGTGCCGATAAACTCAGATTAGCATTTTTCCGTGCCATGCGTGAAATATTTTCACCCAGGTTTTCCTTCCGCTCAATGGCTACCTTTAAATACTGTAAGCTATTGTGTGTGGCTTTATTAATTTTCTCTTTCAACTGCCGGCTGTCCCAAATTGGGAAAAGATAAGTAGCGAAAATAGCAATCACGCAACCCAACAAAGTAAACAAAATCCGGTCGTGCACAATATGGTCGAAATGCCCCTGGTAACTGCCCAGCGTTAAAATTACCGCAGGCGTAATAAAGAGCACACTAACGGTATAATTTAGGCGGTTAAAAGCATAAAAACCGAGGAGGAAAACCGCTGAAAAAGAAAGCAGTACAGCCGGACTCTTTACCAAATAAATCATGACCAAACCAATTACAACCCCACCGAGGCTCCCTTTTAAACGCTGTAAATTCCTTTTCCAGGTGATTGAGAACTTGGGCCTGGCTACAATCACCAGTGTTAAAAATAACCAGTAACTGTATTTACTTGGCTCCAACTGCCAGATTAATAAAAAACCAAAAAGGAAACAAATAGCCAGTCGCAGCGAAAACCTGAAGATCGGCGATTTTAAGGTAAGGTGTTCTTTAATCGAGAAACGGTCGCCGGTAATAAATAAAGGATAAGAAATTGCACCACTCAGTTCCTGCAGGTGTTTTTCTGGTGTGCGCTCATTCCCCCTGATCATTTCGATAATGCGTACAATATCGTTCATGTTCGAAACCACCTTCAGCACTATTTTGCGCTGGGTTTCGTTCAGTAATTCCATTTCCTGCAACAGCATTAAACGTTTCTGGTAATATTCTATATTGGTGGCCACCTCGCCCTTATAAGCCTTTGCAGAGCGAACGTGCCTACCCAGTTCTTCTAATTCTTTGGCAAGCAACTCAATCAGGTTGGCAATCAGTTTTAAACTCGTACCTGTAGCTAGCGTACTGCGTACTAAAGCATAATCATAATGCACAGCATTCAACTGTTCGTATAAATCGATCAGTAACCTCGCCCGCTCCAGCAACAGCTGGCCTTTGGGGTTATCGGGATTCATGGCGTACTTATCGGTAAGCAACAAATTGCGGATCAGCTCATGTTTCTGGTTTACTTTAATGTGTAGTTTAATGGCTTCTTTCTGTTGCAAATCGAGCGGTACATCCACATCATAGTTTTTAGCCTTGGCATTTAAAAATACAGCACTGCTCATTAAACATTCAAAAATGGCATGGTGCAGGGACCGGTAAGGCCGGATCAAAATCTGAATCAGGCTGATGATATAATACCAAACGCCACCCACCAATATATAACTGCTAAAATACAATGGCCTGGCCGGGTGTAGCCCCATTACAAAGGTGCACACAATTAAAGCCATGGTACCAATTAACGACAGTTTCTGTCCGTACACGGCAAACATGGAACAACTGAAAGCTGCCAACACCACAATTACCGCGGTAAGGTATGGATTGTACAATACTGATGATACCACCAGGGTAGCGCAGAAAAACACAATAATGCTGGATAAGGCAGTTTTGAGTTTATTCAGGCGGTTATCGGGCAAATCGGTTAAGCTGATTAGCAAAGCACCCACGCCTATTCCTTTTGCAGCCTCGGGGTTACCTAAATAAAAGAATAAAATAATGGGCAATACCACAGTAATGGTGGTGCGCAGGGCATCAGAAAAGTACTCGCCTAAAAAGAAATAGGTAATGGTAGAGCCGATACTGTTTTTGGCCATGAATAAACTGCTAGTTAGAAAGCCGCAAAGGTAATAAATATAATGCATGCATATTAAATGGTTACAAATACAAGATACCAATTTGTTTTTTCGACTTTAGAAAACCAACTTAGCGCAAGTCTTAGCGCTTGAGGCCGTGTATCGTCCTAAAATAGGTTTACAGGTTTTCGATTATACTTCTAATATATATTTTTTAACAAATTCACGCGCCTCTTTTAAATCATCGCTTTCCAAAAGATCTTTTTCCAAAACTTTGTTTACCCACTTTGGCCCATGATTACCAACAGTAAGATCGAAACATTCAATCTCACCTACCTCAAGAATAATTAAGCCTAGATTTTTAAAAGCTTCATTTATTCTGTTGTACGATTGAGTTGCATTGCCTGCCCTAATACACTTTTTCCCTAACCGTTTTGCTACGCCCCAAGCTGATGCCTTCTTAATTGTTGATTCAAGTTCCTTTATATTGTCATCCGTCACAACAGTATTAGTAATTTTATCGAGAATTTCGATGATGTTTTTTTTCATGTCATCAGAACTAAGTTCTGGACGTTGAGTGTCAATGTCACTCTTTACAATTTTCCAATCATCTTTAATATCATCCCAGACCCCACCAAGCCCAACAAAAACATCTTCCAACGGTTTTTGATTATTTAGTAAATCAAAGTCTCCAATGACAATCAATGGTACGTTCAGTTTCTTAAGTGCATTTATTGCAGTTGGGAATTGATGTTTTCCTCCGCACTGAACGTAATGTATATCTGGCGAACTAATATTTGCGTCATCGATTAAAGCAGATGATATAGCAGAAAAAAAACGAGAGTCGCCTTCACTCTCACACAGTACAACTTTTGCATGAAATAATCCATCAAGTATATTAGAGTGCTTTAGTATTGGTTCCTTCCATATTTTCTGTAAAGCTTTATTATCTAACAATGTTGTTTTCGTATCATTTCCTTCGCGTAGAAGCCTAACAACAATCAGTCTTTTTCCACCATACGCCAGCATTCCTTTAAGAAAATGTTCACTGTGAGTAGATATGAAAAGCTGTTTGTCTTGATTAAGATTCTTCGCTAACATTTCTCCCAAAAGCATTGCTTGTGGTGGATGCAGAAATGCTTCAGGTTCGTCAATAATGTTTATTGAGTAATTATCAGCAAATAAACTTAAAAAGACACCAGCAAAGCTTTTCATTCCGTCACCCTGGGTTTGCAACTGCCCCATTTTGTATATCTTTTCGGAATATTCTTTTGATACTCTATCATTATCTTTAGTACTCTCTGGCCTATCCCCAACGTGTAATGGTATTACCTGTCCTCCATCATGATTGACAATCAAATCATGCTTAAATGCCTTTCTAAATAATCTTGAAAAATTTAATTCGATATCAGTATTTTGTTTCAGACGCTGAATCGGTGTGGTTGCCCTTTGTCCAAATGAAATATTTGGTGATGGATTAACTAGGTTTAAACGATCTTGAGTTTCTAATTTCTTTAAAAATAAGCCAATAAGATTTACAGGATGGACAGGTCTGCCATCTATCATTTTAGATTCTGATTGAGAGGCCCAACTAACAACTATTTGCTCCGCTGAAAAACTAGTTACTATGTTATTATTTTCACCATGTGTAGAATATTGACCTTGTGATGTTTTTCTTGGTTCAAGAAAGTCTAAAACTTCATTAATCGAGCCGTTTTTAGAAGTTAAACTAGAATCGATTATGAACTTTTAGTATGTGCGTCAGACGGGCCCGTAAGTGATGTATGGATTTCTCTCAAGGTCAAACTTTTTCCAGAATTATTTGCACCAACAAATAATACGATGGAATCTTCTTGAAGATTTAACGTTATTCCATTTTTAAAGTTTATTGCACTAACTGATATTGAACCTTTCATGAGAGTTATTTTTCGATCAAAATAGACATAAAAGATCTATTTGCCAAACCATCTCTAGCGCAAATCTTCGAGCCTTAGCCCGTGCAACGGTCAGACTTGTGCTTACAATTTAGTTATTGAAACTTAATTAAAAAGATTGCTTCACTCCACCTCACCGCCCCTGCCCTTCGGTTCGCAATGACGAATAGGATTAATTACTTTTTGCGACTTACATACAACGGTCGTCATTGCGAGGAGGCACGACGAAGCAATCTTACAACGATCGCTATAACCCATAGTAGTAAGATTGCTTCGTCGGCTGAAAAAGCCTTCTCGCAATGACGGATTGGGCGATTAATAACTATCAACAGACTTACATTAAAAAGTTCGTCATCCTCGCGCAGGCGGGGATCTTAAAGCGATTAGCTTATTGCATTAGGATTCCCAATCAAGTTGGGAATGACGTATCGCGCTGAAATAGTGATCAAACAAACACGTTCTGTAAATAATACCGATTTTTATACAATAAATTTAAAGTCGAAATGGCGCGATGAGGGGCGATTCGCTATAGTACACCAAACCTCGGTCCCCGGTCTTTCCGACTTTGGACTACCTCTTTACCTTGCGCCCTTTGCCGTTAAAAATCGCCAAATACTTTTCAATCTCACCCTCTTGATAGTAACTAACCATTTCGTTATCTTAGTGCTATCCCTTTTAACTGTGTATCAATTATTTCCCATCCACACGGTTAATCAAATCATCCCACATTTTATTAACGGGTTTAATTACCCATAAAATTTAAAGGCTATGGCTTTATATGGTATGATAAGGAAACCTCCGCGTTCGCTAAACGTAACGAAGAACTGGCCACTGCACCAACCGAAAAACTGAAAGAATTGCGCAACACGGCCAACGATCTGTATTACAAATTGCGTACACGGATTAATTCGAACCTCGATATTAACGATTGTGCAGAACCATGGGCATCAACCGTAAATCTGCTGAACCAGAACATCAGCACTTATACGCTGTTGCAAACCCGCCGCGCAGCAGGAACTGGCGGAGAGCCATCGGTAAGCTAAAATTTTAACCACGGATGTACGCAGGTTTTTTGATGGATGTTCTATCTGTGTGCATCCTTTTTATCTGTGGTTAAATTTATAGTCAGGTTCGCAATGGCGAAATAGGAAATAATAACCAAATTCCAAACAGAAAATGCCAGATCAGGTAGATTGCTTTGGATGCTACCCCGTTGATGATTGTAGAAGTACCACTTTGCGCGCTTTGCGTTTCTTTTCTCTGTGACCTTTGCGGTTAAAAAGAAATAAAATTCCAATTTCCCAACCTAACCTCCGATTAAAATTCTCTTAAATTTGCGGGAAACCTGTTTAACACCCCGTTTAATTTCTCCGCAGATTGAAAAAGATTAAAAACGCAGATCAACGTCAAACTAATTTTACGATTACCAAAACAATTACCTTTAAAAAAGAATTGTATTTATACACCAATAACATTTTATATGAAAACGAAAATAATAATTTTATTCGCTGCTCTTGGTTTAACGTTATCAGCATGTACGGGTAAAAAAGCTGGGGAGGAAAATGCCGACACCATGCATAAGTATACGGATACGAGCAAAATGACCGACAGTACGCATACGGATGCTACCGCAGATTCGACCACAAATGCTCCGGCTGATGTTAAGCGTTAAAACCCAAATAAGCGCAGGACTGTATCATTGTTAAATTAGATTAAGCCCACGCATCCTTCGACAGGCTCAAGGATGACAGATTTAAAAATCGCCCGTCATTCCCGCGCAGGCGCTATTATGTGGACACATCTTTCAGGCACTATATAAGGCACTATGCTAGCTTGCTTTGAAATAACACAGCGCTTACCGAAGCACGCCCGTCAATCCCAGGTGGCGGAAGGATCAAAAAAACAGTTGCACAATAGGACAACTTGCACTACTAAACCTGAAACGCAGTGGTTTTGTGAAAGTATCACTCAAACTTTCATTGAGCACAAACGAGCAAAACAAAGTGCTGATGTTTTTTTGATGAGCGTGGGATGGTGAGAAGCCACATTGCCGGATTGACAAAGCATTTTTGCATACTTTTGATGCCTCAAAAGTTTAATGCCTTGCGGCATAGGAGCAAATAAAACTAATCTAATATTTGTGTCCACACGATAGGCGCAGGCGGGAACCACGAAGTGCTCAGCGAAGCTAATCATAATGCAACCTGCAATCCCTACTAAGGCATTACGATTGCCAGTCGAGCCGGCAATGACGATTCTACGCACTGTCATTAAACCTCCAATGTATTTGAAAAATGCTAACCTCTACCATTGACAGATTTAAAAATTGGCCGTCATTCCCGCGCAGGCGGGGATCTTAATGCGTTTGCGCATAACTTTAAGATTCCCAACCAAGTCGTGAATGACGAGCAAACTCCAAACTCCCTGCGCCAACTTTAAATTATAAGCACCCAACTCTGTGTTTCTTTGCGCCTTCTCTCTGTGCCCTCTGTGGTTAAAAACGCGATCATTCCGATAGTTTCTTTTTAATCCCTTCCGTTAATTTCTTCACCTTCATATAACCCGCTAAAGAGCTGTTCCTTTTATCAAAATCGATTACCAGCCAGCCTTTTTTAGCTTTCAGGTTAAACTTATCGCTGCCGTTTAAATTTACGAACAGATCTATATTCTGGTCCAGGGGAAGTTCGTTGTTCAGGGTGCTATCCAGGTATTTCTCCAGTTTATCTGTTTTATTTTCATCGTACTTCGCCACAAATTTAAAACCGGTACTGTTATCTAGTGTGCTTAGCGATAAATTTCCCTCTCCGTTGTGGCAGCCAAATACTATAGTGGTAACTAAAATTACGATACTGCATATTATATTTTTCATTGTTATTGGTTAATTGTTTAAATCGGTTAATTGACGAGAGAAGTCGACTCACAGTTCCAAACTTATCTACTTGGTTGATGGTTTAATAGTTGATCGTTCATGGCTATCAATGACAGATTCTAAAGAATGGTCGTCATTCCCGCGCAGGCGGAAATCTTAATGCAACCTGCAATCCCTACTAAGGCATTACGATTGCCAGTCGAGCTGGCAATGACGATTCTACATATTTAAAAATTCTAACCTCTACCATTGACAAACGCCCAACTCCAAACTTATCTACTTACTTGATGGTTTGGATAATCAACTCAGGACTCCGGACTAAAGACTCCCGGCTAAAACCTACCCTCCTGCTCTGTTCTTAATATCATCCGCAGCAGTTTTCCGGTTCTGGTTTGATTTCAAATTCTGATTACCAAAGCTATAACTGATATTGAATGAAGCCCTTCTGCTGATATAATTGTTCTGAACCCTTAAATTTACATTTTGATAATCGAGTGTTCCTTTCCAGTAATTGGTTTGGAAAATATCATCCACATTTAACTTAAGTTTTAAAGCTTTATTTAAGAAGCTTTTTTGCACGCCTATATTTAAAGCATTCTGGTAAATGGTAGTCCGTTCCAAACCGCGTACACGTGGCGAATTTAGCCAGTAGTTAATTTCCAACGCCCAATTATCAGGCAGGGTAATGGAATTGGTAATGTTAAAATTGTACGCTACTTTACTCAGCATAAAAGGAGCGCCTTCGAGGTTATCATCATTAAACTTATTGTAAAGCAGGTTAAAATTATTTTGCAGATTCCACCATTTCGTGATCGCAACAGGGAAATATAAACCTGCATTATAATATTGTCCGCTACCAATGTTACCCTGGCCAACCGTAACAATCCTGGTCGTATCATTTTGTGCTGTTTTACTATCCAAAATCAAATCTTTTGTTCTGGCATAACTTAGGGAGATAGAGAGGCCACTTTTGTAGTTATAACTTACTTCAAAATTATTGGTAAACTGCGGTTTTAAATATGGATTTCCTTGTTGTATGGTATAAGGATCCATATAAAAATTAAAAGGGTTTAATTGCTGGTAGTTTGGCCGGTCTATCCGCCTGCCGTACGAATAACGTAAATTACTGCTTTCTGAAATCTTCTGATTAATAAAAACGGTTGGGAATAACGATAAGTAATCTTGTTTAGCTTCGGTATTATTGGTTACCGATGTGCCGGTAGATTGTGTATACTCGGCCCTTAAACCTGCCTGAATTTGCCACTTACCTAAATCTTTAGATAAGTTTACATAGGCTGCATTTACATTTTCCTTATAGATAAAGTTATTGCTTTGCCCCACTATATTCTGCCATTCGTTATTTACCAACGCCGACGAAAGGAAATCGTTATTGGTTTTAACATAGGTGCTTTTTAAGCCTGTTTCCAGTTTGGTGGTTTTTGATATTGGCCAGGTAAAATCAGTTTTTGCAGCATAAATATCGATGGCTGTTTTACTATTATTCCTGATCACTGTATTGTTGTAAATAACCCCTTTATTATCGTAAAAATTGGTATTAAAGTTTTCCAGTCCAGCGTAATCAAAGCCAGAGTAATCAGCATCGAAGTTTAAGCTTGCTCCTTCCTTTTTAAAATCGTGTTTGATATTGAAGTTAGCGCTATAATTTTTATTCGGGGTATTGGCGTCAGAATTCAGGATTAACGAATTATTGTCGGTAACCCCGGCTTTAATCTCATTAATAAAGGTTTGCGAAAAATTATCCAGTGTACGTGTGCTTCTGCTGCCATCGAGCATAATACCAATAGTGGTTTTTTCACCTGCGTAATAATCGGCACCAAGTTTTGCAGCCAGGCGCGAACCGTTATATATTTTCTGGAAATTCTGGTTAAACAGACTTTGTAAACCATTGGCATTGGTACTTCTTTCTAAAAACAGATTCGAAAAATTATTATTTTTTGATGCATTTGCATTGGTATAAAAATTCCATTTTTCTACGCGGTGGTTTAAATTGAAGTTAAGCTCCGATCCGTAAATATTGGTTGGTAAATTAGCCCTGATGGCATTGCGGTAACTTGATGAAACACTTCCATTGGTACCAAATGCCTTGTTCTTTTTTAATTTGATGTTGATGATCCCTGCATTGCCAGCGGCATCATATTTGGCAGATGGGTTAGTAATAATTTCGATAGTAGCAATCTGGCTGCTGCTTAAACTATTTAAGTAGACCGTTAAGTCAGACGCCGATAAAAAGTTATTCTTTCCATCAATCATTACCATTACACCGCTTTTATTATTCAGGAGGATTTGTTCATTTTGCCTGTCTAATTGTACACCTGGTGCCTTTTCCAAAATCTCAAGGGCGGTACTTCCTGCAGAAACGATACTGCTTTCTACATTTAGTACCGTTTTATCAATCTGGTGTTCAACAAATGGTTTTCTACCCTGAACACTCACCTCATTCAGCTGTTTAGTTACACTTTCAATACGGATAGCGGTTAAGTTCAAATCTCCATCTAGCGAAAAACGATCGGTCTTTTTGGTTTTAAAACCCACAACCGAAATCGATAACTGATATGCACCACTCTTTAACTCATCAATTACAAATTCTCCGTCAATATTGGTTGATACACTTTTAATCGCTGTGGTATCGGGATAATTTAATACCCTCACAATGGCAAACGACACCGGAACAGTCTTTTCATCAACGATCTTGCCCGTGAGTTTATTTAATTTTTGGGCAAAAGAAGCCCCACACACCATCAGGCATGCAATTAGCGTAAATAATGTTTTCATGGTTTCTTCTTTTTAGGTGTACCCGTCATCTCAGCAGAAGCGCAATCCCTAACTTTCGGGAGAGAGATCTGTTAGAATAGATTTCTCGACTGCGTTGCACTCCGCTTATAATGACGATTTTTTTAAATAACTAAACTATTATTCGAGTTTGATCCCCAGTTCCCCTTTAACTTCCCTGATCCTGTTTGAAACAGAATCCTGGTAAATCACATCATCGGTTTTATCCTTTTGCAGCAACTCTAAATCAAGTAGTTCTTTTTGAAGTTCTTCTTTTTTAATGGCCTCTTCTTTTAATTGCGCAACGCATTTCAAACCATCTTCCGTCATCACCCAAACACTGTAATCGTTATGGTCGTTCTCCGTATTTCTGCAATCCCAGGTCCAGTAATTATTAACATAACGGTAAGCATCTTCCTTTAAAATCAATTTGGTACCTACCGGAATTTCAAGATTTAACCTTACTTCCTGGTTTCTCCAGATTGTTCCTTTTCTCAATTGAAACCGCGGACTAAAAATCAACTCTGAATTTTTCACTTCGTAACTGTAACTAATGTTTTGTGCATTCTGCAACGCACTTTGAAAGGTTTTGCCCTGCGATTCGTATTTCTGTGTTAAACGTGTAACGCCCGTTTCGCTTTTGTTAATATCAATGCGGATATGGTTCGGCGAAACAAATGGTCCATCTTCAAAATCATCAACCACAATCTGGTGGCGGTTGTTGGCATCGATGTGGTATGCTACACTATCCTCTTTACTGAAATATTTGCTTTTATCAATATTGATGGTATAAACCGGATAAGATTTAAGGTCGGTTGTTTGCGTTAACTCTGCATGTTGCTTAAATTCTGATGATATTTTAGCAGCCTGGTAACCCGTTACAGCCACTCCGGCCAGCCAGATAATTAACAGTGCAAAAGAAAGTGTTTTATTAATGGCCTGCTTATTAAATGCCACCCTGATGGAGAATAATACCAAAGCTAAAATCGGCACGAAACATACAATAAATGCGCCGAACAGAATGATGCCCCTGTTACCTTCGTTAACAATAGAGAAGGGAAAGTATTCATAAATACTGGCATCCCAAAAACCCTGGAAAGCCGCAACACCAATAATCAGTGCGAGTAAAAAGAGTACTCCAAACACCACAATAAAGCCTGCAATTACTTTAAAAATCACTTTTCCGGTGCCTGATATAAAGCGGCCAAGCCATTCGAAAAACTCACCGATAAAAATACCGAGGCGGCCAAGTATCGGCTGTGCATGTTTGTTTACTTCTCCCAAACGCTCTTTAACCGCCTGCAATTCTTCGTCAAGGTTCTTCTGAAAACCCTGTAAGTTTGCCGGCTCACCTTTCATTTCCATACGTTCAACACGCGATTTGGCTTTAGGCATGATGATCCACAACAAAGCGTAAACCAACAAACCAAAACCACCCAGAAAGCTGATCAGGAAGGTAGCCAGACGGATCCATTTAGGATCGGCATTTACATAATGTGCAATACCAGCACACACACCTGCAACCACCCGGTCGTCCATATCACGGTATAATTTTTTCTCTACATACTGGTGTTGATAGGTATTATTAACCACAGGTTCCTCTTCACCTTCCTCTGCCGTATCAAAATCCTGTACCTTACCCATCTGTGCAATTACCGATTTTACATTGGCCGAATCTACTACCTGTTTTTTCTGCTCTTCCAATTGCTCTGTTAACAGTTCGGCAATCCGGTTTTCTATATCCGTTACAATTTCAAGGTCATCTGCATGGTTGGCAAAATACTGTTTTACTTCGTTCAGGTAGGCCTTTAAGAGTTCGTAGGCACTTTCTTCAATGTGAATAATCGTGTTCCCTATATTTATGATGATGGTCTTTTCCATTTCCTTTTTTAAAATTATGAATTGGCTCCTTTTTGTGAAATACCTACAGCATAAGCCAACTCCTGCCAGGTTTGATCTAATTGTGATAAAATACCCTTACCATCTTCAGTTAAGGTATAATATTTACGCGGTGGACCTGAGGTAGATTCTACCCAGTTGTAGCTTAACAAACCGTTGTTTTTAAGCCTGGTTAATAATGGATATAATGTACCCTCAACCACCAATAGCTTTGCCGCCCTTAATTCGGCAATAATATCCGAAGCATAAATTTCGCCACGTGAGATGATTGATAAAACACAGTATTCCAGAATTCCCTTCCGCATTTGCGTTTGCGTATTTTCTGCTATCATATAACAAAGATATATGTTTTATATACTACCATGCAATACATAGTACTAAAATAAATAAAAGTAAGTCTATAAAATGCTGACTATCAAACAAATAATTTTAAATAAAATTTTGTGCTGTAGAAATAATTCAGTAATAATTGAAAATTTTACTGTTTTTTTGGAAAAGAAAGGCCCTGTAATACTTCGGTTTCTGCAGTCCTGCTATTGCCCATAGCCCCGATTAAATAGATCTTAAATGCAAATATTTGCTTAAATCGGGGGCTATCCGGCGCTATCAGGTTTAGGTAACAAAGGTAGCTGTTACAAGCCATTGCGCTAAACTTACGAAGCCCCGGCCTACTATACCGGTAAACTTACGAAGTTCTTCCTTCGCCCCAATCCCTTTCTAAACTTCGTAAGTATGGCGGCGCACTTAATACTATATAAATACGATAGAATTAATATATTTTAATAATTTTGCAGCGTCTTAACTTATTTTCATGAAAAAATCTATTGCCAGCATTGTTGCAGAGGCAAACCAAAGCGGCGAAGGAACACTCAAAAGAACCTTAGGCCCCATTAACCTGATTTTAATTGGTGTTGGCTTAACATTGGGCGCGGGTTTATTTTCGATTACCGGCTTGGCTGCAGCCAATCATTCCGGTCCGGCAGTTACCCTATCTTTTGTAATTGCGGCTTTAGGCTGTGGTTTTGCGGCATTGTGTTACGCAGAATTTGCCTCCATGATTCCCGTTGCTGGCAGTGCCTACACCTATTCTTATGCCACTATGGGCGAGCTTTTCGCCTGGATTATCGGCTGGGATCTGGTATTGGAATATTCTGTGGGTTGTGCTACGGTAGCCATTAGCTGGTCGCAGTATTTAACCAAGTTTTTGGCCAGTTTACATATTTACCTGCCTCCGCAATTAACCTTATCCCCTTTCGAAACCGCTAAACTCGCCGATGGTTCTACCGTTAAGGGCATCATCAACATCCCTGCCGCACTGGTTGTGGTATTAATGACGGCTATATTAATCCGCGGCACCAAAGGATCGGCCATTGTAAACGGAATTATTGTGTTTTTAAAAGTTGGTGTTGTATTGGTTTTTATTGCCCTTGGCTGGCAATATATTGATCCTGCAAATTACCATCCCTATATCCCCGAAAATACCGGAACATTTGGTCAATTTGGCTGGAGTGGTGTTTTACGCGGTGCCGGTTTAGTGTTTTTTGTGTTTATCGGTTTTGATGCCGTTGCCGCATCTGCCCAGGAAACTAAAAATCCAGCCAGAGATTTGCCTATTGGCATTATCGGGTCATTGGTGGTTTGTACCGTATTGTTTGGTTTATTTGGCCATGTGATGACGGGCTTAGCCAATTACAAAGAATTTGCCAATAGCGGAGCACCCGTGGCCATTGCCATCGAAAAAACACCCTATGCATGGTTAAGTCAGGCCATTATTCTGGCTATTTTAATTGGTTATACCTCAGTTATTTTAATCGATTTAATGGCACAATCGCGGATGTTCTATTCCATCAGTAAAGATGGGTTGTTGCCAAAAATGTTCTCTGATGTACATACCAAATTTAAAACACCTTATAAATCGAACATCATCCTTTGTATATTCATTGGACTTTTCGCAGCATTTGTACCCATGAATGTGGTGGGCGAAATGACCAGTATCGGCACCTTGCTGGCATTTTTAATGGTTTGTGTGGGGATCTTAATCTTAAGAAAAACAAACCCTGAGGCTAAACGCCCGTTTAAAGTTCCTTTAGTGCCATTAATTCCCATTTTAGGTATTTTAACCTGTATCGCCATGATGGTATTTTTACCCTGGGAAACCTGGGTAAGGCTGGCTGTTTGGCTGGTAATTGGTTTAGCCATTTACTTCGGTTACGGCAAAAAGAAGAGTAAACTACGTGCAAAAGAAGAGCAGATAAAAAGCTTGTCATAAGACCTTACTATACACATAGGGCAATCAGGTTGTATGGAATATCCAACAGCCTGATTGCCCTTTTTAATATGTGCCGTATTTTACAACCGTATAAATATCAATTAATTAAGAAAAAAATATAAGTTATCCACAATTTAACATTTTTCTAAATTTTTGGCTTGGGATTTGTCTTAAGAAAATCGACCCTATTAAAACATTATCCCATGATTATTAAATTAGACACATCCGTTTTCAGGCTTTCGAGGCACAAAGCAGAAACCGTAAAAAAAGTTACCAAACCACTTACAAGAGACCAATGGATTACTGCAGACAGAATTGTAATGGCAGTGATGTTTATTGCGACTATTGTGGGTGCTATCTTATTTTAATTTCCGATGATTAATCAAAAATCTTCAGAAATTAACTCTTTATTGATCATCACTGCAGCCATAGTTCCAGCGGCTGTAATTATGGATAACGACCTGAACATGGTTGTGCAATCTCCTGCGGCATAAACGCCTTTGGCAGTGGTTTGCTGCTGCTCATCTACTTTTATCATTTTCATATCGGTTAATTCGAATCCGAGCTGTTCATTAAAATTTACATGCTGACTTACCTCAGGTTTAACATAAATGGCTTTAAGAGCTAAATGTTTACCGTTGTTAAAAATAATGCTTTTTACATGGCCATCCGTATGTGCCAGTTCTACAATTTCATCTTCTAAAATGGTAATTGATTTTGACTTTAGTTTTTCCGTGTGTTCGGCCGTTAATTGTGATTTCCCATTGGTTAGAATGGTTAAATCTTTATTCCATAGGTTAAGGGTTTTAGCCATTTCAAATGCGTGATCACCATTCATCAGCAGGCCTATCTTTTCGTTCTTCACTTCATAACCATGGCAATAAGGGCAATGTATAGCAGAAATGGCCCAACATTCTGCCAAGCCTTTAATGGCAGGAAGTACATCTTTTAAACCTGTAGCCAACAATAATTTACGGGTCGTAAAATGCTGACCATTTTCCAGGCCAACGTTAAAACCACCGGCTATCTGTTTGGCCAAATTGGCATTTCCATCTAAAAACTTCACCGTTGGATATTTCAAAACCTCAGTTTTTGCAGTTGCAGAAATATCAGCAGGTTGTTCGCCATCATGTGTTAAGAAATTGTGAGAATGGGGCGTTTGCCTGTTACAGGGTTTACCGCCATCAATTACCAGAACATTTCTGGTTGCACGGCCTAAAGTTAATGCGGCAGATAAACCAGCATAACTGCCTCCAATTATAATTACATCAAAATCCATATCCTTATCTTTTTAAAACAAAGATCTGAATTGATCTAACAAATGCAACACAGATGCATTAATTAAATGTCATTTTATTTTTTTAAAAATTACAGCTTTGATAAAACCACCATAATACAAACGGAGTTCTAAAATCTGATAAGCCCATTTCAAAAAGTAAGGGTTCATATCAACCAGATGATTGGCCTCTACAATGCCCAATAATTTAAAAAAACGATACATCGATTTGAGTAGTAGTCGTTTCCACCAGTTTCCATTGGTTTTATGAAGTGAAAAATCGACCAGAAACCATAATCCGTCTGTTTTTAAATATCCATTTAACTGTCCGAATACTTTTACAGCTCGCTGCTCTGCAAAATTATCGAATAGAAAAGGTGTTAAAATCACGTCAAATGTAATATTGGTTTCAAAATCCTCAATACCAAGATTTACAAACTCTACCTGGTTATCCTGATAATTTCGTTTTTGAGAAAGCGCGGTCATTTTAGCCGATATTTCTACATACACAATTTTTAAACCACTGGCATAAACCCTCGCCAGTTCTTCCAGAATCCAACCTGTTCCTCCTCCTACAATTAATACCGTGCTGCCTTTCGGAATATATTGAAGCTGATTAATCTGTGCGTTAACCTGCGACTTAAAAAACACTAAACGACTTAATGTATCGTAATGATTGGCTATTTTATCGTAGTTGTTAAGCATAGTATCAAGTAACGGGAATCAGGTATCAAGATTGAACTTTTCAAATATAACATTGGCTTTATGCTTTCAGCTTATTGCACAAACTGCATCCCTACCATCCCACATATTGCTTTAAATAAGATCAATCCATCGATAACCATGAGGTAGTAAAGGATATTTTTCCTTCGGTGCATGGAATAAGCCACATAAATGGTAAGGATAAAGGGTAGCACATTAAATAAAACCTGCGGCAGGCCGAAACCTTTGTAACTGGCAAAAATCCCTAAAGAAATTAAACCAATAATCAATAAGGGAATCAGAATGCTAAAGATTGTTCTTCGCAAGCCATAACGAACCACAAAAGTGCGCAAATGTTTATTGGCGTCGGTTGGGTAATCTTTGATGTCAAAAATAATGGCATTTACGGTACAGAACATCCAGTTTTTAATAAATAACCAGGTCCATAATACCGAATCGTGATAACCTGTGCCGGTTTCAATTTTCAGCATAATTAGTGGTAACACATTGGCGCAACAAGCCCATACAAAGCCAATTACAAATGCCTTTAACCAACCGGTATTGCGGAGATTGAATTTAAGGAAAGATCTTGGCAACAAGCCATAATATAAGCCTCCGGCCGTAACAATAATCAATATGGCCATCCAATAACCAATCGGGAGGGCTAAAATATGCCGATAGTTCTGGTACAGCAGGTTAATGGCCAGCAACATGCAGGCGATAAAAAGTATCGCCTGGCTCCAATTGATAAAATTTTTATGTTTAAAATACCATTGATTTCGAGGATTAGTGGTAGATGGCGCCGTAGAAACTTTGTTATACGCATAAGTATAATAAATGGTTGGTGCCAAAAACAGCAACAGGTAATAATTTAGCGAATTAAAAGGCAGCCTCAGCTGAAGAGTGGCTTCGAGGGTTAGGGCTACCGCCAAAATGCCTACAAAGTAGTTGCCAAAGAAAATGAACCTGATAATTTTACTAAGCATTTACCACTATTTTTCAGCAGGCAATTTCGGATATATAATTGATTTTCTTCTATCTTAGAGTCAACAATAAATCGAAAAATAAATAACTTTTCAGACATTTCTTAAATTTATAACCAAACACAAAACAAACAATATGGAAGATTCAAAAAACTTAACTTCAGCCGCTGATGGCACACCAAAAGTGACAGGAATTGGTGGCATTTTCTTTTTTTCAGATAATCCGAAAGAAACGAAAGATTGGTATGCCAAAAACTTAGGGGTCGAAATTAACGCATGGGGCTCTGTGAGTTTCGATTCGAGAAACCTTAACAACCCTGATGAAGTTGAAACGCTTCAATGGAGCCCGTTTAAAAAAGGAGATGAATATTTTGCCCCTTCGAAAAAGGAATTTATGATCAATTACCGCGTTCAAAATCTTGAAGCGCTATTGGAAAAACTTAAAGAAAACGGCGTAACCATACTCGATGAAGTTGCCACATATGATTTTGGAAAATTTATCCATATTATGGATGCGGAAGGTAATAAGATTGAGTTGTGGGAGCCTAAATAACATATTGTTGTCCTGAGTGTAGCGAAGGATCTTTATAAGGTAAATCCTATGCGTGCGTCACCCTGAATTCATTTCAGGGTCTTTATAGTATGAAAGATGCTGAAATAAATTCAGCATGACGACCGCTTTGAAAGGGATCTATTACTCAAAAGGATAACCCACTAAAGCCTTCCAGTTTCCTGAAAGGCTTTAGTGGGAAACGACCACTTCGGCTAAACGAGCCATTTAAATTTTTGATCATAAAAAAAGCCTTCCAGTTTCCTGAAAGGCTTTAGTGGGAAATGAGGGGTTCGAACCCCCGACCCCCTCGGTGTAAACGAGGTGCTCTGAACCAGCTGAGCTAATTTCCCTTTTTTTGTTATATTTCAAAGTTTGATAAAAAAGCCTTTCAGTAAAACTAAAAGGCTTTGGTGGGAAATGAGGGGTTCGAACCCCCGACCCCCTCGGTGTAAACGAGGTGCTCTGAACCAGCTGAGCTAATTTCCCTTTTATATTTTGTCAAACTTAATGCCCCATCCTCCGTTTGGGAATGCAAATATAGCGCTATAAAACTGTTCTGCAAATCTTTTTTTCTTTTTTTTCAACTTAACAAAGTTTCGAGGATTTTATGCGATTGCACCACCCCAAAGGAGGCTGTATGTAAGGTATAGAAAACCAATATCTTATCTAACAAAAACCGCCTCTGTGTATTACTCAACTTTATTTCAGAAATTTTTTCGAGGGGTGAATTAAAAAGTGAAATAAAGCCAACGGCATCTTCCAATTGGAGGTAATTGGCGTGGATTGGCATTCGGGAAGTAAATTCTCCTTCCTGTAAATCGAAGTAAATCTGGTCATTTCTTCTTTTCTCGTTCGGCGAAAACCCCAAAAACCTGGTAAGTTTTAATAAAAAAGATAAATGAAAATTAGGATTAATCTCTTCTACCTCATCAAACCAGGCTATTGAATTAAAAATATAATCAAATAAACTCTCATCTGCCGATTGCTGCCGGATACTTTTATACAATACCTCATTTAAAAAAATCACGATACTGGTTTTAAGCATATCGTAAGGAATACTTTTAAAAACGGGTGTTTGCCTTACCTCCGATATCCGCTGAATATTGGTATTCGCTTTATGATAAACCACCATATCCAACAAATGGAGCGATTGCAGCATGTTCATTTTAATCTTGGCCTTTGGCTTTTTCACGCCATTGATGAGGTAAGATTGCATGCCGAATTTATCGGTTAGTACCTGCACCACCACACTACTTTCACTGTAATTGGTCGTCTTTAATACAATGCCTCTAACTTTATGCAACATGCTGTTAAAACAATTTTTTCAAAAGTATGTTATTTGTGCAAATTTAATTGTGCAAAAAGTAATCGCATTTTACAAATAAGATTAGTTTTGCCGTTAAAATTATTATTAAACTAAGCTGCACATGTGGGTTAAGCTATCGAGATTTATTCTTCAGAACCGTATCGCAATCATCGTATTTTTTGTTTTAGGAACCATTTTTATGGCTTATCAGGCCAAAAATGTAAAACTCTCCTACACCGGGAGTAAAATCCTGCCTGTTACCGATAGCGCATTCGTAAAATATAATGCTTTTAAAAAGACTTTTGGCGAAGATGGGAGTGTGATGGTGGTCGGCATACAATCGCCCGATATTTTCAAAAAAGAGGTTTACAACCAATGGGTTCAGCTTTCTAACGAAATCCAGAAATTAAAAGGAATTAAACAGGTTTTATCTTCTGGGCGGATTTTTCAATTGGAAAAAGATACGGTGAATCAAAAATTTGTTCTAAAGCCATTGCCCGGAGGTTTGGTTAAAACCGACGCAGAAATGGATTCGATTAAAAATACCATTTATAGCAACCCGTTTTTTGAAGGATTGGTATATAATCGTCAGAATGCCACCCTGATGGCCATTACTTTTGATACAAAAATCTTAAACACGGCAGAACGTAACCCAATTTTAAAAGAAATTGAAGCCAAAGCCAGGGCATTTCAATCATCTACCAAAATTCAGGTGCATATTTCGGGTTTGCCTTACATCCGTACTGCGGTTAGTAAACTGGTAAGTAATGAGTTTGTATTATTTCTGGGTTTATCGATTTTGGTTTCGGCCCTGATCTTATTATTTTTCTTCAAGAAATTCTACGCGGTGTTCTTCCCTATTTTAGTAGTAGTGATGGGCGTAATCTGGAGTATCGGTACATTAGTATTATTCGGCTTCGAATTAACCATTTTAACAGGGCTGATCCCACCGCTGATTGTAATTATCGGTATACCGAACAGTATTTTATTGCTAAACAAATACCAGAATGAGCTTCGTAAACATGGCGACAAACAAAAAGCGTTAAGCATTACCATTGAGCGGATTGCCATTACCACCTTAATTGCAAACATTACCGCAGCCATAGGTTTTGGTGTGCTTTACTTTACAGGAAGTGAGCTTTTGATGCAATTTGGTAGTGTAGCTTCTATAAACGTGATGGTTACCTGGTTAATGTGTTTATGTTTAATCCCGATTATTTTCAGTTACCTGCCTGCACCAAAACTGAAACCACAAACCCATATCGACGAAGGTTTCCTTCACAAATTATTGATTAAAACCGATACGCTTGTACAACATAAAAGTGGTTTGATTTATATCGGAACAATTATTATTTCCATCATTGCTTTTATTGGCGTGATGAAAATCAATGTTAATGGTTATGTGGTTGATGATTTACCAAAAAATTCTGAAATTTTAACGGATCTTAAATTCTTTGAGAAAAATTTTGAGGGTATTTTACCTTTAGAGGTAAGTGTAGATACCAAAAAAAAGAACGGTGTTTTCAATTTAACCAACCTGAAAAGAATGGAAAAACTGGAGAAAATGATTTCAGCTTATCCGGAGTTTTCACGTTCTATTTCGGTAAATATGGGATTGAAATATGCCACTCAGGCTTTCTACAATAACGATTCTACATTTTTCCGTTTGCCAGATAACCTGGAGAAGAATTTCATTTTGGCTTATATCGCCAATGGTGGCAAGGGAAATGCGAGCTTGTTAACCAACTTTATCAGCAAAGGGAATCAAAGCACAAGGATTAGTTTCCAAATGGCCGATGTGGGCTCGAAACGATTGGATGCGATTATGGCCGAATTAAAACCACGAATCGACAGTATTTTGCCTCCATCTAAATTTGATGTAGAACTTACCGGATCGAGTATTATCTTTTCTAAAGGCACGGATTATATGTTAAGGCACCTGGTAGAAAGTATCGCTTTAGCCATTGTATTAATCTCATTGTTAAGGTTATTGCAGTTTAAAAGCCTGGGTATTATGTTTATTTCTTTATTACCAAACATTGTTCCTCTTATTATTACCGCCGGTATAATGGGTTATTTTGGGATTTCATTAAAACCTTCTACCATTTTAATTTTCACCATTGCCTTTGGTTTGGCATCCGATCAGACGATTTATTTCCTTACGCGATATCAGCAGGAATTAAACCTGACCAATTTTAGCGTTCCTAAGGTAATTACGGATACGATTACTGAAACAGGGGTAAGTATGACACATATTGCACTCATTCTATTTTTCGGTTTCGGAATTTTCACTGCTTCTACTTTCGGCGGAACAGTGGTGCTTGGACTACTGCTATCCATCACCTTATTGGTAGCCTTAATTTTCAATTTAACATTATTACCAGCACTGGTATTGTGGTTAGATAAAAAGAAGGTAAGAAAAGTGATTTCAGATGAAGAATCGGCGAAAAACGCAGGTGAATTTGACCATTAATTGAGTTTGGAGTTTTCAGTTGGGAGTTCCGGATGCCTAAATAAATCGATATTATTAGCCTTGGGTTTAAACCCAAGGCTATTTTATAAAATTACCAACCCCACATTCCAGCCTAACCATCCTGTATATCTTGGATCGTTGAAAGTGAAATCTTTATGTTTTTCCTGCAACAGCCCAAATTCGCCAATTCTGGTATTTTGTTTGGTATAATACACGTTAAGCGACGGACCACCCTGAATGGCCAGCCATTTATTTAACCTGATGTTTACCGGAAGTTCAAATTTATTCAGCAGGTTAAGGTAATTCCAGCTGCCCTGGTACACATATTGACTACTTATTTCAGGATTTAGGGAAACACTTCTGAATACTTTCATCTCCTTGCCAAAACCCAAGCTGCCAGTGTATATCTTTTCGGCTGACTTTTTATTTGTGCCGAACATGAGCATATTGTATAAATGTTTGCTACCACCTTTGTAAGTCACATTATAATTTGTGCTTTCGTTTGTACTGAAGCTAAATTTATGATATCCTTTTAAAGCAATATTTACCAGTCCGATTGAATAGCCATCATTTTGACCCGAAACATTTAGAATCCCCAATTGAACACCCTTTAACTTTTTAGCGTAATTAATTGCGCCAATTTGAAGTCCGCTAGCCGTTTGCCCAGTCAAATTGGCAAGCACAGCAAGATTTAATCCACTGCTTTCTTTATTGATATTGGCAACACCCCCCACCTGTATTCCACTTGTTCTACCAGCTACGATGTTACCACCAATTCCAATCTGAACACCCTTCGTCTCTTTATTAACCAGATTTAACGCCCCTGTTTGCCACCCCTTTAAGGTTCCACCTATAGTATTAAGTCCTAATGAAAGCTGAATACCTTTCATATCCTGATTAACGTGATTATAAATTCCACCTACCTGGAAACCTTCGAAACCCTTACCTACCCGGTTATAGGCTAAGGCAACCTGGGCTGCACGAACATCGCCTATAACATAATTAAAAAAGCCAGCTATCTGTGCCCCGCGGACATTGCCTCCTACCAAATTGAAACCGCCGGCAAACTGAAAATATTGCACATCACTTTTATCAATATTGAAACCCAAACCGATTTCTGCCCCATCTACCCCGGCACTGTAAGCCCCAATTACATTAAGGGAGAACTTGTTTACCACCTGCCCGCTTAATGAGCCGTGTGAGTTGAGCCTTGGGATCAGCGAAAACTGAAATGGGGCTTTAGAAATAAAGCCACCAATATTAATCGATTGAATTTTTTGCTGCGCAGTAACCAGGGCATTTCCTAACCAGGTATTTTCAACATCACCTAAATTACCGGAGATAAACCGCTCACTGCTATTTTCTTTTGCAGGGGTAATGCTTACCTCAGCCAAAAAATGGGTGATGGTAGATTTGTAGTTTTCTTTGCTTACCGTTAGCGAAATAGGTTGTGTAATATTTTTCAAACGCATAGAAAAATAACCGTTCCCATCTGATATTTCGGAAACCAGCAAATTCTTTTCGTAAATACTGGCATCCTGAATCGGTTTGTTCGTCAGTTTATCTACAATCTGACCGGAAATGGTATAAAGTTCGGGATTGCCAACCGATTCGTTAATGAGCAGAAGCAGTTCGAGCGGGGCATACCGGATGATTACAAACTTACCCGACTGGCGGTATTCGAACCGGTGTTTTAATAATTTATCGAGGGTTTCGGCAATATTCAGATTATTTTCATGAATACTGACCAAACTATCAACAGGTAAGATACTGCTGTTATATGAAAACTTGAAATCACCTTTCGCTTCAATAGTATTCAAGACCGAACCTAACTTTTGCCGATCGATATTTAAAGAAATATTTCTGGATAGATTGGATTGCCCTTTTACCGAAAAGTAAGAAATTAAGAGAAACAGAAAAGTGATTTTGAGCGTACGCATTGTTATTATTTAAGTTTGATTATACCTTGCCCATATTCTACTTTGATTTTAAAAGTCTCGGAGATGACATCCAAAATTTCTTTCAGCGAATTATTTTTAAAGGTTGTACTGATCCGGAGCATCTTTAATGCAGGATTAGCAATGACGATATTAGATTTAAATTTTTCATTAAGCGCCTCAACCAGATCAGCAAGTGCGGTTCCATCGCAAATCAGTTCGTGTGTGTAAAAGTAATTATATAGTTTACCCTGATTTTTACCTTTAATTAAATGTACCTGATTTTGAATAACCTCCACCCTTTCGCCTGCAATTAAACGCACACTATCCCTCTGATTATTCACTTTAACAACACCGCTTTCTACAATCACAACAACAGCTTCTCCATTACTCTTCACATTAAATGCCGTACCCACAACGGTTACGCGAACATCGTTAACACGAATAATAAAGGGCTTCGATTTATCAGCGCTGACTTTAAAAAAAGCTTCGCCTTTTAATTTCACATCGCGTGTTTTATTAAAAAACCCTCCTACAAAAGATATAGAAGATTGTTTGTTCAATATTGCAGTAGATCCATCAGGTAAAACCTGGGTTAAAGTTTCGCCACCACTATTTACATCAATTTTATTGCCTATTAAGTTGTTATAGAAAAATAAACCTGTGCTAAAAATGATGGCGATTACCGCTACCCAACGCAGCACAAATTTATAACTGATTGCCCTGGTTTCTTTTTTCAAACGGATATTTAGCCGTTCCAAAGCCTGGTGTTCGTTTATCGAATCATCAATCTGAAGTTTACTTTTCTCCAGGATCATTCTAAAATCTTCCAATTGCTTACGGTGATCCTGATTTGATGCTGCCCAGGCTTCTACCTGCTCGATTTCAGCCAAAGTAGCCTCTCCAAGCAGGTATTTTGCAAGCACATCATCGTTAATATTTGTATAATTTTTATCCATAAGCTTATTTCAATAATATAAAAATGAGGATCAGGAAATCAACCACTTTAAGCCGTAATATCTTTAATGCTTTCCCCATTTGGTTTTCAACCGTTTTGATCGAAATGTTCAGCGCATCGGCAATTTCCTGATATTTCATCTGGTCGAACCTGCTCAACTGAAATACATTTCTGCATTTTTCGGGTAACTCATTTATTGCCGAATGGATATTCTTTTCCAGTTCTGTAGCCATAATCTCCGTATTTAAATTCCCCATATCGTTTTTCACGGCATCAGCATAATGAACGTTAAAATTCGATCTCACTTTTTGATGTTTCAAATAATTCAGACTTTCATTGTGTACAGCACGATAGAGAAAAGATTTTAAAAAACCATCTTCTTTAAGCTGTTCCCTTTTCGTCCAGATACGCACAAAAACGTTCTGCACGATTTCTTCAGCATCATCTTTCTCCCTGATGATGGTAAAAGCATAAGCATGCAGACTTTTGAAATGCTTTAAAAACACTTCGTCGAAAGCCTGTTTATTCCCGCTTTTAATTAATCCGATAAGGTGGGTATCGTTACTTTCCATAAAGCTAAAACCTGCAAGGCTTTTAAAAACCTTGCAGGTTTCTGGTCTATATTTTATGTTGTTAAAATCGTTTTCAATTTACGCCTAATTATAATTTCTTTTAAAAAGGCGGGGATAATTTTATCCAGCACAAGCAAAAAGCGATTGGCAAAACCCGGTATAATTTCCTTTTTTCCTTTTAACATACCATCAATCGCTGTTTTGGCTACATAATCAGCTTCTAAAATGGTGGCTTTTGCAAAACCTTTAAGTTCATTATTCATTACCAACAATTCGGGTTTGGTATTAATCCCCCCCGGACTGAGTAAACTGATATGCACATTTGTTCCGCTGAGTTCTAGTTGCAAACAACGGGTAAAATAGCCAATAAACGACTTTGTTGCCCCATAAACCTGTTTCTTCGGCACAATAAAATGCCCGCCTAAACTGCCTACATTTAAGATATAACTTGCCGTAGTTTTGTCGATATGGTTTAAAAACAAACGGGTAAGGAGAACGGTATTTGTAATGTTTAAATCGATCTGCGTGCGGTAAAAATCAACATTTTTATCTTCAAACCAACTCCAGTTTCCTAAACCTGCATTATTTATTAAAACATTAACTTCGGTATGCTGCAGTTTAAGCTGTCCGAATATTTCGATGGCAGCGGTACTTTTAGTCAAATCCATTTCGATACAGAATACTTTACTGTTAAAGTTTAGACGAAGGTAATTGGCTAAGTGTTCGAGGCCGCTATTTGGCAGCGAAACCAATACCAAATTTAGTCCGCGTTTGGCCGATTCGATGGCGAAAGATTTTCCTAATCCCTCACTTGCCCCTGTAATTAATACGGTTAACTGTTTCATTTTATATCGATTAATTTTTAACTACAGATTTACATAGATAAACACAGATCTGGATACCAGATGCTAAATCCTATCCGTGTGCAGCCTTTTCATTTGTGGTTAATATATTGTTTAATTATACTGAAAGTGATTAATCGTTTTCCCTAAGCCCACTGTAAAAGGTGTTATCCGGTAATTTAGTTCGGCAATGGCTTTATTACTCGAATATTGCTGATTGCATTTTAACCTATCGGCAAATTCTGGCAGAAAAAATGGCGTAAGGTTAAAGAGTTTCGATTTTAATGATTCAAGCAAACTATAGGTTTTAATGATGCCTACCGGAATTTTATACAAACTTCTCTGTTTACCAGTAAGCTGTTTTAAAGTATTGAAAAAGCCATTAAACGAAACATCAATCCCTCCTAAAATATAGCGTTCACCATTTCTGCCGTATTGCATCGCCGCAATATGTCCATCTACCACATCATCTACAAAAGCATAATTCGCAATGGCTTTTCCATCACCGGGAATAAAATGCCAGGTACCATTGATGTAGCCCGTAACCATTTTACTTACGGTATTGCTATCGGTAATCGGCCCATCGCCATATACCCTTGATGGGTTTACAATGACAACTTCCAATCCTTTTTTCACAAATTCTTTAACCTCAAGCTCGGCCAGATATTTTGTACGTTCGTAACTGATCGGAAAACCGACCGCTCTTGGATCGTTCTCCGAAACAGGTAAGTTTAAGGTGGGTCCCCATACCCCACAGGTTGAGGTATGTACTACCCGCTCTACCCCTGTTTTTAATGCACAATTGAGTACATTTCTTGTCCCAACTACATTTACATCGTAGAAATCCTGCTCATTTTTACACCACATTTTAGCCATAGCCGCAGTATGGTATACCTGATAACAATCTTTCATCACGCATTCTAAACTCGAAGGGTCTAAAACATCGCCTTTTACGAACTGGATATTTCTATGTTTCATCAAAAACGGATGTTTTACATTTCTGCAAAGTGCAATTACATCGTAACCCATTTCTGCCAGGGCAAAACTCAGTTTCCGGCCGATAAAGCCTGATGCCCCTGTTACCAAAACCCTTAAGTATTTATTTGCAACAGCTTCCATATTAAACCCTTTCCATTCTAATGGTGTACAAGGAATGATTTACGACAACCAGTTTGCAAATGCCATTTTCGAAATGATAATCGTTGTAATTTCCATCCGGAAGATTGATCCGATACTGATGCGCACCATTTTTTTGAATAGGGATAAAACACTGAAAATTATCAGAATAGATTTCGGAGATATTAACCGGCTCTTTCGTGTACAAGAGCATCATGTTATAATTGATAGGTTGCTTAATCGTAGTCGTTTTATCGCCGGTTTTAAGCTGATAAACATGATTGATCCAGCTTGTTTTTTTGGCCTCTTTAGCATTGCCATTTACAACCCTGTTTACGTTTGAAGTAAGCAGTTTGCCATTTTTGAAATGTGCGACATCTTCTGTTTCTACGTCGATTTTAAAAACAAAGCGGGTTTGTACTTTTGAAGTTATTTTTAGGTAAACGTTATCGCCTTCTTCTTTTTGCTGAAAATACATCTGGCCGATTATCTCGCCATTACGTTTGATGTTAAATTTACTTTGCTGTGCAAAAGCAGATGAAAATGAACAGACCAGAAAAAGCACTATGGCCACAATTTTCGGATTAACCGGATTTTGGGAGGAGAATTTTTTGTAGGTTTTTGGAGCAAAATATTTCTTGCAGACCCAAATAATTAATGCAGGAATCATAGTTATCTCTATTTGTTATTTAGAGCTAATACAATTCACAATAGATTTACCCCTATATAGGTTTAATTTTTTTATTTCTGATGGTTTATACGTGCTTCTTGGGCTTAAAGCCAAGGCTAAGAATATTAATTCTAAATTTCTTACTCAGGCCCAAGTGATCTAAACCTGATGGCAGCGAACATCCTGATCCTTCATCAGGATAAAGCGTACAGCAGGACGAACCTTAAAATGGAATGCTGGCATTGCTTTTCAAAAAACTTTTAAACCATATAAGACATCTGAGAACATGTAAGCTCAAGGAAAAATAACCCAGTTGATTTAAAAAGATTATCGCAGATTTATTCAGTTGCAGGCTTTTTCTCTTCTTCATCTACCGGAACTTCAACTGTTGGGTCGGTGATGATTTCGGCATTACCATCGCTATCTTTTTTGGCAAATAAAATCGGGTATAACAGCCACAATGCCCCAATAATAATGAGTACACCGGCGAGCATCTGAAAATAAATACTTCCTTTAACCTCGTTGGCATCTAAAATTTTGTAGGCAATAAACGAAAGAACGCCTGCAATGAGAACGAAAACGGCTTTCTGCAATTTTAACAGCTTGATCATGGGTTCTTTCTTTTTAGAGTTACAATATGGATTAAAACAAAAATAAGCCCGATTAGTTCGAGCAAGCCGCAGAAATAAAAAGCATAAAGCACAAAATCCCGGTTCGATGGGCTGAGAACCGCAACAATTGGCAATGCAATTACGGCTACAATCATCAGTGTAAGCCCAATATTAAATAATTTCACGTTAAAAGTATTTACATCAAAACTACCGAAATTCAGTCAATTCTGTTAACTTTGCAACCTTAATTTTTTGAGGTACTTAATTGATGTATAGCGAATTTAAACAATTGGAACTTGCCAAAATAGGGCAAGAAATACTGGATTTTTGGAAAAAGGAAAACATCTTTGAAAAAAGCATTTCGTCCCGTCCTAAATCTAATCCGTTTACTTTTTACGAAGGTCCACCCTCTGCCAATGGCATGCCGGGAATTCACCACGTAATGGCGCGTGCTATTAAAGATATTTTTTGCCGCTATAAAACAATCAAGGGTTATCAGGTTAAAAGAAAAGCTGGCTGGGATACCCATGGCCTACCTGTTGAGCTTGGAACGGAAAAAGAATTAGGGATTACTAAAGAAGATATTGGTAAAACCATTTCTATTGAAGACTATAACGAAGCCTGTAAAAAAACAGTAATGCGCTACACAGATGTGTGGAACGAATTGACTGAAAAAATGGGCTATTGGGTTGATATGGATGATCCATACATTACCTATAAGTCGAAATACATGGAATCGGTATGGTGGCTTTTGAAACAGATTTACGATAAAGGTTTAATCTATAAAGGTTATACTATCCAGCCCTATTCTCCAAAAGCGGGTACAGGATTGAGTTCGCATGAGGTAAATCAGCCCGGAGCTTACCGTGACGTTACCGACACCACAATTGTTGCTCAGTTTAAAGCTTTAACTGACACATTACCAACTTTCTTACAAGGTTTTGGTGATATTTACCTATTGGCATGGACAACTACTCCATGGACTTTACCGTCGAACACGGCTTTAACAGTCGGGCCAAAAATCGACTATGTTTTAGTCAAAACGTTTAACCAGTATACATTTTTGCCAACAAATGTAATTCTGGCAAAAAACCTGGTTGGAAAGCAGTTTAGTAAAACTTTCTTCGAAAGCAATGAAGTTGAAGATTTCACCAATTTTAAAGCCGGCGATAAAAAGATCCCTTATCAAATACTTGCTGAATGTAAGGGAACTGAGCTGGTTGGAATTAGATACGAACAACTTTTAACTTATGCATTGCCATATCAAAATGCTGAAAATGCTTTTAGGGTAATTTCTGGAGATTTCGTAACTACTGAAGATGGTACCGGTATTGTGCATACCGCCCCTACTTTTGGTGCAGATGATGCTAAAGTAGCTAAAGAAGCCGTTCCGGAAATACCACCAATGTTGGTGTTAGACGAGAATGACACACCCGTTCCATTAGTAGATTTACAGGGTAAATTTACCAAACATGTTGGTCCTTTTGCAGGCAAATATGTAAAAAACGAATATTACAATGCTGGTGAAGCACCCGAAAAATCGGTTGATGTAGAAATCGCTATTTTATTAAAGGAAGAAAATAAAGCTTTTAAAGTAGAAAAATATGTTCACAGTTACCCACACAGCTGGAGAACTGATGAACCACTTTTATATTACCCTTTAGATTCGTGGTTTATTAAGGTTACAGATGTTAAAGACAGGATGTTCGATCTTAACGAAACCATTAACTGGAAACCAAAATCAACAGGCGAGGGGCGTTTTGGAAACTGGTTGAAAAATGCCAACGACTGGAACTTATCACGATCGAGATATTGGGGAATTCCTTTACCGATCTGGAGAACTGAAGATAAAAAAGAAGAAGTATTAATTGGTTCTGTTGAGGAACTTTATAATGCCATTGAAAAATCTATAACAGCTGGTTTCCAGAAAGAAAATCCTTTTAAAGGATTCGAAATCGGAAACATGTCTGAAGAGAACTATGACCTGATCGACTTACATAAAAATGTGGTTGATAAGATTATTTTAGTATCACCTTCAGGCAAAGCAATGAGCCGCGAAAGTGATTTAATTGATGTTTGGTTCGATTCTGGGGCTATGCCTTATGCGCAGTGGCACTACCCTTTCGAAAACAAAGAAACCATTGATGGAAATGAAGATTTCCCTGCAGATTTTATTGCCGAAGGTGTAGATCAAACCCGTGGCTGGTTTTATACCCTGCATGCGATCTCTACATTGGTTTTTGATAAAGTAGCGTATAAAAATGTGGTTTCGAACGGGCTGGTGCTAGACAAAAACGGACAAAAAATGTCCAAACGTTTAGGCAATGCCGCTGATCCATTCCAAACCATTAACGAATATGGTGCTGATGCAACCCGTTGGTACATGATTTCGAATGCCAATCCATGGGATAACCTAAAATTTGACATTGATGGAATTGCTGAAGTGCGCCGTAAATTCTTTGGAACACTTTACAATACTTATTCTTTCTTTGCTTTATATGCGAATATCGATAAGTTCGAAATCGACAAAAACAATTTAAGCAAAGTTGAAGACAGAACAGAATTAGACCGTTGGATTTTATCGTTATTGCAAACCCTGATCAACGAAGTTGATGAAAGTTATAACACATACGAGCCAACCAAAGCTACCCGTGCTATTCAAACTTTTGTTGATGAGCATTTGAGTAACTGGTACATCAGGTTAAGCCGTCGCCGTTTCTGGAAAGGCGAAATGACCGATGATAAACGTGCCGCTTACGAAACATTGTATACTTGTTTAGAAACCTTATCACAACTGATGAGTCCTGTGGCACCTTTCTTTGCCGATTGGTTATACAGAAACTTAACCATTACCGATGCATATGCAGCGCAATCTGTCCACTTAACTTTATGGAAAGACGCTGATCAAAGTTTAATCGATACTGATTTGAACGAGCGTATGGTTTATGCACAGGATATTTCATCAATGGTTTTATCGTTGCGTAAAAAATCGGGCGTCAATGTTCGTCAGCCATTAGAGAAAATCTTAATCCCATCTTTAAATGGTGATTTCGAACAAAAAATAGCTAAAGTTGCAGATTATATCCTTTCAGAAACGAATGTAAAACATATCGAATTCATTACTGATACGCACGGCATCGTAAAGAAAAAGCTGAAACCGAACTTCAAATCGTTGGGTAAAAAAGTGGGTAAAGATATGAGTCTGGTTAAAGCGGCTTTAGAAAATTCCAATCAGGATGATATCCAACGTTTAGAAAATGATGGTTTCATTATCGTAGTTGGAAGCAGCGGCGAAGAATTTACCATCAATTTAAATGATGATGTAGAAGTTTTTGCAGAAGATATTCCGGGATGGCAGGTTACCAACTTAGGCAGCTTAACCGTTGCTTTAGATGTAACCATTACCGAAGAATTGAAACAGGAAGGCATTTCGCGCGAATTGGTTAACCGCATCCAGAATTTACGGAAAGAACTAAATTTTGAAGTGACCGATAGGATTAAAGTTTCGTTACAAAATGATAACTTGGTAGCCACCGCAGTTACCAAAAACAAGGGTTACATTTGCGCGGAAATTTTAGCTGATGAATTAGAATTAACAGATACTGTAAATAATGCAAACAAAATCGTGATTGATGATGTTGAGTTAAGCATTTCAGTAACTAAAATATAAATCCATATATTAGAAAACTAAATTAAAAACATGGAAAACAGTAATAAAACACGCTACTCAGACAGTGAACTTCAGGAATTCAAAGAACTAATCCAAGATAAATTACGCATGGCGAAAGAGGAACTTAACTCTTTAACCACTTCTTTGAGTAACCCAAATGCAAACGGAACTGAAGATACTTCAGGTGCATACAAAACATTAGAAGATGGTTCTGCAACGATGGAGAAAGAACAGATCAATCAATTGGCTGCCCGTCAGAAAAAGTTTATCGACAATTTAGAGAATGCATTGGTTCGTATCGAGAACAAAACTTATGGTATTTGCCGCGAAACCGGTAAACTAATCCAGAAAGAACGTTTACGTGCAGTACCTCATGCTACTTTAAGCATGGAAGCTAAATTAAAGCAGAGTTAATGAAAGGCTATACAAAACCTTTAATTGTAATCTTTTTGGTTTTACTGGCCGATCAGCTGGTTAAAACCTGGGTTAAAACACACATGTACCTTGGTCAGGAGTTCCATATTATTGGTAAATGGTTTATCATCCATTTTACCGAAAATAATGGCATGGCCTTCGGTATGGAATTTGGTGGCGAGTTTGGCAAATTAGCATTATCTCTTTTCCGCATAGCAGCGGTTGGCGGAATTGGCTATGGTTTGCATTATTTAATCAAACATAAATACCACCGTGGCTTAATCTTAAATGTAGCTTTGATTTTTTCAGGCGCATTGGGCAACATTATCGATTCTGTATTTTACGGAAAAATTTATGGTTACGAAAGCTGGTTCCACGGCCGCGTGGTAGATATGTTCTACTTCCCTATTGCCGAAGGTCACTTTCCTACCTGGTTACCCATATGGGGAGGCGAAGAGTTTGTTTTCTTCAGGCCCGTTTTTAACCTTGCAGATGCAGCCATTTCTGTTGGGGTAATATTGATCCTCATCTTCCAAAAAAACTACTTTAAAGAAGATGTAAAGGACGAAGTAAGCATCAACAGTGAGATTGTAGAGGATTAAATAAAATTTCATAAAAACATTGCCCATTTCTTAACTGAGATGGGCTTTTTTGTTATCTCATATTGGCTGGTTTCACACCAGCCAACGAAAGATTAACAGGTCAAGCGAAAACATAAACCAAATTGTTTTGAAAAGCAATTCCAGCAGCAAATATTTAAGCCTGTTCCCGCTATCCTTATTGCCAATGAGGCCTGCGCTTTTCCTTACGGCTTGGCATCACACCAACCAACAAAATAAAAATCACGACAATGCTAAATTACATTGGCATTCATCCTATCGGGTTTATTAACTTTGGGTACTGCAAGAAACAAAGGTTAAAAACCCATAGCCAATAATAAATGATCAATTTCTTCGAAATATCTTACCTCCTTTCAGGAAACGAAAAACAGATAAAAGCATACCAAATTTTAACAGCTCATAAGGTTTTAGAAAAGCTTACGGTTTACAGCCCCGTTTTAGTCGGTACCATCCCCATTAATATTGATATCGAAGGCAGTGATCTGGATATCATCTGTGAAATATCTGATCAAAATGTGTTTATCAATGAGCTAAAAAACCTATTCGGAGGAGAAAATGGCTTTGTTATCACCGAAAGTCTAAAATTCGAGGCAATTAAAGCAAATTTCATTATTAATGGGTTTGAGATAGAGATATTCGGGCAAAACACCCCTACAACGCTGCAAAACGCTTACCGGCACATGCTTATTGAGCATAAACTTATTTTAGAAAAAGGCGAAGAATTCCGGCAGGAAATTATTAGCCTAAAAAAACGAGGCTATAAAACTGAACCAGCTTTTGCCAAGTTATTAGGGCTTGAGGGAGATGCATACGAAGAATTACTGAAATTGGAGTATTAGAACGACGCTAAGTCCAAGTCAGACTGCGAGGCATTGTCATCTCGACCGCAGTGGAGTGATCTATAATATAAAGCTATTATTGATTTTTCCATTCCGTTGCACTCCAGTGGAAATGACGGTCCTACTTACAATTATTCTGCCATTTATATGATATATTTGGAATACAAAACCAAATATATTATGAAACTTTACTACTTCTTTTTATTATTAGTCATTATTAGTAGCTCAGCATTTGCCCAAAAAAGCCTCTTCAACGGAAAAAACCTCAATGGCTGGCATGTAGATGTGCCTGCAATGGACAAGAAGCCCGATACCATCAATCCATTTATAGTTCGTAACGGTATGCTGGTAAGTTTAGGTACACCAGGCGGGCATTTAATAACCGATAAAATTTATAAAAATTACCAGTTAACCGTACAATACCGTTTTGCCGGCAAACCAGGTAATTGTGGTGTTTTGGTACATGCATCAACACCAAGGGCACTGTATGGCATGTTTCCAAAATCGCTGGAAGTACAGATGCAACATAAAGATGCTGGCGATTTCTGGTGCATTGAAGAAGATATTACGGTACCTGATATGGTTGCCAGACGTGGCCCTAAAGAAAAATGGGGTGTAAATGGCGATAAACTCCGCCGTATTAAAAACCTGACAGATGATAGCGAAAAACCGCTTGGCGAATGGAACACCATGGTGATACAATGCCTGAATAACGAAGTTAAAGTTTGGGTAAATGGTACATTGGTAAATTACGGTACAAACTGCACCGCAAATAGTGGCCAGATTGCACTACAAGCCGAGGGCAGTGAAGTAGAATTTAAACAATTGGATTTAAAACCAATTAAAGCTTTGTCTAAATAGCATTCGTCACCTCGACTGAAGCGTAGCGAAATGGAGAGATCTATCCAGACAGATTTCTCGACTGCGTTGCACTGCGCTCGAAATGACGTCGATTTTATAAAGTAGCTCAGAACTCAATCCTTAAAGCACAAACAGAGCAGATAACCTACAAAATAAGCGAGCAGATCGTAAACGCTAAAGGAAGTACCCAATATAATGCTCATTAATTTGTTGTTTTCCCAACCAAACCAGGTAGCATAATTTGCCTTTTGGAGGAACTCAATTACGAAAGAAAAAATTAAGACGCCTAATGCTAACTGCTTATTATTTGTTTTAAGGAAAATCCTAAAGAATGCATAAATCAAGATAATAACCAATACATCACCGCCAAAAGGTCTGATAAAAGCGTCGTTAAGGTATTTGCCAATTAAGATTTCCACGATGAATATCGCCAGGAAAATAAAGAGGGATTTTGAGTTGAACGTTAATTTCATTTTTCGGGTATAAAAAAGAAGTCAAGTTTTTTATAGCACACTGGCTATTAAAACTTGACTTCTTTATAAAATATATTAGATCTAAACCTAGATACCCAATAACAATCTAGCTGGATCTTCTAACAATTGTTTTACGCGAACCAGGAAACCAACCGACTCACGTCCATCGATAATTCTGTGATCGTAAGATAAAGCAACATACATCATCGGACGGATTACCACCTCACCTTTTTCAGCCACAGGGCGCTCAACGATGTTGTGCATGCCTAAAATAGCCGACTGTGGCGCATTGATAATCGGTGTCGACATCATTGAACCAAACACACCACCGTTAGTGATGGTAAAAGTTCCACCAGTCATTTCTTCTAGTGTTAATTTGCTGTCACGTGCCTTTAAAGCTAATTCTAAAACCGATTTCTCGATCTGGGCCAGGCTCATGCTTTCGGCATTACGGATTACCGGAACCACTAAACCTTTCGGTGCAGAAACTGCGATAGAAATATCAGCGAAATCATTGTAAACCAATTCTTCACCTTCAATACGGCCATTAACTGCAGGGAAATCTTTTAAAGCTTCGGTAACTGCTTTAGTAAAAAAGCTCATAAAACCTAAACCAACACCATATTTCTCTTTAAACTGGTCTTTATATTTTCCGCGTAAATCCATAATTGGTTTCATGTTAACCTCGTTAAAAGTGGTTAACATTGCGGTTTCATTTTTAACAGCAACTAAACGTTTCGCAACAGTTCTACGTAGCGGAGACATTTTCTCACGACGCTCGCCACGGCTACCTGCAGGAGCAGCAGCTGCAACAGGAGCACTTGCTTTCGGTGCTTCTGGTTTTTTGCCAGCTTCAGCTTTCACAGCATCATCTTTGGTAATACGGCCATCAACACCAGTACCTTTTACAGCCGCAGCATCAATTCCTTTTTCTGCAAGAATTTTACCAGCAGCAGGAGATGGCGTTCCTGTAGCATAAGAGTCTTTAGAAGCAGCTGAATCCTGAGCCTTAGGTGCTTCTGCAACAGCAGCCGGAGCTTGTGCATCAGACTTAGGACTCTCGACTTCTGACTTAGGACTAGCAGCTGCACCGCCGTCTTCAATTTTACAAACTACTGCACCAATGGCTAAAGTATCACCTTCGGCAGCTATGGTTTTTAAAGTTCCAGCTTGTTCTGCAGTTAATTCGAATGTTGCTTTATCCGATTCTAACTCGGCAATAACTTCATCCATTTCAACAACATCGCCATCGTTTTTTATCCAACGTGATAAAACAACTTCGGTTATCGATTCACCTACAGGTGGAACTTTTATCTCTAAACTCATTTTTTGTAATGTTATGTTTTTTATCGTTAAAGGTTAAATGTTGTAAAGCTGAAATGTTTAGGGAGTTTAAACCCTATACCTCAAACCTTCCGTCTTAAACCTATCTTTCAATTATCAAACGCTATGCTCCAAACGCACGGCCCTATGCTCTTTAATCTATCTGAACTAATTTTTTTGTGGCTTTTTTAGCAATATCCTTTACATCTTCTGTTACCGAAACCTCTAAAGCCTTTGCTAAAATATAAGCCTGTTGGTTAGCGTGTTGTTTTGCAAAACCTGTAGCCGTACTGCTGCTCTCTCTTCTCGAAATTACATCAATCCCTTTTAATGCGGTTTTGTACAACCTGCGGAATAAATATGGCCATGCGCCCATATTCTCTGGTTCTTCCTGTACCCAGAAAATTTCTTTCGCATTTTTATATTTTTTCTGGATGGCTTCCATCTGATCAACCGGGGTTGGATACAACTGCTCTACACGAACCAGGGCTACATGTTTCAATTTATCAGCTTGTTGTTTCTCCAATAACTCGTAGTAAATTTTACCGCTACAGAAAACAATACGTGTTACCTCTGCCACTTTAACATTTACGTCGTCGATTACCTCTTTAAAACCACCATCTGTAAATTCTTCTAATTTAGAAACACAGGCGGGGTGACGCAGTAAACTTTTTGGTGTAAATACCACTAATGGTTTACGGAAATCGCGTTTAAACTGACGGCGCAACACATGGAAGAAGTTTGCCGGAGTAGTACAGTTGGTTACCTGCATGTTATAATCGGCGCAAAGTTCCATAAAACGCTCAATACGTGCTGATGAGTGTTCTGGTCCCTGACCTTCGTAACCGTGAGGCAATAACATTACTAAACCATTTTCGCGCTGCCACTTGGTTTCTGCACTTGCAATATACTGATCAACCACAATTTGTGCCCCGTTAAAGAAATCGCCAAATTGTGCTTCCCAAATGGTTAAAGCATTCGGGTTTGCCATCGCATAACCATATTCGAAACCTAAAACACCGTATTCTGATAAGTGTGAATTGTAAATATCAAATGGTGCCTGTTGATCTGAAATATTTGCCAATGGTACATATTCTTCTTCGCTGTCTTCAAGGGTTAAAACCGCATGACGGTGGGAGAAAGTTCCCCTTTCAACATCCTGACCGCTTAAACGAACGCGTTTACCTTCTGACAACAAAGTACCATAAGCCAACTGCTCGCCCATTGCCCAATCGAAAACATAAGTTTCATTAACCATTTTGCTACGCTCAGCAAATAGTTTTTCGATTTTTTTGAAGAACTTTTTATTGGTTGGTAAGGCAGTAATGCGTTTACCAATTTCTAATAAAGTAGATTTTTTAACTGCAGTTACTGGTGAAGTTTCGAAATCTTTAGGCGTTGCCATACGTAAATCTGCCCATGCACCACCAAATTTAACTTCGGTACTTCCTGCAACATATTCTTTTGCTTCGTTTAAACGTTCCTGCAAAATACCACGGAAATCTTTTTCCATTTCTTTTGCCAAACCAGCCTCTAACTTACCTTCTTTAGTTAATTGCTCAATATAAATCTCCCTTGGATTAGGGTGTTTTTCAATTGTTTTGTATAATAATGGCTGCGTGAATTTTGGCTCATCAGACTCATTGTGACCGAAACGACGGTAACAAAGAATATCAATAAAAACATCGTTTTTATATTTCTGACGGTATTCCATTGCCAGGTTAATTGCATAAACCAAAGCTTCAGGATCATCACCATTTACGTGGAAAACGGGAGATAAGGTTACTTTGGCAATATCAGTACAATAAGTACTGGTACGTGCATCTTTATAGTTGGTGGTAAAACCGATCTGGTTGTTGATCACTAAGTGGATCGTTCCGCCAGTTTTATAACCTTCAAGGCCTGCCATCTGAATTACTTCGTAAACAATACCTTGTCCGGCAACTGATGCATCACCGTGAATCAAAATTGGCGCTAAACGACTGTTATCGCCACCATATTTGAAATCAATTTTAGAGCGGCTCATGCCTTCTACCACACCATCAACCGTTTCTAAGTGCGATGGGTTAGGACATAAACTTAAGTGAACGCTTTTACCTGCATTGGTGGTAACATCGGTTGAATAACCTAAGTGATATTTTACGTCACCACCAAATGGGGTATCCGGGTTATAACTCTTGCCTTCAAATTCTGCAAAAATATCTTTATAGGTTTTTTGCATGATATTGGCCAATACGTTTAAACGACCGCGGTGTGCCATACCAATTACAAACTCTTCAATTCCTAATTCAGCACCTTTTTCGATTACTGAATCCAATGCCGGGATTAAAGCTTCTGCGCCTTCTAACGAGAAACGTTTTTGACCTAAGAATTTTGTTCCAAGGAAATTTTCGAAACTTACCGCTTCGTTTAACTTCCGGAGAATACGTTTTTTCTCTTCAATTGAGAAGTTAGGGGTATTACGTGCACTTTCCATTTTTTGCTGAATCCAGTTCAACACTTCAGGTGTACGTAAAAATTTATATTCTGCACCGATTGAGTGTGCGTATGTTTGTTTTAAAAAGGCTACAATATCTTTTAATTTTGCGGCACCGATACCAATCTCTACACCAGAGTTGAAAACGGTTTCTAAATCGGCATCCGATAATCCAAAATTTGCAAGATCTAATGTTGGCAAATGTTTACGTCTTTCGCGCACCGGATTGGTATGCGTAAACAAATGACCTCGGCTACGATAGCCGTCAATCAGGTTTAAAACATTAACCTCTTTTAAGAAGTGTTCAGGAGTTTCTGCTGTTACTGACGGGGCTTCGGAACCTCTTCCAAAATCAAAACCCTCAAAAAACTTTTGCCAACCAAACTCAACTGATTCAGGATCTTGTTGATACGACTGATATAAAGAATCTATGTATTCGGCATTTGCGCCGTTAAGATAAGATAAACTATCCATTATTTACTGTTTACTATAAGCATTACAAAATTAGAATTTTACCTTATATAAATGGCAAAAATCTCGATTAAAATAAATGAGCGCGTTTTAAATTAGCGAATGAGAGAGCGGCGTGATCCAGCAGACAAAAAATGGGCAAAATCCGTTAAAATTTAATCACTCAAAAATCACTCATTCAACACTCAATCATTCTATAACTCAATCCTTACAATTACGATGCCCAAGTTAAAGCGTAATTGCCTTTTGGGTCGAGATTTTTGATATTTTTATCTAAGTCGAACACACTCTTTGATTTTTGATCATTCCCCACACCCGCAATATTGGCCCAGTTCCCCCAGTTACTCGCTGGATTATAATCGATCAGTTTTTCTTCAAAATAAGCCGCGCCAAAAATCCAGCTAACTTCTAAATTATTGATGAGGTATAAAGCAGCCGTTTGTCTGGCAATATTCGAAATAAAACCGGTTTGGTTTAATTCTGTCATTACGGCATCTACCACTGCAAAACCCGTTTGGGCATTCTTCCATTTATAGAAATTATCCTGTTCGTTTGTAATGTCAACCAAACCCTGGCTTCCAAAACCATCCGGGCTAAAAAATGTATTGCCGTATTTTTTGAACATAAAACGGAAATAATCCCTCCAAAGCAAGCCCAACAAAATATGGTTAAACATAGCCTTGGTATTAGGTACACCTTCCATTTTTTTAATTTCCCAGTACACTTTACGGGGTGACAAACTGCCCATTGCCAACCAGGCAGATAACTTTGAAGCCAGAATTAAATTCTTTGTGGTTGCCGCCTGTTGCATGGCCACAATTACCTTCTGCAGGTGCACCAAACCTTCGGCTTCACCGCCAGCAAATTCGAAATCAGCACGCTGATCTTTCAGTTGTGGTAAAAGATTAAGCTCTTCTAACGAAGATAACGTACCCCAATCGATTACTTCGGCTACGTTAATGCGATCTGGGGCTGCAAAACAAGGTTTGATAATCGAATCGCGTTCGATTTTCTTCTTAAACTGGTTAAAAGCGTCGGGGATATCTTTAATCGGGAAAGGTAAATCTTCTTTATTGTATAAGGTATGACCGATGAAATGTTTAAGATTAATGCGTAGTTTCCAAAGTGCATTTTCTACCAGGGTAGAAACGTGGGTTTCTTCACGGGCTACTTCGCGGTGATGGTATACTTCGGTGATTTCGTATTCCTGAACCAATTGAGGAATAATTTCTTCAGGACTACCTTCGGCAATAAGTAAATTGCCGCCAATTTGTTTTAGAGCGGTACGTAAGCCTAAAACACTTTCTAAAATAAACTGCGCTCTGATGTTGCCTGTTTTTAACGTACCATATTTTGTTTCCCCAAAAGAACGGGGATCAAGAATGTAAACTGGCAAAATCGAATCAGATTTAGCAATTGCCTCGACCAGCATTTCGTTATCGTGCAGGCGAAGATCATTTCTGAACCAGACTAAAATTTTTTTGGACATCTTTTATCGAAAAGGGTGTAAGAACGCGTTTACAAATTTATCTTATTTTTCTTCTTCATCAAACCCCTAAATATTTCTTTACAAACAGGTAACAAAAGCATTAGAACCAAATTAATATCTTTTAAAATGGCATCAAAAAAACCCTTTTGTATCTTTAGTGTTTTAAAAAGATGGCAAAGAAGATTCTGATTACCGGGGCAACCGGACTGGTGGGTACTGAGCTGAAAAAGCATTTGTTAAGCAAAGGTTACGAGGTGAATACGCTTTCCCGAAAAAAGAGTAATGATCCGAACAGTTTTGTGTGGGATGTGTATAAAGGTACCATTGATGCAAATTGTTTTAACGGTGTGGATGCCATTATCCATTTGGCAGGAGAACCTGTAGCAGATAAAAAATGGACGGATGAGCGTAAAAAACAGATTATTGATAGTCGAGTAAAATCAACTGAGCTACTTTTTAAAACCATTAAGTCTAAACCCGATCACGAGGTCAAATCATTCGTTTCTTCTTCTGCCGTGGGTTTTTACGGCGATTGCGGCGATGAAATTTTAACAGAAGAAAGTCCAAATGGTTATGGTTTTTTAGCGGAGTGCTGTAAACTTTGGGAAGATGCCGTAGATCAGGGCAAAAAGTTAAGCTTAAGGGTAGTAAAACTCCGTACAGGGATCGTTTTTAGCAGCAAAGGTGGCGCATTGCCACAATTGGCTCAACCGGTTAAATTATTCGCCGGTGCAGCTTTAGGTACGGGCAAACAGTGGACGCCCTGGATACACCTTGATGATATGGTTGAAATGTATATCGAAGCCGTAGAAAATGTTAAATTGGAAAGTTGCTACAATGCCTGTGCGCCTTTTCCGGTAACCAATATCGCCATAACAAAAGCCATTGCCAAACAATTGCACCGACCGGTTTGGCCGATTAAAGTTCCTAAAAAGGTATTGGCATTATTGTTAGGAGAACGGGTAGAAGCCGTTTTAATGAGCAACAATACCTCTGCGCAAAAAATTTTAGATGCCGGATTTAAATTTAAATTCACACATTTGGAAGATGCTTTGAAAGACCTGTATAAATAGGTTAATCGGTTAAGTGTTTAAATCGGTTAATCGACGCCAAACGCTTTAACGCTAAATCGGATAAATTGCTTAATTGTTAACTGCAAACCGTTAATTGCCAACTATAATCCCCTCGAAAAAATTACAATTCTAAAATCACAAATGACTTCAATATCTATCCTCTGGTTTCGCCGCGATTTACGTTTAGCAGATAATGCTGCTTTGTATCATGCGCTCAAGAGTGGTAATCCAGTTTTACCATTATTTATCTTTGATCAAAACATATTAGATAAACTTCCAAAAGATGATGCCCGGGTAACTTTTATTTACCAAACCATTGTAGATTTAAAGAAAGAGCTTCAGCAACAAGGATCGGATTTACTGGTAAAATATGGCAAACCTGAAAAAATATGGCCTGAAATTTTAAAAGAATACGAGGTTAAGGAAGTGTATACCAATCACGATTATGAGCCATACGCCCGCGAACGCGATGATAATATGGCTGAATTTTTAACCAGCGAAAAAATAGCTTTTAAAACCTATAAGGATCAGGTTATTTTTGAAAAAAACGAAATTTTAAAGGCCGATAAAACACCATACACTGTTTTTACCCCTTTTTATAAACAATGGCATGCCAAACTGAACGACTTCTATATAAAGGCCTATCCTACAAAAAAATACTTCAAAAATTTATTTCAAACCAAACATTTACCAGGCCCAACATTAAAAGACATGGGCTTTGAAAAAAGCAAGCTGGATTTTCCGAAAATCAGTTATAAAAACAAACTGGATAACTATGCAAAGGAACGCGATTTCCCCGCAATAGATGGTACGACACACATTGGCTTGCATTTGCGTTTTGGCACCTTAAGTATTAGAAAAGCAGTAAGCGACGCAATAGAGGCAAAATCGAATGTCTGGCTTTCAGAACTGGCTTGGCGGGAGTTTTACATGACCATACTCTGGCATTTCCCTTATTCTGCTTCGGATTCGTTTAAAAAGCAATATGATAAGATTAAATGGCGCAACAATGAGGAAGAATTTAAGGCTTGGTGCGAAGGAAACACGGGCTACCCCATTGTAGATGCAGGGATGAGGCAATTGAACCAAACCGGGTGGATGCATAACCGCGTACGTATGGTTGTGGGCAGCTTTTTAACCAAACATTTATTGATTGACTGGCGTTGGGGCGAGACCTATTTTGCCGAAAAGTTATTGGATTACGAAATGGCAAGTAATGTTGGCGGCTGGCAATGGGCAGCAGGCTCAGGTAACGATGCCGCGCCATACTTTAGGGTATTTAACCCTGAACTTCAAACCAAAAAATTCGATCCAAAGTTTGAATATATCAAAAAATGGGTGCCAGAATTCGGAACAAAAAAATATGCCCAACCAATAGTTGAGCATACTTTTGCAAGGGAAAGGGTTTTAAAAGTTTTTAAAGAAGCGTTAAATTAAATTGTTAATTAATTTACATTAAATGAGGGAGCGTTAGGTACACCACCACTAAAGAAACGGCCTGTACCGCTAATTGAGCCAGGCTTACCTTCTTTAGTTCCTATATCCAAGATAATAGGTCCGGTTGCATTTCCAACACTATAACTTGTTAAACTATAATTAAATAAAGTTGGGTTTGGAGATGGGTAAATAGTAAAGCTGTAATTATAATTCAAATTACTGAAATAGTAGTCGGTTTCATTTGTTCTCCATCCGCCAAAAGTTTTCTTTAACTCCTGGCGTGAACTAAAATAGTATCTGATACGGTACTCTAATGACGCTGGATCCCAAACCTCAATGTCAGTTCTTGGCGCACTATCTTTCCATAATTCAACAAAAAGTCTTCTCTTACCGTCCTCGTTATAAAATAATTCAGATTTTATAGTATTTGTAACAGTTGGTCCATAAGTCGCTTCCACATCAGCCATCCCAACAGCCTTGTTTGAAATCTTTGTTACAAATAAACCCTTATTGGCGTCAGTTTTATATATACTATTGATTTGTGACTCATTTTTATAAGTACCAGCATAAGATATCATCCTTTGGTCTTTTGTGTAAACAGTGGTTACATTGCCAATTTTTACCTCACCTTTAATATTAGTAAACAACGCTGAAAGCGGCGTACCAAATTTATACGATAAAGAACTATCTGCTTTGATTTCTACAATATTTGAGTACTTATTTTTAAAATCATCAAATAACTTGCTTGTATTTACATTTTCATACTCCTTAGCTATATCAATGTAAGCATCGTGATAAGATTTGAAGCTGGCGAACTCCTTTGGCTTTGAATTTAAATTTTCTGGTTTTAAAAGAACGTTAACAATAGAATCAAAGGCTTTTTGATCTCTAAATTTTAAATAGCTGTTTTCAATAGTTACGGCATCTGTTAAAATTTTTTCATCTGAATTCCCAACATTAGCATCTTTTTTACAGGAGACAATTGAGATAACGCCTAATATAGGTAGTATTAAGCAGCGTAAATTAATTTTGTTTTTCATATATTAATTGTATGTTTTCCCTTACCATACAAGTATACAACTAAAAAATAAGTTATAAAACAGGAAAACAAAAAAAATGCTCAACTAATAGTTGAGCATTTTAAAAAGTTTTAAAAAGATATTCTCTAATTCGTAACACTCACAATTTCTATGTCAAAATCCAAAGGAGTTCCATTAGCTAGGTCAGCTGGGAGCACCAAACGAAGTTTTCCTCCTGCAGTTACTTTACCTGGCAAAATTAGTTGCCAGCCTTTATATAAATTGCTTAGCACTTCAGTTATCTGATCAGAAGCTTGCGGTATCACCGTTCCATCTAAATACCTAACCGTATAATTTGCAACAATTGTAGAATTTACGCTAATTGCATCGGTTCCCGTTCCTGGAGTACTAATACTATAGCGTGCCCTTGAAGGATCTTTAATCAGTGTTAAATTATTATTAGCAATAAATTTATTAATTTCTAACTCATCGATTTCGTGCCTCTTAGATTCGCTATACATTACCAAATCAACAAGAATATTCTCATTTGAGCCGATATTCAAAGTACTTATGCCATTTTTACCAAAAGCTAAATGCGAAGGCATAATTAAAGTAGCTTTCCCCCCCCTGTTTAACTTAGATAATACTTCTCTAACAGGAGCAAAAATATAATTCACAGCAGTGCTATTAATACGAAACTGATCTGTATACCCTAAATAGGTACCCACAATCATCAAATCAGATACTTGCTGTAATACCTGTCCTGATAAAGTTTTGAAAGTATAAGTGTAATAAACTGAATCCTGATTTAAGACCGTACTGCCAGTACCTTGCGTTGTAATTTTATAATAGTACTCTTTTCCTGAATCTTTAGTGAAAGTAAGATTATTCTGCTTCAAATATGTTTGAATAGCTGCATCATCTACGCTTTCTATCGTCTCATAGTCCTTTTTGCAAGAGCTGAAAACTACAGTAGCCAGTAAAAGTGTAAATAGGCCAAGTTTAGTAAATTTGTTCATTTATTATTGTACGTCTGTAAGTGTTATAGTAAAATCTAGTACTGAATTAGCAGGAACCAAGGTTGATGGTGACTTTGTTCCATAAGCGAAGTAAGATGGGATAATTAACCTGATCATCCCGCCTTTTTGTATTTTTTGAATCCCAAATTGCCAACCTAAAATAACATTTCCAAGTTTAAAAGAGATTGGTGTTCCTTTAGTGCTATCGAAAATAGTACCGTTTAATAATTTACCTTCATAATCAGCGGTGATTAAAGTTGAAGTAAGGTAGGTTACATTTCCTGATCCAGGTGCGATAATCTGATAATAAATACCACTGGCATCTTTTGTTACCGGGATATTATTAGCCTTAACATAAGCACCTATTGCAGCAGTATCTGCTTTAAATTGTGGAGTAGGGTCATAAGAATCATCCATAGATACATCTTTCTTACAGGCAGCAATGCACCCCACCACGCATATCAATAAAATAATATGTTTAAACTTAACCATCATCTGCAAAAATAAGCTTTTAATACGGATGCTACAATTTTTAACCTATTTTAACAATTTTTAAAGAGCTAAGGGTCAAAGAACATTATTGAAAATTGAAAATACAGGTTTCCAGCTTTGATCTTTCTCCTTTAGTCTTTACTTTTATTGTGCATTAGACAACTGAATGGTAAAATCCAATACCGAATTACCCGGGATTGAACCTACAGCACCACTTCCATAACCTAAACCTGGTGGAACGATTAACCTGATTTCTCCGCCCTTTTGAATTTTAGGGATACCTATTCTCCAGCCCTGAATTAATTCGGCCAGGTTAAAGGTTTGTTCTTTACCCCCGCCGTTATCAAAAACATCGCCGTTTAACAACCTTCCTTCATATTTGATGGTTATTTTGGTATTAGTGGGATAGTTAAAAGAACCGGTACCAGGCTTAATAATCTGATAATATAAGCCAGAAGCATCTTTCACAGCATTGATATTATTCTTTTGGATAAAATCGGTAATCTGTTTTTCGGGATCTTCGTCTTTTTTACAAGATGAAACTCCAACTAAGCATAAAAGAAGTATCGCAAGAAATCTAAATTTAATCATGTGGCGAAAATAAGGTTTTAATGTTATAAAGTTTAGAGGTGATAATTTTTTGAACTTATGTCATGCTGAGGAACGAAGCATCCGCAACCGATGAAACAGATGCTTCGTTCCTCAGCATGACAGCATATGTTTCGACAGGCTCAACATGACAAAATAAGATAGAAATATCTTTATGATAAATACAAAATGTATTACAAACTAAAAAAGGTTTAGGGCCTGAGTTATGCACTCAAACCTTAAACCCTTCGCCTTCTAACCTTCTACCTTAAAAAATATATTTATTCGCTTCAATTAATTGTTGCGCAACCCTTTGGCGTGCATCTTTAACGTTAAACGGTTCTACTTTTGTAAAACGGCGTAAGCCCACCAACATCATGCGTTGTTCATCTCCTTCCGCAAAAGCCCAAAGTGCTTCTTTACCTGCTTTGGCGATACCATCTACAGCTTCTACCAAATATATCCTCAATAAGTCCAGCTGTCCTGCAGATGCTTCCTCACCACGCGTGCTTACTAATTTTTCAGTCCGCAATAAAGCCGATTCCAATACGTAAACATAACCGGCCATATCGGCTATGTTCATTAAAATTTCCTGCTCTTTGCTTAGCGTCATCATTAATTTTTGAACCGCAGCACCTGCTACCATTAGTGTTGCTTTTTTCAAATTAGACAATACCTTTTTCTCTGCAGCAAATAAAGTTGTATCCTCTTCGCCAAAATCAGGGATGCTCATTAATTCAGCGGCAACAGCAGTAGCTGGTGTCATTAAATCCAATTCTCCCTTCATGGCCCGTTTCAGCATCATATCAACGGTTAACAAGCGGTTAATTTCGTTCGTACCTTCGAAAATCCTGTTGATACGTGCATCACGGTAAGCCCTATCCATTGGTGCATCGGCAGAAAAACCCATGCCCCCATAAATCTGCACGCCTTCATCAACCGTATAATCCAGTGCTTCCGAGCCCCATACTTTTAAAATGGCACACTCTACCGCAAATTGCTCTACAGATTTTAATCGGGCTTTACCCGATTCCATTCCACCCGCAACCAGTTGGTCGTAAGTATCATCGATGTTCTGTCCAGCCCGGTAATTTGCGGCATCTACTGCATAAAGTTTAGAGGCAATTTCTGCAATTTTGAAGCGGATGGCACCATATTTCGAAATCGGGCGACCAAACTGAATACGTTCATTTGAATAATTAATGGCTGTATTTAAGGTTGCCTTTGACGCTCCAATAGCTGCAGCCGATAATTTAATACGACCGATATTTAAAATATTTACCGCGATTTTAAAACCGTTTTCCCGTTCACTCAGCATATTCTCAACAGGCACAGGGCAATCGTTAAAGAAAACCTGGCGGGTTGAAGAACCTTTGATACCCATTTTATGTTCTTCGGGATTCATGGTAATGCCACCGAAATCTTTCTCCACAATAAATGCAGTTAAGTTTTTATCATCGTCAATTTTAGCGAAAACAATAAAAATATCAGCAAAACCGCCATTGGTAATCCACATTTTTTGCCCTGTAATGATATAATGTTTACCATCGTCGCTCAGTTTGGCTTTTGTTTTTCCAGAATTTGCATCCGAACCCGAATTTGGCTCTGTTAAACAATAGGCTGCTTTCCATTCGCCAGAACCTAGTTTAGGGATATATTTTGCTTTTTGTGCTTCGTTACCATAATATAAAATCGGTAAGGTACCAATGCCTGTATGTGCAGAAAGTGCAACCGCGAAAGAATGTCCGGCACCAACCACGTCGGCAACGAGCATAGAAGTATTGAAGTTCTTTCCAAAACCGCCATATTCTTCCGGAACCGAAACACCAAGAATACCAAGTTCGCCAGCTTTGGTTAAAAGCGTTGGCATTAATTCAGGGTCTTCCTGTTTATCAATTTTATCTAAATTGGGATAAACCTCAGAAGCTAAAAAATCGCGACAAGTCTGTGCAATCATCTGTTGCTCTTCATCAAATTCTTCAGGGATAAATACTTCCTGATAGGTGGTATCCTTAATTAAGAATTCACCGCCTTTAATTGTCTTTTTTTCAGTTGTTTCCATTTTAATAGTATCTAGTAGCGAGTATCAAGTATCATGACAGGATCTGAAACTGAATGTCGCCAAGTGTTAGTATTTAGTAGCGAGTATCAAGGATAGTCTCAAATACTTGCCACCGTTTTATTATTTTCATTATTACCTTATTAAATCTTGATACTTGATACTCATATCTTGATACTTCTATCCAAAGCATAAACCATTTTTTGAATTTCTGTTGTTTTTTCAATCAAATCGGCTGATAATTCATCATCTAGTAAATCAAGTCGGTTTGAAATAATCAATTGGGTCTCTAATTCAAAAGCCGAGCCCTGACTTATGCTTAAAAAATATTTAAACTGAGCGCTAGTTCCCCTACCGGCCGCCTCAGCAATATTGGAGGGTATAGAAACAGAGCATCGTTTCATTTGAGAAATCAAACCGTATCTCTCATCAACAGGCAAAAATGAACTAGCTTTGTAAACATCAACAGCTAAATCAATTGATTTTTGCCAAACTTTTAACTCTTTAAAGTTGTGCATATATATTAGTATTAGTGACTGAGTAATATGTCGGGATGATTTATAAACTGGTTTATTCACCTGCTATTAAATCTTGATACTACATACTCATATCTCGATACTAATTAAAACAACTCAAAAATTCCTGCGGCACCTTGTCCGGTTCCTACGCACATGGTTACCATTCCGTATTTTTTGTTCTGTCTTTTTAGCTCATTCATAATCTGCACGGTCAATTTTGCTCCGGTACAACCTAGTGGATGACCCAGTGCAATTGCACCACCGTTTACATTAATTACATCAGGATTTAAATCCAATGTTCTGATTACAGCTAAAGATTGAGAGGCAAAAGCTTCGTTCAGTTCGATTAAATCGATATCTTCTTTTTTCAAACCCGCCTGTTTCAATGCTTTTGGAATCGCCTCAATTGGACCAATCCCCATAATGCGCGGCGGAACACCTGCGATACCATAACTTACTAATCTGGCAATCGGCTCTGCATTTAATTCTTTCATTTTCTTTTCAGACACGACTAAAACAAAAGCTGCCCCATCTGATGTTTGCGATGAGTTGCCCGCGGTTACGCTTCCAACGGCATCGAATACAGGTTTCAGTTTCGCTAACTTATCTAAAGTAGTATCTGCACGCGGACCTTCATCGGTATCAACCACGTAAGAACGCGTTTTCTTTTTAAGGTTGGCATCAAGGTAATTTTCGTTTACCGTGATTGGCAGAACACCATCTTTTAAATGACCATTTTTTATAGCGTGAATGGCTTTCTCATGAGATTTTAACGAAAAAGCATCCTGATCTTCACGGCTCACGTTATATTCTTTCGCTACGGCTTCGGCTGTTAAACCCATACCCCAATACCAATCCGGGTTGTTTTTCGCTACCTCAGCGTTTGGAACCAATTTCCATCCACCGAAAGGCATTCCGCTCATTACCTCAACACCACCGGCTATGATACAATCGGCCATGCCTGCTTTAATTCTGGCAACTGCAGAGGCAATGGTATCTAAACCCGACGCACAATAACGGTTTACAGTAACCCCCGGAACTTTATCGGTATCCAGGCCCATCAGCGAAATCATACGCCCAATATTTAAGCCCTGCTCTGCTTCGGGTGTAGCGTTACCCACAATTACATCGTCAATCTGTTCGTTATCTAAATTCGGAACCGATGCCACCAAAGCCCTGATCACTTCTGCGGCTAAATCATCAGCTCTTGTAAAACGGAATACGCCGCGTGGTGCTTTACCTACTGCTGTACGATATCCTGCTATAATATATGCTTCCATTGTTTAGTATCTAAGTAGCTTATTAGTATTAAGTAGCGAATATCAAGTATCAAGACTAGGCTCAAGCTTGAAAATCGCCGGTATTTTATTTTTATTAATATTTAGAAAAACAAAACCTGCATTTCATTGGTTCTGGTAGTCCCGATATTCGTTTCAATCTTTTTTAACTTCTGTCATTGCAACCATTCCTGTCATTGCGAGGAGGAACGACGTGGCAATCTTTTTCGGTAACCACCAAAAAGTATTGCCACTTCTATCGGGTTTAGAGAAATTAGGCTTGATGTTCAAAAAACCCTCCCCTGCTCTTCAAAGTCTTCAAGCATCCAATCTTGATACTTGATACTCACATCTCCACTCTCATCTTAATTCCTCAACGGTTTCCCTTTTGTAATAATGCTTTGGATCCGCTCTAACGATTTCCGTTCGCCTGCAAGTGATAAAAATGCTTCTCTTTCCAGATCCAGTAAATATTGTTCGGTTACTTCTGTTGGAGAAGATAAATCGCCGCCGCACATCACATAACCTAATTTTTCGGATATTTTTTTATCATGCTCAGAAATGAAATGCCCGGCATACATGCTATTTGCACCCGCATAAACGATTCCTAAACCTTGCTTTCCTAACACCTTGATATCGTTGCGTTGTACCGGTTTGGTGTAACCTGCATCGGCCAGTTCAATTGCTTTTGCTTTTGCATCGGCCAGTAAACGGTTACGGTTCATCGAGATCGAAAATTTATCTTTTTGCAGATAACCCAACTCGTATGCTTCGTAACCTGAAGTAGAAACTTTGGCCATCCCAATGGTTAAAAAGCGATCTTTAAGCGCATTCTGCACAATCTGATCATCTTTATACTCATCAGAAGCACGTAAAGCAAACTCTTTTGTTCCGCCACCACCTGGGATAACGCCTACACCAAACTCAACCAAGCCCATATACGTTTCGGCAGAAAGTTGAACGTGATCGGCATGTAAACTGAACTCGCAACCACCACCCAAGGTTAAATTATGAGGTGCCACTACAACCGGAATAGAAGAATAACGGATACGCATCGAAGTGTTTTGGAACATCCTGATCGCCATATTTAATTCATCCCACTCCTGCTCAACCGCCATCATAAAAATCATCCCCACGTTTGCACCAGCAGAAAAATTTGCACCATCGTTACCAATTACCAAACCGCGGTAGTCTTTCTCGGCCATATCAATCGCTTTGTTTATTCCCGAAATCACATCACCACCAATGGTATTCATTTTGGTGTGGAATTCTACATTCAGAATGCCATCGCCTAAATCAATGATCGAAACCCCTGAATTTTTCCAAAGGGTTTTATTTTCGCGAAGGTTATCTAGAATGATAAATTCATCTGTGCCCGGTAAAGCTTTATAACTTTTAGAAGGGATATCATAATATTTTTTAACGCCATTTTCTACTTTATAAAATGAAGTATTTCCGGCATTTAGCATTTCGTGTACCCAGGCCGCAGCTTTATTGCCATATTGCTCCATCCCTTCAATGGCTTCTTTTACACCAACGGCATCCCAAAGCTCAAACGGGCCTAATTCCCAACCGAAACCTGCACGCATGGCATCATCGATGCGGTACAACTCATCGGATATTTCAGGGATACGATCAGAAACATATTCGAAAAGGCCGAACGAAGAATGACGGAATAATTCGCCTGCTTTATCTTTTCCTTTAGCAAAAATCTTCATGCGTTCACGAAGGTTTTCCACCGGTTTGGTCATTTCTAAAGTAGCCGATTTTACTTTTTGCTGAGGCTTATATTCTAATGTTTTTAAATCAAGCGCAAGGATTTCTGTTTTGCCCTCTGCAGTTTTTGTTTTTTTATAGAAACCCTGTTTGGTTTTATCGCCAAGCCATTTGTTCTCTTCCATTTTCTGCACGTAAGCAGGAAGTTTAAATAACTCATGTGCTTTATCATCGGGACAATTATCATAAAGACCTTTCGCCACTTTGATCATGGTATCTAAACCAACCACATCTGAAGTACGGAAAGTAGCCGATTTTGGTCTGCCCAATGCCGGGCCTGTAAATTTATCAACTTCTTCTACTGTTAAATCCAGTTTCTCAACCAGGTGCAGAAGTGCCATGATGGAATAAACACCTACGCGGTTAGCAATAAAAGCAGGAGTATCTTTACATAAAACGGTTGTTTTTCCTAAAAATTTATCACCATAATGCATCAGGAAATCAACAATTTCCGGTTGGGTATGTGGAGTAGGAATAACTTCCAGTAATTTTAAATAACGCGGCGGATTAAAAAAGTGTGTTCCACAGAAATGAGATTTAAAGTCGTCACTTCTTCCTTCGGCCATCAAATGAATGGGGATACCAGAGGTATTGGAAGTAATTAAAGTACCAGGTTTGCGGAATTGTTCTACCTGCTCGAAAACTTTTTTCTTAATATCTAGGTTTTCGACTACTACTTCAATTACCCAATCGTAACCGGCAATTTTCGACATATCATCGTCGAAATTCCCTGTTTTGATTTTATTTAATGCTTTTTTGGTATAAACAGGCGATGGATTTGTTTTTACGGCTGTTTGCAAAGCTGTATTTACAATCCGGTTTTTTACCGCCGGGTTATCCAGGGCTAATCCTTTTGCCTGCTCTTCTGGAGTAAGTTCTTTAGGGGCAATATCCAACAGCAAAACCTCTACACCAATGTTGGCGAAGTGGCATGCAATACGCGAACCCATAATACCCGAACCTAAAACAGCAACTTTATTAATGCTTCGTTTCATCAGAATTGTATTTAATCAACAGTATATCCTACTGTAATATCATTTAGTTTTATCAATAAATTAATGAATGTTTCTTTCTCCTTTTTGGTAAAATGCTCATCCAGGTATTCATTAAATTTTCGAACAACACCTTTAGCTAATTGTTTTTTTTCTTTGCCAAAATCAGTGAGAAAAACTTTTACCGAACGTTTGTCGCCAGCAGAAGTTTCGCGGTAAATCAAACTGGCCTCTTCCATATTGTTTAACATACGCGAAAGGCTGGTAGCCTTAACACCAAGCAAGGCCGCTAAATTTGAAACTGCAGTTCCATCAGTATCATCAATATTAATAAGCATGTAACCAATGGCCTGTGTAATTCCAAAACTGGATGCCATTTGATTATACTTGTTGAACATATTTTGCCAGGCAAACTTAATATGGTAATCTATGGTTTGTTGTTGCTTCATTTTATTAATTTATTATGCTTGCATAACAAAGCTAATGAATGTATTTTGTTAATGCAATAGGAAAATTCAAAATAATTGTCAAAATTTTCTTATTATTATTGTACACAAAATGAAATCACTTAATATGTTAAAAGTTAAAGGAACACTCCTGTTTAGCCTATTTCTGGTATGGACAACAACCTGCAAAAGTCAGGTATCTTATTTTGGGGCGAATATTTTGAATAGTCAAAAATTAGAAGTCCTAAAAAAAACGACCACATTATTTACCCTGCAGTATAGCGATTACGCTGAACTTGAAAAATTTGAGCAGGCCATTAAAAGAACCTGGACAATTACGCCTTATAAAATTATCAAACCCGAAGAACTGGCCCGTTACGATACGGTTGCCAATTACTCATTTTTCTATTTTGATGGCTATGCGGAGAAACTGGATAGCTCTACCCATGTAAATGTAGTTTATGCATTAAAATTAGTAAGTCCATCTAAAAAACCCAAAGTAAAGGAAGAACGTGTATTGGCCATGGTTAATCTTTTTGCTGACCGGGCAACGAACATCCAAATTGAAACTCAGGACGAACAATTCGGATCAAAAAGAACTTTAAAAAATAATCTTTTATCAAAACTTTATAATAAGTCTGTTTTTCTGAACTGGTCACCGGGCTTTTTAGCTGGTTATTTAAAACAGATCAACGATGGATTACTTGCCAATGAAAACTGTAACATTGATTATCAATTTTACAATAAATTACGCCTGCCCGAACTAGCAAAAGAAACACTTTACGTACCTGAATATATTAAAGAGGTGTTTTCATCCAGATTGGCACTTTTACCAAAATCAGGCGTTGTTTTAGAACCTTATAATTATAAGCTCAAATTTGTATCCTACCATGATCTTGATAGTTTGATTTTGAGTAAAGATAGTAAGGTTAAATATGTGGTGTACACACAACGATCTAACGATAAAATCATCAGCGTGTATGATAGTAAAGATGATAAGATTATTTATCAAAGGTTCTATCCCGAAACGCTAAATTTTGAGATGAATGATTTAAGCGAAATTAAAAAGGTGATTGTGGATCTTAAATAAGAAGAGTCGTCATTGCGAGGAGGAACGACGAAGCAATCTTAAAGCGATCGCTAAAACCCATGCAAATAAGATTGCTTCGTCGGCTAAAAAAGCCTTCTCGCAATGACGACTGTATCGCTTTAAACCTCATTAAACCAAAAAAGTCCCGATTTTCATCGGGACTTTTTCTATGCTGTGTTAAAACAGACTAGTAAAGTGTAAACTCTACACGACGGTTTTGTTGACGACCAGCTGCTGTTTTGTTGGTAGCAATTGGTTGGCCCATGCCATAACCTGTAGCCTCAATACGTGATGCATTTGCACCTTGAGAAACTAAATATGCTTTAACAGATTCTGCCCTGTCTTTAGATAAACGTAAGTTTAATTCTTTTGAACCAGTATTATCAGTGTGACCTGCTAATTTTAAGCTAAAGTTTTTCTGCACCAATAATCCGGCAACCCTGTTTAATGAAGCAAAAGATTTAGAACGGATAGTAGCTTTACCTAAATCGAATTCTAAGTTTTTAATTGCTTCGTTAACTACCTTACGGTCTTCTTCGGTTACGATTACTTTTTCTACAACTTTTTCCGGAGTTTTTAATGGACAACCAGAACCATCAACAACTGTACCTGCAGGTGTATCTGGACATTTATCCAATTTATCTGCTACGCCATCACCATCTGTATCTTTTAAGATATCGTTTAATTCACCACGTAATTTTGCATTATCGGCTTTTTGCGCATTTAAATCAGATCTTAAACCATCAGCAGTTTGTTTTGCCTTTAAAGCTTCATCATAAGTTAAAGCTACCGGATTGTGGAAAGCCAATTGTTTTCCACTGCCCAAAGCAAATTCTAAACCAGCGTAAGCATAGTTGTATTTATCATTACCTCCTCTGTAGTAACCATCTAAGTTATCGCCATCAACAAAGTTGATTGTCCAGCCTAAATCTAAGTTAACGGCATCAGAAATTTTAAATTTAGCACCTAAACCTACCGGGATAATTAATTCGTGAATGTTATCACCTCCATTAAGTTCGGTAGTTCCGCCAGCTGTTGTAATGGTTGGTTTGTAACCTGCAATACCAGCACCAGCTGAAGCATAAAGTTGTAAAGTGTTCTCTTTTTTAAACATATCAATATTGAACATGTTTACTACAGCATTCAAAGTTCCAGAGTATGATAGCTCGGTATCAAAAGCCCTTACCGGAGAATTGTTTACCACACCACTTTCGTAAGCTTCGGTATTATCGCCTTTTAATTTACCGCGAACTCCGTCTAAACGTAGCGAGAAATAAGGTGTAAATTGTTTTTTGATGTAAAGGCCATAACCTAAACTCGATTTGTTGTTGCTAAAATCGTTTTTACCTCCAAGTGGTGAAAGCGGGGTTAATACACCTGCGTTAACACCAATCGACCATGTCCTGAACTTGGTTGTTGAAGTTACCGGGCTCTCCTGCGCTGAAGCAACCGACCCGATTAATAAACCAGCGAGTGCTACTGGTAAGGTTTTGAATAATTGTAATTTCATAATTTTCTGTATAACGTTGAATAGCGTTTCCCAATCTTTACAATAGCCATACCAAAAAATACAAGCTTGTCAAAATAATTATTAACTTCTTAACAATAACTGTTGACGAATTTGGCGTTATCACTAATATACTGAATTTGTTTTTTGAGACATATCTTCTTTAAAAAGTATGCCTGGCCATTTTTTAAATCTTTATCCTTTAAAATCTTTGAACCGTAAAGGGGAAGAAATTTCTTGTCTTATACCCAACTTATTTTAGCCATTAGTGATAAAATTCTCTCGCTTTTAAGAGGTTGATAAAATTAACAACTTAAAATCGCCAGCATTACTGATTCCTTAGGATTGCAAAAGTAATAATACTCCCTATAGGTGTAGCAACTGTTATAACAATATTCCATTTTTCTCTACAACTCTGAACATCAAAACATTGAATGTTTTATTTGTTTTAAAAAGGCATTGATTTTAACACTAAACAAATAATATTTATGTGTAACCTACTTGCAAAAATGTTTACTTTTTTACAGGGGAAATATTTCTACACTTCTTAAAAGTTGCCACAAGATGAAAGAATAAAAGAAAAACAGTTCATTATATTGATGTTACTCAAGTGTTTTTGATCCGGCAAGGCTGCCCTGATTTTTCGTGTTAAGAGATGATTTTGTTACCAGCCAACGGCTTTGTCATCGCCACGTGGATCGGCACCACCCTGATAGTTCCCCCACTTGGTTTTTAAGATGGCATCAACCCTGCCAATTGCTCCTCTGGGTACAATTTTATAACCTTTTGCTTTTAATTTTTCAGTCGATACACTATCAATCGCATCTTTTTCTACATATACTTCATCAGGCAGCCATTGATGGTGAAATTTCTTTGCAGCAACAGCTGATTGCATAGACATATCGAAATCAATTACATTTATAATGGTCTGGAATACAGAGGTAATAATGGTCGATCCTCCTGGTGTACCCACCACCATAAATAATTTTCCATCTTTCTCTACAATAGTAGGCGTCATAGAACTTAACATTCTTTTATTTGGCGCAATGGCATTTGCTTCACCTCCTACCAAACCGTACATATTTGGCGCACCTGGTTTAACCGAAAAATCGTCCATTTCGTTATTGAGTAAAAAACCCGCACCCTTTACTGCCACCAACGATCCGTAAGAGCCGTTTAAAGTAGTTGTGATCGAAACAGCATTACCATCACGGTCTACAATAGAAAAATGTGTAGTTTCTTCATGTTCTGCTCCCTTTATTTCACCCGCCAATACCTCTGTGCTGGGTGTAGCTGCCGCCCAGTTAAAATTTGCCATACGGTTTTGGTTATAATCTGAGCTTAACAGTTGTTGTTGCGGTACTGCGTAAAAGTCAGGATCGCCTAAATGTGTTGCACGATCTGCATATACCCTTCTTTCGGCTTCTACAATTACCTGAACGGTAGAATCGGCATTATGGCCCCACTTTTTTAGGGGAAATTTTTCTACACTTTGTAATAACTGCACAAGGGCAATGCCACCGCTTGATGTTGGTGGCATGGTAATAATTTTATAACCCCTGTAATTACCGGTAATGGGTTTACGCCAGGCCGAATGGTAATTTTTTAAATCTTCTTTTGTGATTAATCCTTTTCCGCGTTGCATTTCAGCCACCACCGAATCGGCCACTGCGCCCTCATAAAAACCTGCCCTGCCTTTTTCCTGAATGAGTTTTAAAGTATTGGCCAGTTCTGTTTGAACCAGTACATCATTTTCCTGCCAGGTACTTTCCAGGTTGACAAAAGCAGTTCCTGCGGGGTTAAAATCCATCAATTTTCGGTGGAGGCTATTTAATTCGCTTGCCTGGCGTTTTGTAATTTTAAAACCGCGTTGTGCCAAATCTATCGCAGGCTGTATTACTTGCGCCCAGGAAAGTTTGCCGTATTTTTGATGTGCTTCTGCCATGCCATCAACTGACCCTGGAACACCGGAAGCCAAATGGCCATAAAGACTTTTATCTACAATCGGGTTTCCGGCAGCATCGAGATACATGTCCCTGCTTGCTGATGCAGCCGCTTTTTCTCTGAAATCTAAAGTATTAATTTCGCCGTTTGCACCACGGTAAACCATAAAACCACCGCCGCCAATATTGCCAGCATTCGGATAAACCACAGCAAGCGCAAACTGAACAGCCACCGCTGCATCAACAGCATTACCTCCCTTTTTTAAAATATCTATCCCAACCTGCGATGCTTCCGGATGGGCCGAAACCACCATACCGTTTTTATATTCGCCACTATTGTTTTTCCCCAGTTGACCAGTTACGCAACCAGCCAGTAAAACCACCAGGGTTAAGGAAGCTAAACAATTTTTAAAATTATTGAGGGGCTTTATAGTTTTCTGCATCCTTGTATATTTTTTCGATTACCTCATTATTTTTTTCGGTAATTACTTTTCTTTTTAAACTTAATTTCGGGGTAAGTTCGCCTCCATCTATACTCCATTCTTTTGGTAACAGCGCGAATCTTTTTACCTGCTCCCACTTACCAAAGCCAACATTGGCTGCCTCGATCACTTCATTATATTTGGCAAGTACCTGTTCGTTTTTAATCACTTCTTCGTTGGTGGTAAAAGTTATGCCCTTTCTGCCTGCCCATGTTTTTAAGGTTTCGAAATTTGGAACGATCAGGGCTGAAGGGAATTTCCTGTTTTCGCCCAATACCATAATCTGTTCGATAAATATCGATTCTTTATATTTATTCTCCAGCATTTGTGGCGCCACATATTTACCACCAGCTGTTTTAAACATTTCTTTTTTGCGGTCAGTAATTTTTAAGAAACGGCCATCAACCAACTCGCCGATATCTCCGGTATGGAACCAACCGTCTTTATCTACAGCTTCATCGGTTAAATCAGGTCGGTTGTAATAACCTTTCATTACCTGGTGACCACGGGTTAACACTTCACCATCTTGTGCAATCTTAACTTCTACCCCTTTAATTACTTCACCAACGGTTCCGAACATGGTTCCACCGAAGTGGTTAACGGTAATTACCGGTGAGGTTTCGGTTAAACCATAACCTTCGAAAACAGGCATACCTGCTGCCCAGAAAATTCTGGCTAAACGTGGGTTTAGTGCAGCCCCACCTGAAACAATTACCACAATTTCACCACCAAGGGCTTCCTGCCATTTTTTAAAAACCAGTTTACGGGCAATACCAAGTTTAAAATTATACCAGGCACCTGCATCAATGGTATATTTTTCGGCCAAAGCCACCGACCAGAAGAAGATTCCTTTTTTAACACCTGTTAATGCCTTTCCCTTTTCCATAATCTTATCGTACACTTTTTCGAGCAGACGCGGAACGGTAGAGAATGCATTGGGTTTTACATGCTGAATATCGGCCACAATGGTATCCATACTTTCGGCATAATAAATAGCGGTATGGTTGAACAGATAGAGATAAATGATCATCCGTTCGAAAATGTGCGACAAGGGCAAAAAGCTCAAACCTTTTTTAACACCATCAGGCATTACCACGGCTGAGTTTACAAAGTTCGCCACTAAATTATCATGCGTTAACATTACTCCTTTGGGGGTACCAGTAGTTCCGGAAGTATAAATTAAAGTTAAGATATCTTCGGGTGCAACCCTGGCACGGTATTCATCGAGGTCAATGTCTGTACTGGCTTTGCCCGATTCGATTAATGTATTCCAGTTTTCGGCTTCGGGAATTTCGTTAAAGCTATAAATTTTGATTTCAGAATTTACCGCATCAGCGCAAGGTTTTATTTTTTTATATAGTTCTTCGTCGGCAACAAAAATGATGGTAATCTCTGCATCTTTTAATATAAATTCAATGTCGTGCTCGGCAAGGGTTGGGTATAATGGAATCTGGTAGGCTCCAATCTGGTTAGCTGCAAAATCTGCAATATTCCATTCAGGCCTGTTATGCGACATTACCGCTACCCTACCGCCTTTTGAAATACCTTGTTTAATTAAGCCACGGCTCAGGTTATCTACGGCAGCACAAAAATCGCCTGTACTATAATTTATCCATTTTCCATTAATTTTTCCGCTGATGAACTCCTGCTGTGGATTTTCGAGGCTATACTTCAAAAGATCAAAAACCCGTTTAATTTCTGCCGCCATATGAATTGTATAATATTTGGTTAAGTTAAAAATTCAATCTCAAAGATTGATGTCAATATCTCTTTTTAATGAAAATAATACTTCGCAATCAATAAAACACTGCATTACCTCCTCCTAAAAAAATATTTAAATAAACTTAGCAATTACAAAATTACTATGCAAGCATTGTTTTTTATCATTTTAGATTTTGACCAAAAAAACATAAACGGCATTAAAGTTGTTAGGCAGGTAATTATTTTACAAAAACATTTAAATTATGAAAAAGTTATTTACAATTTTAGGCTGCATTGCATTATTTGCCATTACGACTACAAACGTTAAAGCTCAAAACTATAAAACCGGAATTGGTTTAGGTATCGATTTTGGTGATGGTGCTACTTTGGTTGGTCCTTCCATCAGACATCATTTCAGTTCAAAAGCTGCGATTCAAGGCGATGTTTTATTTGGCGGAAACTCTACCGTTCTCCAGGCTTTTCTTCAATATAATTCTTCTATCCCGGGAGCTAAAGGTTTAGATTGGTATTTAGGTGGTGGTCCCTCATTACAATTGTATGATGGTGGCTCTAGCTTTTATTTAGTACCAATGGTTGGTTTAGATTATAAATTCTCAGGCGCTCCTTTAGCTTTGGCTTTAGATTGGAGACCTAGGCTATATATTGGCAGCAATGATAGCGATTTTAACGCCGGAAGATTTGGTTTAGGGTTTAGATATACTTTTTAGCAGAACTTGTTGAACGGAGCGCGTTTGGCGTTGAAAGACTAAAGTTGAAAGTCAAAAGACTAAAGCTGAAAGTCAAAAGCAGATAGTCAAAAGACTAAAGCTGAAAGTCAAAGCATAAAAAATCCCGTAAGAAATTCATCTTACGGGATTTTTTGTTTGCAGTAATAATCAACTGCTAACTGAAAACTTTTAACTGCTAACGAACTAAACGCCTGTCCATTTTTTTAACACTGCTTTTTGCGCTGGTGTTGCATTTTCGTTTACGGTTGCTTTTAAGCGTACGTTTGGATTTTCTTTTAAGGTTAAAGAAATTTCTTTTTCAAGTCCATCGCGTTTAACTTTTAGCTTTAATACGTCGCCGATGTTCTTTTTGCCTACTAACGGAATTACATCTAAAGAAATTAACGGACTTTTTAACCTCACGGTTGATAAGGCATCACTTAAAGAAGTATCATCTAAACTGAGTACCACATCATTTACGTTTAACCCACTAATCCAGGCCGCAGAATTCCTTGTTGTAGAAGTAATAACCAAACCATCGTTGGTTAACTGACCAGAAGCACCAGTAACCGGTTTACCTGGCGTAGCATTTTCTGTAGCAACATCAACCCCGGCATAACCGAAGTATTTTACATATTCAACATCATCTACACCGTTCACATATTTTGCCCAGAAATTAGTAAAACTAATGCCTGATATTTTTTCAACCATTGCTTTAAACTCCGCATCGGTATAACCGCGTTTTAAAGTTTTGCACTGTAAATACATGGCTTTCATCACATCATCTAAACTTTTGGCGCCTTTTGTGGCGTTAATAATTTCAAGATCCATTAAAATACCAATTACCTCACCTTTGTTATAATAAGAAATGGAATTGTTTTTTGAGTTCTCATTCGGGCGATAACCGATAATCCAGGCATCGTAGCTTGATGAAGCTGCAGATTGATATTTAGCTCCCGGTGTATTTAATACGGTACCAACACCTCCGGCAAGATCTTTCAAAAACTCGTTTACATCGGTAAAACCAGCCCTGTGCAGGTATTTATTTTCGTAATACGAAGTAAAACCTTCTGCTACCCAAAGGTTGGTGGTGTAATTTTCGTTATCGTAATCAAACGGACCTAAAGCCACCGGACGTAAGCGTTTAACATTCCAAAGGTGATGATATTCATGCGCCACCAAACCTAAAAAACCTTTGTAACCTTCAGCTGTATTATATGCGTTTCTGGTTGCACCTAAAGTGGTCGAATTTAAATGCTCCAAACCACCTCCGCCTTTTAAGAAATTATGTACAATAAAAACGTAGTGTTTGTTTGGGTTTTCACCATAAACTTCTGTTTCTTTTTCTACAATTTTAGCCATATCTACTTTAAGTTTTTCCTTATCGTAGTTACCGCCACCATACATGGCTACTTCATGGCGAACGCCTGCTGCTGTAAATTCGAAAACATCCTGGTTACCCACTTCAATAGGGCTATCATAAAGAATATCAAAATCACTGGCTTTATAAGTAAACTGTTCGCCAGCAACGGGCACTAAACCGGTTGATACTTTGCTCCAGGTATTGAAGGGAACAATTTTTACGGTACTTGGTGATTTAATCATGCCAGCAGGATGCATAAAAATCCCTGTTGGAGATAAGAAAGCATGCGATTCATCAATAAAAGGAGTACGCACCGAGATTTCGAATGCATAAACACGGTAATTTACCTGAATATTTGCTGCTTTAGCAGAAAAAATCCTCCAGGTATTTTTACTCACCTTTTCTACTTTAACTGTTTTCCCCCCAGCTGTAGCTTTAAATTCTTCTACGCTTTTTTCGAATTCGCGCACCAGATAAGAACCTGGTGTCCATACCGGCATTTTTACATCTACATAATCTTTTGCCAAGCCAGAAATATTCATCTGTACTTCAGCATAGTGTGCCTGTGGTTCTTTAAAAGAAACCTCAAAGCCTATTTTTACCTGCGCCTTCGCTGCCATAATACACGTTAGTAGTAAAACTAAACTTAAAATTGATTTTTTATTAAACATATTCACTGTGTTTTGCCACAAATTTATATTTATTGATGAGGTTTTGGAATAAAATAGCTAAATGTGGTGTAAAATAGTTGTTTCCGTCAGATTGGTTAATGGTTGATGATTGATGGTTTTTTAGCCAAATCAATCCTAAAAAATCAATTTGCTTTCTTACCTCTAACTAAGTTACGGGGATATAAAGAGCAATTACATGGTATTAGCCGATGGATTAACTCCAAACTGAAAACTGCCAGCTCCAAACTGAAAAAGCTGTAACATCCTTAATACAACAAATTTAGGACTAAACTATTTGAATATTTTTACGCTCTAATCTGGCGTTAATTTGATTTTAATGTCCGGAATACGCACAACACAAATATAAACATGAAGAAAAGGTATATTATCTATGCTGTTTTGGCCATAGGCTTGGCTTATTTAGTCTATTACAGAATTAACGCAAACAAAAAAATTGAAGGAAAAGGCGGGGCATCTTCAGGGGCAGGAAAAGGTAAAGGAGGTGGTAAAGACGGGAAATCGGCACCACTTGTGGTAGATGGTATTGTGGTAAAAACAACATCATTTGATAACGACCTGGAAGTTACCGGGGCCATTGATGCCAACGAATCTGTTGTACTTAAAAGTGAGGTTTCGGGATTAGTTACCGGTATTTTTTTCCAGGAAGGTACAACTGTATCAAAAGGAAGCGTACTGGTAAAAGTAAACGACAGGGATATCCAGGCACAATTGCAGGATGCACTGACCAAGCAAAAGCTTTCGGGCACAAATGAAAACAGGGCAAAACAACTTTTGGCCAAAGGCGCCATCAGCCAGGAAGAATACGATACTTCATTAGCCGATTTAAAATCGTTACAGGCACAGGCTCAACTCATCAGGGCACAACTGGCCAAAACCACAATCCGTGCCCCTTTTACAGGCAGAGTAGGTTTACGCAGTATTTCGGCGGGAACTTATTTAACCCCAGCTACAGTAATTGCCAACCTGGTAAGTACCAATCCGGTTAAAGTTACTTTTTCCGTTCCGGAGAAATATGCCGGACAGATTAAAATAAATTCGGAAATTACCTTTACCACCGATGGTTCTTCTAAAGAAAACAAAGGTAAAGTTTACGCCATAGAACCGGGTATAAATGCCGCTACCAGAACACTTCAAATCAGGGCATTGGCACCAAATGCAGATAATGTTTTATTACCAGGTTCATTTGCGAAGATCAAACTGGCGTTAAGCACCCTTCAAAATGCCATTCTGATCCCTAATGAAGCAGTAGTACCGGTTTTAAAAGGTAAAATCGTGTATATCCAAAAAAATGGAACCGCACAGGAAGTGAAGGTTGAAGCCGGGACCCGTACCGATGAAAATATTGTAATTACTTCAGGATTAAAAGTTGGCGATACGGTTTTAACCACCGGATCGATGGCTTTAAAGAAAGATGCTCCTGTAAAAGTTCATTTGGTTAAAGAATAATTATGAGTATCTCAACCACGAGTATAAAAAGGCCTGTTCTGGCCATTGTGATGAATTTATTGATTGTCCTTTTTGGGATAATCGGCTATACCTTTCTGGGGGTACGCGAATACCCATCTATTGACCCAACAGTGGTTTCGGTAAGAACATCTTATCCTGGTGCGAACTCGGATATTATCGAATCGCAGATTACCGAACCTTTAGAAAAATCGATCAACTCCATTGATGGAATCAGGAATATTTCATCATCCAGTAACCAGGGTACCAGTAACATCACCATCGAGTTTAACCTTGATAAAAATATTGAAGAGGCAGCCAATGATGTGCGTGATAAGGTATCGCAGGCTGCCCGTACTTTACCTAAAGATATTGATGGTTTACCGGTAGTAAGCAAGGCGGATGCAAACTCAGATCCGATTTTATCAATGACCATCCAGAGCGACAAGCGCAATACACTGGAGCTGAGTGATTTTGCCGAAAACGTAATTGCAGATCGTATCCAAACCATTCCAGGAGTAAGTAGTGTACAAATTCAGGGTCAGCGGAAATATGCCATGCGGATCTGGATGGACCCCAATAAACTGAGTGCTTATGGCTTAACCTCGCAGGATATTGTTACCGCTTTAGATAATGAAAACGTAGAACTTCCTTCGGGAAAAATTACGGGGGCAACCACAGAACTAACAGTAAAAACCCTGGGAAAACTGACTGATGAAAACCAGTTTAATAACCTGATCCTGAAAACAGACAGCAACCAGGTGATTAAGTTAAAAGATGTGGGTTATGCGGTTTTGGGACCAGAAAATGAAGAAACCATTTTACGCGAATCGGGCAAACCCATGGTAGCCATTGCCATTATTCCACAGCCTGGGGCAAATTACCTCGACATCAGTAAAGAGTTTTATAAACGTTTCGATAAATTAAAGGCCGATATTCCACAGGATATTAAGCTGAAAGTGGCCTTAGATAATACCTTATTTATTAAACGTTCGGTTACCGAAGTTGCCGAAACCATCGGTTTATCTTTGGTGTTGGTTATTTTGATTATCTACCTCTTTTTCAGGGATTGGGCCATTGCTTTCAGGCCATTAATCGATATTCCGGTATCGCTGGTCTTCACGTTCTTTATCATGTATGCCTTTGGTTTTTCGATCAACGTATTGAGTTTACTGGCCATTGTACTGGCTACCGGTTTGGTAGTGGATGATGGTATTGTGGTTACCGAAAATATCTTTAAAAAGGTAGAAGAAGGTATGTCGCCATTTGAGGCGGCTATAAAAGGATCAAATGAAATCTTTTTTGCTGTAATTTCCATTTCCATTACGCTTGCGGCGGTATTTTTACCCGTAATTTTCTTACAGGGTTTTGTGGGCCGTTTGTTTAGAGAGTTCGGCGTGGTAATTGGCGCAGCGGTACTGGTATCAGCCTTTGTATCCCTTACTTTAACCCCGATGTTAAATGCCTACCTGATGAAAAAAGGTGGCCATAAGCCTTCCAGGTTTTACAACTGGACAGAGCCATATTTCGTAAAGTTAAACGATGCCTACGAATCAAACCTGAACAAGTTCCTGGATAAAAGGTGGCTTTCTATCCCAATTATTCTGGTGTGTATGGGCTTAATTTTCTTGTTCTGGAAGATATTACCGAAAGAAACCGCCCCTTATGATGACAGGAGTGCGATAAACATCAATGCCACCACTCCAGAAGGTGCATCGTTTGCCTATACCGATCAGTTTATCATGAAACTGAACCAGCTGGTGATTGACTCCGTTCCTGAAAAAAACGTTAATATTACCATTACCTCACCAGGTTTCGGTGGTTCGGGATCTGTAAACTCTGGTTTTGTAAGAATGGGTTTAACTGATCCTGAAGATCGTGAGCGTTCGCAAAAAGACATAGCGGATATGCTCACCCGGATTACAAAAAAATATACGGAAGGTAAAACCATTGTTAACCAACAGCCTACCATTTCTGTTGGCCGGCGTGGTGGTTTACCCATCAGTTATATCATTCAGGCACAGAATTTCGAAAAACTAAGGGAGAAAATTCCATTGTTTATGGATGCGGTATCGAAGGACCCCACTTTTACAGTATCGGATGTAAACCTGAAATTTAACAAACCCGAAATTAACCTAACCATTGATCGTGATAAGGCTAAAAACTTAGGCGTTTCTATTTCAGCTATCGCCCAAACCTTAAACCTTGGTTTAAGCGGGCAAAGGTTCTCCTATTTCTTCATGAATGGTAAACAATACCAGGTAATCGGTCAGTTTGATCGTGGCGACAGAAAAGATCCATTGGATTTAAGTTCGGTTTATGTTCGTAATGATAAAGGCGAACTGGTACAACTCGATAATGTGGTTACGGCTAAAGAAGAAAGTAGTCCGCCGCAATTATACCGGAACAACCGTTTTATTGCCGCTACTGTTTCAGCAGGTTTAGCACCCGGTAAAAGTATAGGCGAAGGAATTGATGCCATGGATGCTATTTCTAAAAAGGTACTGGACGAAACTTTCTCAACGGATTTAAGTGGAGAATCGCGGGATTTTAAAGAAAGTTCTTCAAACACTTTCTTCGCATTCGGTTTGGCCCTCCTATTGGTTTATTTAATCCTTTCGGCACAGTTTGAAAGTTTTAAAGATCCCATCATTATCATTTTAACAGTCCCAATGGCCGTTGCCGGTGCATTTTTATCGCTGTGGTTATGTGGGCAGAGCTGGAATATCTTTAGTCAGATCGGTACCATTATGTTAATTGGTCTGGTAACCAAAAACGGTATTTTAATTGTCGAGTTTGCCAACCAGTTAAAAGAAAAAGGCATTGCTATCCCCCAGGCCATCCGCGAGGCTGCTGTTTCGCGTTTACGCCCAATTTTAATGACCAGTTTGGCCATTGCTATTGGCGCTTTACCTATCGCCTTAGCTTTAGGTGCCGCTGCAAAAAGCAGGATGAGTATGGGAACCGTAATTGTGGGCGGAACATTGTTCTCTTTGGTTTTAACCTTATTTGTAATCCCTGCGATTTACTCTTACTGGGCAAAACCATACAAACCAAATAAAGAATTAAAAGAAGCCCATCGTTTTGAACAAGAAGCTTTACACACAGAAGAATAAGATGAGCAAAAATTTGAAAATATTGATCCTGTTGCTAAGCTTATCGCTTTCGGGTTTTGCACAGGAAAAACTGAGCTTACAAGAAGCGATTACTGTTGCTTTACAGAATAATTACGACATCAAAATCAGTAAAAACCAGATCGATATTGCAAAAAACAATGCCAATATCGGTAATGCAGGTATGTTGCCTAATTTAACAGGAAGTTATACCAATGGTGGAAGTATCCAGAATACACGTCAAACCCCTGCAACTGGTCCTGACCGGGTAATTACGGGCGCAAAAAGTACCAATAACAGTTATGGTGCCGATTTAAACTGGACCATTTTTGATGGTTTTAGCATGTTTGCCAATTACGACCGTTTAAAAGAATTACAAAAACAGGGTGAACTTAACTCACGCTTAACCATATTAACTACCGTTGCTGATGTAATTACGGCTTACTATGATGTGGTAAGGCAACAACAACTGGTTATCGCGGCAGATAGTGCCATGGATGTTTCGGTTTTGCGTACCAATATAGCCAAAACCAAATTGCAACTTGGCCGTGGCTCTAAACTCGACGTATTAACCGCTCAAGTTGATTATAACACTGATACATCAAATTACCTGCAAACTAAAAATGCCTTACAAGTGGCTAAAGTCCGCCTAAACCAGTTGATGGTGAGGGATATTGGAACCACATTTTCTGTAGAGAATAGTATTGAGGTAGATAAAGGAATTCTGTTTTCTAAAATGGCCGAACTGGCTGAGCAGCAAAACCCGAATGTACAAAATGCCTTTATCAATCAGCGCATTGCATCTTTAACTTTAAAATCAGTGCGTGGAGCAAGATACCCATCCATCAGTTTAAATTCTGGCTACAGCAGGGCAAACAGCACCAGCCCAACAGGTTTTAACCAGAAATTTGCCGCAAACGGATTTACCTATGGGGTTACTGCAAGCCTTAATTTATTTAACGGTTTTTTACAACGTCAGCAAGAACGCAATGCCAAAATAGAGATCGATAATTCTACCCTTACTTTAAGTAAAACGAAGCTTGATGTAAATTCGCAATTGCTCACCGCATACCAAAACTATAGCACTTATTTAGATCTGATAAAGCTTGAACAACGAAACGTTGATATTGCAAAAGAAAACCTTGATATTACTTTGGCAAAATACCGTTTAGGAAGCATTGCGCCATTAGAACTAAGAGAAGCACAACGTAATGCCATTGATGCACAAAACCGTTTTATCGAAATGCAATATCAGGCCAAAATAGCCGAAACCAACTTAAAAGCAATTAGCGGGAATATAAATTTAGGGAATTAGATTAGTTCATTGGTTCAATAGTCATTTGTTCATTGGTTAGCATGGTGTAGAGATACTTTGTTATGTAAAACTTTTATATTAAAAATTCATCTACCCATCAGGCATTCGTAATTGAAAATTGCGGCTTAAATATTTGTATTTCTCATTTCTTCTTGGTAATTTAATTACTGGTTAATAACTATTGATTTATCCTGAGATCAGTAAATTGTAACCGAAAAAAATTAAAGCCCAATTCCCTGTTGAGCAATTATTGTTTAAACTATGGAAAATGGACTAATTAACAGTCTTAGAATGCGTTTTGCAATACTGCAGAATCAACCTTTAACAGGAGGTATCTTTGCCAAAAACCTGCGCATTTCCGATAATGGCAGTGGCGAGCTGAGCCTCTACGGCGATTTTACCATTCCTTAAAAGTATTGGATTTAACCACTAATGGCGCACCCTACTTAAATAGCTTAATGACTTTTACCCAACATGTGATTTCGAATAAATTAAGAGGTGGCGGGTATAAGAGTGGGGTTATATTCTTTTAATATAACGCTGCTAAAAGGGCTTTCAACTTACAAAAGAATCATACTTATTCTATTCGTTATAACTTTAACTTTACAATTAACGTATTACAAATTAATATATTAAGCCAGTTAAAAGGAAACGATTTTGTATTAGCTATTGTTGATAGTGTTGGTTATCAGTTTACCGATCATTATGGGAAACGACGAGCATCTGGAGGGCTTACAAAATCAGATGGTGGACCAGCAACTGTTACTTATAATACTTGGCAAAAAAATAAGTATGCCGGTGCTCATGAATTTTTTCATACTATGGGATTGGATGATATTGAAGATAGCGATAAGAAAAATAGATTAATGTATCATTTGGGTAACAATACTGGTTACGCAATATCAGATACCGAAAGGGGGGATATAATGCATTTTATCATGCAGAATCTCAAAGATATGATGAAAAGCACATATTCTAGCCCCAATCGCAATACTGCAATTTTATTAAGAACGTTTTTAAATGATCCGACAAATGGTTTCAAATACAATAAAGATAAGCTTAGGTAGTCTATTATTTTTTGTAATAATGGCATGTCTAAACGACTCAGAAAATAATACGAGGGTAATAAAAAAAATAACTGTTGACAGTTGTAAGTTTTACAAATATGATGCCCGTCAAACTATATCTAATCTTAGTTGCTATAATTGCCATGTTAAATTAGAGAAAAGGCTAGATAATAATATCGCAACATTTAGTGAATTATCTGCAATGGATAGCTTAAAACTGATTGACTATGCTTTTACTAAAAGACATAATGGAGATTATGGTAAAAAGGGAGCATTTAAAACATCCAAGATGGACAGTTTAAGTGAATGTGAAATCAAGAACGCGATACAATATATAAAAAATTATAATAGAAATATTCCAATGTCAAACCAATAATTGTTATGGTTTCAAATACAATAAGGCTAAGTTTAGGTAGTTTGTTATTTTTTGCAATGTTGGCGTGTACTAACAAGTCAAAAAATACCGAAAACATTGCAGTCAAAAAAAAAATTGATGCTACTTGCAAATATTATGCATATGATGCCCAACAAACTGTTTCTAACCTTGGTTGTTATAACTGCCATGTTAGAACTGATAAAAGACTATTTGAAATACCAACGTTTAGTGAATTATCCATAATGGATAGCTTAAAACTAGTTGATTATGCCTTTACCAAAAAGCACAAAGGGAATTATAGTAAAAAAGGAGCATTTAAAACATCTAGAATGGATACACTTACTGATTGTGAAATAAAAAGTACCATACGCTATATAAAAGATTATGAAAGAAATATCGTAATGCCTACTCAATAATCCGACCAATGGATTCAAATACAATAAAGCAAAGTTTAGTTAATTTATTGCTAGTTGCAATTCTATCATGCACAACTAAACCTAAAAAAATAACAAAAATGTCTATCACAAAAAAAGTGATTGATACCTGTAAATATTATGCATATGATGCTCACCAAATTGTTTCTAATCTTGGCTGTTGGAACTGTCACCTAAGAATACTACCGGAACAAAAAGATGACCGGGGGTGGGCTACTTTTAATGATTTAGCAATAATGGATAGCTTAAAGCTTGTTAATTATACTTTTACCAAAAAACATAAAGGCTGGTATAGTAAGACAGGGACATATAAGGAAGCAAAAATGGATACATTGACGGACTGTGAAATAAAAAGTGCCATTCGTTATATCAAAGATTATGGAAGAGATATTCCTTTGCCTAGCCAATAGTGTTAATTAAAATTATTTAATCAGTTTACATTGGCAAAGTATTGATAATCGGAAATTTACTTTTATTTACAAATTAATCTCTTTCCTAAAACGGTTTAACAGAAGTAAAGAAATTATTGCAATCATAAAATTCTGTAATTAATTTTTATATTTAATGCATGATACTTGTTGCAGATAGTGGCTCATCAAAAACAGATTGGATGGGCTATCATAATGGCGAAACCATTAAATTTAGCACTCCCGGAATAAACCCTTATTTCTTAAGTGAGCAGGAAATTACCAAACTGATAACTAAAAATGAATCCCTGATCCAATATGCCAGTGACGTTAAGGAAATTTACTTTTTTGGCGCCGGTTGCTCCTCACCTGATAAACATGAAGTAGTTTCAAATGGCTTATCTGCTGTTTTCGAAAACGCTTTTATCTCTGTAGATCATGATCTTTTAGGCTCTGTATATGCCACCTGTGGAAATGCTGAAGGTTTAAACTGCATTTTAGGTACAGGCTCTAATATCTGTTATTTTGATGGCAAGAAAATCCACGATGGCCACCACGGCCTGGGTTATGTATTGGGCGATGAAGGCTCCGGCACTTTTTTCGGCAAAAAAGTACTTTTAAGCTATTTATACAATAAAATGCCTTCCAATTTAGCGGCAGAGTTTAAAAAAACCTTTCCTTCCGAAAAGGAACAAATTATTACCAATGTTTACCAAAAACCTTTCCCTAACATTTATTTAGCCGGGTTTAGCCGTTTCATGGCCAACCATAAAGATCATCCATTTATCCAGGATATCCTTCGCACTGGTTTTCAGGAATTTGTAGATACCAATGTGAAAGATTATCCAAAACATAAAAGTGTTCCATGTCATTTCGTGGGTTCAATAGCCTATTATTATCAGGAATCATTAATATCGGTTTTACTCGAAAATGGTATTGAACCTGGAAAAATCTTACAGAAACCGATTGACGAACTATTTAATTTCATTCTACAAAAAGAAGGCATTGTACAACAGGCAAGCTAAAACGGCAATCTATTTTCGGAGAACTATAAATTTATTGTTAAAATATTCTTAAGATTGTAAACATAACAACACAAACTATTGTTATATTTTTATAGCATATAAATTGCTAGCACATATGAAGAGAATACTGGTAGTAGACGATGACATTGAGGTTTTAGAAACCATACAATTGATACTGGAAATCGGGGGCTTTAAAGTCTCGGCACTTAGTGATGGAGAGGAAATTTTTAACAGGATTGAAAATTTTAACCCGGATTTAATTTTACTTGATATTTCTCTTGGCCATATAGATGGGCGTGTATTATGTGAGCAGTTAAAATCGATTGAAAGTACCTCTAAAATTCCGATTCTGTTGATTTCGGGTTTATACGATCCAAAAGATTTTACAACGCTAAACTATGGTCAGGATGATTTCTTATCAAAACCATTCCAAATGGATGTGTTGCTTAAAAAGATTTCGAAAATCCTATCATTAGAAGAAGACAAACCAAGTTTTCATTTGAATTAATTTTAAAAGAATCAAAAATATTTAGCCGGGAAGACCTTAAATTTTCCTGGCTTTTTTATTTTTATCCCATAATCTATTTAAAACATCATGAAACTAAGTGAGCAGTGGTTAAAAACCTGGAATGAAAAACGGAACCTCCTGGCCTGTCCTAACAACCTCAACGATTATTTCGAAGAAACGGAAGTAGCTGGCAAAAAGATCGATCATCTAGAACTTGGTAGTGTTTCCATCCCAACAGGTGACATTTTAGTCCGCGATCCTTTAGTCTACATTCAAAACGATGCCGAACCATACCTGATCAAAGTACCAACAGGCGAATTTCCGGTAACTGCTGCTGTAGTAATACCTGATGATGATGATTGTGCCCGTTACGCAGCCGTTAAGGTACAATTTACTGCTTACGATGCCGTCAGGTTTGAAGAAGCATTAATCGGAACTGAAGATCTTGCTGATTTTAATGAAGGTGAGTTTTTCGGATTTAATGTAGATGCTGGTTTAGGTTGTGTTTTGGATAAGGAAACTTTAAAACATTTCTGTGCCTTTCAGGACAAATTCCATAGCGAAAATTCGGGTAAAAATCTTTACGATGATTATTTCGCTGTACTTTTTGCAGCTAATTACGCTGAAAATCCAATTTATCAACGTGAAGCCGGCGACTGGATCAATTGGAAAATCCCCGGAACAGATTACCATATTCCATTTTTCCAGAGTGGTTTTGGCGATGGCACCTACCCTGTTTATTATGGTTTTGATGTTGAAGGCAATGTATGTTCGTTGATTATTCAGTTTATTGATATTGAACTTGCTTATAGTGAAGAGGAATAAAAAATTTGGAAGGGAACTTTATTAGTGATCTGTGAGGACACATACCACAGAATCAGGACACAGACCACGGACGAGTGTTAAAAGAGCAGCGTCATCTCGACCGAAACGCAGTGGAGCGGAGAGATCTATCTCGAGGCAGATTTCTCGATTTCGTTGCACTCCGCTCGAAATGACGATCGCGTCTTACCTCCACCATCTTACATTTTTCCATTTTACATTCATACTGTCATTTTGGCAAACAAATCCTTTTGGAACAAGCCTTGTTATGCAGGATATAGATTAAACAATTTATTTACATATGAGCATACAGGAAAAAGGAAATATCTCCATACATACCGAGAATATCTTCCCGATAATTAAGAAGTTTTTATACTCTGATAATGAAATTTTTCTTCGTGAATTGGTTTCTAACGCTGTAGATGCGGTTCAAAAAATCAAAAGACTAGGTTCATTAGGTCAGTTCAACGGCGAAGTTGGCACACCATTGGTGCAGGTTGCTGTTGATAAAGAGGCAAAAACCATTACCATTAGCGATAACGGTTTGGGTATGACTGCCGAAGAAATTAAAAAATATATCAACCAGGTTGCATTTTCTGGCGCAAGTGAGTTTGTAGAGAAATTTAAAGACGCTAAAGATGCCAATGAAATCATCGGTAAATTTGGTTTAGGTTTCTATTCGGCTTTTATGGTGGCTGATTTAGTTGAAATTCAAACTTTATCTTACCAGGATGGCGCTGAACCGGCACGTTGGGTTTGCGATGGCAGTACCGAATTCGAAATTACCGAGGGTGTAAAAACCACACGTGGTACCGATATCATCCTGCATGTAAACAAAGATTCTGAAGAATTTTTGGAAGAAAGCAAACTTCAGGAAATATTAGATAAATACGCTAAGTTTTTACCTGTTCCGATTAAATTTGGCACCAAAACAGAATCTGTTGAAGATGGTGTTGACGAAGAAGGTAAAGCAAAATACAATGATGTTGAGGTTGATAACATCATCAATACTACTAATCCAATCTGGACAAAAGCTCCTGCAGATTTGTCAGATGAGGATTATTTAAGTTTTTACCGCGAATTATATCCATTTAGCGAGGAGCCATTATTCTGGATCCACCTTAATGTTGATTATCCATTTAATTTAACTGGTGTATTGTATTTCCCTAAGTTGAAAAACGACTTCGAAATGCAACGCAACAAAATCAAACTATATTCTCGCCAGGTTTTTATTACTGATGAGGTAAAAGATATTGTACCGGAGTTTTTAATGTTATTGCATGGGGTAATCGATTCACCAGATATTCCATTAAACGTATCGCGTAGTTTCTTACAGGCTGATAGTAACGTTAAAAAGATCAACAACTATATCACTAAAAAGGTAGCTGATAAATTAGGCGAATTGTTTGCTAAAGACCGTAAAGCTTACGAAAACAAATGGAAAGACATAGGCATGTTTGTAAAATACGGCATGATTAGCGAAGATAAGTTTTACGATAAAGCCAAGGATTTTGCTTTAGTTGGAAACACCAAAAACGAACTTTTCACCCTTCCTGAATATAAAGAAAAGGTATCTCCTTTGCAGACTGATAAAAACGGTACAGTGGTTTATTTATATACCAATGATGCTTCTAAACAGGATGCTTTTATCCAATCGGCCAATAAAAAGGATTATGACGTTTTGGTTTTAGATTCACCGATCGATAACCACTTTATTAACCAGTTGGAGCAAAAATTAGAAAAAACATCAATTAAACGTGTTGACTCTAGCGTTGCAGATAAATTAATTGAGAAAGACGAGCAAAATGAGCACGTTTTAACTGAAGATCAGGTAAAAGAGGTGACTGTCATTTTCGAAAAAGCCATCACTAAACCTGGTATGCAAGTAGAGATTGTAGCATTAAACCCTGAAGAGCTTCCTGTAACCATCACTATGGATGAGTTTATGCGCCGTATGAAAGATATGGCTGCTATGGGCGGTGGAATGGGCTTCTACGGCCAGATGCCAGACAATTACAAGGTTGCCATTAACGGAAACCATAAGTTGATCAGCAAGATCTTAAAGTCTGATGAAGCAGAACAAAGCACATTAGCTAAACAAGCTGTAGATTTAGCACTATTGGCTCAAGGCATGTTAACCGGCGCGGAACTAACTGCTTTTGTAAGCAGAAGTGTGGAGTTGATTTAACCAGATAGTATAGAATAATAAGATAAAGGGTGTTCGGAGAAAATCCGGACATCCTTTTTTTTTTGCGCTGAGCGAGTAGCGTTTGGCGACAGGCGTTTATGATCATCTTCCTAAAATTAACGCTATTCAGTTCGCAATTGGCGGTTTACAGTTAACCGATTTAAACAGTTAACCTTACCCTGTTTACCATTAACCTATCTAATTCCAATTCACAAAAAAAGTCCCAATCGATTTGACCGGGACTCTTTTAATGCATTCAGGAAGGTTTAATTTCCTGAAGAATATTGTTTTAGCTTGCTAGCGGAGCTTGTTTATGATCTACATTGAAGTAATCTTTGTGATCTTCGATCATTTTTGCAATGGTAGCTGCTTTGGTATCGGTAATTTTAAATTCGAACAATGGTTCCTGATTTTTCTTTGACCTCACCATTTTCTCTGTGTAAAAGCGATATACTAAACCGTTGGTTAATAAGCCATATTTAGCTTTTGTTTTACGGAAATACTTAGATAAGCGAGAATCGTGGATATCTAAATTATCGTTATGGTGTTTACACTCTACCAAAATCGTTGGCTCACCATCTTTCATAATGGTATAATCAACCTTTTTGCTTTTTTTAACACCAAAATCTAATACTGCCTCAGATTGAACCTCAGAAGGATCAAATCCTAAGATTTGGATAAAAGGCATTACCAAAGCGTTCCTTGTTAAATCTTCAGATTGAACTTGTGGAAGCATTTTCTTGATTCTTACGGCAAATTGCCCTATTTCGTCTTTCAATTCCATGTTATATATCTTTTATAGGTGTTAGTTTTTTAAATTATACTGATTAAATACCGAATTTGCTGTGATAATGATCTGATCTAAACTTTGTTTATCAAAAAAGTTCCTGTTCAGCATATCTACCATGTAAGTCAACTTGTTAATATCAGTTGCTTTCATCGTAAACTGAAAGCTTTTTAATCCATCTTTAATGGCTTGTTGAACATAATTGCGAACAACCAAAAAAGATTTTCTGAATGCATAATCGCTGTCAAGCTTTCCGTTTACAAGGCTTGGAACATCCAAGTTGCTGTATTCGTTTTGCATTCTCTGATACATATCGGCGTTGATTCCCTGGCTTTTAAGAATCCCCTTGTAATAGATTTTGTTAAGTAAGTACTCGTATTCGTTGTGTTTCATTTGGAGGTAGATAGATGTAGGGGGGAATATTTCTTGTTTTTCGGTATTTCTTTTTTTTAATGTTTTAGTAAAATCTTTAACCCAGTGTTGTATGGCCTGTTTTTATTTTGCTATCCACAGGCTACACAATAATGGGCAGGTAGATGTTTTAATTTAATCAGGGGCTTTTAACCCGCTGATTGTTTTGTTTTTGGCAAACAGTTTAAAGATTACAAAAAGAAGTGTGTTGAGTAATTTTTTTACATCAACCCCGCAGAATATTACACGAAACCGGGAAGTTTTTTAGATGAAACGGATTCAAGATTTTTTTTAGCCCATTTGCTAAATCAATTCATTTTTATTTAACTTGCATTCAAATCAAATCAAAACAAACATATTTAAAATCATGAATCTAAAATGCGTTGTTATAGACGACGAGCAACATGCAATTGAGGTGCTAACTGACCATATTGCAGAAATGCCGGGGCTAACCATTTTTAAGACCTTTACCAGCCCAGTGCAGGCACTTATGGAGATCAGCATCGACGATGAGATTGATTTATTGTTTATGGATATCGATATGCCTGGCATCAATGGTTTAGAACTTGCCAAAAATATCAGGGAAAAAGCAAAATATTTAATTTTCACTACCGCCCATCCTGATTATGCTTTACAAGCATTTGATGTACAATCAGATCAGTATTTACTTAAACCCATTTCGTTTGCAAAATTTGCTTTGGGTATTGACCGTATTTTAAAGAAAGAGGCTAACAATGCTAAAGTTACCACAAAAGAAACTGAGCAGGTAGCAGCACTTTATATTAAAGGTGATCATAAATACGCTTTTTCAAACATCGCGATTGACGAAATACTTTACATTAAAGCTTTACAAAATTATATCCAGATTATCACCAAATCTGAAACCCACACCACCTATCTTACACTTAAAGAGATTGAAAAAGCCCTGGAAAGCCATGCTTTTATAAGGGTTAATAAATCGAATATTGTTGCTAAATCAGCAATTAAAAAGGTAGATGGAAATATTATCCGTTTGGTAAACAATGAAATGATACAGATTGGCGAAGGTTATAAAGATGCTTTCTTTGCCTATGTACAGAGCAGTTTACTCAAATCGAACCGTAATCAGTAATAGATAGCATCAATCCAGCTGATCCATTACGATGATCTCCTGTTGGAATAATACTTAGTTCGAAAACTAAAGACCAATAATAATAAAACTTGTCATTACAGTGTGGCTTTGATCTCCTGTTGGATTGGTTGAGTAAGCATTTTGAGCTTTGATGTTTTTATAAACAAAAACAGTTTTTTTAGAAAGTTTGATAGTGTTTTGAGTTTTCATGGTATTAATTATTAAATATGCTGATATAATTATTAAAATAAGTTAATTATGGAAATTAAAATTCCATGATAAAGCTTGTCATTGCACTATGGCTTTGATCACCTGTCGGACTAGTTGCATAGCTGTTTTGAGCTTTAATATTTTTATAAACAAAAACAGTTTTTTTAGAAAGTTTTGCTGAAGTATTTGTGTGTTGAGCTTTCATGATATGTTGTATTTAATTCTTGTTATTATCGTTGTTATTAATTTTCTGTAAAGATGCACCTGAAAACCACACGCAACCACTTTTTTACACAAACACCTGCTTTTGGGAGATAAAAGCCCCATTTAAATAGATTTAATAGAAAAAAATGAACTTTTTACACTTAAAAATATTCTACGAAAAGTATAAGTTTCACCTGTTAGTATGGAGTCTTTACATCGTTTATGAGGTATTTATTCTTGGCTTAACCACCAATAGATTCAGAGAACCGGGAGCCTACCTACTTGTTTACATCGTTAATATTTTAACATTTTATACCTATGGTTTTTTACTGAAAAGGATATTAAAAACGGGATCAAATGCTTTAAAAATTTTAAAGGTTACCATACTCATTGCAGTAATAATTTCTGCATACGTAGTTTCTACATTTCTGCTTATTATCCTATTCGAAAAAATAAGTTTAATTAAAGCAAACCCGGCCAGATCTTTTGACCGGGAATTGATATTATCATGCATCTATCGTTCAATATTATTTATTGGTTATTCTACGGGTTATGTTTATATCATTAAATCATTTCAGGATCAAAAGAAGGTTGAAGCACTGGAAAGACTGAACCTGATTACCCAACTTGAAAAACAAGCTTTAGAAAACGATTTGGTACAATCGCAAAACAATTACCTGCGCAGCCAGATTAACCCCCACTTCTTATTCAATACCTTAAACTTTATTTATAACGACGCCCGTAAAAAGGCACCAATGGCAGCAGACGCTATTATGAATCTTGCTGAAATGATGCGTTATGCATTAAAGCGTCCTGAAGCATCAGAAATGGTTCCTTTAAGCGAAGAAATTGAGCAAATTGAGCATTTAATCAATCTTCATAAACTCCGAACGGCTAACACGATTAATCTGGAACTTGAAGTAACGGGAGATTTATTTGGGTTAAGGTTTCCACCCCTTATTTTATTAACTTTAGTTGAAAACATATTTAAACACGGAAATGTTTCGCATTCTACCCAGCCTGCGTTAATTAAAATTGTTTACGAAAAAGATAACCTCCATATCAGCACCATCAATATGATCAACGATAATAAAGGGAAACAGACTGAAAGTCATCATGTTGGAATTGAAAATATTGGTAAGCGCCTGAATAATTTTTATGGAGATAATTATGTTTTCAGGTATTATAAAGACCCGCTTAACCGTTATTTAACCGAAATTGAGGTAACTGTTGTTAACCCAATGGCGAGGTTAAACCGTTAATTGTTGATGGCATTTTGCCGCTGGATATCTTTTAAGAGAAAATAATACATGACCATTTCGTGCGTACGCTGGTCTTTATTAAAAAGCCTGTTTACATGCATGTGCATTAAATCGCTAAAGAGTTTAGCGCGTTTCTCTGGTACAACCTGCTTAAGGGTATTGATGAAAGAGGCTAAAAATTGTTCGAATTGACGCTCCTGTTCTGAAGTAAGTGCACTAAATACCGTTTTTCTGAACTGCTGGTAATGATTATTAAGCTGTTTAAAATCGGCAGCATCCAGGTGATGTTCGCGGTTAAAGGAATCGGATAAAGACCTGATTATTTTTCCTGCTGTTTGTTGCTCAAACAATCCTGTTTTAATCATCTCTGCCACCAGGACCGAGCAAAGTTTATATTTATCAAAATGTTCGGGCTGTGTTTCGAAAAGAGACAATACAAATTCACTGTCGGAAGCAAAATGCGTTTCAACCTGCTCAATCATATCGCTGCCATAGCGTTCGAGTTCGCGCTTATAAGTTTTAATCTGCACATCAGATACCAGTCCGGAATTTAAGAATATGGCCAAATCATCCATCAGGCTCGAAGTGAGCGACTGCACTTTAATTTTATCGTTTAACAATAGCCTAAACCTGATATGGTTTCCATTTTCGTTGTAGCGGATAAAAAACCAGGATTTAATATCATTTGCGTGATTTGCTAAAAAAGACGCCATTACTTCAGCCAGAATCTGATCAGACCTTTGCTGATGGCAGTAAATTTCGAAATAAAGCCATTCTGTTCCCGGCAGGAAATAACGGGTAACCTGCGTATGTTCGGCCTGAGGAAATAAACCACTATAAATTTTATCCTGGTGGTTGATATTTAAAATAAACTGCGCCAGATAAGGCTTATCTGATTCATCCACCACGATGCTGTTATTTGGCAGGTTTACTTCTTCGATATATAATGTAGTATGCTTTTGAGTATATTGAAGAAAAGCATTTAAATCTTCGTCATTATGTAAGGCAAAACAAAGGGTTTGATCGGATACTCCTGCTTTAAAATAATTACTCACGCCTATTTTTTCAAGATGGGCACGACAAAGGGCAATCGGCAGGAACTTTTGGTCTTTACCTAAAAGATCTTCTTTTTTAATTTTCCACTTGCAAGGGCTTAATACGATATTTTGATATTGCAAACGAGGGTAATAATCGAGATCAGGAAACAAGCTATCAAGCGGTAGGGAGAGACTGGTTACCAATCCCTGGTGTTGCAAATCGCACAATAACCTGAATGCAGAAAGATCGGAACGGGAATAGTTATAAGCAGAAGCCATTCGGGGTACCAGACGCATATTTAAGCGCTTAGAACGGAGTACAACCTCTGTACCTTTTATAGAAAGTTGAATATCATTTAGGCTAAGTGGATTGGCGGAGGTATCAAAATTAAGAATGGACAATTGATGGCCGTAAATAAGCTTGCGGCGGTTTACATTGTCAATATTGGTTTCTACCATATAAGCTACATCAAAAAACAGCACGTCAGGATTGGCTTCCTGTTCGGCATTGGCAATGCTTTTGGCATATGTTTCAACGGCTTCATCGGCCATGGTAAACCTACCCATCAACGCGCTTGCAGTTGTTCCGCCTATTTGCTCGGTAAAAATTAAATCATCGTGTACAGTTATGAGCATGCTGAACGAATTTGGCAATGGCCTTGGATTTTCGTTTAACTTTATAGCAAGTTTGTTCAAAAACAGGGGACTACCTTTTTCGAAGTTTTGCAGGCTAAGGCTGTTTTTTAAAGCGGCCTTAATGCTATCGGTATTGTTCTCTTTTTGACCCGGCTTATTATTTAATTTGGAAATCAAATCGTCGTTTTCGCCAGTTTGTTCTAGCTGATCATAGCCAACTCCCATTTCCGGATCGAGTGCCAGTAAAAGCGGTACTTCCTGATCTTCGAATTTCTTTTTAAACCTGGTGATAAACTGGCTCAGGGCTTCGCGATTGCCGTTGGGCAAAATGCCATGAAGCGTTTTGATTAATCCGGGAATAGCAGAAAGCAATTGTTCTTTAACATGGCCTGCTTTTACGTCTCTTTGGGCAATCAGGTATTTGGGTAAATCTTCTGTAGTGGTGAGTCCGAGGCGTTGGAAATAGTCTTTTCCAATAATATTAGGATCGTAATTGGTAAAAACAAGTTGCAGATCGTGCATATCCTGAAGCAGACCAAAAAGGTTTTCTACTCCTTCGTCTTTTAAATTCAGCACCTGAATAAGCTCGTTAATACGGATCGGTTTTAAACAGGCAGCTAATATCTGTTTTACAAAGTCATCTTCATCAAGTTCGGCAAGCTCGAAAACGCCATCGGCACATGCAATATAACGAATGCTGTTAAGCGTGAAATAATAACTGCTATTGCTAAACAACATGCAGTTTTTTTTCAATAGATCGGCTAAGGGAAGCTGAATATTGTTTTTGTAAGGCCAATCGACCAACTCGTGGATTTTTTGTTCTTCTTCAATTACAATTTTGCAATCGGATGGTTTAATGGCATCGGTTAATAAACTAAATCCGGCAAATGTGCCGTAAGGTGTAGACCGGAATTTTGCCCTGTTAAAATACTTCCAAATGGTAAAGTACAGCTTTGGTGGAAGTTCGTGCAGTTTATCTGCTTCTACGTCTTTTATTGTTTCGTAAAAGGCAGAGGACGATATGGCAATTGCTTTTTTTAATTCCTCCCAACAATCTGCAAGTTCAGATTGATACGAAAATTTAGGGGTTCTAAAAATTATGGCAGGTTGGATATTAAGCTTCATTGGATTTAAATGGTGGTGAAAATTACAAAGATTAATTTAGATTACCAGTTTTCAGTTCACAGTTGGCGGTTACAGTTAACAGTTCTCAGTTTATGATCAGCTGGAAGTTCAATATGAATAAGGGTAAGGGTTCCCGCAGATTACACAGATTGAAACGCAGATTTTTTCTTTTCCAATTAAATGCATTAGTTCGTACTCTGT